>DAVZXP010000004.1:0-215038 GCA_052298855.1 Candidatus Fimenecus sp. | reverse complement strand
GTTACCTCCACATTCTTTTTTATTTTGAATGTCCGCAAAATCCGTCCTACATCAGCAGGTCTCCAAGGAACATCAAGATGATGAATGGCTATAAGCTTGTCCTGAACATTAACTCCGATGCCGAGTTTGAATGTTGAACCGATTAAAACACGCATGGTTCCTTCTCTCATCATTTTAAACAATGTGTTCCTTTTTGCCTCGGTTGTTGCGTCATGAACAAAAGCAATTTGAGATGACGGTATGCCTTTTTCAATCAAAATTCGTTTGAGTTCGTCATACATATTGAAGTCTGATTTAGGTGTTGACGAGTCACAAAAAACAAGTTGTGTTCCGTCGGTTTTAAGATAAATATCAAAAACATTTTCGGCACAACGGCACACTTTTGATTGAGGTGTAAATTGCTCATTTTTGTCAACTAACCTTATATCCAGCGCCGCCTTGCGACCGTCGGTTGTGATTTTAAGCATATTATCCGCTCTTTTGCTGATTGTCCCTTTTCTGACTATATCGGCACGGGAGGAAATGTTTTTTAGATATTGTTCAAAACTTTGCGTTTTGCCGATAAGCGCATCCGAATATCCGTCAAACTCGGGTATTCCGTTAATCTCGTCAATATGGTGAAAATCAGCAATCTGTGAAAACAGCGTTGTCAGTTCGGGCAGATTATGAAACTTTGAAAATCTCGTCGCAAGGCGATAGTTTGAAGTGTCAACATCAATTTCAAATTCTGTTGATTTTTCGGCAAACATACCTATCCAGCTGTCAAAATTCTGCAAATCAAGAAGTCCGAGCTCACCGTTTTGCAAATACTTTTGTATAATAAATGCGTCGGTAATAGAGTTTGTTATCGGTGTTCCTGTTGCCATAACAACTCCGCCTCCGCTTTTTTGAACCACACGAACCTTATCGAGCATATCCTTGCACTTTTTTGAACCGCTACGGGTAATTCCAAGAACATTGTCCGATTTCGTTTCGATAGGCACATTTTTGTAATTGTGTGCCTCATCGACATAAAGACGACTTATGCCCAATTCATCAAAGAAAACGCCACTGTTGATTTTATTGAGAGAAACTACCATTTGAAAAAATTCTTCTTCAATCTGTTTCTTTTTTTTATTTAGCTTTTTTGTTATCTTTTTTGAATCATTGAATAAGGTTTCGATTTTTTCTTTCATATCTTGAAGTTCGGAAATGTAAAAATCTTGCGAAAGCGGTATCTGTTCAAAGCAACTGTAAGCCATAATGATACCGTCATATTCTTCATCTCTGATTTTTTCAAGCACCGATTGTCTTTTTGACGGAATAAAACTTTTAGGGTCAACGGTTAAAATCTTTGCATTAGGATACATTTCAAGAAAAATTTTATGCCATTGACCGACAATGTTGTTTGGAACGACATACAAATTCTTTTTTGAGAGTCCCATTCTTCTAAGTTCCATGCCCGAAGCAATCATTATATAAGTCTTTCCGCTGCCGACATCATGTGCAAGAAGCGTGTTAGGCGTAAAAATAATTCTTGCAACCGCATTTTTTTGATATGGAAAAAGACTTATATTTGGAGATAAATCGGGAAAATCTAAAAACGAGCCGTCAAAAATCCTCCTGCGAACACAACTATATTTATTTTCAAATATTGTTTCCAAACGCTCTTTGCGTTTTTTGTCTTTCCATACCCAATCTTGAAATTCTTTAATCATTTTTTGTTGCTTTTCAAGAGCGAGCAGGGTTTCTCCTTTATTGATAACTTGCTTTTTACCCGAAGCGTTTGTCTGACAAGCAACTGTATCCTTTACAGCGATAGTTTTCATATTCAGTGTCTTTTCAAGAATGAACAAAGCCTCAAGCTTGGAAGTGCCATAGGTTTCGGTGCTTGCTACATTGTATCTATATCGATTTTTTTGCGGTATTTCCCATGTTCCGGTAAGTTCATCATGCTTTACAGAAAGATATTCTAGGTAATCTTCATTATCATACCGGTATCTTAAATATTCGCCAAAAAGATGCTCGATAAAATCATCAATAATATCTGACGGCACCCACGGTGAGCCGAGAGTGATATAAATATCCTCTGTTGCAACAGTCGGCGGAAGAACAGACTCAATAGCCTTGACATTATCTTTAAAATAACCGTTATACTTTCTGTTTGCTTTTTTTGCCGCTTTCCACTTTTGCATAAGGTTGCCGGAAAGATATTCATCGGCTGTTTCCCATCCCTGATAAAAACATTCGTTCCAAGTCAATGGGTTTTGATAAATAGAACCTTTAAGGGTGGTTATAACTGTTTTATAATCATTGCCTGTAACCGACGCAATGAATTCAATATCAACTTTTCCGAGAGTGGTCAAGGATTTTACAAGTGCATCTGAAATGCTTTCGATATATATTCCGGATGCACGCTCATCTTTATTAAAAGGATTGTTCCAATCAAGCGGAAGATCCATACAGGTTACTTTATCAATATGTTCTTTTTGCTTGCGGATTTTTTCTTCCTCTCGTTGTTTGCGTTCCGCTTCTCTTTTCTTTTGTACTGCTTCTTTTTTCATAAGTTTCAAATCATCAAATGCAACTTGAAGCGATTCAACGGCAACATCCGCATCCTCTTTAGAAAGCATATCGCCCAAATCTTTTAAATTTTTAAAAAACTCATCTAAAATTTTCTTTGTATTACTGTTGCTCATACTACCACCACCTTACCGGTATTATATAAAACCGGGTGGGGCAAAAATGCCACATCCACTTTATCGAAACGCATTATGTGACTTTTTACGCATAAAAAATACCACGAAAAAAGCTGGCGTTAATATGACAATTTTACTTTAAAGTAACATCTTTTTAACAATAATGCGTTAAACCCCACAGATATGCGTCAGCATTATCCGTGGGGTTAGCCTTTTTGTATTAAAAATTTATCATCTTGAAGTGCGTTGCAGTTTTGTAGCTATAAAATACCTTTTATTCTTCATATAATTTTAAAGCGTTCACCATATCCTGCTTGCACATTTCGACAAGTTCTTTTGGCTCGATAATTTTAATTTGGCTGGCATAAAGTCTTGCCCAATAACGAATATCATTTTCATTCACTTTAACGCTTGAAAGTACATTATCGTCATCAATATCGGTGAAATTTACACTTGAGCCAAACGAATCAAGGACATCCGAGATCAAGTATCTCGGCATTTCAAATTTTGCTCTGATTGATTTGCCTCCGAACATAAATATATGCTCCTGCATATATTTTGCAACATCAAGTCCCACAAGTCCCTCAACCTGATTTTTCGGCTTCCTCGGAGTGTCTAAAATTTCAATATTGCTGATTCGGTCAATGCGATAATGTGAAAGATTGTCATATTTATCATAGTTGCAAATAAGATAGTATTTACCGCCATTTGCCACCATAGTGTATGGATTGATTATGTATTCTCTGACTTCTCCCTCATCATTTAAACGGTGGTGAAGTTTTTTGTCGGAGCCATATTCATTGTAAAGAAATTTAACTTGTAAACCGTTGGTTATAGCCTCGTCAAGCATCTCGATTGTGTAAAACAATTCTTTGTTGATCTCTCTGTCAACGGATTCATAAGACCGAATGTTTGCCGTGCTGAATTTGAAATATTTGTTTGATAAAGATTTCAATTTATCAAGCAATTCCTTTTTATTGCCTGTGGCAATGCTTTTTGAAAACAATACTGAATCCATAAGCAAACGAAGTTCGGAATCGGTAAATACATTGCTGTAATAAAAACCCGTTAAAATCTCGTTTTTCTCAATCTCACCTGTCAAGCGGTTCGGTGTCAATCGGATTTTCGTTGCGTATTCAATATTATACGAGCCGTCATTGATTAAATCTTCAAGATTGGCCTTGATCGCCTTTCTGTCAACAGTCATATCATAGTCATTTTCAAGGCGCTTCTGGATTTCCCTTTGCGTCATAGGATGCTCGGCATCGGTGTTTAACTTAAGTATATCGTAAATATACATATTTATCATTTTCTTTGGTCTGCTTCCAATCATAATCTTCACCTCGACCTTATAATACATCTTACGTTCATATTATGCAATAGCTTATGATACTTTTTTAGGACATAATTTTAGTTCTTTAAAGTGCCTAAATGCAGAAATAAATTCAAAACAACATAAAAAGCGTCGGAGAAATCAAACTCCAACGCTTTGTTGCTTAATCTTCCCAGCTAATACAGTTTAGCAAACCGCCCTTTACGGCAATTTCGTCTATATTGACGGGAATTATTGTTTTGTCAAAAAGACTCTTCGCAGTATCTAAAGCAATGTTATCGGTTTTAACATCGAACACCGGCAGAAATATAGATTTCTCCGTTTCTAAAAAGTTAAGATAGCAACCGATAGCACTATCGCCCTTTGAATCGAAATACGGGAAATCAATAACATTAAATCCGTAATTTTGCAAAGACTTTTTAACTTTCGTTTCAAATCCATACGGCGACAGCGCAGCATTTGTTACAACCGTATTTTCATCGATAAAACGCACCATACCGTCGGCGTGCCCCGTCATATCCAAACGAAGCGACGGAATAATAATTACCCTTGCCTCTAACAGCTTTTCCAATTTCTGCACCAATTCGGCAGAGGAATATTTCAAGTTTTCCGTAAAAACTCTGTCGCTGATAACGACTGTTTCTTTCGACGGGGAAAAGACCGCATTTCCGCCGTCAAAATTTATCTCGGAATAAACAAGCTTTTTGATATTAAAATTCGGTGCAATATCTCTGCGAAAATCGGTGCGAAGCTCGGGAGAGCCGCCAAGATAGCTTGGCTTGTATCTGAACGATACATATTTGCCCGACTTTGTTTTCACCGGCATATAGTCCCTTGCCCAGATATCATTTGTGTTATTTAATAATTTATATTTAATATTAAATAAATCGAGTGCGGCGAACACTCTGTCCGCCGCAGGCTTGTATTTTGGTGTGTTTAATTGAGATGAAAAATAAAGCATTTAGTACATTTCCTTGATTAAATTTTTAACATTTTGAGATTTATAACCTAAAAGTGTCTTTATATTTTCATCTGTTTCAGGTATATTGTTTTCAAACATATAATTTGCAACCATCCACTCTTTGCCATATCCACGTTCAAAATCATATCCAGAAGAATTTTTCAATTCAATTACAGATGCTAATAATTCGTGTGCAAATTTAGTTTGTGATTTTTTTAATCCTACTCTTGATGTTTTAAAAACAATTTTCTCTTTATTTTTAACTTTTTCTAAAACATCCATGATTTCAATTTCATTGCGTTTATCCTGAAATCTGTCAAACAAGTCCATTTGTTTATAATAAGTATCTTTTATGCGTGAGTTCTTTATCAAAAAAGACAAATAGTAATTTCCTAACGATAAACATATATCAATTCCTGGATAGCCATATCTTTCTTCAATAAAATATAGTTTCCCGAAATTGTTAATTTTTTTGGTGCATTTGTGTGCACAAGGATCGTCAAATTTACCTTTATTTTCAAAAGGGTAATAATATGCCTCTAATCGCAATGGCTCAATAACGGTATCTTCAATTACAATGTTATATTCATTGAGTAATTTTGATTCAATTTGCTGTAACAAAGTAATTTGTTTTTCTTCATCATTTTCTTTTTCTAAATTTTCAACTAATTTTTTCAACTCGTCCATTTTAAACTGTCTCCTTTAATTTTTTCTACATTATACCATGCTTTATAATAAAACCTTAATTAATAATATTTAATTCAATCCCAAATCTTTAATAAAACAATCGGTCCGCTATCCTTGATTTTCTCTTCGCCGACGGTAATTGAATAATCCTCATAAGGCTCGACCGAGGTTGCCCAAACGCCCTCTCTTTTCTTGAGCTCCTCAACAAGCTTGCACGTCGGCACGGTGCTTAAATCAAGACTCATATAAAAACCTCCGTTCACTTATTTGCTTTCATTATAACAAATTACATTTTTTCGTCAACTGCTGTCAGGACACTGCTTCGCCATTTAATATAAACCGCTTATGCCATAGCGGTATTATCATATAACTTGTGGTACTTTTTCGGACATAATCAAATAACAAGACGGAAATTTCTTGAATTAAAACGGAAAATCATTTGAATAAAACGAGTTGCTTATCGAATCAAAAGTATAGAAATCGTCTGAACTTTTTATAAAGGTTGTTGAAGGCAGATCATAATCAGTATCCCATATATCCCAATTCTCAAAACTTGCAACTTCTTTTGAAAAGGAAGTGATATACAATGCCTCCTGCGGAAGTTGTTGTTTTAATAAGGTGACATCTAATTTGCATTGAAGATGAAGCAAAGAAGTGTCGCTTTTACCGTCAAAACGGTCATGAGATGTTATGGTTGAAATAACACTAATTTCCTTTTCAAAAGCAAAATTATATAGGTATTTCAATGTATCAATTTGCAACTCGACACCGTAATTTCGGATTATGCTTTCAAGATAGGGAATGTACAAAATATCAATATTAAGTTCAGAGATTTTTGACTTAATCTTTTCAATTAACTCAATTATGTTATCGTTCGGCGAATATTCGCAAAAATAGAGCTTTTTGTCGTCATACCAATTTGAATATGATTGCTTATATCTTTTTTTGGCAGATAATACCAAGTTGTCAAATAAAGTGTCGATAAACGGCGATATAATTAAGACTCGTTTGCCGTTGTTAATTGCCTCGATTATAAAACTGTTTACCATTCTTGTAAGATGAGTGTTAATTTCATCGGTGCAAAACAGCCTGAACATACCTTTTTTAAATAAACAAAGAGAGTCTAAATCATTGTTGCCTGTTTCAATCAGATGTTCCTCTTGTTCATTTGTAAACAAATCAAATCTTTCTTTAATATAATCGGCACAAAGAGTTATTGCGGGCGAGTTGTTCAGACACTGCTTGTCGGCATCTAAATCTTTAATTTCAAAATTGTCGCAATTACCAATAAATTTTTTTGCAAGCTCAATTATAGACTCGTTTTTTGAACGCTTCATATTCGCACCTCCTATTTTGCTAATATATCACTCCCTTTGCACGGTTTTTCGTGCATTATACCCGTTGTGATTTATAGAACCGTAACCTACTTCATAGGCTTTTAAAATATTCTTCACGATATTCTCTTATTGTCATCCCGTTAGAACTTGATTTCTCATCTTCGTCTGCGGTGTAATCGTATTCCCAACCGCAACACTCACAAATCCAGTACATATCAAGGGTTTCATTTCCGCATATCGGGCAAGTAACAATATGAAAATCCCCGCTTTTATATTCTACGGTATCCAGTATATTCATAACGTACTCCTTTCGTTATTGATTACTCCGTATAAAATTCTTATCCTATTTCAGGGTGTATTCATAAATCATATTATGCGAGAAGTCATGTTCTGTTTTTTGTGCATTGAAATAATTGCAAACACAATGGGAAATTTACTTGGCGGAAATACAGCAAATTCATAAATGGTCAATAGATGGTCTTGGGCGAAAAATCGAATAAACGAACGAAATCTCACTCAGCCAATTTGAGTGAGATTTTTGTTGCGAATTGAATTTTGGAATTTCGTTCGTTGAAGTCAATAAACGGTCGTAAAGTTGCCAATCTTGCCTTATCAGAAGCCGATAACTGCTGAAAATTCATTATCCTCGTTGCTTAAAATCGGTGCGGCAATATCCGCTTCGGTTATAGTTCGCATTTCAGCATCTGTCAAATTATCAATATCAGATTTTGCAAGGCGGGATGCCTGTTTTAAGGTCGAGAGTTCAATCAAATTTCTAACATATCTTCCGTTGCCGAAATCGTCATTTTCTCTTGCGGTGTCAAATACCCTGTTGAGCTTTTTATGAGCTTCTTCGTCAAATTCAAAGCCTGTCCTTTTAATCATTAAATCGGCTATATCAATAAGTTCGTCGGTGCTGTAATCGTCAAAGTTTATATGAAATGCAATTCTTGAGCGCAAACCGGGGTTTTTATTGAGAAATTCCTCCATTTTATCGGGATAACCTGCGAAGATAACGACAAGGTCATCACGGTTGTTTTCCATTTCTTGAACAATCGTGTTAATAGCTTCGTCACCGTAAAGTCCGTTTCTGTCATCAACCAACGAGTATGCTTCATCAATGAAAAGCACGCTGCCCTTTGCCATTTTGAAAAACTTTTTGACAAGCGGAGCTGTCGAGCCGACAAACTGACCGACAATATCTGCTCTGCCTACCTCGTAAAGATCACCTTTTGTGAGTAGTCCGTTGTCTTTCATTATCTGCGCAAACAAGCGGGCTACTGTGGTCTTTGCGGTGCCGGGATTTCCCGTAAATATCATATGCATCGACGGACGGTTAACATTCAAGCCCTTTTCGGAATAGAGTTTTTGCATTTTGAAAAAGTTAACAGCGTTTTCGATAACCTCTTTTGCACTGTTAAGACCAATCATTTCACGCAACTCGGTGGCTGCATTTCCCTTTGGAGCCGATTTTACAATTTCTGCTTTTGCCGTTTTAACATCTTTGTATTGAGAGTAAACAACAGTGTGCAGCTTGTCCGTGTACCACTCGTCAAACCAACGGTTCAGCTCTGCAATATGGTAGCTGTTACCATCCTTAAGATTATTGAAAAGCTTGTTATCGGCTTTGATTTTGCACTCCTTCGCTTTTTCTGTCAGATAAACCTTTGCACGCTCTGAGTCTGCCATATCCTCTGTAATTTCAACTATCGGCATTGACGTCAAATTTTCGAGAAAGAAATCACGGGTTTTTACGCTGTCGATATTTATCCAGAAAACAGTCAGCACGGATTGATAGAACATTTTTGCAATCTCGCAAATTTTCTCAATGCCGTTACGATTGTTTCGGGCAAAAGGTCCGTTGGCTTTTGTGTCGCCGGAGTGATATCTGACGATTACGACACCTCCGCCACAGCTTCTGTAAAGTGCTTCAAGGTCATTTTCATTAAAATTGGAGTCCGAATAGAAATCTATGTAGGTATATCGTTTGTTAAAAATTCTTCCGTTTTCATACAGAGCCGAAATCAGCGAGCGAGAAAGCTCATTTCTTGTTTCTTCCGAGCGTGTCCTCACTAAATAGTGAACGGGATGACCGATCGGGCGTTTCAGGCTTTTACCTGCATAAATTCTGTCTATTTCAGGGAGAAAGCTGTCCGAATAGAGATGAGTCTGTGCCTCTTTGACAATTTGCTCATGACTTTTAGCTTCTATAATGCTTTCGCCATAATTTAAGCCGTTGCCGTAGCGATTTTCAAACAATGGGAGAATTCCAAAGCCTTTGGCAAGCTCTTCGTCGTCATTTATGAAATCTGCACCGTCAGCCATTCGAAGATTTACTCTTAAGCTGTCAAAGACTTGTTCTTCGATAAAGTCATATTCAACCTTGAAGCCGCACAGCTTCATATATTTGTCAAGGACCTTGTTTATATCGCTGTGCTCGTTGATAATCGCACCAAAGCGCATAGTGTTATTGCTGCCCGTGTTTATGGCGAAAACATAGTCCTTTTTATCCGACTTTAGGTAAAATGACTGAGAGAAGCTCTGCATTGTATCGGCAAAGGGATAGAAATCTTCCGTTCTTCTCCTCGGAATTTCAACATCTGAAAGAATAGTAGCTTCAATTCTGTAAAAACGCATAACATACCTCCAAAAACAAATAACATATCTCCAACCTTTTCTTACGCATATATTATATCATTTAGAATGTACTTTTTTAGGTGCATAAACCCCGCCCTGAAAAAACAGGACGGGGCTTGATAAAGATATTACGACGGCTTTAATTATATATTATAGTATATATTTACTTTTGACTAATATTTTGAATGTTCAATTTCAATGGCTTGATTATTTTTGCATTTTGGACAGTAGAAGCCTGACACTAATTTTCCGTGTGATCCGCCTGTGTTTATTTTCATGTTTGATTCAACATATCCGCAAGCTTCGCATTTTCGGCAGTATGTAAATCTTGATGTGCCATCTTGCTCAACAATTACAGCACCCTGCAATGCGACATGGTTGATATATGCTTTTGTCGGTGCTTGATACGCTGCCGTTGCAGAATAGCTTGCCTGCCTTGTTTGAGCCTGATATGTGCTTGACGGGTAATATTTTGTCTGCACCTCGGTTGTGTAATCGTCCTCGAAATTGTATGTTGCATAATACTCGGCAGCCGCTTCGTCATCGTCGCCGTAATCATAATAGCCGTCCGATTTTACGGTGCTCAAGCCTATAAATACACATGTACCTACAAGCAAAATAACTGCGAGCGAAAGTGTCATAATCTTTTTCATTTTATTATTCCTCCTCATTTTGATCTTAATGCTGTGCCTTTATTATATAAAGCACCTGCGGTCAAATTTGGGACATACCGTTATTGTAATATGTTCCTGCAGCATAAGCTGCGGAGTTTAATGAGAAAGGAGAAATTACAAATGCGTACCTACAAATGCCAGTTCTTTCTTGACAACAAGGGCATGAGAATTACCGAAATGGTTGAGGCTATCAGTTCTTTAGAAGCTAAAAGAATTGTTGAGGCAAGATATTCAGGACATACGCTTTCTGGTTGGATCGTTATGCCTGTTTAACGGAGAACAGCAAGCAGATGTGCCTTAAACGGTGCATCTGCTTCACTTTTGAGAAGCACAATAATCACAATTAATGTTATTTAAATAAAGTTTCTTCTTTTACCCAAATTGCCGGGCGAACGCCGTCAGAGTATGCAGCTCGTTCAAATAGATTTACCGTACCGTTGTCACAAATGTGATAGACATAAACAGAAGCGTATTGACCCCAACCGCCGTCTTTATTTGCGATACGAAGCCACCAAAAACTATAAGGCTCACGAATTTTACAGCCATAGTCTTCTCCTGCGTCGGCGATACAGCCTTTAATAATGCTGTATCAACTGCAGGGTGGGTTTCCCTATAAAGACTCCGGTGTCAGAGCCTACCCGATTTAGCACGGGCGGATTGTACGGTTTCGTTATCCGACACGGCCGCCGTTATTTAACGAGGCATACGGCAAAATTCGTTTTGATTACAACATATCGCCCGACAGCTTTCAACATTCAAGTATTTTAAACGTTGCAGGTGTCAGCTCATAGTACCTCACGTTTTCTGCTTCTCTGCCTTCAAATAAACATATCTGTTTACGTGTAAAGGTATTTGAAGTAGCAGCTTTCCACTATTCGGTTAAACATCGGCAATGCAGATGTACTCACGTATCGCTTCTTCCGTAACATCAATATTGCCCAAAGCGTCGTAAAGCTTTCTGCCGTTGCTTTCCTTTGCTTTTACAAATCCGGAAACATCTTTAAGAATTGCCTTTTTTTCTTTAAGCTCCCCATTATACTTTTCGGCTCTGTAAAGAGGGGAGAGCAAAGGGAAGTAATGCTCACCGAAACCGTGCCCGTGTTTGAGAGCAAAAGAATTGTATGTACCGTTCTCGTTGGGGTAGAGAATCTGAGTGCCGCAGCAGTCGAAATTGTTGTCGGTTTCGGTAATAACAGCGGTATTCACGGGTGCGAATGGACGGGCATCAAGCGTAATTATGTCGCCTGGCTTGAACGGTACGGGCAGATGCAGACTTGCGCTGTCAACATAGCCTTTAAAATCCCGACGATCGCTTGTCGGATCACGCGATTCAAAATATACGGCCTCGTCGCCGATAAAATAATAGATGTACCAACGGGCCATTATATCGCATTCGTCATATATCCATTTTTCAACTCTTGTCCAGCAAAGAGTATCCCAGTCCCATTCCTCTACTTCCATAAGCTCTCTTATCTCATACAACGCCTGCGTATAGTCTAAGCACGGGCAGTAGAAGTCACTGTTTTCATCGTGAAAATCGTAATCGTACCAGCAATCGTGAACAATCAGAATCTCGCCATTTGTGACGTTTTTAAGCTCAACGAGCGCATTGTATGTTTCACCGAAGGCCTCGAGAGCTATTTCGGAATCTTTTATATCAAACAGGCATTTCAGTTTATCTTCGAGCTTTATCTGTGAGCCGAAAATCAGCTCCGTAAGTTCATAATCTGTCCACGTTTTTGTTTTGAGATAACTTCTCATTTCCGATGAAGGTACGCAGATGTCAATAATTTTATTGATTGTTCCTTTGTCTTCGATCCTTTTTATATTTTTTAAGATCTCATGCCTTTCCGTTTTAGGATGCTGTTTTTTGCTGACAGGCATTTTCTTTTCGTGCAGCTTCGGCGGTTCTTCACCGAGTTCACGCACAAGTTCGTCAAGTTTTTCCATAGTCTCAGGCTCGCCTCTGTCCTTTGCCATTTGCTTAAACGCCTGAATAAGAGCCTTGAAATTATCGGTCATAATAACGCCTCCTTTTTACTACGGCTTTATTATACTGTAATCCGTGTACTAAAAATGGCTCAAAGTATTGTAAAAGCACCATTCAGGGTGCTTTTACCGTTTTTTACTTATCTTTTGCTTCACGCATTGTTTTAGAATAAGTAAGCTGTTCGTTCCGTGTCATTGCCTTTCGCATTCTGATTGCTTGTCGGTCCATTTCGACCTGCTTTTTAAGTGCATCAGCCAATGCATTGGGCGGGCAGTTTTCATAAGCGTCGCAACAGTTCTCTAAAAAATCCAATAATCCCATAACAAACCCTCAAAAAAATATTCAGCTTAATTCTGTACCGCCATTATATTAAACAGGGTGCGGTCAAAGTTGGTTCATTGGTGTATTGTAGTATTTTGTCGGTTGTGGTAGAATAAAAGAAAATGGGGGTATAAATATGGATAAAAAAGATTACTTAATTAAAACATTATCAAGAACAAACAGAAAAGACTATGAAAATTATGTTGTAGGAGCAATATATCATAAGCTCGGCAATATTAATATCCAACCTGTTTCTCAGCAATATGTTAAAACCGAAGATAACAAATACTATTTACTTGATTTGTATTTCCCTCAAATTAATTATGCAATTGAATGCTATGAATCATATCATTTGAAAACCAAGGAAAAAGATGAATCACGTGAGATAGATATACGTCAAAAGTTATCAGCTCTTACGGAAGCTCCTTTAACGCAAAAACATATTGATATGACCAAGAGCAT
Source organism: Candidatus Fimenecus sp. (assembly GCA_052298855.1). Classification (GTDB taxonomy): domain Bacteria; phylum Bacillota; class Clostridia; order Oscillospirales; family Acutalibacteraceae; genus Fimenecus. The sequence continues at coordinate 201,958 of DAVZXP010000004.1, read as the reverse complement.
TGAAGAGATTAACAAACAGATTGACGAGATAGTAGAAGACATACAACGTAAATACAAAGATATAGGGTCGCCGATTTGGGAAGACCAAGACCCTGTTGAACTTGCTTTGCAATCGAAGCACATTAGTATTAAGGATAATTTGAGTTTTAAAACGATAACAGATGTTTTAAAATTGTTTGGAAAAGAATATAAAAAATATTATCGTGGGAGTTGTAAGTTAAATGAAGAAACTATTGTTTGGTTTCCTCATTTATCAATAATTCATGAAGACGGCACCGTTGGTTCTACAACACAATCTGGATGGATAAACACATTATCTAATGACTGGAAATATATTTACGAAAGTCATAACTCTAAGGTTACAAAAGAAAACTATGGAGAAGACTTGTCAGATGTTAAAAGAGTTAAAAGAATTGTTTTTGCAAAGAGCAAAAACTGCTTAGGAGAGGAAGCTTACCGCTTTCTTGGTATATATGAGATGAAAGAATTCCGTGAAAATGAACGAGTTGTTTATGAATTGTTAAAGAACGAAATGGATTTAACGGAATATTTGTAAATATTGGCTTAATGTAATTAACAGCAAGCAGATGTGCCTTAAACGGTGCATCTGCTTCACTTTCAAAAATTTTTCCTGTTTTGTGTTTACATTTTTACATCGGTTATGATATAGTAATTACGGTTTAGAAAGTTGTACCAATTTTGGTGCAGCTTTTTTTGGTATTATTATGTAAATTTTTAATTGATGAAAGGGGATTTTTTATGTGTAATTATGTTGAGGATACCCATACCTTCACAACGGAAACCACTCCCGAGGAATTTATAGACCTTATGTATGACAACCTTAACGAAGACGGAGTAACCTTTATTCCGGGTCCGTACGACGATTCGAAATTCTGGGGAGGAACCTTTAGCTACCGTTGCCGTATTGCTTGGGGTAATAATGGCAGAAATGAGGCAAAGAAAAAATTTGCTTCGCTCTTTGATGCGCTAAAGAAAATCGCAGAACATGATGATGAGCTTGACGGAACGAATGAAAATGCGAAAAAGGTGTTAGGAGACGGCAAGCTGTTCTATATCTGGGCAACCTATGTTAAAGCCTTCAGTACAGATAACTTTGATATGAACAGAATCAACGATATTTCCGACAGAATGTCAACGGTTGCTTGGATTAAGGATTTGTCAAAGACTTATGTTAAAAACGGAAAGCTCAGGGACGATGAAAAGGAGTTTATGCGAGATTATATAGATGTTTCGGTTACAGATGAGGAGAGGAGCTATTATAAAGAGTATATAAACAGCTTGTTTGCCGAAAGCGAGAACAGGGTAGGAACAAATATCCGTGCTGCAAGCCTTGTTCGCCACGCACAGAGAGTTTACAAGCTTCTCACACTAAATGCACCCGATTATATTGTCAATGCAGAAGCGTGTCAGCTTGCTGCAATGATTGTTATGCATGACTATGGCATATCAATCGAAGCGGTTGACGACTCTACAAGAAAATATTTTGAACAGTTCTACACCGATGATGACGAATTGCTCGATAAGCTTTACAAACCGTTAAAGCAAAACAAGAGAAAGACTATGGCGCCGCTTTTTGTCTATCTTATATTAAAGGAGCACTCAAGCTCGGCAAAGCATTTAAGACAGAACGAGATACTCAGGCTTCTTGAGAGTATGCCCTACGAGGTCACTATTGAACGCAAGGCACTCTCACGCATAATCCACAATCTTGTTGACTCACAGTTAGGCATTTACACCGACACAAAAACAGGAACATGGCTTGAACAGTAAAAAACAAGTCGGTTCATTAAAATTTTTAGATTAAATAAAGGAGAATCAAAATGGATAAAAAATATGTGTGGAACATAATTTTTGACGAGGATTTTGTTAAGGATGAGCAACGAATTAACCAACACGGCGTTCGGACTTATTCAACCTTTGAAAAAGCAAGAGAAAACTATTTTAATGCTCTGAAAGAGTATTTTTTAAGCAGAGACAAATTTGACGGCGAGGACTATTTAAGACAGTTTGAAGAGTATTTTGACGATTCTTCGTATGATGACGATGAAGAAGAGGATGAGCGTATGAGTAAATTGTCTTTTGCTTTTACCGGAAGGGACAGCTCACGCAAGGCACGAGGAAAGGCAAAAGCAATTCCGAATTTAATCAGAAGCCTAATTTCCGAGGGGGAAATAAATCCCGATTTCGACTCTTATTGCACCTACACCGATTATCTGCTCGAGCTTGAGCTTGGGGACGAAAAAATCACGGCAGGCGGTGTTGATGACGGACCGTATAATGGCGTTGACCCCTTTATTTTGATTAACTTTTTCGGAATGGACGAGCCTGACAGAGAATACAAATTTCAGGTAGCAGGCGGTTTTAATTCGAAACAGGTTGAAAAAGAGAGCTATTTTGTTTTGGAGCTTCTGAAAACCGAGGTTGACGCTCCCGTATAATATAAAATTGCTTTTATTAAGATAACATTTATTCAATACCCAACCAACAAAAACAGCCATTTCTTTTATACATTGAAATGACTGTTTTTTAATTTGGCGCTGTGTTTTTATCCCGCTTTCTGTTCGTAAGTGGTCAATGAACGGTTGCGAATACACTATTCTGAATACAATACAGATATGTTTAATTGTCCGCAAAACAAAAATATGGAAAAGTACGAATTGTATATGGCTAGGTTAACGAAAAAGTTTGATATGAATAATTGATTGTAACCCGGTTTTGATTTTAATATTAGTCTGAAAAAATGGCGCAGCATCTTATTTTGAACCGCTTTATGTTGCAAAACGAATATAGTTATGGTACTATTTAGAAAAGTCACAGTGGAGGAAAAAAATGGGGAATTTAACACTTGCTATCACGAACATAGAAGATTTTTTTATTAATAAATCAATTAGCAATACGAAGGATAAGAACTCTGTTAGTTTGAAAAGTAATGGTATGAATATTGTTATACCCGGATATCAGCGTCCATACAAATGGTCAGTAAAAAATGCGAGCCAGCTATATGATGATATTCTGGATGCCCAAAAAAGCAATCGCGAGGTTTATAGAGTTGGAACGCTTATTCTATATAAAAACAATGAAAAAAAGCAATATGAAATAGTTGACGGTCAACAGCGAATAATTACATTTTGGCTTTTGCTGAAATCGTTAAAAATCAATGATGTATTTGAATTAAAGATTAACGATATATCAATCACTAAAAATAACATCTTAAAGAATTACAATATGTTTTTAAGACGCAATCAAAAATTGCCAAATCAAGACGAAATATGTAAATATATCAAAATAAATTGTCAATTCGTCGTTATAATAACAGATAATGCATCTGAAGCATTTCAATTTTTTGATTCACAAAACGCTCGAGGCAAAGCGTTGTATCCTCACGATTTACTTAAAGCATACCATTTGCGAGAAATGAGTGATGTTGAAACTTCAACGATTGAAAAAACCGTAAAGATATGGGAAGAAACAAATCAGTACGAACTGTCGTCATTATTTACAGAGTATTTATACAGGTTAAAAGAATGGATCAGGGGTAACAAATCATATAAACTTGACGAAAAAAATATTGATATTTTTAAGGGCGTATCTGCAAATGATAATTATCCATACGCTCAGTATTATAAGGGGGCTTATGCATATGCACATGATGTTAATGTATCCCCTTTGCCGTTTGTTTCGGGAGTAAAAAAATTAAGTCAGTTTCAAATTAATGCGCCTATTATTGCCGGTCAGCCGTTTTTTGAATATGCAAAGCATTATTTTGATATTTTATCCGATATTCAAAACAACGATAAATATGAAGGCTTCTTGGTTAATGGTAACGAAATAATCAAAACACTAAATCTAAAAAATAACAAAAAAGGTGTTGGAAACAGAATTACAAGATTATTACTTGATACCGCATTGTTATTATATGCAGATAGATTTTGTCCGGAAAAGCCCGAAAAAACAGACATAAATTTGCTTGAGCAATTCTTAGTATATGCTTTTATATGGGCGTATTCTTTGCGAGTTCAATATTATAATGTGGGTTGGAAAACTGCTCAAAATTTTGTACTAGGCTTTTCGGATGTATACAATTCGTTTAATATTTATAAACTGATAATTGAGTCTGACTCACCTATCTCTTTATTAAGTGCGCTGTCAGAGATTATAATTCCTTTACCAAAAGATAAAATTGTGTTTGCGGACATAGATTCTGGCATTGATGAAAAAGACGATAACGGTATATTCGAAAGCTTTTTGCACTTCTTTAAGCAATATAACTTTATACAGGGAGGCAATGAGAATGAAAAATGATTTTCCGCTTGAGGATTTAACAATTTCTGATTTGTATATAGGAAATGAATTTAGAAATTACGAAATACCGATATATCAAAGAAACTATGCTTGGGAACGAGAGGAAATCAAAGCTCTTGTTCGAGATGTATTCGATTCTTTCCAAAAAAGCCAAAACAATAAGTATTATGTCGGCACTTTGGTATCCTATGATCGAGGCGATAACACTTATGAAATAATTGACGGTCAGCAAAGGCTGACAACGATTTATCTAATTTTGAAATGCTTTAAGGAAAATCTTAACAGTAAATTGTCATTTAAGGCACGAAAGAAATCAAACTATACACTTAAAAACCTAGAAACCGATATGGCATCTGAAGAGTCAGAGATTAGTATTACAAAAGGTTTTAAGTTTGCAAAAGAGGAAATAAACGAATTAGGTTTAGGACAAGAGGCACTTAAAAAATACATCGAATATTGGCTAAATCAAGTTCATATAATTCATTATCATGTTCCAAAGGATATCGACTTGAATCATTATTTTGAGGTGATGAATTCTCGTGGAGAACAGTTGGAAAAACACGAAATTGTAAAAGCGAGATTATTTGAATGTCTCCATACGGAATATGAAGCGTCATGCTTTAAGGAAATATGGGATATTTGCAGCGAAATGAATATATACGCACAAAGATTGATTCACGACCCAAAAGACAATATGTATTTTGAGGTGGATGGTAGTTTTAAGTTTAAAGGCTTTGATATAACGGATAATTCTAATTCAAAAGCTGTCGATTATCAAAAAGAACTATCTACTATACTTGAACAGAGCAAGATTGAAAAAGATAACTCGGAAACTGATAATGCCATACAGGATATGTTTCAACCTATAATAGATTTTCCGAATTTCCTTCTGATTGTATTAAAGCTCACTCAAATTCGCAACAATAAACAAGAACAGGCTAATCTTGATGACAAAGAACTTCTAAACGAATTTGAATATGCTTTAGATTTACCTTCCGCAGACTGCAAATCAAAATTTGTTAAGCAATTTGCCTACAATCTTATTAAAGCAAAATACTTCTTGGACAATTTTATTGTTCATCATTCTAACGAAGATGAAAAGAGAGATAATAATCCGTGGAATCTTAAATATACAAAGTTCGACAATAAACATTGGTATACAATTGATTTGTTTTCTGATTTGAATGACAGTGATAAAGCACAGGAAAAAATGGTGAATCTTTTATCAATGCTTGAAGTAACATTTACTCCGAAACAACGCAAAAATTATTTACTGTATTGTTTATTGTTCTTGTTTGATGAGTATGCGGAGAATGTTGATGTCAATAATATCGAAAGTAAAAAAAGGTATTATAACTTTGTTAATTGTTTGACCAAAAAAATATTTTTTGATGTCTATTTAGAAAGAGGCAATCTTAATGAAAGCAATAATGTTCCGTCACCGAATGCTTTTGACGCTGCTATAATCAGGAATAACAAATTGGGAGTAGAGCAATACAGTCAGAAAAGTATAGGTGATTTTGAACAAATTTACGGCAATTCAAGCAGAGGAACAAACGGGATACCGCTTTATGTGTTTAATTATCTGGATTACAGAATTTGGGAGTTTTACGCTGATAACATTAGAGGAAAGAAAACAAAAAAGGGCGACCCACCAAGAGATGCATTTTTTGACAGACTGGGTTGCAAAGATTTTGAGTTGGATTCATTTAACAATTTTTATTTTTCTAGGACTAGAAAAAGTTTAGAACACTACTACCCTCAGGCACTTTCAAAAGATGAAACCGGCTTCTTAACCAAAAACAACATTAATTGTTTCGGTAATTTTGCCATGATTGGTAGCGAAGCAAATAGTTTAGGATCAAATTGGACTCCACGAGCTAAGGTTGATTATTATCTCGATAATTCTCGTAAAGTTAATCCGGTTAGTGTTGCAACATTAAAACTAAGAATTATGATGCAAATTTGTAAGGATAATTATCTAGAAGGTTCAAGAGAAAGCGGATTTGAATGGGACTTGACCGATATAAACGAACACAAAAAAAGAATGATGTCTTTCTTGTTTAATGAGAAAGATTAAAAGCCAACAATAACGATTAAATGTCAATGAATTTATTGAACTGAAAATAAAACAAACAAACAAAATCTCACTCCGTAAAAAAGAGTGAGATTTTTTATTGCGTAATGAATTTTGAAATTCTTTTCTGAAAAAGAAAAAACCTGCGAAAACACCGCGCTTACGCAGGTTTTGGAGTTGATAGTCGGACTCGAACCGACGGCCTGCGCATTACGAAACAGATGAAAAAATATGAAATACACTCAAAACAACGAAAAACAGCCATTTCTTTTATACCTTGAAATGACTGTTTTTTAATTTAGAGCTGTGTTTTTATCCCGCTTTCTGTTCGTAAGTGGTCAATAAATGGTCGTGGAAATGTAGTCAAAAGGCGACGGGTGTGCATAATTTTTACACAGAAAAACTTAAAAGTCTAAAAAATAATCCCCGATCACTCAGGGATTATACTTTTTAATTGAATTTCATTTTTCAGTTTACTGAAGCAACATTTGGGCTCTTTCGTGTATCCTCTTTTCAAGATACTTTAACCTTTGATCGGGAAGATTATACCTCGAATGTTTCTTAAACTTAAATTGCAACAACTTGCGTAAATGCTCTTTGTGTTCTTTTGTTAACACTTTTTTAGCTTCCAATATAAAATCATCATATACACAAGGCAATAAGGTGTCTGCATATTGAGAGAACGCATCATAACTTTCTAAATCGTCTCTTCCTGCGAAATTATACAGTGAGTTGCCATGATCAAACAAAGGTGCAGGCGCAACAATCTTGTTTGTTTTGTTATTGACCAAGAAGCCAAAATTGCCGTAATGTCTGTCAGTATTACAAATCAAGGCATCAAGCACAATCATATCATCTAATGCTTTTACATATTCCTTGCCAAGATTTTCATAGAATTCTCTAACGGCTGCTATACCGCCGGTTTTCACTATTTTTCCGACAGGGACAAAAGAATAATCCTTGCTTGTGAAAAGTTCACAATAAGAACACAGCTCACCTTTCCACTTGCAGATGTTATATGGAACAGAATCTATTTCCATTGCTCCGGCAACTTGATGTGCATAAAACTCCGAATACGGTTCCATTCCCGTGTTTGAAGCACCGGTTGTTCCGCCTTTATACAAATAAATCTTACCTTTTATTCTTCTCCAGCATTTTGGTAACATACCGTTTGTTGTAAACTCAGGGCTTGAAGCAAGCGAGGAACGAACACTGCTTCCGTAACCGGTAAATGCTATGCCGGCTAAAACTCTGCTCAAATGATTGTCATAAAGGTTGAAATTCTCAAACTTACCCTCAAAGCCTTCCTCAACAATCCAATAACAGTCGTTTAGGGACAATCCTTTTGAAACCTTGATAATGTTTAAAGGTCTGTTAAGATTGAGTCCGCATTTGCTCAACAAGGTTCTGACATATGCACGGTTTGAAGGAATTGTCCTATGTTTAAGCCATTTAAACAATCCATCTTCATTTAACTCTAAATCCAACGGGAGCAGAGAAGTATTCTTCGTAACCCATTTGATTTCTACATTAGGTTCACTGCTTTCTTCGTCAGCAGAAAACTTTAAAATGGGCGTATTAAAATGTCTGAGTTCGTAAATCATACTTATCTCTCCCTTCGTTTTATTGTATTTGTAGTTTACCACAAAACACCACATTAATCAAGAAATATAAAAGCATTCCATAGTGTTATAATATATGATAACACTTGTCAATAGTAAGGCAAAATTCTTTAGAAACATTCAAATTAAAGTATATCACACACTTCTTTTAATATTGCTTAATTCTTATGATAGCCTTATAAAGCAATTGCTTTTTTACAATCAGTCATTTTGATTTTTTCTTGATATTTGTTCAGAATTGAAAACGAATACAGATTACATAGCTTCCGGAGCGTTGTATGCAGATATTGATGATGAAATTATACAGAAGTTAAAGAAATGCTCAAATGAACATAAAATTATAATTTTCGATATAATTGATGCCTTCTTAAAATCCCGATGACTTGCAAAATAACTTTTACTATCGTATAATCAAAGTAATGATTATACGATTTTTTATTTAAGGGTGGATATTATGCGAATTGCAATATGCGATGATGTAATAGAATGCAGGCTGTCGGTGAAGTGCTATGCGGAAGAATATTTCAAACTGCGTCATACAGAATGCAGTATTGATGAATTTCAAACAGGAACTGATTTATTAAAGTCCGATGAAATTTACGACATATTATTTCTCGATATAGAGCTTGGAGATACAAACGGCATAGCTGTTGCAAAGCAAATTCAACAAAAGCATAAAAATACGGTTATCCTTGTTGTTACGGCGTATCACCAGTATTTAGATGATGCAATGGACATTCAGGTTACAAGATATATTGATAAACCCGCAACGCAGAACCGTATTTTTTCAGCGCTTGACAAAGCGATGTCGGTTATAAACGAGAGTGTTATAACATTGCATATGAAAGACAGTAAGGTTGCAAGGCTCAAAATTTCCGATATTATTTATGTCGAAGCAAAGCTTAAAGGTGTTTTTATTTATGCAAAAGAAACGAATTACAATATAAAAGAAACCATGAAGCAACTTCGTTCCATGCTTACCGCCTCCTGTTTTGCCGTTCCCCATAACAGTTATATAGTGAATATGAACTATATAAAAAGCTTTCAAAGAAATGAAATTATATTGGCACAGCCGTATTCGGATATGAAAATTTCCGTTGCGACGAGAAAGCAACCTGAATTTAAAAGGCGTTTTTTAGATTTTATAGGCGAGGATATAGACAATGACTAAAATTATAACAGATATATTTATGTATCTTTTTGAATTTTTGCTGTTTTGGTATTATTCCGATTCACTGTTTGACGCTAAAAAAGATACTTCAAAAAGAGTTTCTTTAATGCTTTTAAATACTGCTTTTTTAGGCGTAATATATCAGTTGAACATCACATACATAAATACAATTTTGATGTTTGTTACATACACTCTGCTTCTTCTGTATCTTTACAATGTTTCTTTTAAAACAGCAGTATTTCATTCATTGATTTTTACGGTTGTAATGTTTGCTTCTGAAATATTGATTATGGCATTGAGTTCTGCATTATATAAAGGATTTAATGCTTTTGAAAGCAGTCCTTCCGCTTATTTGGTGATAGTACCTACAAGTAAGTTGATATACTTTAGTTTGATGATAATTATACTAAAGCTGTTTGCTCAAAAAGAAAATACCGAGTCATACAACAAGTATTTTTGGTTGCTGTTTATTATGCCGCTAACGAGCATAATGGTTTTAATTTGTTTTAGATATATCGCTTATCAGATGCTGCTTACGCAAAACATGAGCATTTTATGGACAATTTCGTGTATCGGATTGATGTTTGCAAATGTGTTGGTATTTATAATTTATGAGTATTCTTTAAAAAATACAAAAGAGCTCTATGAGCTTAAAAAGATTCAAGACCGTGAAGAACAGGACAAGAGATATTTTGAGATTATCGAGCAATCTAACAAAGATATGCGTATTTTTTCGCATGATATAAAGAATCATTTAACACAGATAAGAAATCTTGAAAATATAGAGGCTGTTCAAAGTTATATCGACAGTATTTATCCGAATATCGAAAAATTCAGCTTTACGGGCATCAGCAAAAACAAAATGCTTGATTTAATTATCAGCAAGTATGTAACGCTTTGTGAAAAGAAAAATATTAAGTTTTCCGTTGATGTAAAAACGGCAAATCTTGCTTATGTATCGGATTCGGATTTATCTACACTGATGAATAATTTACTTGATAACGCTGTCGAAGCCGCCGAACAAGCAGACGAAAGATTTATTCAGGTCTATATCTTTTCAAAGGGCAATATGCACGATGGATTGGTCATTAAAAACAGTTGTGCGATTTCGCCAAAAGCAGAAAACGGCGAATTAAAAACAACCAAGCAAAATAAAAAAACACACGGTGTAGGGACAAATAGCATACGGAAAACGCTCAAAAAATATGATGCGGTTTACGGTTGGAAATATGATGAGAATTCAAAAATCTTTGAAACGGATATCGTATTTCCGAAGAAAAATTGATATATATTGCAGAAAAATCGGGTTGACATTTTTACATGTCAACTCGTTTTTTCTGCGTTTATCCTCTCTCGTTCTGCATTCGTCAGTAAATATTGAAAAAAATATAATTTTGATATATATAAAGATTAGAGTTCATACTTAATAGCTCCGTGCGTGTTTCACTCTATTTTGCTTTTAAAATTCATTGAAAGGTGTGCTTATACTATGAAAAAATACCCAAAGAAGCGGGCTGTTTCAATCGTTCTCGTTTTGTTGTTCATTATCGGATGCTTTTTAGGTTGCACAAAAGAGGATGTTAAGGGACAGTTCCAAAAGGTCGTGGGCGATGTCGGCGGCGGGGACGGTTTTCAAAACGGTGGCATTGTTACAGATACACCGCCGAACGAGCAAAATCGCCATATCTTTGGTGAAACGGTGTTTGTAGAGAGCGAGGCGACAGGTGTCACGAGTTATACTGTCACAAACATGCAAAGCTACGATACAACCGCCCCGTTTTCAAAGAATGATTTTTCAGAAAGAGCTTACGAGAACGGCTGGCTCTCGAAAAACGGCGTGTTAAATCCCGATTGCACATTTGTAGTGGTAGAATTCACCTTGAAAAAAGAGAAGAACGGCGTTGTTTTGGGTGAAGCAGAGCTTGTCAATACGCTTCGTTTGGTGTATACGACAGATGACGGGCAAATTCTTCCTGCGGGCGAGATGGAATATTTTTCCTTTTCGGAAAACGACAAAGCAAAACGCTCTGAAAATCCGAACGAGTTTTTGGGCGTGTATTTGGACGAGAGTGCATCTGTGACTTGCCAAGTCGGTTATTTTGTTCCGAAAAACATCGGGAACGACACGGCAGATTTGTTCTTTGCGTTGGGGCTGAACCCCGAAAAAACGCAGTATATTTATTCGGAATAAGGGGGTGCTTTCATGCAATCGGTTTTGAAAATGGAACTAAAAAAAGCATTTACGAACAAGTTGTTTCTCTGTGCTTTGTGCCTCTCGGCGGCAATTGCCGTTTATTCCGCTGTGTTCTGTATTCACGCTTACCATACCTTCGGACAAATGGACATGAATTCAGCACAAATCACGGGCTATGAGCTGAACCCCGAACTTCCGGGCACCTCACTTTTTACGCAGTGGATTGGAAAAGAATTCATTTCGCCCGCAAGTTCCTTGTTTTATCTGTTAATGCCGTTGCTTGCAGCGCTAGGCTATGGGTGGTCGTATTGCAATGAACGCAAAAGCGGATATATCAAAAGTATTGTCACAAGAACGCCACGAAAAAACTATTTTCTTTCCAAATATATCGCTGTGTTCTTGTCGGGCGGTGCGGTTATCACCATACCGATTCTCTTAAACATTATGCTGGTTGCCGCTTTTGTCCCTGCTATACAGCCTGATGTATTTTATGATGTCTATTACGGTGCGCATCCGTGGTCAACGCTGACACCGCTTTTCTATGCGCATCCGTTCGGATATATGCTTTTGAAAACCACGGCAACCTTTGTATTTGCAGGACTGATTGCAACTTTAAGCCTTACCGTTACATTTTTTAACAAAAATGTATTTGTTGTTACGCTGACACCGTTGTTTTTCCTGCTTCTCATAAACTATATTTCCAATTCCCTAAGCAATGCACCTGAAATTTCGCCGATACAGTTTTTGCACAGCGGAAAGGTGTATGTTTCACTCAGCGTTGTTCTTTGCGAGGCGGTTTTACTGTTCGTGGTTTCCTTTGCCGTGACCGTACTGCGAGGTAAGAAAAATGACATTTTTTAGGTTGTGCAAATACGATTTTAAAAACGGTATGTTGCGGGAGGGCTTGAAATATCTCATTTCTCTTGTGCTTTTTCTCGGCTTTTGCATCGGCTTTGTTTTCACAAAGGGGCGCAATTTAAATACCCGTACATTCGGGGACTTTCTGTTTTATATGACATCGGGTATGGAAGAATATATACCTATGCCCGGGAATGTTTTTATGTTTCCGGCACTTTGGATGCTGTTGATGTTAGTGCCGCTGTATATGACACTGTATTATCCCTTTAAGGATTTAACAGAATACGGGAAAAATGTATTGGTAAATTCGAAAAGCCGTTCGGCATGGTGGCTTTCCAAATGCGTTTGGGCGGTAGCCTCTGTTTTTCTGTATTTTCTGCTGTTGTGGGGTGTTATTGCGCTGTTCTGCCTGTGCGGTGGAGGAACACTTTCGTTAGGTGTATCGAAATCGCTCATTTACAAACTTATCCCTATGCCCGCCGAGAATATTTATGCACTTTCGGGGGAAATGATTGTAAGCGGAAAATTGACCTTGCAAATGTTCCTAATGCCTGTTTTCATTGTTTCTGCCTTTTCCGTACTGCAAATGACTGCGTCCTTGTGGATAAAGCCGTTTTTCAGCTTTTGCATAAGCGCAGGGGTTTTGGTGTTGTCCGCCTATTATCTGCATCCCGCTTTCTTGGGAAATTATGCGATGTCCCAACGGAACAGCATGCTTATCCAAAACGGCGTGGACTGTCAAATCGGCATTGTGCTTTCCGTCGCTTTATTGGTACTGTCCTGTATGGTCGGGCTTTGTGCGTTTCGACGGTATGATATTTTGAATAAGGAGTAACTGACATGACGGAAATTGTAATACAAAATCTTTCCAAAACCATCAAAAGCAATGCGGTGATTCAAGACATTTCCATGAATTTGAAGAGCGGTGTTATCTATGGCTTTAAAGGTATTAACGGTTCGGGAAAAACCATGTTGATGCGTTTGATTTGCGGTTTAATCCGTCCAACAGAGGGTGAAATTCTGATAAACGGAAAGACATTGGGCAAAGATTTGTCTTTCCCTGAAAGCATCGGCGTGTTTTTGGAAAATCCCGCTTTTTTGGATAGCTATTCCGGATTTCAAAACTTGAAAATACTCGCCTCCATTAAGTCTGTGGCAACTGACGAGGATATACGTGCAACGCTTTCCCGTGTTGGCTTGTCGCCTAACGACAAAAAGAAATATCGAAAATATTCGCTTGGTATGAAACAGCGCTTAGGCGTTGCGGCGGCAATTATGGAAAAGCCTGACATTGTTATTTTGGATGAACCGACGAATTCTTTGGATGCAGACGGTGTGACACTCGTCAAGCAAATTGTGCAAGAAGAAAAGGGTAGAGGCGCTTTAGTTATTCTATCCTGCCATGACGGAGAGCTTTTAAAAGACTTGTCCGATGAAATCTTTTTATTGGAATGCGGTCATTTGGTGGAACATACCGTGGGGGACGAAGCATGAAAAAGAAGATAGCTATTCTTTCATTTATCGGATTGCTCCTTGCCGTTTGGGCGTTTGCGGTATGGAATATCAATGCAACCGCCGAAAAGCCTATCGTTGAAACTTATTCTATGCAGGATACGGTGGCATACGGGGAAAATTACTTTCGGCGTTCCGACAACATCATTGACGGATACACTGTCACCGTTTTGTCGGCTGAAATTGTGCCTTATGAAGAATATGCGCAAAAACAGGGAATCACTCTGCCGGAACGCATAACCGATGAAACGGGTAAATTGCTTTACCGACCTGAATATGTGTACGATGTCGAAGTTCGTTTCTCGAATACCGACAACGAAGAAGGCACTGTGGATATGTTTGATACGCTGTTGGTCAATGACGATGCGCTTATGCTTCGGGTGGATGCGGATTTATGGGATTGTATGTACCCTCAGCTTGCAGGGTCTTATTCCTTCCGCTTGCATCCAAATACGGAAATGGTCTTTCACTTGCCATTTGTTGTTGAGGCGGTGTACAGCGAACGCTATCCTATGGAACGGGTGCAAAAAGAAAAAATGTCGTTGGTAATTTCGCAATACCCTGTGAAAAAAGTCATTGAGTTGAAATAAAACACGCCAAAAACTTTTTCTGCGTTTATCCTCTCCTCGTTCTGCATTCGTCATAAATTATTGACAAAAGCGGTATTTTTAAGTTATAGTATAGGTGTATTTATTTCGATGACTCACATTATGTGAAGCATGATTTACTAAAAGAAGCAAGAGGTGATATTGATATCAATAAGTTGATTATTTATATATAGTCTTACAATACTCTTTATTGGAGGAACAAGTAAAATGCATTCGAAAAAACTTATGAAACCTCTTTGCATAATTGCATTATTTGGTTCTATCTTGTTACTACTTTCTTCTTGCAACTTTAATGAATTAAAGAGATTCGGTCTTGGTGTTCTTACCGGGAATCCCATTAAAGATAATGATATAGAATCGCAAACTATTGAAGTAGTTGATAACCCGAATAATTATTATATTAAAGATGATGAAACCTCGGAAGCGGTATTTAAATATACCATAGAAAAATCATACTTTATAAATGATTTAAGTGAGGCGAGCTTGTCAATAGATGATTTTCCCAACAGCAACGGAAAGACCGAATATTTTACATCTGACGGAAAATTGATTGATAATAATTTGCAGCTCCTATGTATAGAACTTTCAATTGAAAAACAGTCTGAAAGAAAAAGGTCTTACACCGGCACAGAAGATGAGAATATACATATACTTGAAAATATGTATCTGTTCGCTGATGACTATAAGTTTCCGATAAATGAATCGTATTTCTGCGCTTATCTTGAACAAACAGAGGATATTACCAGGTCTTCAGAGGAGAACGAATATTATTATTTTTCATTAAAGAAAGACGAAACGGCAAGATTTAAGCTTTGTTATATTGTTAATAAAACAGAACTCGAAAATCAAAATATTTGTATTTGTCTTGGGGAAAGTGTTGTGCTCAACGGAACAGATATTGATAGGAAAATATGCTATATTCCATTGAAAATAGAGGGGGAGAGATAACAATGGTATTGTCCTTGAAAACAGAATTGAAAAAAGCTTTTAATAACAAATTATTTTACCTTTCCCTAATCATAAATTGCATTATAACTATTATTGCCGGAATTGTATCCGTGTTATATTCTAAAAAAAGCTTCGGTATGATTCACGCTTCGGAAAACCCATGGTTGCCGGTTAATACGCTTTATCAATATTGGATAGCCGATGATATGAGTAGCGTAGCTCCGTATATTTTTTATGTTTTACTTCCATTAACAGCATGCCTTGCTTACGGTTGGTCATATTCAACTGAGCTTAGAAGCGGCTACATAAAAAATGTGCTTATCCGAACAACAAGGAAAAATTATTATATATCAAAATTTATTGCAACATTTCTCTCAGGCGCCTGTGTTGCGTTTATACCTATTTTGCTTAACATTTTAGTCGTTGCTTGTTTTATCCCTGCCGTAAAGCCGGATATTTATTACAATTTCAGTTATATACATTACTCCGGAATCATGCTATCAAAGCTGTTCTTCACACATCCGATTATGTATCTTATCGCTATGACATTGCTTACCTCTTTGTTTTCGGGTATATATGCTTGCTTAAGTCTTGCTTTGTCATTTTTTGTGAAAAATAAAATTGCAGTAACAACAGTACCCTTTATTCTATTGCTTATAGCAAACTACGCTACAGGCATGTTTAGGGATATGCTTCAAAATATCGGCGAGCTTTCGCCGTTGAAATTTTTACATGCTACTGCGGGTAATCTCATATATCTGCATAATGCAATAATCGAGCTTGTAGTATTATTCATAATTACAGGATTGATTACAATCATACGAGGTACTAAAAATGATGTTTTTTAGATCGTTAAGATATGATTTGAAAAATGGTTGCGCTTCAAGTTTTAAAAAATATTTGCTTGTTTTGTGTATGGCGGCAGCATTTTGCTTTGATTATTATATAAGGTATCGTACCTTCTGTACATTAAACAGCGTTTCCACTCCATCTTCTCTCGCAGATTATGTGTTTTATATTTTTGCAGGAAAAGAAGAGTATAAACCGGTTATCGGTCAAAGTTTCTCTTTTCCGTCAATATGGACATTGCTTTTTGTTTTTGCAATGTTTATAACATTAATTTATCCGTTTAAGGATTTGAATGGATTTGGCAAATTTGTCCTTATTAATACACGTTCAAGAAAAACATGGTGGTATTCAAAGTGCTGCTGGATCATTGTGACAATGGCAATTATAAATTTGATTATTCTTTCAGCGATAATGATTTTTGGACTGATAACAAAAGCTTCATTCTCAGGAGAGGTTTCGGAATATTGTATTGCGATTTCAAATAACAAATTTGATTATTATATGTATAAAAGCTTTCATATAGGATTAAAGCTTGTGTTACCGTTTTTTATTATGGTTGCAATGTCTATGTTGCAAATGACAATTTCTCTTGTGGTTAAGCCAAATGTGAGTTTTATGCTTACTGTAACACACATCATATCAGCAGCATTTTACAAAACACCGTTTTTATTTTCAAACTATGCAATGCTGTTAAGAAACGACGCAGTAGTTAATAACGGTTTAAGAGCCGCTACGGGAATATTAATATCGATTATTGTAACGGTATCTTCTATGATAATTGGATCTATTGTGTTTTCACGGTATGACATATTAAATAGGGAGTGATAGATATGGCTAATATAAAATTATCAGATATAACAAAAACAATAAAAAAGAAGACGGTTCTTGAAAATATCAATCTTGAAATGCACGCAGGAACGGTAACAGGTTTTAAGGGCATTAACGGTTCCGGTAAAACGATGTTGATGCGAATGATTACCGGTTTGATAAGACCGACTTCCGGTTCTGTTTATATTGACGATAAAGAATTACACAAGGATATTTCATTTCCGCCGAGCGTAGGCGCACTCCTTGAGAATCCAGCTTTTATTGACGGATATACAGGAAAAGAGAATCTTAAACTTCTTGCAGGAATTAAAGGTTTTGTGACTGACGATGAAATTGATGAGATTTTAGATTTCGTTGGTCTTTCAAACGCAAAAGATAAAAAATATAAAAAGTATTCATTAGGAATGAAGCAACGATTGGGAATTGCCGCTGCTGTTATGGAAAAACCTGAAATCGTTATTCTTGACGAGCCGACAAATTCTCTCGATTCGGAAGGCGTGGAAATGGTCAAGAGTCTTGTTCGGCGTGAAAAAGAAAGACAATCACTTGTGATTATTGCGTGCCATGAGTATGAAATACTAAAATCTTTATCTGATATTATTTATTCCATTGAGGACGGAAAAATAATAGATGTAGTTGAAACAGGTGAATTATAATGAAAAAAATCATTGCAATCTTTTCAGTAATGCTATTGCTTTCTGCTACTGTAAAAATAGCATTCTTAAATATGAATGCTGAAAGACCGAATATACAAGAATTTGAAATGGGAACAGAAGTCTTTTATGAAGATAATTACTATGAAGATTCAAGCGAAATCAGAAATGGTTATTCAATAACCGTTTTATCTGCAAAAATTATTAAAACAGATGATTTTCTTCAAGAACATCAAATTAAAGAACTAAATATACCAAAAGATATAGGCGACCCTTTTATTCAGTATGTTCCGGAGTATGTTTTTGATGTTGAAGTAAAAATAAAAAATATTAATAATAACAATGAGAACAGCGGAATCGATTTGTATAACACAATTCTTGCGGCTGACGATTTTAAGCTTCAGGTTGACGATAAAATTTGGAGCGCTTTATACCCGCAACTGAACTCCATAAAAAAGTTCAAGTTAGTAGAAAATAGCGAGGCGATTATACACTTTCCATACGCAATAAGCTACGGAGATGCAGAACTGCAACATTCGGTTACTTCCGATATGTTATACAAAACCGATTTTCAACTCGTACTCTCCAAATATCCTGTGGATATGAGGGTAAACATACATAGTGATTCTTAAGCAACCGGCACTGTGGATATGTTTGATACGCTTTTGGTCAATGATGATGCGCTTATGCTTCGGGTGGATGCGGATTTATGGGATTGTATGTACCCTCAGCTTGCAGGGTCTTATTCCTTCCGCTTGCATCCAAATACGGAAATGGTCTTTCACTTGCCATTTGTTGTTGAGGCGGTGTACAGCGAACGCTATCCTATGGAACGGGTGCAAAAAGAAAAAATGTCGTTGGTAATTTCGCAATACCCTGTGAAAAAAGTCATTGAGTTGAAATAAAACACGGCAAAAACTTTTTCTGCACTGCAGAAAAGGTATGGGAAACAGCCACCGTTCACCTTGCTATTGCAGATCCAACGGATACAGATATTCACAATACGGTTGCACAACTGCAGCATTCGGTTATTTCCGATATGTTATACAAAAATAAACGTTCGTCTGTAGGCGGAAATTATTGTCCGTGTTTTTGATGTTCTGTTTTGGAGAACAGTAAATAAAATTTCCTTATACACTTGTTCTTCAGAAGATTTTGGGAAATGGAAATATAATTTTACCTTTCCATTTTTGATGGATAAACAATATGTAAAGGTCAAAATTTTTTCTAATTAAGAGTACTTGACTTAAATTAGTGTTTTTGCTACTATGAAGTCGGAGAGAAAATTCAATAAAACTATGATGAACCTATATGCATTTTTATTTTAAGATGTGTATAGGTTTATATTTTTTCTTGAAAGGAGTGTTGAAATGATTTGTGATATGGTAAAAATATCTATCGTAACAGGAGAGATACGTGACACTTCAGCAGTCACACGAAGATTACACAGAATACAGAACAGAGCAGGTGTGCCGAGAATACGCTTTCACGATTTACGGCACAGCTTTGCAACCTTATCCCTTGAACAAGGAATGGACATTAAAACCGTATCGCATATGTTAGGTCATACGGATGCCGGCTTTACAATGAACACCTATATGCATGTGACGGATTCCATGCAAGAAAATGTTGCAAACACAATGGGAAATCTGATAGAAAGCGCAGGCAAGGATATGAAGAAAATTCTATTTCCAACATAAACTCAACCGCCGAATAATCGGCGGTTGAGTTTATGCTTTAAGGTATGGTATAATAAATTTGATAAATTATGATTTGCAGAGGTAATAATGTGATGGAACTGCGAAAAATAAATATACAGGACACTGTCGCTCAATGGGAATACACAACAGCATTACCTGTTGATGAAAACGGCTTAACAAATCAGTATAATGGTGTTTCATACAAGGACTATATTGAAGCTGTCCTGCCAACCTTGATTTCGTATGAGCATCCTGTTAACATGCCGAATTGGTTTGTTCCCGAAACATACTATTATTTGTGGGACCAAGATTGTCTAATTGGAGAATTCAGAATAAGACATTATTTAACGGAAACGCTTCGGGAAGGAGCTGGACATATCGGCTACAGCATCAAAAAAGATAAGCGAGGAAAAGGATATGGAACGGCGGGATTGAAACTTACTATTGATAAAGCAAAAAGCATTATCTTGGAAGAAGAGATATACCTTCGTGTAAATAAGGATAATATCGCTTCGCAGAAGGTCATGTTGAATAATGGGGCTTATATTGCGGGCGAAGATGAAACGCATTTATTCATGCGGATCCCGAAATAACAGCTTTGTTGATAAATTTCTAATCTATTGGGCAAATGCTTTTATCCTAAATATCATAAATGGTCAATAGATGGTCTTGGGCTGAAAATCGAAAAAACAAACAAAATCTCGCTCCGTAAAAAAGAGTGAGATTTTTTGTTGCGTATTGACTTTTGAAATTCTTTTCTGAAAAAGAAAAAACCTGCGAAAACGCCGTGTTTACACAGGTTTTGGAGCTGTCGGATGTGCTCACAACTTCGACCCCTCAGAAACATAGTCGCACTGCTCGCTTGGGGCACTTCGCATTGCTCCTTGTTTCTTCACCTCATTATGCTCGCTTCATCATCCACAGGATGCGCTCGCAACTTCGACCCCTCAGAAACATAGTCGCACTGCTCGCTTGGGGCGCTTCGCATTGCTCCTTGTTTCTTCACCTCATTATGCTCGCTTCATCATCCACAGGATGCGCTCGCAACTTCGACCAACTGAGCCGTTTGGCAAGGTTGTAAAGAAAAAATAAAAGGCAGAGATAATCTCTGCCCTTGGAGCTACTGGTCGGACTCGAACCGACGGCCTGCGCATTACGAAACAGATGAAAAAATATGAAATACACTCAAACTAACGAAAAACAGCCATTTATTTTATACATTTATACATTGAAATGACTGCTTTTTAATTTAGCGCTGTGTTTTTATCCTGTTTTCCGTTCGTAAGTGGTCAATAAATGGTCGTGAAAGAAATAGCAAATCCACGTTTTTTTATAAACAAAATGTCATGTATGACGGCAAATAAATAATATCATTTTTTACACTTAAATTCTTTGGATGGATAACGTATGATTGCCCGATTCGTTGATGATAAATCTCATTAAATCTTTCAAGTGAAGTTGTTGTGCACCTTTTTGATGATTTATAGCACATCTTCCGACAAAACGCAATGAAATATTATCCGCATTACCAATAAAACGCAGGGTGAAAAGTGTTAGTATTATATGTTACTGTTAAATAAAATATCAATGAACCACAACAAATTCTGATTAGCATAAATCTTCTTGTTTTATAAAATAATTTAATGTTATGTAAAAAACGGATTTCCTTGACAAAATGAAAAATATAATGTTAAATGTATTTAGAAATATCTTGTAATATAAATCCATTCCTGAGTTGTTATATATTATATGGGGAACAGTCTAAAAGGAGGTATTTTATGAAAAAATATAATATAACAACATTGATTTTAATGATATTGGTTTGTCTCGGACCGCCGCTGAATCTTTTATTTGAATATTTTGCTTTACATCAAAATCCGTCTCCTGTTTTATGGGGTACAACGATTTTCTCACTGGTAGGGCTATTACTTTTCATCATCTTCTATATTAAAGTATTAAAGTAATAATGTGTTTGAATATACAGTTGAAGCTGTTCTAAGTAAAACAGCTTCAACTGTAAAGAGGTGTTCATATGAAGAAATTAGATCTTCAAGTTGGAATAGAGCATGGGATATAGCTTCATGTTTCTTTTCGGCAGGTTCAATGATAGCAGGCTTATTAGATTTCTTGGATGGTAGATTCGATGGTAAATGTAGAATATGGTAAGGTCAAATTATTATTAACTATACACTTTAAAGTAATAGAACAATTATTTTTATTGTTAGGTATGAGAACGGAAAACCAATTAATGTTCTTTCTGCAGAATATTCTTTTGATGTTCTATCCAACCGTACATTAGAAGCAGTATTTATTCCCAACAACTTAACGGTTACTAATACTGAAATATTTGGTGCTCTCGAAACTACTAATGAGCTAATCTTTACAATCAATACAACTGGAGGAAATCAGCCATATCAGTGGGAAGTCTTTATTTACAGAAATGATGTATTATGTTATTCTGATAATATAATAGTAAATTTCTTTGAATGGACCCCCACAGAAGTTGGAGATTATTCAGTTGTGATCAATGTAACGGATGCATCAAATTTTGTTACATCTTATACGAAACAATTTACTATAACATAAATATAAATGCTGAAGAGTGATTTCATTTTTTAGTGAAATCGCTCTTCGCTAAATTTAGTGAAATACAAGCAAATAATACAGTATAAATATACTGTATTTTAACATTAGAATCGTTAATATAAATAATGCCAAGAAAGGATCGATACAAATTTATATGACATATACGGATTTTGGAGAATTCAAAAAACAAGTAAAAAATATTATGCCGGGATTTATTTTTTTTGTGGGAATTGTTCTGTCTTTTAGTTGCGTGGTTACAATTATAATCGGAATTCCGGGATATAAAGAAGAGATTTCACAATTAAACTGGATAAAGACGGAAGCAACTGTTACTAATGTATATGAGCGTATGACAACAAACGGAAATAAATATATTATATATGATATTTTATATGAATACAGTGCAGAAGAAAATGTATACACCGGTTTAATCGAGTCTGTAAATTATAAAAAAATCGGAGATGAGTTTGAAATAAAATACAATCCACAATCTCCCGAAAAATCCACTTCTGTATTAAAACCAAATGTAAACTTCATTATATTTGGAGTGATTTTAGGGATAAGCGGAATATTATTGATGATACTTCCTTTTATTTTTAAAAAAATTTTTCATAAAAATAAATCCTAAAATAACATTTTGATTTATGAAACTGATGCGACAGGACAAAAAGTAGCTTACTCCCACTCAATAACAATTACATAAATTCTTTCTATGTAGGGCAGTACATACTAAATAAAGGAGTATTGCCCTATAACTTTTAATAATATTGGGGTGGAAAAAGAAGTAGCTCATGGTATAATATAAAATATTAGATAAATTTCAAAGAAGAAAAACTGTCTTGAATAAAAAACAAAAGATTTTATTATTTCAATGGAGATGCTGGGTGGTATGAAAATGGGAAACTACTTGACAATCTTACTGAGGAATATTCTTTTATCGTTCTATCCAATCGAGCGCTAGAGGCTAAGTTTATGCCCAATAATCTTTTGATTACTGATATAGAATTATTTGGAAATCTTCAGTTGGGCGAAACTCTGACTTTTACTGCCTCAACAGAAGGTGGTAATCAGCCATACCAATGGGAATTCTGCATTTACAAGGAAGACCAAATATGTTACTCTAATAATAACACATCAATAAATTTTTGCGAATGGCTCCTGACTGAAACTGGCAGTTACACAGTTGTAGTCAATGTAACAGATGCATCGAACTTTAGTGTTTCTTATTCCAAACAGTTTATTGTAATATGAAGTATTTCATTGGTGGGAGAGAGCCAAAAATCGCTCTCTCCTATTGATATAATTAAAGGAGAGAATAAATGACGATAAGTAATTTGAATGATGCTAAAAGGAAAATAAAAACACGCTCACCGGCTTTTCTTATAACGGTCGGAATTATCTTGTTGATAAGTTCTGTGATAGTTTTTTGGAACGGATCCATCGACTATCAAATACAAAATAAGCAAACAGAATGGATTGTTACAAACGCAACAATAAGTCATGTAGAAACAAAAGTTGAAGGAGCAAGAGGATCAAATTATGGACATACATCTACTTATTTTGACATTTATTATGAATATGTAGTTGATGATCAAACTTATACTGGAATAATCGAAGAACAGAATCAACGAAGAAATATCGGTGAGCCTTTAAAAATAAAATATAATCCTAATATACCCCAAGAATCAACTTGCATACTTGAACCGTCTAAATCGTTTATCACGAGTGGCACTGTATGTGCTTTATTAGCTATATCACTAATTTCATTTAGTATTTATTTAGCAAAAAAATATCCAGTATAACCCTAAAATTATATTCAATAGGAACCGCGATTTAACCGACTAGCATTAAAGATATTTTTTTATAGGGAAGAGAAAACATAAATCCATATTGATTTACGTATTAGAATAGCTGTGTAAATACGAAGGTTATCATAAAGGATTTATTTATATTGCCCTCTAAAAGTAAACGCTCTTAAGCAAATGTTTTTACTGATATCCTTATATTTTGTTTACTTCTATTATGTATTAAATTTAATCATTTATTAACCAGCTCCGCTGTATGTAATGTGGTTCGCCAGAACTACGTTTATTATTTAGCGGAGTTTTTTATTTTTTCAAAATTTTTTGAAAGATTTATACTGTTTCAACAAAAAACAGAATAAAATCCGTCCCCCATTGGGCATAATTAAGTGTTGTATTTATAGAGGTGAAAATATTGCATTCTTTGTCAAATGATATTTTGACCTACTATATAATAGGGGGATTTGCTATGTTTGAAGTGAAAATATATAAATTAAAAATTGGTTCATAAACTCAATTCCCTATTTGTCGAAGCAATATAATATATATGGATATGCCTGACAATAAAAAGATTTTCGCAATATTGAATACAGATATTTAATGAACTTAAAACACAAGATACGAACCGACGGCCTGCTCATTACGAATGAGCTGCTCTTCCCTCAGAAACATAGTCGCACTGCTTGCTTGGAGCGCTTCGCATTGCTCCTTGTTTCTTCACCTCATTATGCTCGCTTCATCATCCACAGGATGCGCTCGCAACTTCGACCAACTGAGCCGTTTGGCAAGGTTGTAAAGAAAAAATAAAAGGCAGAGATAATCTCTGCCCTTGGAGCTACTGGTCGGACTCGAACCGACGGCCTGCGCATTACGAATGCGCTGCTCTACCAACTGAGCCACAGTAGCAATTATTGATTTGCGAATATTATTACTCTCGCAAAACGCTTCTATATTATATATAAATTCCTCGAGTTTTGCAAGAGCAATTTGAAAAATATTTAGCTTTTACAAATTTTTATTTTTGTTACAGCAAATTACGGAATCTGTCGAACTCAAAGCACAGCGTTTCTTTTTGGTGGCTGTCGCTTGAAAGAATGAATTTTCCGCCTTTTTGACGAATATAGTTTCGTATATTTTCGGACGGGTAGGGGGTAGTCCTGTAACCACGGCTGATAGCACCCGTATTGATTTCAAACACCTTGCATCCCTCGATTATTTTATCAACGGCTTTTTGGTAGGCTCTTATATACCTCGGGTCGTTTTCATCAAAGAGCTGTTCCTGCTCGTTGAATTTTGTTATCAGGTCAAAGTGTCCGACAATATCGCACTTGGTTTTCTCATAAACCTTGCCGACGTTTTCAAAATACGCTTCGCAAAGGCTCAAAATATCGTCCGAAAAATATTTATCTGCCGCTTGCTTTAATATATCGTCGGTTTCATCAACGGGAATGTATTTTCCGTCAATTAAAACGTAGTGAACGGAGCCTATGACATAATCATAGCCTGCCGTGGGTGCGGTTGAATAAAAATCCTGCTCGGTGGCGCAAAGGATTTTTATTTTGTCCGAAAATTCATTTTTTAATTCGTTAATTGTTCGGATGTATTCGGCTTGCTTGTCCCTTTGTATACAATATCGCTCGTCAAATTCGGTGTAGGAATGGTCGGAAAAGCCAAGCGTTTTTACACCCTTTTCAATCGCCGAAATAACTATATCCCTCGGTGTGTCCCTGCCGTCGCTGAAAACGGAATGAACGTGTAAATCAAAAAGCTCCATCAGGTCATCTTCTCCTGCTTTACCTTGTGGTCGATAACGTGGCGTGATGCCAGTTCGTCTCTTATATCGTCAAGTGAAATTCCCGTTTCAACCATAAGCACCATAATATGATAGGCAAGATCCGCAATTTCGTAGACGGTTTCCTTTTTGTCTTCGGCTTTGGCGGCAATGATTACCTCCGTGCTCTCCTCACCGACCTTTTTAAGAATTTTATCAAGTCCCTTGTTGAAAAGATAGGTGGTATATGAGCCGTCTTGCGGATTTGTCTTTCTGCCTCTTATCAGCTCCATAAGTCCCTCGTAGGAAAATTCCGAACGTTCTTCGCTCTGGAAAACAGGCTTTGTAAAGCAGGAATATGAACCTGTGTGGCAGGCAGGACCGTCGGGTTCAACCATAACGACAAGAGCGTCATTGTCGCAGTCAGCCGTTATCGAAACAATGTGCTGATAGTTTCCGCTTGTTTCGCCCTTGAGCCACAGCTCGTTTCTTGAACGGCTCCAAAAGCAGGTAAGCTCCTTTTCAAGCGAAATTTCAAGGCTTTCTCTGTTCATATATGCGAGAGTCAAGACCTTTTTCGTCTTTGCGTCAACGACGATTGCGGGGATAAGACCCTTTTCGTCAAATTTAAGTTCGTCAATGTTCAACATAGCTTTCTCCTTATATCCTTGTCGGAATGTTATTGCGTTTCATCTCTTTTTTCAGGTCGTTTATGCTGACCTCTCCGAAATGGAAAATCGAAGCGGCAAGACCTGCGTCAACCTTTGGAACGGTATTGAAAAGAGTGATAAAGTCCTCAATTTTTCCTGCTCCGCCCGAGGCGATTACAGGCACGTTTACCGCATCGCATACCTTTTCGAGCATTTCAAGGTCGAAGCCCTTTTTTACTCCGTCCGTATCAATGGAATTGACAACGACTTCGCCCGCACCGTTTGCAACGCAGCGTTTTATCCATTCAATAGCGTCCATTTCCGTGTTTTCTCTGCCGCCCTTTGCAAAAACCTTGAAAACGCCGCCAACCCTTTTGACATCAACCGACAGCACTACGCATTGGTCGCCGTAAAGCTTTGCAGCTTTACAGATTAAATCGGGGTTTTTGATAGCTCCGGAGTTCACGCTGACCTTGTCGGCACCGCATTTTAACACTCTGTCAAAGTCCTCAACGGTATTTATACCGCCGCCGACGGTAAGCGGAATGAATACGCTTTTTGCAGTCTCGCAAAGTATGTCGGTAAACAGTTTTCTGCCGTCCGAGGAAGCGGTTATATCATAAAACACAAGCTCGTCGGCACCGTTCTGCGTGTAATATTTTGCAAGCTCAACAGGGGATGAAACGTCCTGCAAGCCCTTGAAATTTACGCCCTTTACAACACGCCCGTCCTTGACGTCAAGGCAGGGGATAATTCTTTTTGTAATCACAGAGCCAACTCAACCGCCTTTCTCAAATCGATAGCCTTTGTATAATAAGCCTTACCGATTATCGCACCGTAAATATTGAGTGCACGAAGCTTTTTTACATCATCGAGCGAGGAAACTCCGCCCGAGGCAATTATGTTCATCTTCAGCTGCTCGCTCAATTCCTTGTACAAACTATGGTTTGTGCCTTTCATTGCGCCGTCCTTTGAAATATCGGTGCATATGAGCGTCGAAACGCCGAGAGCCTGCATATCTCTGCAAAACGCAAACGCCTCAAGCTCCGACTTTTCCGTCCAGCCTTTGATTGCGACAAAGCCGTCTTTTATGTCAACGCCGACTGCAATTCTGTCTTTATATTTTCCGACGGCTCTTTCAAGGAATTTTCTGTCATTTACAGCCGCTGTGCCGAGAATTACACGGTCAATTCCGTTTTCAAGGTACATTTCGACCGTTTCCATACTTCGTATTCCGCCGCCGATTTCGCAAAACATATCAGTTGTGTTGTGAATTTTCATAACCGTGTCAAAATTCGGCGTTTTTCCGTTCTTTGCACCCTCAAGGTCAACAAGATGTATGTGCGTTGCGCCGCAGCTCTCAAAATCCTTTGCGACCTCGGGCGGATTTTCCGAAAAGACCTCCATTTGTGCGTAATCGCCCTTGAAAAGTCTTACCGCCTTGCCCTCGTAAAGGTCTATTGCAGGATAGATAAACATTATTTTCCCTCCCCTAAGGCTACAAATGAGCGAAGTATTTTAAGTCCTGTTTCGCCGCTTTTTTCGGGATGAAACTGACAGCCGAAAATATTTCCCGCTTGTACCGACGCTGTAAGCGGTGCGCCGTAGTCTGATACCGCCGTTACCGAGCTTTCACAGTCGGCGGCATAATATGAATGGACGAAGTAAACATACTCGCCGTTTTTTACGTTTTCAAAAATCGGTGTGGGCTTTCGAATTTCAAGGCTGTTCCAGCCGATATGCGGAATTTTATAGCCCTTAGGAATGACTGTTTCGATAGGTCTTATCTCGCCCTTAATAAGTCCCAAGCCTCTGTGCTCGCCGTATTCATAGCTTTTCTCAAACAGAAGCTGCATACCGAGGCAAATGCCCATAAGCGGCTTCCCGGCTTTCGCAAGGGAAACAACCGTGTCCTCGAGACCGCTGTCCTTGAGCTTTTTTGCGGCGTCACAAAACGCACCGACGCCCGGCAGAATAATCGACTCCGCCCTTTCAAGGTCCGACTTTGAGTTTGTAACAACGGCGTCTGCACCGATAGCGGAAAATGAGCTTTTTAACGAAAAGAGATTTCCCACGCCGTAATCAATAATTGCAACCATTATAACACACCCTTTGAGGACGGAATTTCGTCGGCAAAATCGCTGTCGATTTTTACCGCAGCTCTGATGCTTCTTGCGACTGACTTGAACGCACCCTCAATTATGTGGTGTGAGTTTTCTCCGTCAAGCTGCTTTATGTGAAGAGTGAGCTTTGCATTGCTTGTGAATGCGATAAAAAATTCCTTTACAAGCTCGGTGTCGAAGGAGCCGACCTTTTGCGCAGGAATGTCAAGCGAGTAACCGAGACAGCTTCTGCCCGAAAAATCAACCGCCGTAAGAATAAGAGCCTCGTCCATAGGAAGAATCATGTCCCCGTAGCGAACGATACCTTTTTTGTCGCCGAGAGCCTGCGAAAAAGCCTGCCCGAGAGCAATGCCTATATCCTCGGTCGTGTGGTGGTCGTCAACATAGGTGTCGCCGTCACACTTAATTTCAAGGTCGAATTTTCCGTGAGAGGCGAAAAGAGTCAGCATGTGGTCAAGAAAGCCGCAGCCGCTGTTGATGTCGCTTTTGCCTGTTCCGTCGATATTCAGCGAGAGCTTTATATCGGTTTCGTTGGTTTTTCTGTCAATTTTTGCAGTTCTCATTTTAATCGCCTTTCTCCGTGATTTTTTGTGTAAGTATATCGATTTGTTCTTTTGTTCCTACCGTGATACGGTTATAGTCCCTGAGCCTTTCGCTGTCGAAATGTCTTACAAGCACACCGTTGCTTTTGAGAGCCTCATAGAGTGCCCGTCCGCCTACTTTGTCGTGCCTTGCAAACACAAAATTAGCCTTTGACGGAAGAACGAAAAAGCCCATAGCTTCAAGCTTTTTTGTAAGATACTCTCTGTTTTCGATTATCCTCTTACAGTTGTTTTTTGTGTATTCCTCATCCTCTAAAACGCCTGCTCCCATCGCCTGAGTGATAGAGTTTATGTTATATGGATTTGTGGAATATTTGATTGTATTAAGGTCTGCTATAAGTTCTTTACAGGCAATTCCGAAGCCGAGCCGTCCGCCTGCAAGCGAGCGTGATTTTGAAAAGGTCTGCGTGACAAGCAGATTGCTGTATTTGTGAATAAGGCTTACGGCACTTTCCGTGCCGAAGTCAACATACGCTTCGTCTATCACAACAACCGAATCGGGGTTTGAGAAAACGATTTTTTCAATGTCGTTAAGACTTAACGCAATGCCTGTCGGGGCATTGGGGTTTGCAATAAAAATCGTTTTGTTTATTCCGATGTAGTCGTCAACCGAAATCGTGAAATCGTCCTTTAGCGGAATTTCCTCATAAGGCACACGGTTTATCTCGGCAAATACGGGATAAAAGCCGTAGGTTATGTCGGGGAAAACCGCAGGGTGCGTTTCGTCGCAAAAGGCTGAAAAAGCGAAATTAAGAATTTCATCCGAGCCGTTTGTGAAAAGTATTTCATCTGTATCGACCGAAAAGACTTCGCTTGCCTTTTTTACAAGCTCACGGCACTCGGGGTCGCAATAAAGCTGAAGATTTTTAACCGCTTCGGCTGCTTTTTTCATTGCCTTTTCGCTCGGCGGAAACGGAGACTCATTGGTGTTCAGTTTTATGTATTTCATCTCTTTGGGCTGCTCTCCCGGAGTGTAGGGGACAAGAGCCTTGAATTTTTTTGAAAAGTATCTGCTCACTGCTCGTCCTCCACACGGATAACAGCACTCTTTGCGTGTGCCGTCAAGCCCTCTTTTTTCGCAAAAGCCGCAACGTCAAAGGCAACTTTTTTGAGTGCGTCCTTTGTGTAATAGGTGTATTGCGTTTTCTTTATGAAGTCGTCAACGGAAAGCGGACTTGAAAATTTTGCCGTTCCGCTTGTCGGCAGGGTGTGGTTAGGCCCTGCAAAATAGTCGCCGAGAGCCTCGGGACAATTTCTGCCCATAAATATCGAGCCTGCGTGACGTATGCTGTCGAGCTTGTCAAACGGATTGTCAACGCATAGCTCCAAATGCTCGGGAGCAATTTCATTTGCGATTTCAATTGCGGCGTCAAGTGTATCGGCAACGATTATTTTGCCGTTTACATCAATGGACTCTCTTGCGATTTCACGGCGTTCAAGCAACGGAATTTGCTTTTCAAGCTCCGTGCTGACGTTTTCTGCAAGCTCTGCGCTGTCGGTCACAAGTACTGCACTTGCCATTTTGTCGTGCTCTGCCTGTGAGAGCAAATCTGCCGCAACATATGCCGGATTTGATTTGCCGTCCGCAACTATCAGTATCTCACTCGGACCTGCTATCATATCGATTGAAACAACGCCGAAAACCTGCTTTTTAGCCTCAGCCACAAAAGCGTTTCCCGGACCTACGATTTTGTCTACCTTAGGAATACTCTGCGTTCCGTATGCGAGTGCCGCTATTGCCTGCGCTCCGCCGACCTTGAAAATTCGGTCAATGCCTGCAACGTACGCCGCCGCAAGTATAACGGGATTCACCTTGCCGTCTTTTGTCGGAGGGGTTACCATAACGACCTCACGGCAGCCTGCTATCTTTGCAGGAATGGCATCCATAAGAACTGTTGACGGATAAGCCGCAGTACCGCCCGGCACATACAGTCCCGCTCTGTCGACGGGGATTATCTTCTGACCGATTACAATTCCGTCCTCATCGTTGATTATAAAGCTGTTGCGCACCTGACGGGAGTGAAATTTTCTGATGTTTTTTGCCGCCTTTTCAAGTATTTCTAAAAATTCAGGCTCTACAAGGCTCAACGCCTCGTCGATTTCCTCTTTTGTTACCGCAAGTGAGGAAAGCTGTGCCTTATCAAATTTTTCACAGTATTCAAAAAGTGCTTTGTCGCCGTTTTCTCTTACGTTTTTTATGATTTCGGCAACCGTTCCCGCAACATCGGTTTTCGGAACGGAACGGGCAAAAATTTCACTGTTCGGCACTTCGCCGTATTTCATTATCTTAATCATTTTTATATTCCACCTGCTGCTTTAAGCAATTTGTAACCTTTTCGATTTGAGCCGTTTTGAACTTGTAGCCCGTCTTGTTTGCTATAAGCCTTGCCGAAATCGGAACGACCGTTTCAACGACCTCAAGATTGTTCTCTTTAAGCGTCGTACCTGTTTCGACAATATCTACAATAACGTCGGAAAGTCCTAAAATCGGAGCTATCTCGATTGACCCGTTAAGATGTATTATATCAATATCTCTGCCGAGTGAGGCGTAATAATTTTGAGCTATGTTTGAAAATTTCGTTGCAACCCGAAGCGTTTTGCGAACGTCGTCACGGAAGCCCTTAGGTGCGGCGACCGCCATTCTGCATTTGCCTATTCCGAGGTCGAGCAGCTCATAAATATCCGGCTCATATTCAAGAAGAATATCCTTGCCCGCAATGCCTATGTCTGCGGCGCCTCTTTCGACGTATATGGCAACATCCGAGGGCTTTACCCAGAAGTAGCGAACGCCTGCCTCTTCGTTTTCAAATATAAGCTTTCGGTTTACCTCCTTGATTGACGGGCAGGGGAAGCCTGCCTTTTCGAACATAGAATAAACCCTTTCGCCGAGCCTGCCCTTTGGGAGAGCAACATTAAGCATTGTTTTCAATTAAAATCACCTCTCCGTTTTGAAGCTCGAAAAGCTTACCGTAGGTTGACTTTTCGGGGAACTTTTTTGCCGTGAATACGCAGCCGTACTCGTTTATAAGCCTTTGCGATGCGTTCTTGACTGTTGAAATGCCGTCGTTTTCCGAATAGAGCAAAACCGCAGCATAGTCAAACTCCCTTTCCTTTATATTAAAGCGTTCAAGCATATCTATATATACGGCAAAGCCTATTGCCTTTGATTTTCTCGACATACTCTGCATAAGCGAGTCGTATCTGCCGCCCGAAAGCACGCTGTCGGGAATTTTGTCGATAAAGCCCTTAAAAACAATACCATTATAATAGTTTATATCGCTCACTACCGAGAAGTCAATACGCAGCTTGCTTTGGAGCTCCTTGTCAAGTGATGAAACAACGCTTTCAAATTCCGAAAATTCAGCCTGTGCGCCTATTCGTTCAGCCATAGCCTTGAGCCTCGGCAAAATCTCGTCGGGAGTGCCGTTGTAGGATATAAGCTCCTCCAAAAGCGCCGTGCTTTCTGCCGAAACCGATATATCCTCACAAAGCCGCTTCATTTCGTGGGCGTTTTTGTCGGAAATGAGTGAGGTCATTCTTTTTCTTGCCTCGTATGAAAGACCGATATAATCATAAAGCGCAAAAAGTATCGCAAGGTCGGAAACGTCAACGACGCAGTTTTCGCTTATCGTCATAAGACTCTTTATGGCAAGGCTTAAAACCTCGCATACACAATAAGCATCAACATCGCCGATGCACTCAAGACCCGCCTGCTTTATTTCCTTATATGAATGAGTGCCCTTTGATACCCTGTAAACATTTTCGTCGTAATATACTTTTTGTACAGAGCCGTCGGAGTCCTTTGTGTTCTTGACTATCGACAGGGTTACGTCGGGCTTTAATGCCATAAGCTTGCCGTTGGTGTCGGTAAAGGTTATTACGCTGTCGGAAATTAAAAAATCCTTATTGCGAACATAGAGGTCATATTCCTCAAACTTACGCATTTTGTATTGCTTGTAGCCGTATTTTGAATAGAGCGAGCGAAGAAGAAACACAGCCTGCTCGTCATATTTGAGATTATCTGTTTCGATTATCATTTCTCTTCACTCTCCTCAAGCTTCTTTATTGCACTTTCATATCCGCCCGAGCCGTAGCGCAGACAGTTGCTGACCCTGCCTATAGTGGCGGTGCTTATGCCCACTTGCTTTGAAATAGTAAGGTAATTTGCTCCCTTTTCAAGCATTATAGCGGCTTCAAGACGTTGCGCCATATCGATAATTTCCTTTTTTGTGCATAGGTCGTCGAAGTATTTATAACAGTCATCAAGACTCTCAAGATTTAGAAAGGTTTGGAAAAGACGATCTGTTGCCTCTGTTCTGAAATCTGCCATTGCTATAGCTCCTTTACTCTGTCGTACTAATATGTTAGCACTTTACCTTGATAAAGTCAATAAGCTTTGTAAAAAATATTTATAGTATTATAAAAAATATTGTGATATAATAACCTCACGAAACGATAACAAAATCAAAGATTTTGACCGTTTCGGAGAACATTGAATGACTAAATTGCGGCTGTCGCCGCCGTCACTTCGTGCCGCTTGTGCTGTCGCACAAGTAATTTTTGATAAACTTTTTTTGAGGTGAGGAAATGAAAAATATGAAAAAGTTGATTTCGGCGGCTCTTGTTGCGGCGGTTTGCGTTTCGTGTACCGCTTGTGCAAAAACGCCCGATATTAGCGATGTGTTTAAGGATAATGAGAAAATCTCATATTCGACCTCCTACACACAGCTTTCCGACAAAAAGACAAATAAGACAAAGTCGTGGCGGCAGGGAATGGTCGGCGGAAACGGTCTTGAGGGCTTTATCACAAGCGGCAGTCCGTACAGCGATACGATTATTTATCAGAATATGCACTTTATTATGCCGAACGAAAACGCTCGATCCTGTCCCGACACGGCGAACGAGCTTGAAACGGTAAAGCAGAGCATTGTTAAGGGTGAGGACATAGTCGATAACGCAAGCTACGACGATGTTTACCGTTTCCATCCGGGCGGTCAGCTGCGTATTTCCTCGCAGAAGCACCGCACAAAGGACTATGTTCGATATACAGATTACGAAACGGCTCAGGTCGGCGTGAGATACACCGATAAAAACGGTACTTGGGAGAGGACTACCTTTACTTCTCTTGCCGACTGTGTAACCGTCACTAAAATCGAAAAGTCAAGCGAAAATACACCCGTAACCGTTACGCTTAGCTATGACGATATTTCCACTCTTGCGAACTATTCAAAGAGTGACGAGGTAAATATAAGATACAAAAAGACGGCTGACGGGGACAAGGGATATCTTGCCATGGTCGCACATTATCCCGATTATGAAAATTCCGAGCTTAGAAACGGCGGCTATGCCACTCTTACATATATTGTAACGGACGGCGGTACGCTCGATTTTTCGGAAAAAGCCAAGCCCTCCGATGAGCAATATGCTTCGGACACTCAACCGCAGGTTACCGTAAGCGAAGCGGACAGTGTTTATCTCATAACCGTTACGGGACGGGATTACAATATGGGCGAATATTCCGACTTTGACGCTCAAGTAGACTATTCGCTTGTAAATTCGCTTTATGAGAGAGCGACTGATTTTGCAAAAAAATATACGGCTGACGGAAAATTCAGCTATGACTCTGCGCTCAATGCACATCTTGCAATATATAAGCCGCAGTTCGACGCCGTAACGCTTACATTGAAGGACGGAAGCTCCGACAAGTCAAATGAATCACTTTTACGCTCGCAGCGATTTAAGAAAAAACTCAATTCCGCTTTGAGTCAGCGTTCGTACTATGCAGGCAGATACGCATACCTCTGTTGTAGCGGATATTCTACCTCACGCCTTTACGGTATGTGGACAGGCGAGTGGAACACGGGTTGGGGCAGTAAATATACAATGGACGCAAATGTTAATTTGCAGACCTCGTCGATGAACACGGGAAATATCTCTTCTTCGCCGATAGGTTATACCTATTTTATACTTCGACAACTGCCCGATTGGGAGGAAAACGCCCTTGCGACCCATGGTTTTACCGATGCGATACAGGCTCCCGTAAATACCGACGGCGACAAGGCGGTAATCACGGAAACGTGTTATCCGTATCCGTTCAGATATTGGAACGCAGGCTCGAGTTGGATGATTCAGCCGCTGTATGAAGCTTTGCAGTGCTACGGCAATATACGAATTCCGTTAAGCGACGAAATAGACCTTGAAAAGCTCAAATCCGTGCTTTCGACGACTGCCGACGACCTTACGGACAGTGATATAGAAACGATTAAGGCTCGTGGTTACTTACAGCTTGAAGAAGATGTGCTTATGCCGCTTTTGATTAAGTCTGTAAACTATTGGGAACAGCTTATGACCGCCGAGTATTACACCGACTCAAACGGGGATATTCATTACGAAGCGGGTAAGACGGAGCTTGCCGATAATGAATATTATTGCATTTTGCCGAGTTATTCTCCCGAAAATAACCCGTCAAATTATCCGTCTCCGTCCGATGCAAACACGGCTATTGACATTGCCGCATGCAGGGATAATATAAATATGCTTTTGAGCGTTGTAAAGGATGTTGCACCCGAAACGGATACGGCAAGGTGGGAGTATATGCTCAAAAAGCTTCCGCCGTATCTCTATGACGAGACGGGAGCACTCAAGGAATGGGCGTGCAATCAGTTCAGCGAGAACAACAAGCACAGACATTTAAGCCACCTTTACTGTGTATGGCCGCTGTTTGAAACGCAGAACGACGAACAGCTCAAGCAGGCTTGCATACAGGCGATTGATAACAGAACTTCGGAGAATGAGGCAAGCCACGCACTTGTCCACCGTTCGCTTATTGCGGCAAGGCTCAAGGACAGAACAAGTATCACATCGGCTCTTTTGAAGCTTCAAAACCATAAAATCAGATATAATTCTCTTATGACAAACCACGACTACGACCAAGGAAGCTGTTATTGTACTGATTTTGCAATAGGCTACCTCGGAATTGTCAATGAAGCGCTTGTTTATTCAAACACAAATGAGATAGAGGTGCTTCCTGCACTGCTTGAGTCGGGCTTTGACGCAGGCGAGATAACAGGCATAAAGGCAAGAACCCGTGCCACCGTTGACTCGCTTAAATGGGACGCGAACGCAAAAACCGCACAGGTAACCGTAACCTCTGATATTGAGCAAACGATAAAGCTTTCCTGCGGACTTTCCGACAAAACCGAAACGCTTACCTTCGCACCAGGCGAAACAAAAACGATTGAGTTTACGCTCAACTGAAAACGGAATATATCAACGGACTGTAAAACTGCTGCTTTTACAGTCCGTTTTTATGTCTGAGCCTTGACAAAACAGGGAATATACTGTATCATTTCATTGCTTCAAGCGAAGCGGTCAGTTCGTAACCATCCTGACCGGCACTTGTGTCAATCAAAACTAAGGAGAATTGAATATGAAAAACAAAAAGGTTTACACACTCGTTTCGGGTGCGGTAATTGCCGCACTTTACGCCGCATTGACTTACGCCGCATCATCGGTCGGACTTGCTTACGGAGCTGTTCAGTTTCGATTTTCGGAGGCTCTTACGGTGCTTGCAGCACTCACTCCGGCAGCAATTCCCGGGCTTACAATCGGCTGCTTTTTGGGAAATCTCGGAAGCCCGTACGGTATGATTGATATTATCTGCGGAACTCTTGCGACGTTCGTTGCCGCAGTTCTTTCCTACAAGACAAGAAATGTCAAGGTAAAAGGTATATCCGTGTTGGCACCGCTGTTCCCCGTAATCAGCAACGCACTTATTGTCGGAGCGGAGATTACAGCCTTTCTTCCCGAGGGCTTTACATTTTACGGTTATCTTATTCAGGCGCTTTGGGTCGGTCTCGGCGAGCTTGTCGTGTGCTATGCCGCAGGAATTCCGTTGCTTATAGCGGTTGAAAAGACGCAGCTCAAAAAGTACATTAAATAAATAATATTGAACAACACTGTCCTTTGTGTTACAATTTAACAGAAAGGGCGGTGTATTTTTATGTCAAAAATCATTGTTGCAGATGATGAGCAGCTTATCAGAAGTCTTGTTTCGGATTTTCTTGAAAAGGCAGGCTATACCGTTTTGCAGGCTGAAGACGGAGCTAAAGCACTTGAGCTTTTTAATGAAAACAGGGACGTTGCACTTTGTATTCTTGATATTATGATGCCCGAGCTTGACGGTTGGGAGGTCTGCCGCAGAATACGCAACACTTCGGATGTTCCGATTATGCTTTTGACCGCAAGAAGTCAGGATTTTGACCAGATAACAGGCTTTGATTCGGGCGCAGATGACTATGTTACAAAGCCGTTTTCTCCCGTTGTGCTTGTTAAGAGGGTGGAGGCATTGCTTCGCCGTAACGGTGCATTGAAGACCGAAAAAGAGGGCTTGTGGGGGCTTGTCATTGACCCCGAGGCCCTTGATGTTCGTCTTGACGGAAAGAAAATTGACCTTACCGTCAAGGAATTTAAGATACTCGAAAAGCTTTCGCAGGCTGTCGGCAGGGTTTACAGCCGTGAGCAGTTGCTTGACGATGTGTGGGGCTATGATTATTTCGGAGATATAAGAACTGTTGACACGCACGTTGCAAGGCTTCGTACAAAGCTCGGCGAGTGGGGAGAGGCTCATTTGAAAACCGTCTATGCGGTCGGATATAAGCTTCAGGAGAATTCCGATGAATAATAAGCAGAGCAAAAAGATAATAAGCATCCGCACCCGACTGTTTTTGCAGGTCGGGGCAGTCGTGGTTGTTGCCGTACTGCTTATTTTGTCGCTTAATAATTTCCTTTTGCCGACGATTTACGCAAAGAACGAAAAGCGTTCTATGGTTGATGTTAAAAATGAAATAAGCACCTTTGATTTTAATGCGGGCGATTACGTATCACAGCTGAGCTCGCTCGAAAAAAAGTACGGCTTTTCTATTGATATATATTCTCGAAACGGCGATCCGCTTTATTTCGGCACGACGGACATTTTCTCGTCAAAGGGTAAAATTACCGTTTCAAAGCGGCAGGACTATGACGACGGCTCATTTTTTGAAATTCAGACGATTGAAAACGAAAATATACAGTATATAGTTTACGGCTCACACCTTTCGGGCGGCGAGGAAATTGAAATGTATTCCCGTAAGGACGACGTTGATCGCACGGCTGATATTGCAGTTATGATTACAAGCGTTACAAGCGTTGTCGCAATGCTTGCGGCAATGGGAGTAATCTATTATTATTCGGGTAAATTTACAAAGCCGCTTATTAAAATGAGCGAGGTCACGGGAAAAATGGCGGAAATGGATTTTTCCGAGAAGTGCGAGGTTACGGGTAATGATGAATTGAGCGTGCTCTCGTCGAGTATCAACCACCTGTCCGATTCGCTTAATGAAACGCTTGATGATTTGCACAGTAAAAACGAAAGACTTCTAAAGGATATTGAAAAAGAAAAAACGCTTGAAAAAATCAGAAAGGATTTCATTTCAAACGTTTCTCATGAGCTGAAAACGCCGATTTCTATAATAAGGGGATATTCCGAGGGTGCGTCGCTGATGATTGAAAACGGAGAAACTGAGTCGGCAAAAAAATATTGCGATGTTATTGTCGGAGAAACCGAAAAAATGAACACGCTTGTATTACAGCTCTTGGAACTTTCAATGTACGAGTCGGGAAATGTTGCTCTAAAAGATGAAACCTTTGACATTTCCGCTTTGACAGATGATTACGCAGACGCAAATTCTATTAAAACAAGTGTAAAGGTAATAACCTTTACAAACAAAATCCCACAAAATACAATGGTTGTCGGCGACAGAGTGAAAACGGAAATGATTATAAACAATTATATTTCGAATGCCGTGTCACACGCAGACGGAGAAAAGCAGATTACAGTTTCAAGCACTGATTTGGGCGATAGATGCAGAATTTCCGTCTTTAACACGGGCAATCCGATAGCAGACGAGGATATAGATAAAATTTGGATTGCCTTTTATCGAGCAGATAAGTCGAGAAGCCGAAGCGAGGGCAGATACGGCTTGGGATTGTCAATCGTCAGCGCCATTCAAAAGCTTTACGGACTTGATTACGGAGTGTTAAATCACGAAAACGGTGTTGAGTTTTGGTTTGATATTAAAAAGTAAAGTACATATAATATAACAAAAAACGGACTTCAAGTCCGTTTTTTTATTTTGCTTGCTTATTAAGCTTAATCCTCCGTTTGTTTTCCGAGAAATGAAGCGGCAACGGAAACAAGCTTTTCTTTTGTGGCGTCGGGCGGAGTCCTCTGCTCGTCAAACATCATCACAACCGAGCCTGCGACATCCCCCGAGCCGATAATCGTATAAACAATCGACGCCTCAAGCTCGCTGTTCATAATCGGCTTAATTCCGACCTCCGATTTTGCCGTAAATGAGCCTCGTTCGTCCATAAGACCTTCAAGCTCGGGCGATACTCTGCCGTCTGTCAGAGCCTTTTTCTGTGCACCGCAAACGGACACCACTCTGTCTCTGTCGGTTATCATAACCGTCATTCCCGTAGTCTTGCTTAAAACCTCTGCGTATTGAGTGGCAAAGGATGAAAATTCGCCTATCGGTGAATACTTCTTGAACACAACCTCGCCGTCCGCTGCTGTGAATATTTCCAACGGGTCGCCCTCCCGCATATGCATTGTACGGCGTATTTCCTTTGGAATGACAACTCTGCCGAGGTCGTCAATTCGTCTGACAATTCCTGTTGCTTTCATACCGTTCTCCTTGTAAAGTTAATTTTATCCTGTAATATTTTAC
Source organism: Candidatus Fimenecus sp. (assembly GCA_052298855.1). Taxonomy (GTDB): domain Bacteria; phylum Bacillota; class Clostridia; order Oscillospirales; family Acutalibacteraceae; genus Fimenecus. Next base: position 162,312 of record DAVZXP010000004.1, on the reverse strand, counting down.
GCAGAAAACGGTGTTTAATACGGGACTTTTTATTTCAAATGTTTTTAAGCTATTTAATTTTTTCAATGTTGACAACATATTTTATTGTGATATAATATGATAGATAGCTAACAATGTTAGCAATTTATTGAGGGGGTGTTCTTATGGTATCAGAAGATTTGGTAAATAGATTTTTGGAACAGTTGTCAAGTACAGGGCAACTCATAATGGATAGACGGCTGATAAAAATAGTTCAGGGTGACTCGTTTGTTTTGAATTATTTATATACACATAATTGTAAAGCATATCCGAAAGAAATAAGCGATGCAATGGCTGTCAGCACGGCAAGAATTGCAAAAATATTAGGCGATTTAGACTCACAGGGTATGATTTCGAGAAAATGTGATGATAAGGATAACAGAAAAGTGATTATCGTGTTGACTTCGAAAGGGGTTGAAAAAGTAGCGGAGCTTCGGGAAAACGCCATTGAAAAGCTTGAAGCCGTGCTGTCGGCTTTGGATGAAGAAGAAATCGAAGAATTTATGAGGATAAGAAAAAAGCTTAATTCCGCCCTGTTGGAAAATATAGATAAATTCAATAAATAAGTCACAATAAAGGAAGTAGTTAAATTTGAAAAAAGATGAAAATATTTTAGGCACATATCCAATCGGGAAGCTGTTGTTAAAACTGTCTATTCCTACGGTAATCGCACAGCTTATCAATATGCTTTATAATATCGTCGATAGGATATATATTGGACATATCCCCTTTGAGGGTAGCTTGGCTTTGACGGGCGTGGGCGTTTGTTTGCCGATTATTATGATCGTTACGGCATTTGCGGCATTGGTAAGCTCGGGCGGTGCGCCGAGAGCCTCGATTTATATGGGAAAGAAAGACAATGACACGGCGGAGAAAATTCTCGGCAACTGCTTTTCGTTGCAGATAATCATTTCTTGTGTGTTGACAGTTATTCTTTTGATATGGAACAAACCTATCTTGTTGGCGTTCGGCGCAAGTGAAAACACAATTTCCTATGCAACCGATTATATGGGCATTTATGCTCTCGGTACAATTTTTGTTCAGCTGACTTTGGGAATGAATGCATTTATTACCGCACAGGGCTTTACGAATATTTCAATGGTGTCCGTTCTTATCGGTGCTGTTTGCAATATTATTTTAGACCCGATTTTCATATTCGGACTTCATATGGGCGTAAAGGGCGGTGCGCTTGCAACCGTTATTTCACAAGCGATTTCAGCCGTATGGGTCGTAGCGTTCCTCAGAGGCAAAAAGACTTATTTGCGTATCAAGAAAAAGAATTTGCGTCTTGAAAAGAATATTATATTACCGTGCATTGCTTTAGGACTTGCAACATTCATTATGCAGGCAAGCGAAAGTATTGTAACGGTTTGTTTTAACTCCTCGCTTCTTAAATACGGCGGTGATATTGCGGTCGGAACAATGACAATTTTATCGAGCGTTATGCAGTTCGCTATGCTTCCTTTGCAGGGCATAGCACAGGGTGCACAGCCTATTTTAAGCTACAATTACGGTGCTAAATGCTCGCCGAGAGTTAAAAACACATTCAAATTGTTGCTTGTTACTTGCTTGAGCTATTCCGTTTTGCTTTGCAGTGCGGTGCAGTTTTTCCCGAAAGCGTTTATAAGCATTTTCACATCGGACGTAAGCCTTGTCGAGTTTGCAACTCCTATGCTCAGGATTTATCTTGCAGGCATATTCTTGTTCGGAATTCAAATTGCTTGCCAAATGACCTTTACATCTCTCGGAAAGGCCGTAAATTCAATCGTTGTTGCGGTTGTAAGAAAATTCGTGCTGTTAATTCCGCTGATTTATATTATGCCGCACTTGGTAGCAAATCAGACAACGGGCGTATTCCTTTCAGAGCCGATAGCGGATATTATTGCGGTTATATTCACATCTGTTCTGTTTGGCTTCCAATTCAAAAAGGCAATGAAAGAAATTGAGGCTTAAAACTTATTTTTAATAATAAACAGCACAACACCGTCGCACTCTTTCGGGTACGGCGGTGTTATGCTTTAAGGTATTTATATAGATAGGGATGGGTAAGTTAGTTAAGCGTCCTGCATTTCCGCAAGAGAGTCGGTTTCATTATTCGAAACCCACGAATGAATTTGCTCGGGATTTTCAAAAATGTCGTCGAGCCTTTCAAGGAAAGGAACTATATCTCCGAAGTCGAGCGCTCTGTGGTCAAACGCAATGCAAATGGGAAGTACCTGTCTTGCCTCGACCTCTTTTTTGCCGAATTCGTTTGTTACAACGACGGGCTTATCCTGAACGGCGCCTACTGCGAAAGCTGTAACCTGCGGCGGTATGATTTCAAGAAGGCAGGTTGAACCTCTCTGCTGGCGGTAGGTCGAGCCGATATTTGAAATTGTCGTTGTGCCCTGCTCAATATCGTGCTTTGTAAGTCTGTCCTCAACGGGAATCGACTCATAAGCCTTTTTAGCTTTACCACTGAGAGTTTTAACTCTGTGCTTGCCTGTCTTTGAGCCGATAAGTCTGCAAACAGTCTGCATAATTTTTCCCTTTTTAAGTGCGTTAATAGTGTTGTCGAGTGAAACGTCAAACATTACTTCGTTCAAATCCGTGTTCTCTGCACGGCGGGTAACGTCTTTGATTTCAGCCGTCATTTCGTCAAGATTTTTGTTTTCAAAATTGTGAAGATTAACCGTCATCATTTCACCGTTGGGAAGAATCATAGGCATTGAAATATTTATGTCCTCATAGGTGTTGAGCTCTCCTCTTACAAGCTTGCGGTTGAAATTTAAGTGCGAGTTGAGAATCGGTGCGTCCTTAAGGCCCTCTGTGATAACCTTTAACATAAGAGTATTTATCGTTATCTTATCGTTGCGGTCTCTTCCGAAATTCAGTCTTTTATATTCACGCATAAAAGCGGTTACGTCAGGCTCATAATTATATGTTACGTGAGGGATTGTTTCCCAGCTCTCGGCGGTCATATTTGAAACGATTTTTCTCTGAATTCCGAAGTGGATTGTGTTTGTCTTTTTCATGTGTTTGTCTCCTTGTTTGTCAAATTTTATTGTTGATAAAAAGTAGCTTTTGAATTTACCCGAGTGGCTTTCGCTCTTGTTTCTCGGTACGCCGATATCTTACAAAAAAATCCTCGGTTGCGCTACCAACTTTAGTTTACAAATGCGATTTTTCAAGGAAACTATCGGTTGCGAAGCTCCGCAACCACGTATTATCAAGGCTTTTCGGACTTTATTTTTTGTATTGAAAAATATCAGGATATATATTAAAATAGATTTACATAATATTTTTGCGGCGGTGAGCAAATGGAAATTAAAGAAAAAATACTCCTTGCAAGGACAAGCTTGGGCATTGAGCTCGGCTCGACAAGAATAAAAGCGGTGCTGATTGACGACGAGGCGACACCCATTGCGTCAGGCAGTCACACATGGGAAAACAGATTTGAAAACGGCGTGTGGACGTACTCACTTGACGACATTCATACGGGACTTCGAAGCTGCTATAAGGACCTTAAAAATGATGTAAAAAACAGATACGGAATTGAACTTACCGGGGTTGGCTCAATCGGCGTTTCCGCAATGATGCACGGCTATATGGCATTCGACAGCGAGGGCAATTTGCTCACTCCGTTCAGAACATGGAGAAATACCTCGACCGCACAGGCGAGTGAAGAGCTGACCGAGCTTTTAGGCTTTAATATTCCGCAAAGGTGGTCTGTTGCGCATCTTCGTCAGGCTATGCTGAACGGCGAAGAGCATTTGAAAAAGCTTTCAAGGCTTTCCACTCTTGCTGTATATATTCATTCGAAATTGACAGGCGAGTTTGTCGCAGGCGTCGGCGAGGCAAGCGGTATGTTTCCGATTGACTCCGCAATAAACGATTACGATGAGGCAATGCTTAAAAAATTTGACACGCTCTCGAAAAAGGACGGATATGCTTTTTCGCTCCGTGATATTTTACCTAAAGTTCTTGTCGCAGGAGAAAACGCAGGAACGCTTACAAAAAGCGGCGCAGAATTTCTTGACGAGAGCAAAACGCTCAAATCGGGAATTCCCGTTTGTCCTCCCGAGGGCGATGCCGGTACGGGTATGACCGCTACAAATTCCGTTAGAGAAAAGACGGGAAACGTCTCCGCAGGTACGAGTATTTTTTCAATGGTAGTTTTGGAAAAGCCGCTTAAAAACGTATATAAGGAAATTGACCTTGTAACGACTCCGACAGGAAAGCCCGTTGCAATGGTGCATTGTAACAACTGCACAGGAGATATTGACGCTTGGGTAAAAATGTTCTGCGAGCTCTTAACACTCAGCGGACACCCGACGGAGAAATCAAAGGTTTACGATATGCTATATTTCGAGGCTCTCAAGGGCAATCCCGATTGCGGCGGAATAGTTTCATATAACTGCCTGTCGGGCGAGCCTGTTTTGGATATTTCACAGGGCAGACCTATGCTTATGCGACTTCCGAATTCAAAGCTTACAGTTGCCGATTTTATGAGAAACGAATTGTATTCAGCCTTTGCAGCATTGAAAAACGGAAATGATATTCTTTTGAAAAAGGAGAATGTTAAGCTTGACAAAATTTCAGCGCATGGCGGACTTTATAAAACCGAGGGCGTCGGTCAGAAAATAACAGCGGCGGCATTGAACACAAGGGTAACCGTTATGAAAACAGCAGGCGAGGGAGGTCCGTGGGGTATGGCGGTGCTTGCACTTTATGCCATATCAAAAAGTAAAGAGAGCCTTGAAGCTTATCTTGATAACAAGATTTTTGCTTCTGCCGAGTCCGTGAGTGTTGAGCCTGATTTGAGAGACGTTGAGGGCTTCGATAAATATATGGAGAGATACAATAACGCAATAGCTGTTGAAAGGCTCGCTTGTGAAAAATTAAATTAAGCCGCTTTTCGGCAAAAAAGTAAGGCACATTTCAAAACGAAATGTGCCTTTAATATGTGTCTTGAATTACTGCTTCCACGGATTTGACGGATCGGGGTCGGTGGGGTCCCAAACACGCCTTTTATCGTTTGTGTCAATTCTAATCGGTGTGGGCTTAGCCAACGGCTCGGGCTCGTTGCTGTCGTAAATTGTAACGGGTGTACCCTTAGGACAGTTGTCGTAAATCCACTTTGCATCCTCAACGGAAAGCCTGATACAGCCGAGCGAAGCAGCCTCGCCCAATTTGTTGAACTCGTCATATTCGAGGTCTGCCTTGTTCTGTGTAACGTACGGAACGGAATGGAACAGATAGTGCCCTGTAATTCTCGTTGCATACTGTCCGTAAACATTGCCCGAAAGAAGTCGCCAGGTGTATTTGTCTGTCGTGTTATATGAGCCTGTCGGCGTTGCGTCGTTCAAGCCTACCGAGCAAACCATAGCCTTGTAGGGAACGGTGTAACCGCCGTTTGTATCCTTTGTATAGACAATAACAATGTTCTGCGTGCGGTTGACCTTGATATAGTAAGGTGCATCAGAAAGGTCCTGACTGCCCTTGAGATATTTTTCCGAGCAGTAGCCCGTTTGACCGTTGAAGTCAATTCTAAACCAACCGTTCGAGCATTTGCCCGTAACCTTAATCGGTGTATCTTGACCGAGCTGACCTAAAATCTGACTGTCTGTTGACGGTGCGCTTCTGACGTTCAAGGTAACGGTTGTCGAATACATTGTCGCCGAATAGTCCGTAATTGCAACCTCACCGGAAAGCGTAGTTGTGGTTTCGGGTGCTTGTGCTTGCGTGGGTGCTTCGGTCTGTTGCTCCGATACAGGCTCGTTCTGCGAGGGAACGAAAGGTGCTTCGGGCTTCTTGAAATGCTTTACAAGTGCGATTGTGCCCGCAATGAGAATTATTGCAAGAATACACGATACAATAATTAAGATAGTCCTTTTTTCCTTTGAAGCTGCCGCCGCTTTGCCGGAGAGCTTCATCTGACGTCGTCTTTTATCCTCTTGTGAATATTGATTCATATTTTTATCTCCTGAAATTATATTATAAATAAGTATATATAGTATAAGTTTATAAATCGTCTTTGTCAATGAAGAACGTAGGAATTTGTCAAAAAAGATTGAAAGATGTTCTGCAATGTTATATACTTTTAGTGAGGTGAAGCAAATGACTTCGAGCCAATACAGAAAGATTTCAGCACCGTTTCGTAAAAATAAGAACTCGGTGTTGGGATTTAATTTATTAAATACAGTTCTGACGGTAATCGTTTATATCGCCTACCCGTCATTATTGGCATATCTTGCATTTTCAGACAGAACGAAGCTGTTCAGGTGCGTTTTGATACCTGCCGGTATGCTCTTATTTGTCAGCGGACTCCGTCGGGTTATAAATCGCCCGAGACCTTATGAAACGCTAAATATCAGACCGCTTATAAATAAGGATAAAAAAGGTCAGTCAATGCCGAGCAGACATATCTTTTCCGTTTTTATGATAGCGATGACCTTTTTGTATGTCAAACCCGTGCTGAGTATACCGCTGTTTATAATCGGCGTTTTACTGTGTGCCGTGAGGGTAATAGGCGGCGTGCATTATCTCTCTGATGTGCTTGTCGGTGCGGCAATCGGCTTGCTGTCGGGCTTGCTCGGATATTTTGTGCTTTGATTGTAAAAAATAGGCACAACCCTTGTAAATACTAATAAAACAACGGCTGTAAAGGTTTAACCTTTACAGCCGTTTTGTGCTTTTAATTGATGCTTATATGCTGTTTACAAACCTCATAAATGCGTTTCTGCCGTCCTCGTTGCACTTATAAACGCCTGCGTCCTCAAGCACTCCGACAAATACCTTGCCGACCTCTGCCTTGAGTATTTCGTCAACATTTTCCGCTGTGATTTCGTCGTAATTAGCTTTGAATTCGTCAACCCAATCTGCGTGCTTTTCAATCTGCTCGTTTGAGCGTATATCCTTGCCGCTTACAATGTAATCGCCGAGGATTGCAAGCTCCTCTTTAAGTCTTGACGGAAGTACCGCAAGTCCCATAACTTCGATAAGACCGATATTTTCCTTCTTAATGTGATGGTACTTGTCGTGCGGATGATAAACGCCAAGCGGATATTCCTCTGTCGTTATGTTGTTACGAAGCGCAAGGTCAAGCTCGTATGTGTCATCAACCTTTCTTGCAATCGGTGTAATTGTGTTGTGCTTTTCGCCGTCGGTTTCAGCAAATACAAATGCGGCTTTATCCGTGTAGGTTCTCCACTTTTTAAGAATTACATCCGCAAGCTCGATAATTCTGTCGCTGTCCTTGCTGCGAAGTCTGATAACCGAAAGAGGCCATTTAACTATGCCCGATTCAACATCCTCAAAGCCTTTGATTGTGAAATGCTTTTCAATCGGAGCTTTTGCCATCGCAAAGGTGTAATGACCGCCCTGATAATGGTCGTGAGAGAGGATAGAGCCGCCGACAATCGGCAAATCTGCGTTTGAACCGAGGAAATAATGTGGGAACAGCTTTACAAAGTCAAACAGCTTTATAAATGTTGCCTTTTCAATTTTCATCGGTGTATGCTCGCCGTTAAATACGATACAATGCTCATTGTAGTAAACATAGGGCGAATACTGGAAGCCCCAAGCCGTATTGTTGATTGTAATCGGGATAATTCTGTGATTCTGTCTTGCAGGGAAATTCACTCTGCCTGCGTAACCCTCGCACTCCTTGCACAAAAGACACTTAGGATAACCGCTTTGCTTTTGAAGCTTTGCAGCGGCAATCGCTTTTGGGTCTTTTTCGGGCTTTGAAAGGTTAATTGAAATATCAATGTCGCCGTATTCGCTCGGAACTGACCAACGCATATCTTTTTTAATTCTGTATCTTCTGATATAATCGGAATCGCCGCTTAATTTATAGAACCAATCTGTTGCCTTTTCGGGACTTTCGCTGTAAAGAGCGTTGAAAGTCTTGATTACCTCGTGAGGCATAGGCATAAGGCAAGCCATAAGCTTTGCGTCGAACAAATCACGGTAAACTATGCTGTTTTCGATAATACCGTTTTCAGCCGCAAAGTCGAGTAATTCGCAAAGCGTGCTCTCAAGGTCAACGTTTTCAAAGCTTTCCGACGGCTCGTCATATTCGTCAAGGCGAAGAGCCTCAAGAATTCTGTTTGTAACATAAACCTTGTCGCATTCTTCGATAAGACCTGTTTCAAGTCCGTAGGTAACTAATTTTTTTATGCTTTCATATACCATATGTATACCTCAATTCAATCATTTTTTATATTGTAGCATTGCTGCCGTTTGTTTACAATAGCAAGCTTTATTTTTCTTTGCTTTTTTTATCCTTTAGCCACTTCATAATCAAATATATCGCACCAATCGGTATTGCACAGATTATACCTATAACGATTAACTTCATTGGGATATAGTCATATGCGGCATCACCGAGAATTGTGAAAAAGATTACTCTCGGAGCAATTCCGATAACGGAAGCCAAAAAATATTTTGCGAACGGAATTTTCATTGAGCCGAAAAACAGACTTGCAAAGTCGATAGGGAACACGGGTAAAAACCTAATTGAAAATATAGAAGCGAACTTATTTTTTTCTTCAAACGCAAGCAGCTTTTCTCCGCCCTTACTCTTTTTCAAAAGGTCGTTCACATATTCTCCGCCGACAAACCAACCGAAAATATACGAAACGGTTACCTCAACGGCAATTCCGCAAAGGTTGATTATTACAGCCTGCGCCGTGGGAAAAGCCATTCCCACCGAAATATAAACGAGCGAGGCGGGGACTACGAAAACCGCACCCTTTATGCCGTATATTCCGAGCACGCTCAGTATTGCAAGTGCGACCGACGGCGAATTTGCCACAATGCTTCTTATATCTATATTGGATAGCTTATCATATTTTATTATCGCAACCGCCATAACGGCGAAGATTACCGCAAGGCGAATTATGAGCTTGACGGTTGATTTCTTATCCTTGTTCAAAACAAACACTCCTATCGAAGAGGTATTGTACCACACTTATCAAAAAAAGACAAACGGGAGACAGATAAAAATCCGTCTCCTGCTTGTCTGTGTGTGAAAAATCTATTATGGAAAGAGGTAGCAATTTAATATGGCTGTATTAAGCCACGTCAAATGAATGAGGAGTGCGACCGTTAGGCGATTTGCCGCCCTTAACGACACGGAACTCTCTGTTCTTCTTCATTTGCTCGATTCTTTTTCTTTTTTTATATCTGCGGTAATTTACGACAATGACCATCTTGACATACTGTTCAAATTTGATAACCTCTTTTTCGTGAATAAAACCGTATATAAGAAGTAAAACAACTGCCAATTCAATACTTGTTTTTGCGAAAATAGCTAACATAATAATTTCCTCCGTTCATCGTCGAACATTCGTTCTTGTTGATTACACCCTTATTATAGCATGCATTTTTTATTTGTCAACACAAATGTTCGAAAATATTTTAAGCAGAGTACGCATAAAAGGACTTTGTCTAATTTTATCCGATAACCTGCCGATTTGTTTATTTTTATTATATGACCTGTCCTGTGAATATAATACCACAACATATAGTGTATGTCAACTAATTTAAGTACAATTTATGCAATTCGAGTAAAAAAATACAACTTTTTATCACTTTACTGTTTATAAATGTAATAAAATTTGATATAATATCTTGATAAAAAATTTGAGCGTTTGTTCGGAAACAACCGAACAAAATCGGTTAAAATAAAGCTGATAAAAGAAAAGGAATTTAATTATGTTTGTAGATAAAGCGAAAATCCATATAAAAGCAGGAAACGGCGGCGACGGTGCCGTTGCTTTCCACAGAGAAAAATATGTGGCTTCCGGCGGTCCTGACGGCGGTGACGGCGGCAGAGGCGGCAACATAGTTTTTCAGGTTGACGATAATATTTCAACTCTTGCCGATTTCCGCTATAAAAGGAAATACAAAGCGCAAAACGGCGAAAACGGCAGAGGCAGCCGTTGTAACGGCAAAAAAGCTCCCGACCTTATAATCAAAGTCCCGAGAGGCACGGTAATCCGTGAGGTTGAAAGCGGCGTTGTTATGGCGGATATGTCATCTGACGAACCGTTTATTGCGGCAAAGGGCGGTAACGGCGGATGGGGTAACTCCCATTTCGCAACTCCGACAAGGCAGACGCCCCGTTTTGCAAAAAGCGGTGCTCCCGGCGAAGAATGGGAAGTAAGCCTTGAATTGAAGCTCATTGCCGACGTGGGACTTTTAGGCTTCCCGAACGTCGGAAAATCCTCATTCCTTTCCGTTGTCAGCGAGGCAAAGCCGATTATCGGCGATTATCACTTCACAACCATAATCCCCGTTTTGGGTGTCGTTTCAATGGGACCCGAGAACAGCTTTGTTATTGCCGATATACCCGGACTTATTGAGGGTGCGGCTGACGGTGTGGGCTTAGGTCATGAATTTTTACGCCATGTCGAACGTTGCCGTATGCTTGTGCATATAGTTGATGTTGCGGGCAGTGAGGGCAGAGATCCGATTGAGGATTTTGAAAAGATAAACGAAGAGCTTGTAAAATTCAACCCCGAGCTTGCAAAATGTCCGCAGATTGTCGCAGGTAATAAAATTGACCTTGCCACAGACGAACAGCTTGCAACTTTCAGAAATTACATTGAAAGCAAGGGCTATGAATACTTTGAAATTTGTGCTCCCATTCAGCATAACACGAAAGAGCTTATCAACGCCGTAGCGAAAAAGCTTGCTTCTCTTCCGCCTGTCAAAAAATACGAATCGGAAGAAATTCCGCTTGAGGTTATGGCACAGAAGAAAAATGACGGCTTCAAGGTTACCGTTGAGGACGGCGTTTACATTGTCGAGGCTGAATGGCTCTACAAAATTCTCCTCAAAACCGACCCCGATGACTATTCCTCGCTTCAATACTTCCAAAATGTTCTCCAATCCAGCGGTATAATCGATGAGCTCATCAAACAGGGTATTCACGAAGGGGATACAGTATCGATTTATGACCTCGAATTCGATTACATCCCTTAATTTTGGTGCTTTTTGCGCATAGCTTCGTTGCTACGCACTCGAAGTATATTCATACGTCGTCGTGCTTGCGCCTTGCTCTGCACAAAAACCACACAAAATTAAAAATAAATGTTGCTTTTTGCGTGATACTGCGTTGCTGCGTGCTCGACGTATGGCATACGCCGTCGCACTTGTGCCTTGTCTTGCACAAAAATCACTCAAAATTAAATCTTTTGTTACTTTTGTGTAATATTGTCGTTGCTGCGCACGGACTGAAATTTATATCATACCGTAGGGACAGCCCTTGCGGCTGTCCGTTGCCCTGATTTTATATGTAATTTGTTGCGGACAGGGGCAAGCCCTGTCCCTACGGGTTGTGGGTGTATTTTAATGTGATTTAAGCCGTTAGATTGTCGCTGACAAATGACAATTCACGTCTGAAAGCAATATAAATCCGCAAAAGTTGGTAGCGACAGCGAGCCATCGTGAGGGCGTTTACAACCGAACAGGCGAGCCGAGCGTGATTTTTGCGGAAAAGGGGGAGTTGCATAGCGAGTGAGCGACAGCCGAAGGCTGTTGCGAACGATACGGTGCAAACGACGACGTACCGTAGGGGCGACCTGCGGTCGCCCGTCAATTCATAGCAAATTAAAAACGGGCGAACACAGTTCGCCCCTACGATATAATATAAATAAAAATACAATTGTTTGTATCCTTTTATGATATTATAATCAGTAACGAAAGGGCATATCTTGAGGTATGGGAGTATATAAACGAAAATCCACGAAAATGGAATAATGATGAGTATTTTTAGTGATTTATAAAACTTACATATCAGGTGAAAAATGGACAATAATAAAATTGTAAACAAAAATGACATATCGAATTACAGTCCTATGGCAATGGCATTTTTGGGCGATGCGGTTTACGGACTTTTGGTGCGTGAAAAGCTCGTTCTTGAATGTAACAGACCGGCGGGTGTTCTACATACGCTTTCGATAAAACAGGTGAACGCTTGTGCACAGGCAAAGGGTGCTAAAAAGCTTTTATCTGTTTTGACTCAAGAGGAGTCGGATGTGTTTAAGCGTGGCAGAAACACCCACACAAAGCACACTCCGAAAAATCAGTCCGAGGGCGATTATCATTACGCCACGGGTCTTGAAACGCTTTTCGGTTATCTGTATCTTTTGGGCGAAGAAAAAAGACTTCGTGAGCTATTTGAAATAATCAACGGCGACGGGGTGCTCAATTCTGAAACGGGTAGCGACAAGGACTAATATTAAAAACACATTCAAGGATTTCCTTTGGTGGACTTTAGGCAGCATACTTTTTGCGGCTGCAATCAACCTTTTTACTGCTCCGAATGAGATAACCGTAGGCGGCTTTTCGGGAATTGCTACGGTTGTAAATTATCTTTTCGGCTTTCCGATAGGTCTTTCGGTATTCCTTTTGAATGTACCGCTGTTTGTTGCGGCTTTTCTTAAATTAGGATATAAATTTGTTATAAAAACATTTATTGCTACCTTTGAAAGTTCATTTTTTATTGACTTGTTTGCGAACTTTATGAAAGGCTATTCGGGTGACAGACTTTTAAGCGCTGTTTTCGGTGGTGTACTGCTCGGCACGGGGTTGGGACTTATTTTTCTCCACGGTGCGACAACGGGCGGAACGGATGTCATAGCAACCCTGTTAAGACTTAAATATCCGCATCTTTCAATGGGCAGACTTATTTTTATAGTTGACCTTACGATAGTTTTGCTGTCGTATTTCGCATATAAAAGCGTAGATTCAATACTCTATGCGCTTGTTACCGTTTTCATTTCAACTCAGGCGGTTGACCTTGTAAGCTCGGGCTTTTCACATTCAAAAACCGTGCTTATTGTTACCGAACACGGGAAAGAAATGGCGCAGGAAATACTTTTTACTCTCGGCAGAGGGGTGACTTCTGTTAAGGCACAGGGAGCATACACGGGGAATGAAAAGCAGATAATTTTCTGTGCCGTGAGAGCCGAAGAGGTTGCATATTTTTCAAAGCTTATAGGTCAGGTTGACAAAAATTCATTTATGATAGTTACCGATGCCGACGATATTTACGGCAACGGCTTTAATAAAGAAAAACTGTAAATTTATATAAGAGGTAGTTTATGGCAAAAAAGGAAAACATCAGAAATTTCTCGATTATCGCTCACATTGACCACGGCAAATCGACCCTTGCGGACAGACTTTTGGAGCTTACCGACTCTGTTGCAAAGCGTGATATGGAGGATCAGCTGCTTGATAATATGGACCTTGAGCGTGAAAGAGGTATTACAATCAAGGCTCACGCCGTAAAGCTTGACTATACCGCAAAGGACGGTAAGACCTACGAGCTTAATTTGATTGACACCCCCGGTCACGTTGACTTTAACTATGAGGTATCCCGTTCTCTTGCGGCTTGTGAGGGTGCGGTGCTTATCGTTGACGCTTCGCAGGGCGTTGAGGCGCAGACTCTTGCAAATACATATCTTGCGCTTGACCACAATCTTGAAATTGTACCTATTATAAATAAAATCGATTTGCCTGCCGCAGATCCCGAGCGTGTAGCTCATGAGGTTGAGGATGTAATCGGTATTCCGTGCCTTGATGCACCGAGAGTTTCCGCAAAAACAGGTGAAAATGTCGAGTCTGTTTTGGAGGAAATCGTCAACCTTGTACCTCCCCCTGAGGACAGAGACAGCGAGCCGTTGAGAGCATTGATTTTCGACTCGATTTACGACAGCTACCGTGGCGTAATCGTTTATGTAAGAGTTATGGACGGTAAAATCAAGCCAGGCGACACTATGCGTATGATGGCAACGGGTGCGGAATTTACCGTTGTTGAAACAGGTTATATGAGAGCAACCTCTCTCGAACCCACAAAAGAGCTTTCGTCGGGCGAGGTCGGATATATCACGGCTTCAATCAAAACCGTTTCCGACGCCCGTGTCGGCGATACCGTTACAACAGCCGAAAGACCTGCCACAGAGCCGCTTCCCGGATACAGAAAAGTAAATCCGATGGTGTTCTGCGGAGTTTATCCTGCCGACGGTGCGGACTATGAAAATCTCCGTGACGCACTTGAAAAGCTTCAATTAAACGATGCGGCGCTCTCCTTTGAGCCTGAAACATCGGGAGCATTGGGTTTTGGCTTCAGGTGCGGCTTCCTCGGACTTCTCCACCTTGAAATTATACAGGAACGCCTTGACAGGGAATACAATCTTGACCTTGTAACGACAATCCCGAGCGTTGTATATAAAATTCATCTTACCGATAAGTCGGTGGTTGAAATTGACAACCCGTCGAATTATCCCGACCCTGCGACGATTGATTATTCGGAAGAACCCGTTGTCGAGGCACACATTTACGCTCCGCCCGAATATGTCGGTGCAATTATGGACTTGTGTCAGGACAGACGTGGCACCTACGAGGGTATGACCTATCTTGATGCGGACAGAGTTGATTTGAAATACATTCTTCCGCTTAATGAAATAATCTATGACTTTTTTGATGTTCTTAAATCGAGAACGAGAGGCTACGCTTCGTTTGACTATGAACTTAAAGGCTATGAAAAATCACAGCTTGTTAAGCTTGATGTGTTGTTAAACGGCGATGTAATAGATGCTCTTTCGTTTATTATTCATTCCGATAAGGCATACACAAGGGCAAGAAAAATCGCAGAAAAGCTTAAAGAGAATATTCCGAGACAGATGTTTGAAATCCCGATTCAGATAGCGGTCGGCGGAAAGGTAATCGCCCGTGAGACCGTTAAGGCAATGCGTAAGGACGTGCTTGCGAAGTGCTACGGCGGCGATATTACAAGAAAGAAGAAACTTCTCGAAAAACAGAAGGAAGGAAAGAAGCGAATGCGCCAGTTCGGTACGGTTGAGGTACCGCAGGAGGCATTTATGTCGGTGTTGAAGTTAGATGAATAACAGAGATAACATTTTACAGCGATTAGACGAGCTTTCAATTTCGTATGAGCTAAAGGAACACCCTGCCGCTTTTACAATGGAAGAGCTTGACGGATTGCACCTCAACGATAACAATGAAATATGCAAAAACCTATTTCTTCGTGATTACAAGGGTAAAAGACATATTCTTGTTATCTTGAGAGGGGATAAGCACGCTGATTTACCGCTTATCCGTGAGGAAATCGGCTCAACGAGGTTAAGCTTTGCCTCGGACGAGAGACTCGCAAAATATCTTGATGTTAAACAGGGATCGGTTTCGCTTTTGGGTATTATAAACGATACCGTGGATGCGGTTGAGGTCTATCTTGACGAGGATTTGAAAACGCTTTCGTGCCTCGGCTTCCATCCAAACGATAACACGGCTACCGTGCTTATGAGCTTTGACGATATGATTAAATATGTCGAAAGCACCGCACACGATATTCGCTTTATAAAGGTATGAAAAAGGATATAGGCTTATATATTCACATTCCGTTTTGCGATTCGAAATGTCCCTATTGTGATTTCTATTCTTTTCGATGTAAGGATGACGAAAAAGAGCAATATGTGAGCCTTTTATGTGACGAAATAAAGACGAAATCAGGGCAAGCCAACTGTAAAGTAAATACACTTTACATAGGCGGAGGAACCCCGTCGTGTATAGGGTTTGAGCGTCTTTGTGAAATCATTGAATGTGTAAAATCTAATTTTTCCTTAACAGACGGCGCAGAGATAACGGTCGAGTGTAATCCGCACTCCGTTTCTTACGAATTTTTCAAAAATATAGCGGCTGTCGGCGTCAACAGAGTGTCGCTCGGACTTCAATCGGCAAACGATAATGAGCGAAAAAGACTCGGCAGAATATCGGGCAAAAAAGAGGTTGAAAACGCCGCCAATTTTGCAAGGAAAGCGGGTATCGAAAACATTTCGCTTGACGTTATGCTCGGTATCCCCGAAAGCACCGCAGAAAGCCTTAAATCAACGCTTGATTTTTGTATATCGCAAAATGTTCCTCATATAAGCTGTTACATTCTTAAAATCGAGGAAAACACGCCGTTTTATAAAATGCAAAATACGCTTTCGCTGCCCGATGACGATACCGTTGCGGATATGTATTTGTATATGTGCGAATACCTTGAAAAGCACGGCTATAATCAGTATGAAATTTCAAATTTCTCTAAGCAGGGCTTTGAAAGCCGACACAATTTGAAATATTGGAATTGCGAGGAATATTTAGGTGTCGGCTCTTCGGCTCATTCCTTTATTGACGGAAAACGCTTTTACTGTGAGAAAAGAACGGACAAATTTGTTTGTGTTCCCGACGGCGAGGGCGGCGATTTCTCGGAATACGCAATGTTGAAGCTGAGGCTGAAGCAGGGGATAACCGAAGCGGAAACGGAAAGCAGGTTTTCTCATCCGATACCCGAAAAAATGCGCCGTGAGGCTGAATTTTTGCAAAAGAACGGGCTTGTAATTTCAGATTCGGAGGGTATCAGACTTACCCGAAACGGATTTTTGCTTTCAAACACGGTTATTTCAAGGTTGATATATTAAGAATATTGTGTTAAAATACTTTTTGCGAATTTTAAGAGAGAAGGTGGACAAATGCCCATTAAAATAGATAATCAGCTTCCGGCAAGGCATAGCCTTGAGCTTGAAAACATTTTCGTTATGCCGGAAAACAGAGCAATGACGCAGGATATTCGTCCGCTTCATATTATAATTCTTAACCTTATGCCGACTAAAATCGAGACCGAAACGCAGATTTTACGACTTTTGAGTAACTCTCCGCTTCAGGTTGACGTCGAGCTTTTGCAGGTTAAGTCGCATGTTGCAAAGAATGTATCGCAAGAGCATATGCTCAAGTTCTACAAGACTTTTGATGATGTTAAAAACCGCAAGTTTGACGGTATGATTGTTACGGGTGCGCCTGTTGAAATGATGCCGTTTGAAGAGGTTGATTATTGGGACGAGCTTTGCGAGATTTTCGATTGGGCAAAGACCAATGTGTATTCTACCTATAATATATGCTGGGGTGCTCAGGCGGCATTGTACTATAAATACGGTGTTCCGAAGCATATGCTTGATGAAAAGCTTTTCGGTGTTTTCAAGCACAGACCGCTTGACCTGTATCATCCGCTGCTTCGTGGCTTCTCCGACGTTTATTATGTACCACATTCAAGGCATACCGAAACTCGCAGGGAGGATATTGCCGAGGTCAAGGATTTGCAGATTTTGTCCTATTCCGACGAAGCGGGCGTGCATCTCATCTCCGATATGGCTTGCAGAAACTTCTTCTGCACGGGACATTCCGAGTATGACAGCGATACGCTTGCAAAGGAATATTTCAGGGATTTGAAAAAAGGTATGAATATTAAAATGCCTTATAATTATTTCCCCGATAACGACCCGAGGAAAACACCGCCGATTACTTGGCGTGGAGTTGGAAGTCTTTTGTTCCAAAATTGGCTTAACTATTTTGTCTACCAAAGAACTCCGTATGACCTTAATTCTTTATAATCTTAAAATATAAAAACGACTGCGAAAACATTGTATTTCACAGTCGTTTTTCATTATAATATATAATGTACGTGAAAGCTCTATAAAACAGTTTACATAAATAATTGCATTTGGGAAAATTCTTCTTGACTTCTGCAACGGTTTATGGTATAGTACTTGTACCTCTGAAAGAGGGTTCTTTTTTTGTGCCCACTTTTTTTGAGGTAGGCTAAACAAGCGTGTAACGCTAATAATGGAGGTGCCGAAAATGAGAGTAAAGGTTACATTGGCTTGCACAGAGTGCAAACAGCGCAACTACAACACAATGAAAAACAAGAAGAACACACCGGACAGGTTGGAGATGAACAAGTACTGCAGATTCTGCAAGAAACATACTCTCCACAGAGAAACAAAGTAAGCGGAGGTTAAAACAATGGCTGACGAAATTAAAAAGGATTCTGCCGCTGCTCCCGCAAAAAAGTCCAAGAAAGAAAACAAGCCCGAAGCTCCTAAGAAAAAGAAGAATGTTTTTGCCTCAATGGGCAAGAATATCAAGAGGTTCTTTAAGGATTTAAGAGGCGAGTGCAAAAAGGTCGTATGGCCGGATTCAAAAACCGTTCTCAAAAGCACAGGCATAGTTTTGCTCTGCGTATTTGTTTTGGGATTGGTAATCTGGGGTATCGACACAGGTCTTTCGGAACTTATTAAGCTTCTCGTAAATGCTTCGAAAAATGCGCCGGCTGACACAGAAACAACAGCAGCCGTAGCAGGTTCAATCATTTCCGGATTCTTTGGTTTATAAGGGGGATGTCTAATGGCAGAAATCTCCAAGTGGTACGTTGTTCATACTTATTCGGGTTATGAGAATAAGGTTGCGGCGAATATCGAAACGGTAGTCGAAAATCGTAAGATGCATGACTATATACTTGATGTTCAAGTGCCGACTGAGCTCGTTACCGAGATTAAGGACGACGGATCCAAGAAAGAAATTGAAAGAAAAATTTTCCCCGGTTACGTTATTGTAAAGCTTGCTGTCTTTGAAAATGAGGACTCGGGCGAGCTTGAGATGACAGATGACACATGGTATGTCATTCGCAACACGAGAGGTGTTACGGGCTTTGTAGGCCCCGAGGGTAAGCCTGTTCCGCTTTCGGACAGTGAAATTGCCGCTCTCGGCGTTGAAAAGCGTGTTGTTGAGGTAAACTACGCAAAGGGCGATATGGTTACCATTATCGACGGTGCTTTTGACGGCATTATCGGCGTAGTTGACGAAATCAACACAGAAAACAATATGGTCAGAGTTATAATTTCAATGCTCGGCAGAGAAACGCCGGTTGAACTTGAACTCGATCAGGTTGAAAAACAACAGTAAACATGGTATTAAGCGACAAGTCGCTTTTTATAGCGCATATGCGCTGTGGGAGGAATAGGCGAAGCCACTTATTCCGCCACTACCACGATTTTTGGAGGTGCTAAAATGGCTCAGAAAGTAATAGGCTTTATTAAGCTTCAAATCCCTGCCGGCAAGGCAACACCGGCACCGCCCGTTGGACCGGCACTCGGTCAGCACGGCGTTAACATCATGGCGTTCACAAAGGAATTCAATGAGCGCACAAAGAACGACGCAGGACTTATAATCCCCGTTGTTATCACTGTTTATGCAGACCATTCGTTCACATTCATAACAAAGACTCCTCCTGCAGCAGTCCTTCTTAAAAAGGCTTGCGGCATTGAGAGCGGTTCAGGCGTACCGAATAAGACTAAGGTCGCAACAATCACGAAAGAACAGCTTCAGAAGATCGCAGAGCAGAAAATGCCCGACCTCAACGCAGCAACTGTTGAAACTGCAATGAGCATGATCGCAGGTACAGCTCGTTCAATGGGCATCACTGTCGAAGACTGATGCTCCTTCGTGGGAGGAAAAATCCGATTAACCACTTAATAGGAGGAAAGTAAATTATGAAACACGGAAAAAAATATAACGAGAGCGCAAAATTGATTGAAAAAACAAAGCTCTACGATACAAACGAAGCATTTGAGTTGGCTTGCAAGTCAGCTACCGCTAAGTTTGATGAAACTGTTGAAGCTCACATTCGCCTCGGCGTTGACTCAAGACACGCTGACCAGCAGGTTAGAGGCGCTGTTGTTCTTCCCAACGGTACAGGTAAGGATGTCAGAGTAGCTGTTTTCGCTAAGGGCGACGCTGCTGACGCTGCAAAGGCTGCAGGTGCTAACATTGTTGGTGCTGAGGATCTTCTTGCAGACATTCAGGGCGGTATGCTTGACTTTGACGTATGTATCGCATCACCCGATATGATGGGTCTTGTAGGTCGTCTCGGTAAGGTTCTCGGTCCTCGTGGCTTGATGCCTTCACCCAAGGCAGGTACTGTTACACCCGACGTTGCTAAGGCTGTTACCGAAGCAAAGGCAGGTAAGATTGAGTACCGTCTTGATAAGACAAACATCATTCACTGCCCCATCGGCAAGGTATCATTCGGTGCTGAAAAGCTCTGCGAGAACTTCAATACTCTTATGGAAGCTATCGTTAAGGCTAAGCCCGCTGCACTCAAGGGTCAGTACATCAAGTCCTGCGTTGTTGCTACAACAATGGGCCCCGGTGTTAAAATCAACTCAAACAAGTACTCTGCATAATCTTAGTGCTTGACAAACCCGTCAGGGTATGTTAATATAATATCCGCTTGCCGAAGACAGTAGGTGCATTTATGCGTAAAGTTTATCTGCCTACCGAGGAAATGGAACTTATTATTAAAGTTTTGTGCCTCTCTGTCTTTCGCAGAGAGGCTTTTTTATCTCATAAAGCAAGCGTAACATTTTTATAGGAGGTGAATTCGTTTGCCAAGTGAGAAAGTTTTAGAAATCAAGAAGCAGCAGGTTGCAGATCTTAAAACAAGATTTGACAATGCTTGCGCAGGTGTAATCGTTGATTACAAGGGTATTTCCGTTTCTGACGACACAGCTCTCCGTAAGGAGCTCCGTGAAGCAGGTGTTAAGTACACTGTAACCAAGAATACACTTATCCATCTTGCTATCGACGGCACTGATCTCGCAGAGCTTGACGGCGTTCTTGAAGGAACAACAGCCGTTGCTACATCTGAGGACGATTACGTTGCAGCAGCAAGAATTCTTCAGAAATTCGCTGACAAGAATGAGAATTTCAACATTAAGGGCGGTTTCCTCGACAATGAGGTAATTTCTCTTGAAAAGATTTCAAGCCTTGCAAAGCTTCCGTCAAGAGAAGTATTGCTCGCTACAGTTTGCAGTGCGTTCAACGCACCTATCGCAGCTTTTGCACGTGCTATTCAGGCAGTTGTTGACAAGAGCGGTGAAGCTCCCGCAGAGGAAGCACCCGCAGCAGAATAATTTTTGCTGTATAACTTAAATATTTATTTCATTATTATTGGAGGAAAATAAAATGGCATCAGAGAAAATTGCAGCTATGATTGAAGAAATCAAAGCTCTTACAGTTCTTGAGCTTTCAGAGCTCGTACACGCAGTAGAGGATGAATTCGGCGTTTCTGCAGCAGCAGCAGTAGCAGTAGCAGCTCCCGCAGCAGGCGACGGCGCAGCAGCAGCTGAGGAAAAGACTGAGTTCGACATCGAGCTTACAGAAGTAGGCGCAGAGAAGATTAAGGTTATCAAGGCTGTTCGTGAGATCACAGGTCTTGGTCTTGCTGAGGCAAAGGCTATGGTTGACGGCGCTCCGAAGGTAATCAAGGAAGCTGCTTCTAAGGATGACGCTGACGCTGCAAAGGCTAAGCTCGAAGAAGTTGGCGCTAAGGTTACTCTTAAGTAATTTTAATTTGTCGATTACAAATCCCTGTTCTTTCTTTTTGAAGGAGCAGGGATTTTTTCTTTTATTTTGTTTGATATAATATCACAAGTATGGTATTATATAATTTAGTGATATTCGGAGGCGATACTATGTCAAAACATTCGGACAAAGCACTTGAATTGTTCAAGCAGGGCTATAATTGCTCGCAGGCGGTGTTCTGTGCTTTTTGTGATGAATTTAATATGGACGAGGAAACCGCATTGCGTGTTTCGGCAGGACTCGGAGGCGGCGTCGGCAGAATGAGAGAGGTTTGCGGTACCGTAACAGGTGCGGCTCTTGTTATCGGTATGCTTTACGGTGCGACCGACGGCAAGGACACTCAAAAGAAAAAGGAAACCTATGAAAAGGTGCAGGAAATCGCTGAAGAATTTAAGAAGGATAATCCATCAATAATTTGCCGTGAGCTTTTGGGACTTACAAAAGAGGCACAGGCAAAGGAAACGGCAGCACCGGAGGCAAGAACCGAGCATTATTATAAAAAGCGTCCTTGCTCGGAGCTTGTTGAAAATATGGCGAAAATACTTGATGAAAAATTTTTTGAGGCGGAAAATAAACTATGACATACATTAAAAGCGACGATAAAAAGGTTGTTATCGGAAATGAATATATCGAAAGAAGCTTTTTTATTGAAAACGGACGACTTTTACCCGATACAATTACGAATAAAAGATTAAAAGAGTCTGCACCGTTTGTTACAGGCAAGGGAAGTGAAGAATTTTCCGTAACTTTCTTAAAGAAGTTTGGAAAATTTGAACTTCGTGCGTCAATGCTTACGATAGATAAGATAAATTCCTATGAAAAATCGGATTCTTCGATTTTAGAGTTTGTCTTTAAGCCTGCAATTTATCGCAATACCACAATGAATTTCCGCTTGGTGTATAAGCTTAAAAATGATGATTTCTTTATGAAAAAGCAGCTTTGCTTTTCTGCTTCGGGAGACCTTAATTTGCGTATTGATACCGTTGACACCGAACTTTTGGTGCTTGCTGACGGCATAAAGCAAAAATGGACGCATCCCGAGATGGACAAGGCATTCATTGACGGCTTCCACGCTTCACTCGGACAGCCTGTTTATATCAACGGTATGTTCACAGGCTCGGAATTTCCGATGAACGACAACAACATTGTTGAAAACACCCTGCGTTTGCGTTATTACAGCGGAAAGAGTTTGTCAAAAATACTTGACGGCAAAAAGGAACACACATTTCATAAGTCCGTTTTCGGAAGCGCACGAACAATGTCTTTTGATGTTATAAGAGCAGACTTCCTCGAATATATCAAAACCGTTTCGCAGAAAACCTATCTTCGTACGCAGTACAACTCTTGGTATGACCATATGCTTAACATTACCGAGGAAAATATAACAGGCTCTTTTTATCAGATTGAAAAGGGCTTGACGCAGAATTTTGTAAAACCGCTTGACGCCTATGTTGTTGACGACGGCTGGAACGATTACAAGAGCGACTTTTGGTGCTTTAACGATAAATTTCCTCACGAGCTTTACAATTCATCACGGCTTGCAAATAATTTTTCTTCACACTTCGGACTTTGGCTCGGACCGAGAGGCGGCTATAACTTTAACAGACCGTTCGGAAAGCGTATGCAAAGACACGGAAAGGGCGGTTATAACAGAAGGTCATACGACATCTGTATTGCGGATGAAAAGTATGTTCGTAATGTTGAATTGCTTTTCCTTGATTATATGAATCGCTTTGACATAGACTATTGGAAGCTTGACGGCTTTATGCTAAAGCCCTGTCGCAGTAAAAGGCACGGACACCCCACAGGCGGTTATAAGGATATGTATGTTATGACCGACGCTTGGGAAAAGTGGATTGATATTTTCCGTGATATGCGTAAATTCAGGGCAGAGCAGGGCAAGGAACTTTGGATAAACCTCACTTGCTATGCTGTTCCGAGTCCGTGGTTCTTGAGCTATGTAAACAGCGTTTGGATGCAAAACAGCGGCGATATAGGCTTTACCGATAAAGCTGTAAACGGCGAGGAGCTCAACGGCAAGGACTTTGACCGTATGCTCACTTACAGAGATGCGCTTTACTATGATTTCCATAGAGTAAGACAGTATCAGTTCCCGAACTCTAATATGTATAACCACGAGCCTATTTACGGACACACCGCAAAGGTGAAAATGACCGATGATGAGTACCGTAAGTATATGTATATGATTTCGTCAAGAGGCACGGCATTCTGGGAACTTTATTACAGCTTCGATCTTTTCAACGATAATATGTGGCGCATAAATGCAGATGTTTTAAGATTTGTCAGAGAAAACTTTGAAACGCTCAGAAATTCAAAGCTTATCGGCGAAAGTGCCGACTCGGGTAAAATTTACGGATACAGCGCATGGAACGGTAAAGAGGGTGTTATTTCACTTCGCAATCCGTCCGATAAACCGCAGAAATTTTCGGTTAAACTTGAAAAGGAAATCGGCGTAAACGAGGATGTAAAGGGACTTACACGCATAAATGTTATCCCCTATGAAACTGAGAAATGCGATATAAAATACTCTTACGGCGACACCCTTTCGGTTGAGCTTGGTGCACACGAAATTGTTATATACAAATTCGGCGGAGAAAAGATGACCGCACCTGTATTAAAGCGTGCGAAGTTTGAAACCGAGCACACCGCAGTATTCTCGTTTGACAGGCATATTGTGCTCGACGAAAACAGCTTTACTTATATGGGTAAGCCTATAAAGGCGGAGTTGCTTGCGAATTACAGCGAGGTGCTTTTGCATTTTGACAACGCACAGGCAGGCTCGAAATATACAGTAGAGTATAGCGTTCGTGACCTCTACGGCAACAAGCTTACTTCTAAAAAAACGCTTGCTTGCTATAAGGACAACCTTTTGTTTTCGGACAGAGAAGCGCCCTGCGAG
Organism: Candidatus Fimenecus sp.; assembly: GCA_052298855.1. Taxonomy (GTDB): domain Bacteria; phylum Bacillota; class Clostridia; order Oscillospirales; family Acutalibacteraceae; genus Fimenecus. Next base: position 138,122 of record DAVZXP010000004.1, on the reverse strand, counting down.
ATTGAGGACGATTTCACACTCACTATGACCGTGAACACCGCAACAAAGGAAACGCTTTTGTTCTCACAGGGTAATTCTCTTGCGGTTTCGCTTATAAACGGCAATGTGAGATTTAACTGCTGTTCGCTCAAATGTGTCGGACACACCGATATTTGTAACACGGGCGACAGAAAAATAACCCTTGTCAGAGAAAAGAACGCTATGATTAAAATTTACATCGACGGCGTGCTTGACGGCTCTTATTATGACGAACGTGTCGGCAATATGACGGTTCCGAAAGCCGAAATTAAGCTCTCGAATTCAATAAAGGGCTTTACCGTGCTTAACAAAGCACTTGCGTTTGACGGGGTTTAATTGTATAATTAAATGAATGATGATTTAAGAAAGGGGAGAACATATGAAAACGCTTGAATTTATAGTTCCGTGCTATAACGAAGAAGCTGTTTTGAATATTTTTTATGATACGGTCTCTCCGATATTAAACTCGCTTGACGGAATAAGCGCTTCTTTTATCTTTGTCGATGACGGAAGCCGTGACAATACCGTAAATATTATAAGACAGCTTGCCGAAAGGGATAAAACGGTTAAGTATATTTCTTTTTCAAGAAATTTCGGAAAAGAGTCGGCAATGCTTGCAGGTCTTAAAATGTCAACGGCTGATTACGTCGGAATTATCGATGCTGATTTGCAGCATTCTCCCGAACTTATTCCGGAAATGGTTAAAAGCGTCAACGAGGAGGGCTACGATATAGCCGCTGCAAGACGAACCGACAGAAAGGGAGAGGCTAAGCTTAAAAGCGCTTTTTCAAGAAGCTTTTATAAGCTGATAAATCGAATTTCAGACGCAAATATCGAGGAGGGCGCACAGGATTACAGAGTTATGACAAGAAAGGTCGTTAACGCAATAATCTCAATGCCCGAATATAATCGTTTTTCAAAAGGCATATTCAGCTGGGTAGGCTTCAAAACAAAGTGGTTTGAGCACGAAAACCGTGAACGTGCGGCAGGCAAAACAAAATGGTCATTTTGGAAGTTGTTTGCCTATGCGATTGACGGAATAATCGGCTTTTCAACCGCACCGCTTAAAATTTCGTTTTTCTGCGGTATTGTTACAAGCGTTGTAGGGTTTATCTATGCGCTTTATACGATAATTAAAACGCTCTGCTTCGGACCTGATGTTGACGGTTATCCGTCGCTTGTGTGCTCGGTTTTGATAATCGGAGGACTCATTTTAATATCAATGGGTGTAATCGGCGAGTATATTTCAAGGGTTTACCTTGAGGTTAAAAACAGACCGAACTACATTATTGACGAAACTAATATATTACCCGAAAACATTGATAATCAACCGAATTCGGGTAATAAATAAGTATAATTCAATTTAATTAACGGAGGTAAAAACAATGACTTCAATCACAAAGGATATGACAATCGGCGATATTCTCGATGCCGATAGAGAAACCGTTCCCTTCTTCCTTGAAATGGGAATGCATTGTCTCGGCTGCCCTGCTTCGAGAGGCGAGAGCGTTGAGGAGGCTTGTGCCGTTCACGGCGTTGATGCGGACGAGCTTGTTAAAAAGATAAACGATTTTCTTGCAAGTAAATCAAGCAAATAAAAAAAGGCGACGGGGTTGGCTGAGTGTTTTGCTCTGTCAACCCTCATTTTTTAATTATGATAAAATTGACACCGAGACTTGATGCCGTAGCAGGTATGGTAAATAATTGCGACACCTTTTTGGACGTCGGCACGGACCACGCATATCTTCCGGCATACATAGTAGAAAGTAAAATTTCAAACAGGGCAATAGCTTCGGATATAAATCCAAATCCGCTTATGAACGCTCAAAAGACACTTGACGAATATTCGCTGGCGGATAAAATCACGCTTCGGCTTTCGGCAGGCTTTGAGAATATAGAGCCTTATGAGGCACAGGAGATTGCCGTTGCGGGTATGGGCGGAATTATGATTGCCGATATGATAAACGCAACCGAATGGCTTAGGGATGAAAAAATACATCTTATTTTGCAGCCTATGACGCATTTTGAGGATGTGTGGCGTGCACTTTTTGATAACGGTTTTTTGATTGAAGCCGAAAAAACCGTGTGCGAGGATAAGCGTGTTTATCTTATCATTTCCGCAAGGTATTCGGGAGTGAAATCAGAGCATAAGCTATATGAATACTACGTCGGAAATTTACCGAAAAGCGACAACGAAACCGATAAATTGTTTGTCGGAAAGGTTCTCAAGAGCCTTTACAATAAATATAACGGCACAAAGGATGAGAAAATTCTCGAGCTGATAAGGAGTATTGAAAATGCCTAAGGCAAAGGAAATATATGAATATATAGACAGCTTTGCACCGTTTTGCAAGCAGGAGGAGTGGGATAACAGCGGCTTTTTGATCGGCGACGAAAATGCCGAGGTTAAAAGCGTGTTGCTTGCGCTCGATTGTACAAACGAGGTGCTTGAATATGCAAAAAAATCAGGCTGTGAGCTTGTAATTACCCATCATCCGATAATTTTCGGTGCGTTAAAGCAGGTTAAATTCGGAAGCGAGGTTTATACCGCCGTCAACAGCGGACTTTCGGTAATTTGTGCTCACACTTCGTATGATGTCGCAGAGGGCGGAGTGAGCGATATTTTGGCAACAACGCTTTCGGCTGAAAATATCGAAAAATCTCCCTCGGGAATATTGACAGTCGGCGAAGTTAAGAATACAACGGTCGGCGAGTATGCGAAGTTTATTGAAAAAACTCTTTCTGCAAGCGTGAGGGCTTGTCTTACCGAAAAATCTGTTCAAAAGGTTGCTTTTTGCGGTGGCGCAGGCAGCGATTATCTCTTTGAAGCAAAGGAAATTGGTTGCGATTTGCTTGTTACGGGCGACGCAGGACACCACGATTTTCTCGATGCCGTTAATCTCGATATCGGACTTATTGCGGCAGGTCATTTTGAGACAGAGGCAATTTCAATTAAGCCGCTTTGCGACAAGCTTCAAAAGAAATTTGAAAATGTAAAATTTACGGTGTTTGAGCAGAAAACACCCATAACATATATTTGAGGAAAATATGGCACTTGACGGAATAACATTAGGCTTTATAAAAAATGAAATAAGTGAATATCTGCTTGGAGCAAAGGTGGAAAAGGTTTATCAGCCGTCAAAATGTGAGCTTGTGTTTCTTATGCGTACCCGCAGCGGTGCGTACAGGCTTTATATGTCGGCTCAGGCGATTTCTCCGAGGATACACATAACCTCGCAAACGCTTGAAAATCCGCAAAAACCGCCTATGCTCTGTATGCTTTTGAGAAAACGTCTTGTCGGTGCAACGCTTACCGAAATAAATCAGGTATCGCTCGACAGGGTGCTTGAATTGTGCTTTGACGCCACCGACGAGATAGGCGATAAGGTAAAACTCAAGTTGTTTATAGAAATTATGGCACAGCGCAGCAATATTGTGCTTGTAAACGAAAACGGCAAGGTAATTGACGCTGTTAAAAGGGTTGACGAAACCAAATCCACATACAGAGAGGTTTTGCCCGGCGGAACATATCTTTTGCCTCCGAGCCAAAATAAGCTTGATATTTCAAGCTGTTCGGCAGGGGAGATTGTAAAAGCCGTATGCGAAAAGAAAAATCAAAAGTTGTCATCGGCAATTCTTTCAAGCGTTTTGGGCGTTTCTCCGATTGTCTGTCGTGAAATTTCTTATGCGTGCTCCGATAAAGCGGTTGAGGATATGACGGTTATCGATGAGAGCGTTTTATATGACAAAATCGTTGAAATTCAGAATATAATAAACGAAAACAAACCGTCTCCGCAGGTCATTTTTGACCCCGAGGGAAATCCTGTCGATTTTTCGTTTATGGATATAACTCAATACGGCGAGAATTATCCCGTCAAAAAATACTCCTCGTTTTCGGAGCTGCTTGACGAATTTTGTTTTGAAACAGACAGGATGTACAGGATCAAACGCCGTGCGGGCGATATGCTGAAGCTTTTGAATAACGCATCGCAGAGAGTTGCAAAAAAGGTTAATCTTCAAAAAATGCAGCTTGAAAAGTGTGACGACAAGGAAACTTTGCGTATCTATGCCGAGCTTATAAATTCAAACCTTTACAGATTGGAAAAGGGTGCGGCGTTTTACGATATTGAAAATTATTATGACAATAACAATGTAGTTCGTATTAAAGTGAATCCTGCGCTTTCGCCCGTTCAGAATTCGCAAAAGTATTATAAGGAATACAAAAAGTCCGTGACGGCTGAAAAAATGCTTGCCGATTTAATCGAAAGCGGAGAACAGGAGCTTTTGTATATCGACTCTGTCCTTGACGAACTTTCAAGAGCCGACAGCGAAGCGGAAATTTCAGAAATAAGGCAGGAATTGATTGCGGGCGGATACATAAGACGTAAGGGTAAGGACAAAATCAAACTTCCGAAGACTCTACCGCCGTATGAATTTACTACGAGTGACGGATTTCGTGTGCTTGTCGGGAGAAACAACGTCCAAAATGATAAGCTGACGTTTAAGACGGCTAAGAACTATGATATGTGGCTTCATACTCAAGGCTTTGCAGGCTCGCATACGGTCATTGCTTCGGATAACCGAGAAATTACCGATACGGCAATAGAGGAGGCGGCAAGAATAGCTGCTCGCTTCAGCTCTGCTGACGGTGCGGACAAGGTTCCCGTTGACTACACCTTGATTAAAAATATCAAGAAGCCGAATAACGCAAAGCCCGGTAAGGTCATATATCATGTGTATAACACCATATATGTTACGCCTAACAGGGACATACAGTTGTAAAGCAAAAAACTTAACGTTAAAAGCATTTGAAATATTGACTTAAACGCCAAAACATTGTATTATATTGTAGATAAACAATAAAGGTGGTTCAATTTATGAAAAAAACTATATCAGTAATACTTGCGATAGCAACGCTTATGTCGCTTCTCTGCATCAGTTCGTTTGCGGCGTCTGTTTCGCTTGTTGCGTCTCCGTCAAAGGCAAAGCAGGGCGATATTGTAACAGTGAGTGTAAATATTCCAAGTGGTCTGTCAGCTTTTACCTTTGTTCTTGATTATGATGACTCGAGTTTTGAAGTTGTAAATGTAAATAAAGGTAGTTGTAATTATAGCATGTTTGATGCGAATAAACAGGCAGGTACGATTACAGTTGGAGCATTTGCTATGGAAGAATTACCTGCTTGTACAGCGTTTTCAGTTCAGTTTAAAGTACTTAAAACAGGCGGTAAAATGACTTTAAGAGTTGAGAAGGCTTATGATGGCAATGATGCTAATATTACTTCATCAATTTCAGGCTCTTCCATTACAATAACCGAGGCAGCAGGTAGCGGAACTCCGGCACCGACTCCTACACAGCCCAAACCCGCTGTACCTCAGAATACAAAGCCCGCAGGACAGTCCGGCGGTAATAAGGTTACAGCAAAAGCAAATAAGGACAAGGTTGAGGGCGTAACAGGAACAGCACAGGCTCCGGCACCCGATGAGACCTTGCCGGCTGAGATTATGCCCGATGCAACAACTACTACCACGACCGAAGCGGTAGAAACCGAAGCAGCACCCGTAGAAAAGAGCAATAAAAAAGCCATAATTATCGCAGTTGTTGCTACTGTTTTGGCAGCTGCGGCGGCAGTGGTTATAGTTCTTGTTATTAAAAAGAAAAAAGAACAGGAAGCACCTGAAAACCAAAACTAAAACATACAAAATTGTTAGCAAAGATAAATAAAATTCTGTTGACAATTCAACCGAATTATAGTATCATTAGTCATATAGTAAAGGCTTTATGTGCTTTTCTATCATAATATCGACTCGCATTATGCGAAAATTATTAAAAGGCGGTAAAAAGATATGAAAAAAGTTCTTTCAGTTCTCGTAGCACTTCTTCTTATTGCTGTTGCTTGCGTTCCGGCTTTCGCAGCTGACGCATACAAGGTTGACATTGAGTCATCTGCAGATACAGCAGCAGTAGGCGATGTAATTACAGTTTCTTTCAAAGTAAGCAGCGGTCTTTCGGGCTTCAAGGGTGTTCTTGAATACAACACTAAAAACTACAAGTATGTAGCAGGCTCGGCTGAGGCTACCGATCTTTTCATGACTGAAATCAACGATACTGTTGACGGCAAAATCACAGTAGCAAGCGTTGCAAGCGAAGCTAAGGACGCAGGCGTGGTTTTCACAGCTAAGTTTAAGGTTCTCAAGAAGGACGGCGTTTTCAAAGCTTCTGCAACAGATGCTATTGATGGTGCAGATGCAGCTGTTACAGTTAACGGCGACGAGCTTGCTATCAACGTAACCGATAAGGGCACAAAGGCTCCCGAGACAACAGCTCCCGAAACTAAACCCAACAGCAACAAGAATTCGGTTGATATTAAGAAAACAGGCGGTAAGCTTTATGTTTCAACAGCAGCAGCAGTTGCAGTTTGCGCAGCAGCGGTTGCAGTTACAATGAAGAAAAAGAACGAAGACTAAGGAATTTATATTTCTGATATTCGGCACTCGCACTTGATGTGTGAGTGCTTTTTCTTTTGCTTAATTTTCTCTTGTGATTTTAACTGTATAATTATATCCAAATATGTTGACTTTGCGAATTGATAATTTGGATGATAATCGTATATAATAATTATATATTTTGAAATTGAGGGTGATTAAGGTGCAGGATAAACAAATAAAGCCTTTTGGTGTGCGTGATAAAGTCGGCTACGCTCTCGGCGACTTCGGTTGTAATATGAGCTTTGCTTTTATTAACAACTATCTTATGATTTTCTACGTTACTTGTATGGGTATAAAGCCCGAACACTTTGCAATTATCATTTTACTTGCAAAGATTTTTGACGCTATCAACGACCCGATTATCGGCGGACTGTGCGACTCCGCAAAACCCGGTAAAGAGGGTAAGTTTAAGACTTGGATAAAATGGGCGAGCTTACCGCTTCTTATTTCAAGCGTATTGCTTTTCATTTACGCTCCGTCACTTCCGTACGGCGTTAAAATTGCAATGTGCTTCGGTCTTTACTGCATATGGAGTATTTCATATACAAGTGTAAACGTGCCTTACGGTTCAATGCAGTCGGTAATCACGAATGTTCCCGAGGAGAGAAGCGCTCTTTCGACTGTAAGAAGCGTCGGCGCAATGTTTGCACAGATTCCTGTTATGGTTTTGCTTCCTGCTATTGTCTATGATAAAAATAAAAACCCGAGAGGTAATCTGTTCTTTATAATAGTTGCTGTGATGGGTGTTATCGGCTTTATTTCATTTATTCTTCTTCGCAAGCTGACAACGGAAAGACTTGCTCCCGCAGTAGTTGACAAGTCACAGAAATTCAACTATTTCAAAACATTTGCCTCATTCCTTAAGAATAAGAATATGCTCGGTGTCACAATCTCGTCAATGTCATATCTTGCATTGATGATGACTGTCACGACTTCAATGCAGTACATTTTTATGTGCTACTTTAAGAATACAAGCATAATTCCGATAGCTACAATAATCGCAGGCTTACCGACGGTTTTGGGTATAGTTGCGGTAAAGCCTCTTTCAAAGAAATTTACAAAGAAACAACTTTGCACATATCCTTTCTTGATTTCGGCAATCGCAAGCGGTATTGCTACCTTTGTACGCTTTGAAAACCCTTATATTTGGATTGTGTTTATCGGAATTGCAATGTTTGGTTCGGCATTCTATCTTGTTCTTACTTGGGCGCTTGTTGCGGACTGCATAGATTATCAGGAAATGAAAACGGGCAGGAGAGAGGAAAGCTCGATTTACGCAACTTATTCGCTGTTCAGAAAAGTAGCACAGGGACTTGGTGCGTCTTTGATTTCTTTGGCACTCGGATTTACGGGTTATGACCAAACTCTCGGTGCTTTGGAACAGGCTTCGGGCGTTGCGGAAAAGATATATGTAATGACAGGAGCTATTCCGTTTATCGGTTCGATTATCTGCCTTTTAAGTATGCACTTCCTTTATCGTCTCGGAGATGACCCGAAAGCAGAAATTGAATAAAAAAGGACAGAAAAAATCGCTAACCCAATCGGTTAGCGATTTTTTACTTTTAATTACTCATCTTTTGGATTTAACGCTCTTGTCAACCAGATGTCTGCAATATCCATTGCCGCATAAAGACCTTTTTTTTCGCTTGTTTTAACGATTTTTTCTTTAATGCTGACATTCGGGTCTGTATTGACAAGCTGAACGGATACCTTTGAAGCGAGATCGGTATCACCGAACTCCTTTGAACTCAAAATACGCATCATAATAACGAAATCGTCGTTCATATCGCCATAGTAAATGGTATTTCCGTTTCTTACAAGGGGCTTGCCCTTATAAGTCAAAAAATCATTTTTCTTTTCAGCCATTTTTACACCTCAATTACTTTTCGGAACTTGATTTGAGATATTCTTTAACGAGAGTTTGCAAAAGTTCATCTCTGTCAAGGCGGCGTATAAGGCTGCGTGCGTTATTATGAGTGGTAATGTACGTCGGGTCCTCTGAAAGTATATATCCGACAATCTGGCTTATGGGATTGTAGCCCTTTTCCTGCAAAGCGGTGTAAACTGTAAGCAGGGTCTGACGCATCTGCTCATCACACTCATCTTTAATGGAAAATTTTATGGTCTTGTTCGGATCTAACATTTTGCCACCTCCTAAGAAAATCAATATACATTTGCTATTATATACCAATTAAATAGAAATTACAATAGCTACTTGAATTTTTATTTGTTAATATAGTCGTCGACGATTTGACCGTCCTGTATTCTGATAACACGCTTTGCTTGATCTGCTATTCCGTTGTCGTGCGTGATAAGAATTATTGTTCTGCCCTCTTCGTGCAAGCCCTTGAGAATTTTCATAACATCCTCGCCCGAACGGCTGTCAAGGTTACCCGTCGGCTCGTCGGCAAGGATAATCGGCGGGCGTGCGGCAACTGCCCTTGCAATCGCAACTCTTTGCTGCTGACCGCCCGACATCTGCTTCGGAAGATGATTTATTCTGTGTGCAAGTCCGACTTTTTCGAGTGCCTCCGTAGAGAGCTTGTGACGTTCGTCGGGTCGCATACCTCTGTATACAAGCGGAAGCTCAACGTTTGCCTGTGCGGTAAGGCTTGAAATGAGGTTGAAGCCCTGAAAAATAAAGCCGATTTGCTTATTGCGTATTTCGGAGAGCTGGTCATCTGTCATATGAGAAACGTTTTCGCCGTCAAGATAGTATTCGCCGCTTGTCGGAACGTCCAAAAGTCCGAGCATATTCATAAGCGTTGATTTACCCGAGCCGGATTGACCGACGATTGCAACAAACTCACCTCTTTCAATAGTGAGGTTTATGCCGTCGAGTGCTCTGACCTCGTTTTCTCCCGGATTGTAAATTTTGTAAATGTCTTTTACCTCGATTAAACTCATTTCATAAACACCGCCTAACAATATAAATTTTATAGTAAATCCTCATATAAATCAATAAATAATTTATGAATTTTTAAGTCTTTAACGGTAAAAATACAAAAAGAGGTGATTGTTATGTCAACAACAGGAAAAGAATACTCCGATATGGCGAAAAAAGCTTCGCCTAAATCTCCGAAGCTTACAAATTGTCTGAAAGCTTTTTTTATAGGCGGATTTATCTGCTTCATCGGTCAAGTGCTGATGTACTTGTTCCAAAAATCGGGCTTTAACGAGCAGGAAACAAAAACCCTGACTTCGGTTGTGCTCATAGTATTGACAGCAATTTTGACGGGTATCGGCGTGTTTGACAAAATCGCAAAGCACGCAGGAGCAGGCACGATAGTTCCGATAACGGGCTTTGCAAATTCCATAGTTTCGCCTGCAATGGAATTTCGAAGCGAGGGTAAAATTCTCGGGACGGGAGCAAAGCTGTTTTCGATAGCCGGACCTGTAATTGTTTACGGCACGTCGGCAGCCTTTTTGTATGGAATTATATGCTATATTTTTAAGCTGTATTGATATTAAACAAAAATATTTCAGTTGCGGATTGTCTTTTTTTCGGTCAGACCTTTTGCAGCTGATTTTTTTGCGATTATTGCACAATTTTTTATTAAAAATACATTGAAAAACAGCTGCTTTAGTGGTATATTATCCATATATGACTTACTGTAAATTACAGGTCTTAAAAGCAGAAAGGTGTGTGTTGTAATTGGCACTTGTCCCGATGAAAAAATTGCTTGAAAAAGCCGAAAAGAAAAGCGTTGCCGTCGGTGCTTTTTCAGTTGGAAATATGGAAATGGTTATGGGTGCCGTCAAGGCGGCGGAGGAACTTGAAACCCCCATTATTTTGCAGATAGCAGAGGTAAGGCTTAAAAGCTCGCCTTTGGAATTGATGGGACCGATGATGCTTGCGGCCGCCGAAAATGCCGATGTTGATATTGCAGTGCATCTTGACCACGGATTAAACGTTGAAACGGTTGAGCAGGCTCTTGATATCGGCTTTACATCGGTAATGCTTGACGGCTCACTTTTACCGCTTGAGGAGAATATTAAAACGGTAAAAGGCGTAGTTGAGACAGCGAAGGAATACGGTGCAACCGTTGAAGCTGAATTGGGTGTTGTCGGCGGAAACGAGGGCGAGGGCAAGAGCCACGAAATTCTCTGCACAAACCCCGATGACGCTAAACGCTTTTGTGATGAAACCGGAGTTGACGCTCTTGCGGTGGCAATCGGAAACGCACACGGAAATTATCCCGTTCTTCCCGAGCTTCGATTTGACGTGCTTGAGGAAATACATAAAAAGGTCAACACACCGCTTGTTCTTCACGGCGGTACAGGCATAAGCGACGAACAGTTCCAAAGGGCAATTTCACTCGGCGTTCGCAAGATAAATATCGCAACCGCTTCCTTTGATAATTTGGCGGCTTACGCAAAGGCTTATTGTGACAACAAGGAAAAAGCCAATTACTTTGAGCTCTCTGCCTGTGAGGTCGAGGGAGTTTACCAAAACGTTAAAAGACATATTAAAGTTTTCAATATGGAATAATTAAGGAGATAATTATGAAATACATAGAATTCGACTCTTCAAAAAAATACGACCTTATTCTTTTGGGCAGAATTGCGGTTGACTTGAATCCCGTCGATTATTACTGTCCGCTTAACGAAAGCACGACCTTTAAGAGATATCTCGGCGGCTCGCCTGCAAATATTGCTGTTGGACTTGCAAGACTCGGTAAAAAATGCGGATTTTTTGCCCGTGTTTCCGACGACCAGCTCGGCACATTTGTAACAGATTTCTTTGAGAAAGAGGGTATTGACACCTCAAGAGTTAAGAGATGTGAAAACGGCGAGAAAATCGGCCTTACATTTACCGAAATTAAATCCGAAACGGAAAGCTCAATCGTTATGTACCGTAACGAAGCGGCTGATTTGAAATTGGAAGTATCGGATATTGACGAGGAATATATAAAACAGGGCAAGGCTATTTTGATTTCGGGTACAGCACTTTGCGAAAGTCCGTCAAGAGAGGCGGCACTCAAGGCTGTTATGCTTGCAAAGAGAAATGGTGTTCCGATTATTTTTGATATTGACTACCGTGCATATAATTGGAAAAATGATGACGAAATTTCAATCTATTACTCCGCCGTTGCTCGTGAGGCTGATATTATTCTCGGCTCTCGTGAAGAATATGACCTTACCGAAAAGCTTATAAAGCAGGGTATGACAGACGAGGAAACCGCTAAATATTGGCATTCGCAAAATGCTAAAATCGTGGTAATCAAGCACGGCAAGGAGGGCTCAACAGCTTATACAAATGACGGAGAGAGCTATAATATTAAGCCTTTCCCCGTTAAGCTTCTTAAATCCTTCGGCGGCGGAGACGGTTACGCTTCGGCATTCCTTTACGGCCTTTTTGAGGGCTACGAAATAATCGATGCTCTCGAATTCGGCTCGGCTTCGGCGGCTATGCTTGTTGCTTCTCACGCTTGCTCACAGGATATGCCCTCTGTCGAAGCGGTTAAGGAATTTATCAAGAAAGAAAAAGAAGAATACGGCGAAATGATTGCAAGGGTGTAAATCATTCCGTTCCCTCTTTGATTTACTGAAAGGATACCAAATGAAAAAGCTGTTCAAAAGCAAGGTTTTCAAAGGCGTTATCGGTACGCTTTTATGTATTTGTATTTTGTTTGCAGTAGCTGTAATCGGCATTAACGCATATATGATTTCTTTTTCTAAAAAGAATTTTGTTACCGTGGACGAATTGAAAGCGGACAGCTATGATTGTATTTTGGTGCTTGGCGCAGGGCTTTGGAGTGGCAAGCCGTCGCCTATGCTAAAGGAAAGACTTGATTTTTCACTTGAAGCATACAATAAAGGGTGCAGCGACAAATTTCTTGTTTCGGGCGATCACGGCACGAAAAGCTATGACGAGGTAAACGCTATGAAGGATTATCTCGTTGAAAACGGTGTTTCGGCTGATTGTGTGTTTATGGACCATGCAGGTTTTTCAACTTATGAGTCTATGTATCGTGCAAGAGATGTTTTCAAGGCTCAAAAGGTGCTTGTCGTAACGCAAAAATATCATCTTTACAGGGCTGTGTATATTGCAAGACAGCTCGGTGTTGAGGCATATGGACTTGACAGGGAAGAATTAAAATATCCCATTACAAATAACATTAGAGAAGCGGCGGCAAGGGTAAAAGATTTCTTTTATTGTATAGCAGAGCCCGAGCCCACCTATCTCGGCGAGGAAATACCGATAAAAACCGCAAGTGCTTCGCTTACGGATGATAAAATAAAAGTTTAATTTATACGAACGAGGGTAACACAATGTACGAAAATCCTAAATTCAACGAAAACAACGAAAAAATCCTCTGCGAGAGAAACGGCAAAAACTCCGATATGCTGATGGATATCAGAGTTAAAGTTCTCAAAGCAGGCGAGGAAATGACTTTCTGTGAATCAGAAAATGAAACGGCTCTGCTTTTGATGTCAGGCGATGTCGATTTTGTTTTTGACGGTAAAACCGAAAACGCAAAGAGGCGTTCGCCGTTTCTTGACAAGGCGACGGCAATTCATTTTGCAAGGAACAATACAGTAATGGTTAAGGCGAACGAGGAGTCAAGATTTGTAATTGAGCAGACTGATAACTCAAACGATTTCGGCGTTCATTATTATAAAGGCGAGGATATGACCGTTCAGCACTTTGGCGCAGACCAATGGGACGGCACGGCTGACAGACAGGTGCTTACGGTGTTCGACTATGAAAATGCTCCGTATTCCAATCTTGTTTTGGGTGAGGTTTTCCACAAACCGGGCTGTTGGACGAGTTATCCTCCGCATTATCATCCGCAACCCGAGGTTTACTATTATGAATTTGAAAAGCCACAGGGCTTCGGCGTCGGCTTTAACGGAGATGATTGCTATAAGGTAGGCGACAGAGGCTGCCTTTGCGTAACTCCTATGCACACACATCAGCAGGTGTCGGCACCCGGATATAAAATGTGCTATGTTTGGATGATAAGACATCTTGACGGCGATCCGTGGAAAAAGACGAGAATCGACGCACCTGAACACAAATGGCTTTTAGACGAGAAATAAGGAGATTGAATTATGGCATATATGACTACCGCACAGGCACTTGTTAAATTTCTTGACAATCAGTATGTTTCATTTGACGGAAAAGAAACAAAGTTTGTTGACGGAATTTTTACGATATTCGGACACGGTATAGTTTGCGGTCTTGGCGAGGCTCTTGACTCCGACAGAGGCGGACTCACCGTTTATCAAGGCAAGAACGAGCAGGGAATGGCTCATGCCGCAACCGCTTTCGCAAAGATGAATAACCGCAGAAAAATTATCGCTTGTTCCTCATCAATAGGACCGGGTGCCGCAAATATGATTACAGCGGCGGCAACGGCAACGGTTAACCATGTTCCGCTTTTACTCATACCGGCAGATGCGTTTTCGACCCGTCAGCCCGACCCCGTTCTTCAGCAGTTTGAGCAGGTAAATTCACTTGCCACAACCACCAATGACGCATATAAGGCAGTTACAAGATATTGGGACAGAATTGCACGTCCCGAGCAGCTTATGACCGCTATGATAAACGCAATGAGAGTGCTTACGGATACAGCTGAAACTGGTGCTGTTTGCATTTCTCTTCCGCAGGACGTTGAGGGCGAAAGCTATGATTTCCCCGACGAGTTCTTGCAAAAGAGAGTACATAAAATTACAAGAGTTGCACCCTCGCAAGAAGAAGTTGACGATCTTGCCAAAATTCTTCTCACGGCTAAAAAACCGCTTGTGATTTGCGGCGGCGGTGTAAGATATTCCGAGGCAGGCGAGGAGCTTGAACGCTTCTGCAAGGAATTTAATATCCCGTTTGCCGAAACTCAGTCGGGTAAAACCGCTTGTCATTCGAGCAATGAATATAACCTCGGCGGTCTTGGCGTTACAGGCAACTCAGCAGGAAACGTAATAGCAAAAGAGGCTGATGTCATTCTCGGCGTCGGAACAAGATTTTCCGATTTCACCACAGGCTCGAAGTCGCTTTTCAGAAGTGATGCAAAGGTTTTGACAATCAACACCTCACGCTTTGACGCATATAAACTCGGCGCAGTAAAGCTTGTAAGTGATGCGAAATTAGGTCTTATGGCACTTTCGGATAAATTGAGAGAAAACGGCTATAAGTCGGCATATACCACCGAAATCGCAAAGGCTCGCAAGGATTGGGCAGACGAAATGAAACGCCTTGCAGAGTATAAATACGACGAAAGTTTTGAACCGCTTATCAAGGCGAGAGATGAACGTACAATTCCTGAATTCGCAGGAAAATTCGGCACTATAACTCAGACCATGGCGGTTTCAATGGTTCGTGAAATTATCGACGACGATGCAATTTGCGTAGGTGCGGCAGGCTCACTTCCGGGCGACCTTCAGAGAATGTGGACCTCCGACAGCCTTTATTCTTACAATATGGAATACGGTTATTCCTGTATGGGCTATGAAATCGCAGGTGCTTTCGGCTCAAAGCTTGCTTGCCCCGATAAAGAGGTTTATGCAATGTGCGGAGACGGCAGCTATCTTATGCTTCACTCCGAGCTTATAACCTCAATTCAGGAAAAGAAGAAAATAAATGTGCTTCTTTTTGACAACAGCGGATTCGGTTGTATAAATAACCTTGAAATGTCAAACGGTATCGGCAACCTTGCCACAGAGTTCCGTTTCAGAGATGATAATAACAATCTTTTAGGTGACCTTGTACCGATTGACTTTGCTAAAAGTGCTTCGGGTTATGGCGTTAAGACTTATACCGCAAGAACTCCCGAAGAACTTAGATTTGCGTTGGAGGACTCCAAAAAACAGACCGTTTCAACGCTTATCGATATAAAAGTTCTTCCAAAATCAATGACCGACGGCTACGGTGCGTGGTGGAATGTCGGCGTTGCAAGTACATCTCAAAATGAAGCCGTTAAAAAGGCTTATTTGAATAAAAAAGAAAATCAAGAGAAAGCGAGAAAATACTGATATGCTTGACAAAAACAAAGTAAAACTCGGCATTGCGCCGATAGCGTGGACAAATGATGATATGCCCGATTTGGGTGCGGAAAACACATTTGAACAGTGCGTTTCCGAAATGGCACTTGCAGGATTTACAGGCTGTGAGGTTGGTAATAAGTATCCCCGTGATACCGCTGTGCTTAAAAAGGCACTTGAGCTTCGTGGTATGCAGATTTGCAACGCTTGGTTCTCTTCTTTCCTTACAACTAAGCCTTATGAAGAGGTCGAAAAGGACTTTATTGAGCACATCACCTTCTTAAAGGAAATGGGTGCTAAGGTTGTCGGAATGTCCGAGCAGGGACACTCTATTCAGGGCACGGATAAGCCGATTTTTGAGGCTAAATATGTTATGAACGACGAGGAATGGGACACTCTTTGCGCAGGCATCAACAAGCTTGGTAAGGTTGCAAAGGATATGGGTATTAAGCTCTGCTTTCATCATCATATGGGAACGGTTGTTCAAACAGAAGAAGAAATTGACAGACTTATGGCTAACACAGATTCCGAGCTTTTCGGACTTCTTTTCGACTGCGGACACCTTGCATATTGCGGCGAGGACTATATGTCGGTGCTCAATAAATATGCAGACCGTATCCGTCACGTACATCTTAAGGATATTCGCCCCGAAAAGGTTGAGCAGGTTAAGAGAGAGCATTTGAGCTTCTTGCAGGGTGTAAGGCTCGGTACCTTTACAGTCCCCGGTGACGGTGCGATTGATTTCAAGCCCATTTTTGACGTTCTTGAAAAGACAGGTTATGAGGGCTATGTTCTTGTCGAGGCAGAGCAGGACCCGGCAATTGCAAATCCGCTTGAATATGCTATAAAAGCAAGAAAATATATCGCTGAAAAAGCAGGACTTTAATCGGAGGGTGTAAAATGAGTTATCAGTTCATTATGCCCAAACAGGTGTTCTACGGCGAAAACGCATTGTCTGACGCTTCGGAGCATATCTCCGCCTTCGGCAAAAAGGCTCTTATTGTTACCGACCCTATGATGGTGAAGCTCGGAAATGCCAAGAGAGTTACGGATATACTCGATGAGAGCAGCACACAGTATGCGATTTTTGACGGCGTAACGGGCGAGCCTACCGATAAAATTGTCGAAGCAGGCTTGAAAGTTTGGAATGACGAGAAATGCGATTTCCTTATCGCTGTCGGCGGCGGCTCTCCGATTGACACCATGAAAGCAATCGGTGCAGTTGCCACAAGCGGCGGTTCAATCAATGATTTTCTCGGCAAGGTAATCACCGTACCCACTCCGCCAATGGTTGCAATTCCGACCACAAGCGGTACAGGCTCGGAGGCTACACAGTTTACGATTATCACAAACACCGAAAAGGATATTAAAATGCTCTTAAAGGGTGCGGTGCTTATGCCCGACCTTGCAATCGACGACCCTGCGTTCACTATGACCGCACCGGCTTCGGTTACGGCGGCTACGGGACTTGACGCACTTTGTCACGCAAGCGAGGCTTACACCTCACGCAAGGCACAGCCTATGACGGACGACCTTGCTTTGAGTGCTGTCAAAAGGATTTTCGAGTATCTTCCGATAGCTTACCGTGAGCCTCAAAACGTCGAAGCGAGAGCGCAAATGAGCCTTGCCGCACTTGAGGCAGGCACGGCGTTTAATAACGCATCGGTTACAATAATTCACGGTATGTCTCGTCCGATAGGCGCACTTTTCCATGTTCCGCACGGAATAAGCAACGCAATGCTTATGACCGAGTGCTTTGATTATGTTTGCGACGGCGCTGAAAAACGCTTTGCGGATATGGCTCGTGCAATCGGAAAAGCAGACGAAGCGGACTCCGACGCAGAGGGCGCAAGGAAATTTGTTTCGGCTTGCAAGGAAATTTGCGACATATGCAATATCCCGAGCGTATCGGGTTACGGAATTGATTTAGATGAGTTCCGCAGGGCAATGCCCAAGATGGCAGAGGACGCATTTGCATCCGGTTCGCCGTCAAACACAATCAAAGAAATATCCGTTGACGATATTTTGAAAGTTTACGACAGACTTTGTAAATGATAATTTGTTGGAGGTAAAAACTATGTTAAAAATCGGTATTATCGGCGCAGGTCGTATCGGTAAGGTACACCTTGAGTCAATTTGCTACCATGTAAAAAATGCAACCGTCGTTGCAATGGCAGACCCCTTTATGAACGATGAAACAGAAAGCTTTATCAGAAGCTTCGGCGTTGAAAAGGTTTATAAGGACTACAAGGAAATCATAAACGACGCTGAAATCGACGCTGTTATGGTTTGCTCGTCAACTGACACACACGCACCCATTTCAATCGAGGCTATCAATGCAGGCAAGCACGTTTTCTGTGAGAAGCCGCTTGCAAATACAGTTGATAAAATCCTTGAAATCGCAGACGCACTCAAGGCTCATCCCGAAGTTAAATTCCAAGTTGGCTTTAACCGTCGCTTTGACCATAACTTTGCCGCTATTCGCAAGGCTTATGACGAGGGCAAGATCGGCGATGCTCAAATTCTTAAAATTACATCAAGAGACCCGCAGGCACCACCCGTCGGCTACTGTGCGGCAAGCATTTTCCTTGATATGACAATTCACGATTTTGATATGGCTTGCTTCCTTACAAACAGCGACGTTGAGGAGCTTTATGTATACGCAGACGCTCTTATCAACCCGTCAATCCGTGAGTACGGCGACTTTGATACCGCTATCATTTCACTCAAAATGGCAAACGGTGCACTCGCTGTTATCGACAATTCCCGTCAGGCTATGTACGGCTATGACCAGAGAGCAGAGCTTTTCGGCTCAAAGGGTATGGTTGCGACCTCGAACGATACGCTTTCATCAGCCGCAATTTCTACCGCTGACGGCGTAACGGGCGAAAAACCGCTTTACTTCTTCCTTGAAAGATATATGGAGAGCTTTTCCGAGGAGGTAAGACAGTTCTGCTCGGCAGTTGAAAACGATACAGAAACACCCGTCGGAATTCACGCAGGCTTGCAGTCTGTAAAAATCGCACTCGCAGCAGAAAAATCGGCAAATGAGCACAGAGCAGTTAAACTTTCGGAAATTAACTGATTTAACAGTTACAATAAAACCGCTTGCATCGGCAGGCGGTTTTGTTATATTCAAACACAATTTTGATTGACTTTGATTGCCTTTGAAATTATAATGAAAATAGCGAAGGGGTAATTAGTGGGGGTAAATATGAAAACAAAAAAATTTATGTTTGCATTTATAATGTCAGTTGTTTTGATAATTTCGATAATTGTAATAGTTATCGCTGTTAATAATAGACCCCCTGTTTATCCTAAACGGGATATAACGCAATATCATAATATTGATTTTTCAAATTGGAAAGACGGCAAGCTTATTGTAAACAATAAAGAATGTGAAGATATAACTGTTAAAATTCATCCGGACGGATATTCTGTTGTTCCGTTTGTCAGGATAGTTAAAGAAATGGGCGGTACAGTTGAGTGGAAAAACGACACTATTGCAATAGTTAAATGCAATGGCATTAAGTATAAGCTTGACCTTGACACTATTACTCTGACAAGTGCGAAAGTAAATGATTATTATAACTTGTTTGCCCTTAACGGCTATACAGAATGTGAACCGTTTTTTTATAAAGAAAATGATGAATTTTATGTCGGAGATGATTTTATAAGGGGCTTCCTTTCAACTTTGGGAGAATGTATAGAAACAAATTATACAAATAGCCTTGTTAAAGTATATGGTAATCCATATATTGATTCGGAATAGGTTAAAGGGAATATAGTTGCAAAGGCAAAGTGCGCATTTAAGAGTAATTGAACAAATAATAAGGCGTTCTGACAGAGGACGCCTTTGTTGTTATATCCAAACACAATTTTGATTGACTTTGATTGACTTTGGAATTATAATTAAAGCACAGTATTAAAGAAACGGTGATTGATATGTTGAGTGAACAACTAAAGATAATCAGAAAAGCCAATAAGTTTACCCAGCAGGAGCTTGCGGATGCAATCGGAATTGAACGTTCAACCTATGCTTCCTATGAAACGGGAAGAAATAAACCGGATGTTGTTCTTCTTAAAAGGATTGCAGATGTCTTCGGCGTAAGCTCTGATTTTATACTTGAAATCGACACAACTGCTCCTCTTAATATGGAGGATATTCCTGTACAGTATAAGAAAAAAAGCGGTAATAAGCTTGTGAGCACGCTTTCAAAAGAGGAAAAGAGCGTTCTTGCAAAGTACAGACTTTTGTCCGACAATAAGAAAACAGAACTTGTTGATTTTCTTGAAAAGAACACAGCTTTGAAATAATTATGTGATAATGAAAAAATCTCATTTGGCTGAGTGTTCATAAGGAAGTATTGGTTTCTCGCATAAAAATCCCTTATGCTTTTGCCAAAAAGCCTCGCAAGGCGACAGCCTTGCATCATTTCTTGGCTTCAGCATAAAAGAATTTTTATAACTACGAAACTGCAACGCACTTCAAAATAATATATTTGATACACGAAAAGACAACCCCCACAGATAATGCTAACACATATCTGCGGGGGTTAATGAATTATTGCGCAAAAAGATGTTGTTTTGAAGCAAAACTGCCTTATTAACACTCAGCCTTGCTTGGCAGGATTTTTTGTTTATAGGTAAACACAAAAACACACCTTTTATGGCAAATTTTTCGGGCAAATTAAGATATAATTTTTTCTAATGCATAAGCAGTTGAAATTTCCGCCGATTTATAATAATATATTATCGGTGATTATATGTTTATATGCCCTGTTTGCAAAAATGAACTTAATAAAACGGGAAAATCTCTTATCTGCTCAAACGGTCATTGCTTTGATATGGCGAAAAGCGGATATGTAAATCTTTTGCTTAAAAGCACCGGCGGAAATCACGGCGACAATAAACTTATGGTATCGGCAAGGCGTGATTTCCTCGATAAAGGGTATTATGAGCCGTTGCGTGAGGCGATTGTTAAAATGTGCCGTGAATTTACGGCTACCGGCGATATAATAGTCGATTGCGGTTGCGGCGAGGGATATTATACCTCAAAAATCGCCGAAGCATTGCCCGACAGGACGGTTTGCGGCTTTGACATTTCAAAAGATGCTCTTGCGGTAGCGGCAAGGAGAAATAAAACCGTTGAATATGCCGTTGCAAGCTCGTTTGATATTCCGTTACCCGACAGCTGTGCCGATATGATAACCGAAATTTTTTCTCCTCACAGCGAAAAGGAATTTTTGAGAATATTAAAGCCCGACGGCCGTATGCTTATGGTAATTCCGCTTGAAAATCATTTGCTTGAATTAAAGCAGGCAGTTTATGACAAGGCTTATAAAAATGAACCGTCATCCTTTGAAATAGAGGGCTTCAAGCTCTTAAAGAGCGAGAGGGTTGAATACACCGCAGATATAGCCTGCACAGAGGATATAAAAAATTTGTTTGCTATGACTCCGTATTATTATAAAACGGGTGAAAAAGAGCAGGGAAGGTTAAATACTTTACAGAGGTTAAATGTAACTTTGAGTTTTGCCGTGCTTTGTTACGGCTTGTAAAGTATAATGTTATTGCAGTTTTTTAAACTTTAATGTATAATAAAGATTAGGCATAATTTAGGAATAGAACAGAGGTGCTTTGATTATGGAAAAGAACAGCGTTAAAATCAATATAGCAGGAGTAGATTACTCACTCAGAACGGATGAAAGCGTTGAGCTTACAATGGAGCTTGCAAAGGAGATTAACTCCAAAATAAATGAGATAAGAACGGAAAATCCTTTCATTTCAACAAGTCAGATTGCAGTACTTATAGCACTCGAATACGGTTGCAACTGCAAAAAGGCTGAAAAGAAAACGGAGGAGCTTCGTGCGGATATGAAAAATTATCTTGAGGACACCGCAAAAGCACAGTCCGAAAGAGACTTCTATAAAAGAGAAATTGACAGAATGAAAGCAGATGCGAAAGCAAAGTCAAATCAGATAAATCTGTTTTCCGAAGAACAATGACGGCTGAAATCCTTGCACCGGCAGGTAACTTTGACGCTCTTGTTGCGGCGGTGCGAAGCGGTGCAAACGCCGTGTATTTCGGCACGGGTATTTTTAACGCAAGACGTAATGCCGACAATTTCGACGGCGACGGACTTAAAAAGGCGGTTGATTTTTGCCATCTTCATTCGGTTAAATGCCATATAACGCTTAACACGCTTGTTTCGGACAGCGAGCTTTCAGAACTTGAAAACACAGTCCGTCTGATTTGTGAAAGCGGAGTCGATGCCGTCATAGTCCAAGATTTAGGTGTTGCAAGTATAGTAAAAAGCATTTGTCCCGAGATGGAAATGCACGCTTCAACCCAACTTTCAACAGGAACGCTTGAGGGAATTAAAACGCTTGCCGATTTAGGCTTTTCAAGGGCGGTTTTGCCGAGAGAACTCTCAAAATCGGAAATAAAATATATTGCCGATAATTCTCCGATAGAGCTTGAGGTGTTTGTTCACGGCGCACTTTGTATGAGCGTGTCGGGACAATGCCTTTTGTCTGCCATGCTCGGCTCACGAAGCGGAAACAGAGGACTTTGCGCACAGCCTTGCAGATTGCCGTTTCAAATTGACGGCGGTACGGGTACGGATTTGAGCTTAAAGGATCTGTCGCTCGTCGAATATCTTTCGGAGCTTGCCGATATGGGTATAGCTTCTTTCAAAATCGAGGGAAGAATGAAACGTCCCGAATACGTTTCGGCGGCGGTTATAGCTTGCAGGGAAAGCCTCGACGGAGCATATACACAGCAAAGGCGGAACGAATTGCAGTCGCTGTTTTCACGCTCGGGCTTTACGGACGGTTATTATATATCCTCTCTCGGACGGAATATGTTCGGTAAAAGAGAAAAAGAAAACGTAACCTCTGCGACAACGGAATTACTTAAAAAATACGAAAAAATATACGAGAAAGAAATGCCCGTACATAAGGTGGATTTTGTGTTCACGGCTTATGAAAACGAAGCACCGACGCTTGCCGCAAAGACGGGCAGAATTAACGCTTTTACGCAGGCGGATATTGTCTGCGAAAAGGCTATAAACAGACCCTTGACAGAGGAAGCGGTTAAAACACAGCTTGAAAAGTGCGGCGGTACGGTCTTTTATTCGGGAGAAATACATACGGATATTTCCGATGGCATAAGTATACCCGTTTCGGCGATAAATGCTTTAAGACGTGAGGTGTTGGCTGAGTTATCGGAAAAATTGACCGAAGTCTCCGAAAGAGAATTAAACGAATTTGATTTTCGCTTGCAGGACAGGGCGAGGGGGAGCAAAAGGCTCTATCTCTGCTTTAGCAATGCCGAAAGCATACCCGAAAATGCTTCCTGCGACAGAATGTTCCTGCCGCTTGATACCGATAGGAGCGTTTTGGAAAAATATTCGGCAGGTGTGAGCGTACCGAGAGGAATTTTCGGGAATTACGATAAGATAGTTGAGAAAATCAGAAAAAGCGGTGCTAAATATGCCCTTTGCAACACCCTTGATGCCGTTTGTGCGGTGAAAGAGGCAGGAGTTGAGATAATCGGCGGCCCGTTTTTGAATGTGTTTAACTCGCAGTCATTAAAGGTTTTGGAAAAGCTTGGAATTAAAGAAGCGGTTTTGTCATATGAATTGACTGTTGCGAAAATTTCACAGCTTTGCGGAAACGTCAAGCGAGGCTGCGCCGTTTACGGCAGGACTCCGCTTATGCTTACGAGGAATTGCCCCGTTAAAAACGCAAAGACCTGCGCTGAGTGTAAAAAGAGCAGCTCCTTGACCGACAGAAAGGGAATTTCTTTCCCTGTGATTTGTGAAAACGGCTTTTCACAGCTTTTAAATTCAAGACCGACATATATGCTCGACAGATTGTCGGAGATTAAAAACACGGATTTTGATATAATGTTTTTCACGCTTGAAACGAAAAAACAGGCGGCAGAGATTATATCCGATTATAAAAAGCACTCTGCGCCCGACGGCGAATTTACCCGAGGACTTTTTTACAGAGGAGTAGAATAATGAAAGAACTTAAAATCAAAAAAGTAAGAGAAAACGCAAAGCTTCCCACAAGGGCAACCGAGGGCTCGGCAGGCTATGATTTATATGCTTGTATCGATAAGCCGTTGACCTTGAAGGCAGGCGAAACCGCAATCATTCCTACGGGTATCGCAATAGGACTTGACAATCCGCACTATGCTGCGTTTATCTATTCAAGAAGCGGCATTGCAATAAAGCACGGAATAGGACTTCTCAATTCCGTAGGTGTTATCGACAGCGATTACAGAGGCGAAATTTGCGTAGGTGTTATCAATCAGATTTCGGAAGCCTATGAAATTCAGCCGTTTGAAAGAGTTGCACAGATGATTATAGAACCTGTTGAACTTCCCGAACTTACAGAGGTGTCGGACTTGGATGATACTTCAAGAGGTGCCGGCGGCTTTGGCTCGACAGGCACAAAATAAAAATTTCAAATTATGCAATAATCAACCGAAGAACTAACGGAGGATAAAAATGACAGCAGATAATTTATGTATGGGTTGTATGAAGGAGATAGGAAATGTTCAGCAATGTCCCTTTTGCGGATTTCATAACGATACGGTTGCTCCTGCGCCGTATTTGCCTTTGAGGACCGTTATAGGCGGAAGATATACTGTCGGTAAGGTCATTTCCGCATCGGGCGACGGTGTCACATATATTGCTTGGGATAATGAGAGCAGGGAAACCGTAACAGTTCGTGAGTTTTTACCTGTTGAGAATATAACAAGACTGCAAGGACAGACAGAGGTTATCGTAAACGAGGACAGCAGACTTGTTTTTTATGACAGCGTACGTGAATTCCTCGCTCTTAACAGAAAACTTGCAATGAGCAGAAATTTATCGGCGCTTATCCCCGTTATAGATATAATTGAGGAAAACAACACGGCGTATGCGGTAAGCGAATACCTTGAAACGATTACTTTAAGGGATTTTCTTTTGAAGAGCAGAACGGGCTATCTCGGCTGGGACAGAGTTAAAACTCTTATGATGCCTGTGCTTACAACAGTCGCTTCGCTTCATTCAATGGATATTTATCACAGAGGCATTTCGCCGAATACACTTGTTCTCGGAAGAGACGGCAAGCTTCGTCTTACAGGCTTTATGATTTCCTCCGCACGTTGTCTTAAAACAAGAGTTAAGCCGGAAATGTTCCCCGGATATGCCGCAATCGAGCAGTATCACGATGTTGATGATACAGGCGCTTGGACGGATGTTTACGGTATTGCCGCTGTAATTTACAGGGCGCTTATCGGAAGTACACCCGCAGAGGCTTCGGAGAGGATAACCAACGATAAACTTATGATTCCGCCGAAGTTCGCCGAGGCTTTACCTGCATATCTTGTATCGGCTCTTGACCACGCTCTTACAATCGAACCGGGTGACAGAACAGCTACAGTAGACGAGCTTCGTGAAGAGCTTTCGGGTTCACCGAGTACTATGGCGTCAAACGCTATCCACGAGGTAAGAGAGCGTGAGGTTGAAGCTCCCACAACGACAGAGGATGAGGTTGCCGAAAGAAAGCGCCTTGAAAAGCTTGCACGTCAAGAACAGCAGAAACATGAGCAAATTAAAATGGCTCTTATTGCGTTTGCAATTTGCTTGGGAATCGGTGTGTTGGCTCTCGGCGGATGGCTGACATATGACCATTTCAAAAACAATCCAAAAGAGCCTACCACAGAAGGCGTTGCACCGATGATTGAAGTGCCGAACTTTGTCGGACAGAGCTATTCGAGAATTTCCAATGACGAGGTTCAGAAAACACGCTTTAAGTTTACGGTTGATTATCAGTATTCAGACAGCGCTGAAGCAGGCGTTATAATCGGGCAAAACCTTGAAGCGGGAACTCAGACAGAGCAAGGCTCCGAGCTTAAATTGACCGTCAGCAAGGGTATCGAATACGTTACGCTTATCGATGTTTCGGGTATGGATTACAACAAGGCGTTCAACCTTTTGACCGAGGCAGGCTTCGTATGCAAAAAGGTTGAAAAGAATAATGATGGCTCGCACACGGCAAACGAGGTTATTACGGTAACGCCTGAGGCAGGCAAGGAATATGAGCGTGGCAAGGAAATCTACGTTCAGGTTTGGGGTACTCCTCCTACAACCGCACCGACAACCAAAAGGAACTTGCTCGGTGAATTAGGCGGCGGACTTTTCTGATATAAACAAAATTATGAGTCTTATGAGGATTTTGCTTCATAAGACTCTTTTTTTTGACAATTTTTTTGACGGCTTCGGTGTAATATTTCGTTGAAAGGAATGATTAAATGAACGTTAAAACAGAAATAAACGGCACGTCGGTCACAGCCTTTTTAAGCGGAGAAATTGACCATCACAACGCACCGCAAATAAGAGAGGCAATTGATGAATGTGTGGCTTTTCGTCAACCGAATAAGCTGATACTCGATTTCGGCGAGGTAACCTTTATGGATAGCTCGGGAATAGGACTTGTTATGGGCAGATACAGACTCATCGAGGGTAAAAACTGCTCATTTTATATCATCAATCTGTCCGAGCACGCATACAGGGTTATGCAGCTTGCAGGGCTTGAAAAAATAGCGGTATTGAAAAAGAAAGCGAGGGAGTCGGTAAAATGAAATACTTAAACGAAGTAAAAATTCAGCTTGAAAGCCGTTCGGTAAACGAGGGATATGCACGTCTTGCGGTGTCGTCATTTGCTGCACAGCTTGATCCCACGGTAGAGGAAATAAACGACATAAAAACAAGCGTCAGCGAGGCGGTAACTAACTGCATTGTTCACGCTTACAAGAATAAGGTCGGCAAGATTTACATAACCGTCAGAATTTTTGAAAACTCGGTTGTTGAAATAAAAATCCGTGACAAGGGGTGCGGAATTGAAAATATTGAACAGGCTATGCAGCCGCTGTACACCTCGCTCGGCGGGGATAGGGCAGGGCTCGGCTTTACCGTAATGGAAAACTTTTCGGATAAAATCAAGGTTCGTTCAAGGGTAAATGTGGGTACGACTGTGACGATTATCAAAAAAATTAAAGGCAGAAACGCTTTGTAATGACTCGTGATGAGCTGATAAGCAATAATTTAGGGCTTGTTCATTCCTGCGCAAACAAATTCAGAAACAGGGGTATCGAATATGACGATTTGTACTCGGCAGGATGTCTTGGGCTTGTCAAGGCGGCAGACGGCTTTGACGAAACGCTCGGCTACCGTTTTTCAACCTATGCCGTGCCTGCTATTTTAGGCGAAATTAAGCGTCTTTTCAGGGATGGCGGTGCAGTTAAAGTCAGCCGTTCATTAAAGGAAAAATCAAGAGAGGCTGTGAGGCTTCGTGATGAGCTTTCCGTGTCGCTCGGCAGAGAGCCGACAGTTTCGGAATTGTCCGAGAAACTCGGAATAAACGAGTTTGAGACAGTTGAACTTTTGAATATCGCCGTACCGCCTGCATCGCTTACCGCAACCGACGAGGAGGGGGAACGGCAAATCGATATTCCCGTTGACTTCGGCGAAGAGCAGATACACAATTCAATAGCTCTGCGAGAGATAATCGGGGAAATGCCCGAAAGCGACAGACGGCTTATAGAACTGCGATATTACAAGGGTTTAACGCAGACCGTCACGGCGGAAAAATTAGGACTTTCACAGGTTCAGGTGTCACGCAGAGAGCGTTTATTGCTTCAGGAAATGCGTAGAAAAATGACAGGATAGATTTAGTAGTGGAAATTTTCAAAAAAGTATGTTATTATATATAAATCGACCTGTGTCGAGTTTGTGAGGTGTAGCATATGAATTTTGAAAAAAATCACTTTATAAAAAAGATATTTGCAACTGTTTTGGCAATTGTGATTGCGGTGCTGTCGTTGTCATCCTGCTCCACGAAGGTCAAAACTTCGGTGTCTGCCAATTCCGAAATCAACGAAGCGGCATATTCTTCACGCAATAATCACATTACAAATACAAATTCCTTGATTTATGTTGCAAAGTCAGGCTTGCTTGAACTCTATTTTGACAGAACAACCTACAACGTTGCAATTAAGGATACAAGCACAAACAAAACATGGTATGCGCTTCCCGTGGCTTCCGACGGCGACGAAACCACACCTGCGGCGGTACTTGAAATGACTCTCTCCTCGGAGGGCGGAAAGTATAAGCTCAATTCGCAGGATAACTCGGTTGCGTTTTCCTCGGCTTCTTTTAAGCCTGTAAACAACGGTATTCAAGTAACTTATAATATGGCTTTAACCGCCGAGAATGCACTTAAAGCCTATAACGAGGTTGGAAACGGAGAAATCTATGCTTCCGTCAGCGTTACCTTCTCGCTTGCGGACGGCGCATTTTACGCTAAAATCAACAGCGGCGACATAACCGTAAGCAAGGGCTATGTTATTGAAAAGCTTGAGCTTCTCAACTATTTCGGTGCGTCAACCGTTGCAGAGAGCGACGACTATATCTTCGTTCCCGACGCAAGCGGTGCGCTTATTATGACAGGTAGCGGTGCGACGGACTCTTATGAGTCAAGAACGTATTCTGTTTACGGCAAGGATAAGGCATTGAAGCAGGCTTCGACAGATGAAATTTCTGCGGACGCCATTATGCCCGTATTCGGTATGAAGTCCTCGCAAAACGCTTTCCTCGGTATAGTTTTGGGCGGAGATACGGTAGCCGATATTACTTCACACAGAAAGGTTTATAACGAGGGCGGCACATACAACCGTGTCGGCGCAAGCTTTAGAATAACCGATGTTTCCTATATCACAAATTCAACAGGCAAAAAGACCACAAGATATGTCGGCGAGACTTATACGGGTGAAATAAATATCTGTTACAGATTTTTGTCGGGCAAAAACGCTGTTTATTCGGGACTTGCTTCTGCTTGCAGAGAGGTGCTTATAAGAGAGTCTGTCATCCCGTCAAAGGTTGTTGAAAGCACAGACCACATTCCGCTTATGCTGACCGTACAGGGTGCGATAGCTAAGAATTCCGCACATTCCTATAAGACCTTGTCCGACTACGAGCAAACGCTTGACCTTCTCGGACAGCTGAAGGCAAAGGGTGTAAACAGTATCACCTTGAGATATAAGGGTATGCTTGACGGTGCGGATAATCAGGATGAAATATCTTCGGCATCTCCGATTAAGGTGCTCGGCAGCAAAAAGGACTTTGCGGCACTTGAGCAGTATGTAAAAACGCAGAAGTTTACAATGTTTACCGATTTAAGCCTTGTAAATTATAACAAAAAGGGCTCTTCGTCATTGGCTGCTTACGATATAACGGGCGAAAAGCTTAAAACAGATTATAATAACATCTATTCCTCCGTTGCGGGAAAGGAAAACAGGACAAGCTATGCGCTCAATCTTTCAAAGCTTGAGGACGGCGTGCTCTCCTTTATAAAAAACAACAAGAATTATCCGGTTGACGGCTACTGCATAAACGATGTCGGAAGCAGTCTTTATTCCGATTATTCGGGAGAGAAGCATACGAGAAGCAATGCGGTTAATATAATTACCTCGCAGCTTTCCGTGCTTGGAAATAACCATCAAATGATGATTGAAAACGGAAATTTCTGTATGCTTTCCAATGCAAACGCCGTTGTAAATCTTCCGACCAAGACAGCCTACGAGGAGGACGGTGCGGTTTACAGAGCAATTCCGTTTGCGCAAATCGTGCTTCACGGAATAGTTGATTACTCTAATGAGCCGATGAATTTGAGTGAAAATTCAAAGCAAGCGTTTCTCAAATCAATCGAGTACGGTGCAATGCCGTCTTATGAATGGACTTACGTAAAGACCGATAATGAGGAATTTGACGCAAAGTACAACTATGAGTCGCAGATAACTCAGGCGGCAGATAACTACATGCTCGCCGATAACACAATAGGCAATCTCCGTTCGGCAAGAATTACGAACCACTATCAAATCCAAAACGGAGTTTACTGCACGGAATACAACAACAGCATTGTTATCTATTTCAATTACAATTCCGAAGCGGTTACGGTAAACTCAATTACCGTTGAGCCTATGAGCTGTATCAGAGCTAACTGATAACACATAACGGAATGTGTCGAAGCTTTCGGCATATTCCGTTGTTTAATATTTACCGAAAGAAGCAATTTCAAGTGAAAACTAATTATCAAGCCTTAATGGAAAATGAATTTGAAAAAATTGAGGGCACGGGTAAAAAGCCTGTACTTTTGCTTCAGTGCTGTTGTGCGCCGTGTTCAAGTGCCGTTATCGAAAGGCTTCGGGAGCATTTTGCGGTTAAGCTCTATTTTTATAACCCAAACATATATCCCGAAGCGGAATATCAAAAACGCCTTGAACAGTTTGATAAATTGCTTTCCGACGGCTTCGGAGAGGGGATAGAGCAGGTATCGGCAAAATATGACCAAGCTGAGTTCTTCGATTTTGTCAAAGGCTTGGAAAATGAAAAAGAGGGCGGAGCAAGATGCGCAAGGTGCTTTGTTTTAAGACTTAGTGAGACCGCAAGGAGAGCAAAGGAAATCGGCGCAGATTATTTTTGCACAACGCTTACCGTAAGCCCTCATAAGAACGCCGAGGTCATTAACAATATCGGAATGAAATTGCAAGATGAATACGGTGTAAAATATCTCTTGTCCGATTTCAAGAAAAAAGAGGGTTACAAGCGTTCAACCGAGCTTTCAAAACAGTTTGACCTTTACAGGCAAAACTATTGCGGATGTAAATTTTCAATGTGGTTTGACGAGGAAAATTCCGACAATAAATAAAAAAAGAACTGTAAATCTCTTGATTTACAGTTCTTTTTTATATGCAGTAATAATTCAGATCCCAGCAGGGAATGTATCTGTGGTGTCGCAGATATATTTTGTAATCGGGGTTTAATTCGAGTATTTTAAGCGGTATTGAGTATATGTCCTCGCTTTTGTGATAGGCGGCTATATTGAGTTTAGGTTTTAACTGCGTAAATGTCTTTTCACAGCAGTGCAGCATTTCATTTTCACAGCCCTCAATATCGGCTTTTAAATATGTGACGGGGAAATCCTCGCAGAGGAAATCAACTGTTCTGACTTGTGTTTCGTCGCCCGAGTCGGAAATTGCATTTCTTCGTCCGCTTTTTCCGTTAAAATAAACCGTCTTGTTTTCGTCAAGTATTCCGCAGTTTACGAAATAAAAATTTTCCTTGTCGGGAAAATGCTCTTTTAGCTTCCTAAAGCTCTTTTTATCAGGCTCAACTGCCTTTACGGACGAATATTTACCGCCCGTGTAATGTAGAAATTCATCAACGGTATCGCCCTTGTATGCGCCGAGATCAAGGTAGCTTTCGTTTTCTCCCAATTTGAGAATATTGTAAAACGCCTCGTCCTTATCCGTTTCATTTGCGAAAAGATATGACAGCTCTCCCGTCAAGCTGAAATTGAGAAAATCCGAGAAAACAAGCTTTGATTTTTCATCCGCAAGCACCGAATAAACCCTTTCAAGCTCCGACTTATGCGAAACGATAAATTCTCTGTTCAAAAAAGCTTCGCCGAAAGCCGGAACACAGGGAACAAGCAATTTATGTCTCTTTGAGAGATTCAGTATATTTTCAATGACCTCTTCCCTTTGCGAAGCGAAGCCGACGGTGATTACGAAGTCCGAAAATTCATTTTCAAAATCCGAAACGCTCTTGACCTTAAAGCCTCTGAAGTATCTGTCCCTGACAAAGCCGTCCGAAGCCATAACGCCCGACAGCTTAATTCCGAGCCTTTCATATTCGTCAATCACTCTGTCCGCACCGTTGCCCGTGCCGTAGAGAATTATCGGCAAATCCGTGCTTTTGAGATATTCCCAAGCGGATTGATTTTTCAAAATTTCCTCAATCATCATTTTCTCCGTATCACTTTATAATGTCTAATTCTATCACACATGGTCATCTTCGTCAAAATAATTTCTAATATCCTCCAAAACTTTTTTCTCAATTCTCGAAACATAGGAGCGTGAAATTTTAAGCTCCTTTGCGATTTCTTTTTGCGTTTTCGGGAAACAGCCGTTCAGCCCGTAATGCTTTATCAAAATC
The DNA here is from genome assembly GCA_052298855.1 of Candidatus Fimenecus sp. Lineage (GTDB taxonomy): Bacteria > Bacillota > Clostridia > Oscillospirales > Acutalibacteraceae > Fimenecus. The sequence continues at coordinate 106,573 of DAVZXP010000004.1, read as the reverse complement.
GCCTTTTCTCTGTCGTCGGGCATTTCGGAAATATACTTGCGAAGCTTTTCAATTTTCATTTTTTGGTAAATGTCGTCGCAAACCGTGTCATCGGTGTAAATAGTCTCCGAAAGCGTCAGCGGATTACCCTCGGGGTCGGTGTCGATAGGCTCGCTCATTGAAATATCCTGCGAGGTTTTCTTTTGATTTCTGAAATACATCAATATTTCATTTTCAACGCATCTTGCAGCATAGGTCGCAAGCCGTGTGCCTTTATCGGGCTTAAAGCTGTTTACTGCCTTGATAAGACCGATTGTGCCGACGGATATTAAATCGTCTTGATCGGAATAATTGGAATAATATTTCTTGATAATATGCACCACAAGTCGCAAATTGTGCTCTACAAGCTCATCTCTTGCCGTTTCGTCTCCGTTTTGTAAGCGTTCGAGTGCCTCACGCTCCTGCTTTGCGGTCAAGGGCTTCGGAAATGAGCCTTGATTTTGAATGTGAAGCATAAGGTAGAACATATTTGCGAAAATCGATTGGAACAATAAAGCCAACAAAAAAATCACACCCTTTCTCAAAATCATATGAGTAAAAGGTGTGAAATTTGCAAGTCCGTATTAAGTTTTAATTAAACCGTAAGAGCCGTTATAATGCTTGAATAGAGTTTAACAGGGTCTTTAAGATAATTGTCTTTAATCGTCTGTGCCTGCAGGCTGTCTCCTGCAAAAAGAGTAAGACGCATAAGCTCGTCATTACCGCTCATTAACGAAAAAACAACATTATATCCGCCGTTGTCGAGCTTGATTATGTCAACCTTGTTTTCCTTTTCAACTCTCTTAAAGGTCATAAGCTTAATAGCCGAGTTCACCGCACGCTCTCTGACGGTAATCGGCAAGGTTGTTTCAAGGCTTTCCGCAATTTCTCTGCCTCTCGGAAGAATGACAAAGCATTCCTCGTCATTTTCAATAACGGTGTCAATGCTTGCGTTTGAGAGCAATTCCGTTAAAGCCTGATTTATTTCAAAGTAGTTTGCAAGTCCGTTTTCAAGCACAGCGTCGTTGAGCTGGCTTTTTTCAAGCGGCTTGTCTATTGTTTTAAGCAGATAACAGATAAGCAGACGTATTTCCTCACGGTTACGAAGTCCGCCCAATTCAATTCCTGCGTCAAAAGCGTCAAATTCCATAATGTTCTCCAATTAAATATTTAATTACCCTCTAATTTTACCCTACCTAATAAAATTTGTCAATTTACTCAAACAATTATTTGCATTGTGTTATATAAGTGTGATACAATAAAATGTAAAATTATGTTTCGATAAAAGGGTGCATTATGGAAGTTGCTGTTATCGGCGGCGGTGCGTCGGGTATTGTCTGTGCCGTTGCATTAAAACAACAGAATAGAAACATCGGCGTTACAGTCTACGAAAAGATGCCGAGGATACTCAAAAAAATTCTCGTAACGGGAAACGGAAGATGTAACCTTACAAATATCGGCTCGTCTGCGGAATTTTTCAGAGGCGATACGGAAATTTTGGCAGGCGCTTTTTCAAAATATCCGCCTAAGAGCAACATTGAGTTTTTCAACTCCTTAGGTCTTTTGACAAGGACGGAGGCGCAGGGCAGGGTTTATCCCGTATCGGGACAGGCTTCGGCTGTGGTAAACGCTTTGTTGTGTGAGGTCAAAAGTATAGGAATTAAAGTGCTGACCGATACCGAAATAACAGAAATTAAGCGTACTCAAAACTGCTTTTTGTTAAACGGAAGCTACAAGGCGGATAAGCTCGTTATAGCTTCGGGAGGAAGTGCCGCAAAGGCTCAGGGCACGGACGGCGGTTCGTTTAAACTTCTCAAAAGTTTAGGTGTGAAAATCGTACCGCCCGTTCCTGCTTTGACAGGCGTTATAATCGACGGCTTCCCGAAATCGGTAAAGGGCGTCCGCAATATCTGTACGGCAGAGCTTTTTGTTGACGGCGAGAGCAGATATAAAGAAAAAGGCGAAGTTCAATTCAATGATTACGGCGTATCGGGTATTCCGATTATGCAGCTTTCAGGAATCGTTGCAGAAAACAAGGGTAAAAATATGACTCTTTCCCTTGACCTTTTACCTGATATAAACGAAAATGAGCTTGCGAAGTTTTTGCTCTCACAAAAGAAAAAATATACCGACAAAACCGCCGAGGAATTGGTTGTCGGTATTTTACCGAAAGCGCTCGGAAGCTATGTTTTGCTTCTTGCCAATATAAAAAGTGCACAATTTCTTAAAGCAATTCCCGACGGCAAAATCAAAGCCTTTTCAAGCAAGGTTAAAAAGCTTCAATTAAAGGCGGTTGGAGCTCGTGGCTTTGAGTTCGCTCAGGTAACCTCGGGCGGAGTGCCGAAAAGCGAAATAAATCCGCATACGCTTGAATGTAAAAATGTAAAAGGTTTGTATGTTACGGGCGAAGCTGTGAATATTTACGGCTTGTGCGGCGGCCATAATCTTCAATGGGCGTGGAGCTCGGGACGGCTTTGCGCAGAGGCAATATTAAAGGAGAATACCGTTGTTAAGAATAAATGAAATTAAGCTTCCGCTTGACTATGAGGACGAGCAGAACGATTTGAAAAAAGAAGTTGCAAGACTTTTGAAAATTAAAAGCGGCGACATCAAAACGCTTGAAATATACAAAAAGAGTGTAGATTCACGAAAAAAGAACGATATAAAATTCATTTTTTCCGTTGATATTACCGTTGACGACGAAGAAGCGTTGCTTATGCGAAACTCTGCACCGAGAGTTCAAAAGGTAGAAAAATACGTTTATACCTTACCCGAAAACAAAAGAACTTCACAGCTTCGACCTGTTGTTGTCGGCTTCGGACCTGCCGGAATGTTCGCTTCGCTTATGCTTGCAAGGGCAGGCTTAAAACCGTTGATAGTCGAGCGTGGTCAAAAAGTTGACGAGAGAACGAAAAGCGTTTACACCTTTTGGAATGACAGAGTGCTTGATACCGATTCTAATATTCAGTTCGGCGAGGGCGGAGCAGGTACTTTTTCCGACGGAAAGCTTACAACGGGAATTAAGGACAGCAGAGTTAGAGAGGTCTTTTGCGAGTTCTGCCGTAACGGCGCACCGGAAGAAATAATGATTTCCGCTTTGCCGCATATCGGAACGGACAAGCTAAAGGGCGTTGTAAAGTCCTTGAGAGAAAAGGTTATTTCACTCGGCGGCGAGTTCAGATTTGAAACAAAGCTTACCGATATAATTATATACAACGGCTCTGTTCAGGGCGTTACGCTTACCGAGAAAAACGGAAAAACTTATGATTTTGAAACCGATACCGTTATTTTGGCTATCGGTCATTCTGCAAGAGATACCGTTGAAATGCTCTACAACAAAGGTGTGCCGATGCTTCAAAAGCCGTTTTCTGTCGGTGCAAGAATTGAGCATAAACGAGAAATGATAAACGAATCACAGTACGGCAAGTTTGCAAATCACCCGAGACTCGGTGCAGCAAGCTATAAGCTTGCCTGTCATCCGCAAGGGGGCAGAGGAGCGTACACCTTTTGTATGTGCCCGGGCGGTACGGTTGTGTGTGCTTCAAGTGAGGAAAACACAGTTGTCACAAACGGTATGAGCGAGTACGCAAGAGATAAGGAAAACTCAAACTGTGCCGTGCTTGTCGGAATTTCTCCCGAGGATTTCAATTCGGATCATCCGCTTGCAGGAATGTATATGCAGCGTGAAATCGAGAAAAAAGCCTTCTTGATGGGCGGCGGAGATTATTCCGCACCGTCGCAGCTTGTAAAGGATTTCTTGAATAATATGGCTTCGACAGGTTGCAAAAATGTAAAGCCGTCCTTCCCGACAGGTGTAAAATATACGAATTTAAGGGATTTGCTTCCCGAAAAGGTTACAAATACAATGTGCGACGCCCTTGTTAAGATGGATAAAATGCTTTCGGGCTTTGCGTGTGACGATGCATTGTTGACAGGACCCGAAACGAGAAGTTCTGCGCCTGTTCGCATTGTTCGTGATGAATTTATGCAGACAAAAATAAGAGGCTTGTACCCTTGCGGAGAGGGAGCAGGCTATGCAGGCGGTATAGTGTCGGCAGGTGTTGACGGAATTAAGGTTGCCGAGGCAGTTCTCGGCGATGAGAGGTAAAAGATATGATAAATGTTATGCCCAAATGGGGCCCTTATTCAAAAAAGTATTTCGGAATTTCAAAAATAGTCGATCACAAAAGCGAAAGCGGCGTAAGGTTTGACCTCGTGGTGCTTCCGTGCGTTTCAAACACGGACGCTAAAGTCCCAAATGTTACAATCCCCGTCGGAGTTCATCCGTGGGAGTGTAAGAGCGACTATTCCTACTATTCTTACAGGCAGGACATTGAATGGAAGGACGTTATCTATTCCGATGTTTCGTTTACAAGGCTTGACGACCACTCAACGCTTGTCAGAACGGAAATTTTCAACAATTCGGATATGATGCAGAATTGTCTTGTTAACTTCTTTTCTTCTGTTCAGTTCCCGACTGTCAACAGGGTTACTCTCACCTTGCCCGAAAAGTGCGATTTCAAAAAGGCGCTCGATTATGAAGCTTATGAATACAACACCCCCCGTCCGTGGGACAAGGAAACTATGGACGCTATGCACAAGGGCGAGTTCTTCGACGACCGATTTTATCTTCATAAGGGTTTGGGCGACAGAGATAACAACAGGTATATTCTTCCGAAATACTCAAAGCTCGGCGAAGAAAAAAATGATACAATTATCTATAATTTTGATCTTAAAAATAACTATGACAATGCTGTTTTAACAGTCAGATACCGCACAACATCTGTAAAGGTTTCTAACTTTACAATAAACGGCAATTCCTTTAGCTTCAAGGCTTGTGACGATTTGCAGCTTGCTGAAATTCCGCTTGGTGCGTTAAACGGAGAAAAATTCACATTAAAGCTCATTTCCGAGGGAACGGGCGGTATCGAATTTGACTTTTTTGCAATAACCGAAGCGGAAGACAGTGAAAAAATCACAACCGCAATTGAAAAGAATAACTTTATGCCGACGGTAACGTGTGAGGAAAACGAAAACGGAAAAACCGTCAAAATGAAATATCAGGATATATCCGATACCTTTGTTTTGAGAACGTTTAATGCTCAAACAAGACTTCGTGAAATTCCGACAGGCTGTCTTGAGGATGTTCCGACGCCGAGAATTTCGCAGCCCGATCCGAGCTTCGACAATATGATGGAGACCTTTTCGGGCGAGTTTTCGTGGAAGCATTCCGACGAGGGCTATTATCAAAATACGCTTGTACATACTCTCTATGTACCGTCACACACAAGCCATATTGAGTACGCTGTCATTTCCGATTGCGAAACCGAATACAAAACAACCGAGGAATACGAAAAAATATATCTTTCCGCCAAAAATTCGGCTGAAAAAATAAGGCTCAATGAGGCAGGAAAAAAATATGAGTTTTCAAATGAGCTTTTGCGTGCCGCTATGTTCCAAAATACGGTTTATCCGCTTTACCATCACGGCGATTATGTGGTGCATCACACCCCCGGTAAGCGTTGGGACTCATTCTATACTTGGGATTCGGGTTTTATCGGACTTGAAATGAATATGTATAATCCGAAAATTGCAGAGTATATTCTCGACCTCTATTTGAGCGAGGAGGACAATAAGGACTATGCCTTTTTGCTTCATGGCTCTCCTGTTCCCGTGCATATTTATCAATATTACGATATGCTTTCCCGCACCAACGACAAGACAAAGCTTTATGGCTACTATGACCGTGTAAAGAGATTTTATGAATTCCTTTGCGGCAGGGCAGACGGCTCGACAACCGCAAAATTCAAAAGCGGTATGACAACTACCTTTGAGTATTTCTACAACTGCTCGGGTATGGACGATTTGCCGCCGCAGGTTGAAACATACAGAAGAAAGCTTCAGCTTTTGACAGCTCCGTGCATATCCTCGTCGCAGGTAATAAGATGTGCGAAAATCCTTTCTGTAATTGCCGAACATCTCGGTAAAACAGAGGATTCAGAGCAGTACAAGGCGGATATTAAACGTGTGTCCGACGGCTTGCGGACCTATTCGTGGGACGAGGACGCAGGCTATTTCTCATATGTCGTTCACAACGAAAACGGCGAGCCTAAAGAGCAGTTGAGAAGCCAAAGCGGAGAAAATATGAACAAGACAATGGACGGTATTTATCCGCTTATCGCAGGTGTTACAGACGAAAATCAGACGAAAAAAATTCTTTCTCATATTAAAAGTGAGGAGGAAATGATGAGCAAGGTCGGCATTTCCGCAGTTAATATGAAAGCAGGCTATTATGCTACAAACGGCTATTGGAACGGCAATGTATGGTTTTCGCACCAATGGTTTGTTTGGAAAACAATGCTTGACCTCGGCGAAAGCGACTTTGCATATAAAATCGCAAAAACAGCTCTCGACGCTTGGAAAAAAGAGGTTGAATATTCTTATTACACCTTTGAAATGATGTCCATAACAACGGGCAGAGGCGGTTGGTTTCACAATTTCGGCGGACTTTCCGCACCTGTGAATATCTGGGCAAACGCCTATTATAATCCGGGTACATTCAGCTTCGGCTTTGATGTTTTCTGTGAGAACAGCGATTTTTCCGAGGAATTTACAAGCTTTAATGCAACCGTCAGCCATTACAATGCCCAAAGGTCAACGGTAATCGTTGTAATGAACGATAATTACGATTACAAAGTAACTCTAAACGGAGAAGAAGCCGAGGTTGTAATCAGAGAAAATGGAACGCTTGAAATTGCAATTCCCGAGGACGTCAAAACGGCTGAAATATCCGTTCAGCTTGTGTAATCTTCTATGATTTTCAATATTTCTTCGTCTGTTTGAGCACTTATACCTGATTTGATTTTAATTTGCTCATTTTGCGGAAGCGAAGAAAGATAAACCTCGTATATTTCAACGGGCATTGAATATCCACGCTTGAAAAGGGCTAATTTTCCGTCATATTGCGACAGCGTATAAAGCGGCGAGGGGCTTGTAGTTTCGGGCGGCGGTGTCGCTTTTTCGTATTTTGCGCCGAGAGAAAATGCGGTGACGGCAAACACCGTCAAAAGCAAAACGGAGGCGACGACTATGCCCTTAATAAATATCCTTTGCACAAAATCACTCCTTTGAGTTATTTTCGGCAAAAGGCTCTTAAATTAAACACTTATTCAAAATTTTATATTTTTTTATAAAACAGATGAAATAATCGCAAAATTATGTTACAATACTTTTTATGGTGAATTATAGCGTACGGAGGAACTACATATGGCAAAAAATGTGCGTACAAAACCGAAAAAACAGAAGAAACAGCTCAATCCTAAGGCTAAGAAGGCAATTACCGCTTTGTTGGCTTTGGCTTTTACCGCACTTGTTTCTCTTGTAATAGTTTGCACATATCTGCTGATTTTTATGACCTCTTATGTCAACGGCGAGGCTAAAATCGACATTGCCGACTACAAGGAAAATCAGGCGCAGACGACAATAGTTTACGCTTACAATTCAAATGCTGAGGCGGTTGAGCTCACAAGGCTTCACGGCGAGCAGAACCGTGTTTGGACGAGCATTGACGAAATTCCCGAAAGTCTTCAAAAGGCATATATCGCCCTTGAGGATAAGCGTTTTGAAAAGCACGACGGCGTTGACTGGATAAGAACCGTTAAGGCTGTCATTACCTTCGGTAAAGCAGGCGGAGGCTCTACTCTTACACAACAGCTTATCAAAAACCTTACGGGTGAGAACGGCAAGACCGTGAGCCGTAAATTCTATGAAATCCTCAATGCCTTAAACCTTGAAAAACATGCTTCTAAATCTACAATCCTTGAAGCGTATATGAATACGGTTTATATGAGCCACGGCTGTTACGGAGTTAAAACCACGGCTGAAAAGTATTTCGGAAAGGATTTGTCCGAGCTTAATATTGCCGAGTGTGCGTCGATAGCGGCTATTACGCAAAACCCATCGACGAATGACCCCTTGCTTCATCCCGAAACAAACAGAAAAAGACAGCTTACCTGCCTTAAAAATATGCTCAAGGAGGGATATATCTCTCAGGAGGAATTTGATGAGGCAGTCGCTTATGAAATGGTTTTCACAAACAGTGAGAATTATGTCAAAAAAGACAACGGCGATACAAAAACCGAAAACAAGGCGCCTGTTAACACTGAAATTCAGAGCTACTATGTTGACTATGTTATACAGGCTGTTATAAATGACCTTGTGTCGCAGTGCGGCTATAAAAAATCACAGGCTTCAAAGCTTATTTACAACGGCGGACTCAGAATTTATTCGGCGGTTGATACAAGTATTCAGTCACAGCTTGAGGACGTTTACGTCAACAAGGTAGCAATGCCTGCATACAACAAAAATGTTCCGGACGCTCAGTCTGCTATGACCATTATGGATTACAGCGGCAGAATTTTAGGAATGGTAGGCGGTATCGGCGAAAAGACAGAAAACAGAGGTCTTAACCGTGCCACAACGCCGAGACAGCCCGGTTCGTCAATCAAGCCGATTTCAATTTACTCTCCTGCGGTTGAGGAAAAATATGTAACATGGAGTACAAAGGTGCAGAACTACGGTGTCGCACACTACTATCCCGACGGTAGAACAGGTCCTGTAAACTATGGCGATGATCCCGGTTCTCCCGATTCTTATGTTACCGTTCAACACGCACTTTGCGTATCGTACAATACCGTACCCGCTCAACTTCTCAAACAGATGGGAATTGAAAAGAGCTATAAATACGCAAAAGATAAATTTAAACTTACTTATTTGAACGATACCGATAAAAATATGTCTTCTCTCGCAGTCGGCGGTACAAGTAAAGGCGTTACGACAGTACAGATGGCGGCTGCATTTGCGGCATTCGGCAACGGCGGCAAATACTTCGAGCCGTATTGCTATTATAAGGTTACGAATGCAAACGGCACAAAGATATATCTTCAGCATCAGGACTCGGAGGGCGAGCAGATTATCTCTCCCGATACCGCAGATGTAATGAACAAACTTTTGCAGACGGTCGTAACAGATGCCGCACATATGGCTACGGCACGAAACTACGGTGTATCGGGCTTTGAAACATTCGCAAAAACAGGTACGACGAGTGATGATAAGGACCGTTGGTTTGTCGGCGGAACACCTTATTATGTTGCGGCTGTATGGTACGGCTGCGATATGCCGAAGCAGCTTTCCGCTTATGTTTCGGGAAGCCCCTCGGGTAAGGTCTTTGCCGAGGTAATGAAAAGAATACACAAGGGACTTACGGCAAAGCCGTTTGATGTCCATACCAATCTTTTGGTAAGTGAAACTTATTGTACGCAGTCGGGCTTTCTTGCAAGTGACGGTTGTCAGAGCACGGCGACGGGCTGGTACACAAAGAGCAATCTTCCGGGTCACTGTACAACCTGTGCTGCGCCAAGCGTTCAAGAACCTGTGGGTGAGGGCGAAACAGTAACAACACAAAATCCGCAAAATCCCGAAACACCCGGTACAAATGAGGGCAATCCCGAACAGACTCCTCCTGCAACTGCTGCGCCCGAAAATCTTCCGCCTGCTGAATAGGAGAATATATGGTAATAATTTCCGTTGATTACGGTGATGTGAGAACAGGTGTTGCGGTTTGTGATAAGCTCCAAATGCTCGCTTCTCCCGTGACCGTTATAAAGCAAAAAGACTCCGAGCTTCTCTCGGAGGAAATCAAGAAAATATGCCTTGAAAAAAAGGCGGAGAAAATCGTCTTGGGACTTCCGAAAAATATGGACGGAAGCGAGGGCTTTCGTGCCGAAGCTTGCAAGGAATTTGCAAAGCTGCTTTCGGAAAAGACGGGCTTGAGTGTTGATTTTCAGGACGAACGTCTGACGACGGTTTCCGCACACAACATATTAAACGCAACCGACACAAGAGGGAAAAAGCGTAAGGCTGTGGTTGATGCGGTTTCTGCGGTGCTTATCCTTGAGGATTATCTGCGAAAGCAAAAATGACAACATGATATGACAAATTATTGAGCTTAAAGCCTATATAATTGGCTTTAGGCTCATTTTTTTGTGTGGTGATAACCTTGACCGTCTACGTTGACATATTGCTTGCCGTAAACATATTCGTAAATTATTTTCTGCTTTTGGCAAGCGCAAAAATTCTTCATTGTGACATAAAGCGTATAAGACTGTTCTCGGCATCTGCTCTCGGCAGTTTATATTCATTGATAATTTTCCTGCCCGAGCTTCCCGAGGCGCTGACCGTTTTTATAAATCTTGCCGTATCCGCCGTGCTTACGGTTATCGCCTTTTCGCCGAAAAGCCTGAAGGTGTTTTTAAGAGAGGTCGGAGTCTTCTTTGCCGTGAATTTTGCTTTTGCAGGTATAATGCTCGGTATTTGGCTTGCGTTTAAGCCAAGCGGAATGGTCTTTAATAACAGCGTGGTTTATTTCAATATCGATATAAAGGTGCTGACGGCTTCGACGGTTATTTGCTATGCTGTGATTACCGTTATTTTAAGGCTTGTAAAGCGCAGCGCACCTCCCGAGTCGATTTTCAGCGTGACGTTTTTCAATTCCGGGCGAAGTGTTACCGTAAACGCTCTTTTAGACACGGGAAACACTCTAAAGGACGGCTTTTCCGGGAAGCCCGTTATCATAGCCGACAGCAGCGTTTTTAATTCGCTTGTGGGATTTTCTCCCGAGGATTGCTTTCGTGGCAATAACGCAATAGATATGCTGGGCGCTGAAAATAAAATAAGACTTGTGGCATACAACACAGTCGGGGAAAAGGGCTTTTTAAGGGCTTTGTCGGTTGACGGAGTGAGCGTAGAGGCTGACGGAAAAACTTACGTTGCAAAAAAGGTGCTTGTCGCTCAAAGCAAAACAGAATTTACAAACGGCGAATATTCGGCAATACTCAATAATGACTTTTTTGAAAGGATGAGCAGTAATGATAAAAGAGTACATACGGTCACTTTTCAGCAAAATTAAAGAGCTGTTTTTCGAGACCGACATAAACTTTGTCGGCGGCGGAGAAAATTTACCCGAGCCGCTTACAAAGGAATGCGAGGAGGAGTATCTCAAACGCATTTCAGACGGAGATGAGAGCGCAAGAGAACCGCTGATTGTGCACAATTTAAGGCTTGTCGTTTATATTGCTAAGAAATTTGACAATTCGGGCGTGGGGACGGATGACTTGGTTTCAATCGGAACAATAGGTCTTATTAAAGCCGTGAACACCTTTAAGCCCGAGAAAAACATTAAGCTTGCAACCTACGCTTCAAGGTGTATTGAAAATGAAATTTTAATGTATCTTCGAAAAATAAATCTGCACAGAACAGATATTTCAATAGATGAGCCGCTGAATATCGATTGGGACGGAAACGAGCTGCTTTTGTCCGACGTTTTGGGCAGTGAGCCCGATGAGATAAACCGAGGGCTTGAATGTGAGGACGAGAAAAAGGTGCTTTTGGAAACGGTCAATTCTCTGTCGTCGAGGGAACGGCTTATTATGAATATGCGTTTCGGTTTGGGAGGGGAAACGGAGCATACGCAAAAGGAGGTTGCGGACATTCTCGGCATATCTCAAAGCTATATTTCTCGCCTCGAAAAGCGAATTATAGCAAGATTGAAAAAAGAAATGGAAAAAGCGGTATAAATTTGTGCAAAATTTAATGAAAAATATTCTAAAAACACTATTATTTCTATAAAAAATGTGGTATAATGCTACCACAAATGCTTTCCGCAATGCAATTCTGCGGAAAATTAAATTTAAGTGTGTTAAAACGGTTGTTAATATACATGCACAATAGACATTTTTTAACTATAACGTTTATCGGAGGCAAATTCTTGGTTTTTTCAAGCTTGGTATTTTTATATATTTTCCTGCCTCTGTGTCTTGTCTTTTATTTTTTGACGAAGAATATAAAAATCCGCAACGCCGTACTTTTGGTTTTCTCATTGGCATTTTATGCATACGGCGAGCCGAAATATGTACTTTTGATGATTGCTACCGTGCTTGTAGACTATATCGGCGGACTTTTGGTTGACAGATACAGGGGGAAGGTGCTTTCAAAGCTTTTCCTGTTTTTGAGCGTGACAATTACGCTTTCAAGTCTTGCACTTTTCAAGTATTCGGACTTCTTTGCGCAGAGTCTTAATTCGGCGTTTTCACTCAATATTAAATCGCTTGGGCTTGCGCTTCCTATCGGAATTTCTTTCTATACATTTCAGGCTCTTACATATGTCGTTGACGTTTACAGGGGCAAGGTAGGGGTCCAAAATTCATTTTTTAAGCTGCTTCTGTATGTTTCAATGTTTCCGCAGCTTATTGCAGGACCGATTGTTCGTTACAGCGATGTCGAAAGGCAACTTTCTTCAAGAACTGTTACCTTAAAGGGAGCATCTGACGGCATTTTGCGCTTTTGCATAGGTCTTATTAAAAAGACGATTATCGCAAACTATGCAGGCGAGCTGTCAACAAAGCTTATCGGCGGCGATATGAACGGCGTCAGCTTTGCAGGTGCTTGGATTGGTATAATCGCATTTACTCTTCAGATTTATTTTGACTTTTCCGCATATTCGGATATGGCAATAGGCTTGGGTAAGATTTTCGGTTTTGATTTTCCCGAAAACTTCCGCTATCCTTACTGCGCCGACTCCGTAAATGATTTTTGGAGACGCTGGCACATTACATTAAGCTCGTTTTTCAGGGATTACGTCTACATTCCGCTCGGCGGCAACAGAAAGCATTGGGCGTTTAATATGCTTATTGTTTGGGTGCTTACGGGCTTTTGGCACGGTGCAAGCTACAACTACATACTTTGGGGGCTTTACTACTTCTTTTTCCTTATGCTTGAAAAGATTTATATCGGCAAGCGACTTTCAAGGACAAGCTCCGTCATCAAACACATTTACACTCTGCTTGTAGTGGTTATCGGCTGGGCGTTTTTTTATTTTGAAGACCTCGCTAACCTTAAGAACTTCTTTAGAGCGATTTTCTTCCAAAACGGATTTTCTACGCTTACCGAAAAAACAGTCGCTCAAAACTATATAGCGGTAATAATCATCGGAATAATAGCATCGCTTCCGATTGCAAGTCTTATAAAACGATTTGCGCAGAACATTTCCGCAAGCAAATCGGGTAAGGTTGTTGTCAATTTGTCAATCGTATTGTTCGTGCTGTTCTCGTTAACGGTTTCAACCGCTTCGCTTATCGGCGACAGCTACAATCCTTTCCTTTATTTCAGATTTTAACGGTGGCATATGGCTATGTATATAAGAAAGAAAGTAAAAAAAGATGTTACTCCGAACAAAGCGGGTGCATTTTTCATAATTTTGGCTTTTGTCGGTGTGATAATAGCACTTTTTCTTATAAGTGCGTTTGACACCGATAAAACTGTTTCGCAAAAGGAAAACAGAGCTCTCAAGCAAAGACCGAAGTTTACTGTTTCGGCGGTGCTTAACGGAAAATACTTTTCGGAGTTTGAGGAATATTATCAGGATACATTTCCTTACAGAGATAAGTTCCTCGGTATAAACTCAAAAATCTCCAAAGCTTTTTCAAAGACGCAGGGTAACAGCGGAATGGTTATCGTTGAAAAGCAGGAGAAGGATGACTTTGCCGGTCAGAACATTGATTAATATATATTTTACAAGGGGTGAGGTTTTATGAAGTACGATGTTGCAGTCATCGGCTCGGGCGTTGTAGGCGCTCTCATTTCGAGGGAGTTGTCCAAATATGACATTAAGGTCGCTTTGCTCGAAAGATGCAATGATGTGGCAATGGGTACTACAAAAGCTAACAGCGCAATTGTTCACGGCGGTTTCGACGCTATCCCGGGAACAATGAAAGCAAAATTGAATGTGAAAGGAACCGAAATGATGCCTGAGGTATGTAAGGAATTAAATGTCCCTTACAGAAACAACGGCTCTCTCGTTCTTGCCTTTTCCGATGAGGAAATGGAGCACGTTAAGGAGCTGTATGACAGAGGTGTCAAAAACGGTGTCCCGAATCTTGAAATAATCGACGGAGATAAGGTCAGAGAACTTGAACCTTATGTTTCCGAAGAGGTTGTCGGTGCGTTGCTTTCAAATTCAGCAGGTATTGTTTGCCCGTATGAATTGACAATTGCGGCAACGGAAGTTGCGGTTACTAACGGAGTTGAATTCCTCAGGAACTGCGAAGTTAAGGCAATTAAGAAAGACAATGACGTTTATGAGCTCGACACAACTCTCGGTACTATCGAGGCTGAGTACATAATCAATGCGGCAGGTAACCATTCTGATGAGGTTGCCAAAATGATTGGCGACGACAGCATTGAGCTTATTGCAAGAAAGGGCGAATATTATCTTCTTGATAAATCCTTCGGCTACCTTGCAAACCATACAATATTCCAATGCCCGAATAAGATGGGCAAGGGTGTTCTTGTTACTCCCACGGTTGACGGCAACCTTCTTATCGGACCGTCAGCGACGGACGAGCCCGACAAGGACGATACTGATACAACTCCCGAGGGACTTGCGTTTGTTGTATCAAGAGCTCTTAAGAGCGTAAAGGCTGTTAACCTCAGAGGTGCAATCACATCCTTCGCAGGTGTTCGTGCGCATCCGGTTACAGACGACTTTATTATCGGCTATTCCGATAAGAGCGATAAGTTCATCAACTGTGCAGGCATTGAGTCTCCCGGTCTTTCGGCAGCTCCCGCTATCGCAAAGTATGTTGAAGAGCTTTTGTTTGAAAAACTTTCGGCTGATGAAAAGGCTGATTACAAGATAACAAGAGAGGCTCCCGTTCGCTTCAGACATATGTCGAAAGAGGAGAGAGAGGCTCTTATTAAGAAGAATCCCGCTTATGGCAGAATTATTTGCCGTTGCGAAACAATAACCGAGGGCGAAATTCTCGACGCTATTCACGCTCCTGCGGGTGCAAGAGATGTTGACGGCGTTAAGAGAAGAACAAGAGCCGGCATGGGCAGATGTCAGGGCGGCTTCTGTGGCAGTAAGGTTGTTGAATTGCTTGCAAAAGAGCTTGGCGTTCCGATGAACGAGATTACAAAGTTCGGCGGAGAGTCCAAGATTATTTACGAGAGAACGAAGTGAGGTGTGTAGAATGCTTAATTATGATTTAGCGGTAGTCGGCGGTGGCCCTGCAGGTATGGCAGCGGCGCTCAAGGCACGTGAAGAGGGAATTGAAAAAATTATTATTCTCGAGAGAGCTGACACACTCGGCGGTATTCTCGAACAGTGTATTCATACAGGCTTTGGACTTCACTATTTCGGCGAAGAGCTTTCAGGCCCCGAATACGCAGGAAGATTTATAAAGAAAGTATCGGAAACCGATATTGATGTTAAGGTTGACACAATGGTTCTCGATATATCGGACGACAATGTTGTTACAGCTTGCAATAAGGAAGACGGACTTCTTACAATCAAGGCTAAAGCTATTGTTCTTGCAATGGGTTGCCGTGAAAGACCGAGAGGCGCACTTTCAATCGCAGGCTGCAGAGCTTCGGGCATTATGACCGCAGGTACTGCACAGAAATATGTTAACATTGACGGCTATATGCCCGGTAAAACAGTTGTAATTCTCGGCTCGGGTGATATCGGTCTTATTATGGCAAGAAGAATGACTCTTGAGGGCGCAAAGGTTAAGGCTGTTTGCGAGCTTATGCCTTATTCGGGCGGTCTTACAAGAAACATTGTTCAGTGCCTTGAGGACTTTGATATTCCGCTTCGTCTTTCTTGCACAGTTGTTTCAACTCACGGTAAGGACAGACTTGAGGGTGTTACGGTTGCTAATGTCGATGAGCACTTGAAGCCCATCCCCGGCACAGAGGAGTATATCCCTTGCGATACCTTGATGCTTTCGGTTGGACTTATTCCCGAGAATGAGCTTTCAAAGAATGCAGGTATTGAACTTGACCGTATTACAAACGGCCCGTCTGTTGACGAGTACAGAGAAACTCTCCATAAGGGCGTATTTGCTTGCGGTAACGTATTGCAGGTTCATGACCTTGTTGACTATGTTACCGAGGAAAGCCAGATAGCAGGCGAGGGCGCAGCTAAGTTCATTAAGGGCGAGAAGAAGTCAGGCGACTATATCAATACACAGGGAACTAACGGCGTTCGCTATATTGTGCCTCAGAGAATTAACAAGGAAACCGATAAGGATGTTAAGCTTTACTTCCGTGTCGGTCAGGTATTCAAAAATGTTAAGCTTGTTGTTAAATGCGGCGACGAGGTTATAATGTCAAAGAATAAGAAGAAGATGACTCCCGGTGAAATGGAGAATGTTCTCATTAAACTTGACACAGTAAAATCTCTTCCTGCCGACAGCACACTTACAGTAACAATCGAGGAGGCGTAAATTATGACAAAGAGAGAAATGGTTTGCGTATCCTGTCCTATGGGTTGCGCTATAACGGTTGAGCTTGACGACAATAACGAGGTTATCTCCGTAACAGGTAACACCTGCCCGAGAGGTGACAAGTACGCTCGCCAGGAATGCACTCACCCCGAAAGAATGCTCACATCTACCGTTAAGGTTGAGGGCGGCAGACTTCCCGTTGTACCCGTAAAATCAGCTTTGCCTATTCCGAAGGAGATGCTTTTTGACGCAATGAAGGAAGTTAACAAGGTTACTCTTAAAGCACCTGTTACTTTCGGTGATGTTGCAGTAAAAGATATTCTCGGAACGGGAATTGACATTGTTGTAACTAACGAAGCATAAAAATTTTAATACATATAAGACCGATTGATTTTTCAATCGGTCTTTTTTTGTGTTGACAAGTAACAAAAAGCGTCCTATAATAAATTATGCGAGTGAACGACGCACATTAAAAAACGACACCTACGACCGATTTTGGTTGTTAGGTGTTGTTTTAATTTACAGAACTTTCGGGAGGTGAAAAATGAATACTAGGGATATTATCGGAATTGATGTCGGCGAATACAGGCTTTTGTCCGAGAAGTTTGAACTTATGACCGAAGACGATACAAGAGAAATTCCGAAATACATTTTAACAACAAGAAAAAACACCATAAAAAAGATTTTTTCAGAAGCGGTTAAGTCCGAGTTAACTGATTTTCAAGGTGAAATTTTGCGGGATAGATATTTTGACAATATGAAAATAAATGATATTTCCGCAAAGCACGGTGTTTCAAGGCAACAGGTATATAAAACACTTAAAACTGCTACCGATAAATTATATTCAGTGCTTAAGTATGCGTATTTGTGCGGTTTCTCTCTTGTTGACCTTCCGAAAAACTTTGACCAAATAATAAATAATATCAGCGAGGAGAATTGAATATGAATAAAACAGTAACCGTAAAGGTTGACGGCTCTTTGTCCGACGAAATATACAATGCGGGCACTATGTATGAGCACAATGCGACCACCCTCGTATTTGAAATAGATGCACAGTACATTTCACCGCAGCATAGATATTATATTGAGTTTGCTCTGCCGACAGGAGTTGTCAGAACTGAATATCTTACACCCAACGAAAGCAATAAAATCAGCTTTGATATGCCTGCAAGTCTTACAAGCAGTATGAGTATGCTCTGCTATTTCAATGTCGTAAAAATCAATGAAACGACTTACGAAACCGAAAAGTTAATTAAGGCAAAGGAAATCAAGCTTTGTTTTTCACCGATAGCTTCCTGTGACGATACACTTCGAGAAGAATATGATTTTTCAGTAAACTCTTTACTTGAAGCTGTAAAAAACGGAGACTTCAAAGGCGAAAAAGGTGATCGTGGATTACAGGGCATAAAAGGTGATAAGGGAGAAAAAGGCGATAAAGGTGACAAGGGCGATACAGGCATACAAGGTTTGAGAGGCGAGAAAGGCGAACAAGGAGAAAAAGGCGAAAAAGGTGATAAGGGCGACAACGGTACGCCTGTTGACGCTACTGTTACCGCAACCTCTCAAAATGCGGTGTCAAGTTCAGGTGTATATGATTTTATTAAGAGCAAATCTGAAAGGGTTGTATTTTCAGCAGAAATCTCTAACGGAAATGCAGACGATGCTTTTAACATATGGAAAGATAATGACAAAAAGGCTTTTTCGTTAAAGAAAATGAAAATTTTCCTTGTAGGAAAATGCTCGACGCAGAATTCCTCTATCGCTGTTAAAATCAGAACGGATTACGGCGAGAGATATTTGGCGCACATAGATGGAATTGCAAACCAAGGTACGCTTTGTGTGTTTTGTGAGACAGTAGTTCATCCCGAAATGTTTACTTCTACACGCACGATTTACGGACAAGGAGGACAGGGAACGGCAAATTATCCGTCGTTTAATTCCATTTCAACTGTAAATCCAAAGGCTATTGACAATATTCAAATCGGGTTTTTTGTCGCAGGAACAAGCACGGCAGTTCCTTTTTTTGAGGGAACAAAGCTTGTAATTATCGGTGAGGACGCTTGATGAAAACATTTGCAATAATATGCTACGGTTTAAATATAATGAAATGGGGGTATGTTATGCAGTCTGAAATTTTCGTTGCATTATTATCGTTTCTCGGAACTCTTTCGGGTACTGTAGGAGGCATAATCACAAGTGCAAAGCTTACAAATTACAGACTTCGTGAGCTTGAAAAGAAGGTTGACAAGCATAACAATTTTGCACAGAGAATACCGCTTATAGAAGAAAGGGTAAAAACACACGAACAAAGAATTTCAACGATTGAAAGGAATGAATATTATGAGTAGAGGTATAGATGTTTCAAAGCATCAAGGAAAAATAGACTGGAAGAAGGTTAGGGCTTCCGAAATTGATTTTGCTATGCTCAGAGCAGGATATGGAAAATACAATGAACAGCTTGACGAATTCTTTGAAGAGAATTACAACAATGCAAAAAAGGCAGGCGTAAAGGTCGGCGCATATCATTACTCGTATGCTAAGAGCGTTGATGATGCGAAAAAGGAGGCGGAGACCTTCCTCAAATGGATAAACGGTAAGAAGCTTGAATATCCCGTTGCATTTGATGTGGAGGAAAAAAGCCAGTCGGAAAAGGGCAAACAGTTTGTTTCGGACATAATCAGAGCCTTTTGCGAGATTGTTGAAAAAGCAGGATATTATGTTTGCATTTATGCAAATAAATATTGGCTTGATAATTTCGTCGATGAGGATTGCAAGCGGAAATATGATATATGGCTTGCACAGTGGACTGATAAAGCAACCTATAACGGAAGTTATGGGATTTGGCAGTATTCCTCACAGGGTAGCGTTGACGGAATTTCAGGCAGAGTTGACCTTGATGAAAGTTATAAAGACTATTATCGGATTATTAAGAGCAAAGGTCTCAACGGTTTTTCAGCAGAAATTTCCGCCCCCGCACCTGTTTCGAAACCTGTCGAAAAGAGCTTTTCTCCGAGAATGATGATTTCACTCTCTAATACTCCGCTTTATGTTTCTGCTACGGCAAAATCACCTGCAACAAGAAAGTCGGGAACCTATTATATTTATGACGGCATTGAGATAAACGGCAGATACCGTATAACTTCATCACCGTCAAAAGCACAAAAGAAGCCTATAGGTGAAAATGTAACGGGCTTTGTCAATAAAACGGATATAAGGTAGGTGAAATAATGGAGATATTGGGATATATTACCGATAAGGCTTTGATTCTTATTCCCGTGTTGAATATCATCGGAATGATTATAAAGCGTCTTGAAAGAATAAATGACAAATATATACCGCTTATTTTACTTTTTTTCGGCGTTGTCGGAACTGTCGGATTACTCGGAGTAAGCGTAGATTCTGTTATACAGGGCGTACTTGTGACAGGCACATCTGTGTTTGGAAATCAGATTGTAAAGCAGTTATCTAAATAAATTGTGAGGCTGAAAATTTTTGAGGACTTTTCAGCCTCTTTTTTATGTTCGCAGTTGCCCGTCAGCGTATGATTTTCATTGACTTTTATAGCTTATGAATATATAATATTATAGTGTATATCTATAAGGGGAAATTGGGTGCGTTTGACCTATGAGCAGTAATTCAACAAATATTCAAAAACACAACTACACCGGTTTTTACAACTGCTTTTTAAAGCGTATTTTTGACTTTGTAACAGCGTTTCTTGCTTTGATTATTTTAAGCCCTGTTTTGGCAGTGACTTCGCTTGCGATAAAGCTCGACAGCAAGGGACCTGTTATTTTTAAGCAGAAAAGAATCGGTAAAGACGGCAAGGTATTTAATATTTACAAATTTCGTTCCATGTGCGTCGGAGCAGAGGGAAAAGGAAGCGGAGTTTACTCCGGCAAGGGTGATGCAAGAGTTACAAAGGTTGGCAAGTTCATTCGTGCTACGAGCATTGACGAATTGCCGCAACTTGTAAATATACTGAAGGGTGATATGAGCTTTGTTGGACCTCGACCTCCGCTTACATATCATCCGTGGCCGATCGAGGAGTACAGCGAAGAACAGTTGAAAATGTTTCTTGTTCGTCCCGGAATTACAGGTTGGGCACAGGTGAACGGCAGAAAAGGCGTTGAGTGGCACAAACGAATTGAGCTCAATGTCCAATATGTCAATAGTGTGTCTTTACTATTGGACGTTAAAATTATGTTTATAACGGCATTTAAAGTCTTTACCAATGCCGATAATGAAAATACAGGGGAAACTGTTAATAAGGAAGAAAAAGTAGAGGAAAAGGTTTAATAGTTATGGAACTTATGTATATCACAAACAGAACGGATATCGCTTCGCTTGCGCAGGATGCCGGAGTTGACAGAATATTTGTTGATATGGAGTACATAGGTAAAGAGTTGCGTCAAGGCGGTCTTGATACCGTTCAGTCTCATCACACTATTGAGGATGTAAAAGCATTACGGCCTATTTTGACTAAATCAAAATTGCTTGTTAGATGTAATCCTATTCATGGTGCTACAAAAGATTATCTTTCATCTGCAAGAGAAATTGATGAGATTGTAAAAGCAGGCGCAGATATAATAATGCTTCCCTATTTCAAGACGGTGCGAGAGGTAAAACTTTTTATTGACCTTGTTGCAGGCAGGGCGAAGACTTGCCTTTTGCTTGAAACGAGCGAAGCGCAGGATATAATTGATGAGGTTTTGGAACTTCGAGGAATTGACGAGGTATATATCGGCCTTAATGATTTGCATTTGAGCAAGGATATGACCTTTATGTTTGAACTTCTTGCCGACGGTACTGTTGAAACTCTAACGAGCAAGATTAAGAAAAAGGGCATAAGATATGGCTTCGGCGGTGTCGCAAGAGTGGGAACAGGTACTCTTCCGGCAGAATGTATATTGGGAGAGCATTATCGACTCGGCTCGCAAGCTGTAATTCTTTCAAGAGCATTTTGCGATGTGTCAAAGGAACCAAATGTTGAGGCTGTTGCACAAAAGCTCAAAACAGGCGTTCACGACATCAGAGAATATGAAAAGTTGCTCGCAACTTGGCCGGACGAGCAGTTTGAGGAAAACAGAAAGAAAACCGTTGAGTGCACAAAAAAGGTTGTCGATATTATCAAAAGCAAGAAATAAGGGGAAAATATGAAACTGCTTGTTACAGGCGCATTTAACGCTACGGCGGAACAACTTGATATGCTGTCCTCACTTGGATTTGAGATAATGCATCAAAAAGACGAAAGAGGAGCAGCCGAATGTGATTTTTCTAATGCAGATGCCGTGATTTGTAACGGACTTTTTCTTTATCACGACATTTCAGAGTTTAAGAGATTGAAATTTATTCAGCTCACTTCGGCAGGTCTTGACAGAGTCCCGCTTGACGAGATAAAAGAAAGAAATATCGCTCTTTTCAATGCGAGGGGAGTATATTCCGTACCGATGGCGGAATTTGCATTGGCAGGGGTTTTGAACCTTTATAAGCATTTGAATACATTTTTTGAAAGTCAAAAGGCTCATTTGTGGCAAAAGGACAGAAATCTTCGTGAACTTTGCGGTGAAACGGTTGCGATTGTTGGTTGCGGAAGCGTCGGAACGGAATGTGCAAAGAGATTTTCTGCTTTTGGAACAAGGGTGATTGCTGTTGATATCGCAAAGCCTAAAAGCGAAATATACAGTGAGTTTTATGATATAACCGATATAGAAAAAGCTCTAAATATTGCCGATACAGTTGTTTTGACAATTCCTTTGACCGACGAAACAAGAGGAATGTTTAACTGTGAAATGTTTTCTCATTTCAAGGATAGCTCAGTGCTTGTGAATGTTTCAAGAGGTGCGGTTGTCAATGAAAATGACCTTATAAATGCTCTTAAAAACGGGAAACTGTCAGGTGCGGTACTTGATGTATTTGAAAATGAACCGCTTGATGAAAACAGTGCACTTTGGAATATGAAAAATGTCATAATCACTCCGCACAATTCATTTGTATCAAAGAAAAACAACGCAAGACTTTTTTCTCTTGCTTATGATAATCTTAAATCTTCAATGAAAGGGTTAGTTTGAGTTGAAATTTATTTTAGTTTCGCCCAAAAACAGAACAGCGTACAATTTCAGAGGCGACTTGATAAAACTTATTATCTCTAAAGGATATGAAGTTATCGTTACAGGTCCTAACAGGGATAATGTTGATAAAATCGAGACTCTCGGTGCACGATTTGTTGAAATTCCGATGGACAAGAACGGCGTAAATCCCATTAAAGATTTGGAATATCAAAAAGCACTAAAAGCATTGTTCGACAAGGAAAAACCCGATGCGGTTTTATCGTATACATCTAAGCCTGTAATTTATGGCTCAATTGCCGCAAAAAAATCCGGCGTTAAATCTGTTACAGCAATGATAACGGGACTCGGATATGCCTTTACCTCACAGACAAAAAAGGCAAAAATAATAAGAATGATAATGGCGGCACTTTATAAAAAGGCACTTGGAAAAGCAGATACTGTTATTTTTCAAAATCCGGATGATATGGAACAGTTTGTTTCTTTAAAAATTGTAAAAAAAGAAAAATGCGAGCTTGTTGCCGGCTCGGGTGTTAATACAGAGCGTTTTCATCCGTTGCCATATCCCGAAAGGACAACCTTTTTTATGCTTTCAAGGGTTATGAACTCAAAGGGCATAAGGGAATATCTTGAAGCGGCAAAAATCGTTAAAGAAAAATATCCCGACACACACTTTATGCTTTTGGGAGCGTGTGAGGGAATACAGGATTCAATAGGGCCTGAGGAATTAAAAAAATATACCGACAGCGGAGTAATCGAGCATTTCGGCGAAACGGAAAATGTACCGCCTTATTACGGGAAATGCTCTGTGTATGTTTTGCCGTCATACAGAGAGGGCACACCGAGAACAATACTTGAGGCTATGGCTACCGCAAGACCGATAATAACAACCGATGCTCCCGGTTGCCGTGAAACCGTAAAAAATGGCGAAAACGGATTTTTAGTACCCGTTAAGGACGCAAAGGCGCTTTCGGATAAAATGATTTGGTTTGTTGAACATCCGGAAGAAATTGAAAAAATGGGTAAAAAAAGCTTGGAATACTGTATGGAAAAATTCGAGGTCGGAAAAGTTAATTCCGATATGATTAAATATTGCAATATTTAGAATTTAGTGTAAAGAGGTAATATACACATGAATCTTTATGAAAAAATCGTAAATGGCGAAGAAAAAGTTTCTCTTGTCGGTCTCGGCTATGTAGGAATGCCTATTGCTGTTGCTTTTTCAAAAAAAGTTAAGGTTATTGGTTTTGACCTTAATGCAAAAAAGATTGAACTTTATAAAAACGGAATCGATCCGACAAACGAGGTCGGCGACGAGGCTATAAAAAATTGCACGGTTGATTTTACTGCCGATGAAACAAGACTGCGTGAAGCGAAATTCCATATTGTAGCAGTTCCGACACCTGTAAATGACGACCACACGCCTGACCTTACGCCTGTTGAGGGAGCAAGTAAAATAGTGGGCAGAAACCTTGCAAAAGGCTCGGTTGTAGTTTTTGAAAGCACTGTTTATCCCGGTGTTACCGAGGAAGTTTGTGTGCCGATACTTGAAAGAGAGTCTGGGCTTAAATGCGGTGAGGATTTCAAAATCGGTTACAGCCCCGAAAGAATTAACCCCGGTGATAAGGTTCACCGCCTTGAAACAATAAAGAAGATAGTTTCGGGTATGGATGAGGAAACTCTTGATACAGTTGCAAAGGTTTATGAGCTTGTTGTTGAGGCAGGCGTTCACAGAGCAGAATCAATCAAGGTTGCAGAAGCCGCAAAGGTTATTGAAAATTCGCAGAGAGATATAAATATTGCGTTTATGAACGAACTCTCGATTATTTTCAACAAGATGGGAATTGACACAAAATCTGTACTTGAAGCAGCCGGAACAAAATGGAATTTCCTTAAATTCTATCCCGGTCTTGTCGGTGGACATTGCATAGGTGTAGATCCCTATTATCTTACATATAAGGCAGAAGAACTGGGCTATCACAGTCAGATTATTCTCTCGGGCAGAAGAATAAATGATGATATGGGCAAATATGTTGCCGAAAATACCGTTAAAAATCTTATCAAAGCAGATGTTTCCATAAAGAATGCAAAGGTTGCAATTCTTGGCTTTACATTTAAAGAGAATTGTCCCGATACAAGAAATACAAAGATTATTGATATTTACAATGAACTTCGTGAATATGGCATTACGCCGATAATTGCCGATCCTGAGGCTGATGCCGATGAAGCAAAGCGTCTTTATGGAATTGATTTTGTCAGAATTGATGATGTAGCGGATTGTGATGCTGTTATTCTTGCAGTGGCTCACGAGCAGTTCAAGGACATTACAATGGCTGATTTTGAAAGTATGTTCAAGCATAACGAAAATAAAAATGTTCTTATTGATATAAAAGGACTTCTTGACCGTAAGGAATATGAGAATGCCGGATATATTTATTGGAGACTTTAATTCTTAGGAGATGTACTTAATGCTTAAAGAAGCAATAGCCGAAAGACCGGATCTTCAAAAGTTTTTGTTTATCAGAGGTTTTTTGCTTACTGATAAAAAAATTGAAAATCTTGATGATTTTCCTTTTTACGGAAATTGGAACGAAACACAAAAAGACGGATATTATTTCTACACTCATAATAAAACATCGGTTCATTTTGCAAGCAATGGCAAAGTAACATTATTTTTGCTCGGTCATTGTTATGATCCTTTTTTGATGGAAATTGAAGAAGAAAGAATACTTGCTGATATTCTCAAGGATTATGGTACCGATAAATATTATGACAGAATTTCCGAGATTACAGGTGTTTATGTTACTGGTGCTATCAAGAATGGGCAAATCAAGTTTTCAGTTGATCCGTCAGGTGTGCAATCGGCTTGCTACGGCGTTATAGATAATTGTTTTTATATGTCGTCGCACCCTCAACTTATAGGCGATATTTGCAATCTTGAAATGGACGAATTTATAAAGGAACTTATTGCTTACAAGTGGTATGGCAGAGTTATGGGTCCGTATCTTCCCGCTGATTTGTCCCCGTTTGAAAGTGTAAAAAGAATAGTTCCGAGCATAGAGTATACATATAAAAATAACAGCCTTTCGCATAAGCGTTTTTGGCCGTTGAAGCCTTTTGAGTTTGCAGAGGGAAAAGAATACGAAAAGGTAATTAAAGAATCTGCCGATATTCTCAAAAAGAATATGGAGTTAATCTCTAAAAAATGGGAACATCCGTGGATTTCTCTTACAGGCGGTATTGACAGTAATACCACATTTGCGGCGGCAAACGGAATGTATGATAAGTTTGAAACTTTCAGCTATATTTCGGCACCGAAAGAAGTTCCCGATGCCGAAGCGGCAAAAAAGATTTCTGATGCATTTGATGTTAAGCACCATGTTTATAATATTCCGGATAATTCCGATGAAATCGCCGACTATGATTTGAAAGTCGAAATTCAGCGCCATAATAGCGGATATGTTGCTGAAAGAAGAGAGAATGAATCAAGAAAAAGATTTTACCTTGAAGAAAATTGTGGTTGCGATGTTGAGGTTAAATCTTGGGTATCGGAAGTAATCAGAGGGCGTTGGTATAAGCATCTTAACAGAAAAACATTTCCGAAATTATCTCCTAAACTCTATCGCAGTCTTTATAAAATATTCGTATTTAACAGACCGCTCGCTCATAAATTAGATAAAATTTTTGCTAAATATATCAAAGAGTTTGAGTATGATAAAATTCCCGATTGTTATCCACCCACAGATATGCAATATAACGAGGTTGTGATGGGAAGTTGGGGAGGATTGAATATCAGCGAGATGAAATTTTGCTTTGATTTAACATTTCCCTACAATAACCGTAAGTTGCTTGATACTTTATTTAGAGTCCCTCTCGAAAAGAGAATTTCCGACGAGCATCATCTTGATATGAAAAAGTATCTTAATAAGAAACTTTATGATATGAACATTCATGTTGTTAATATGAATGACACGGATACGAGAGCGAAGCTTACAAACATTATATTTGAAATAAATCAGATTTTACCATATTAAAAAGGAAGTTATATAAATGGGGTATAATAATTTGAAATTTCCGTCAAATACGCTGTTTCTTGTAACAGGTGCGGCAGGATTTGTAGGCTCAAATCTTTGCGAAGCTATACTCAATATGGGTTATAAAGTCAGAGCACTTGATGACCTTTCAACAGGCAAGCAAAAAAATGTGGATATGTTTTTCAATCACCCGAACTATGAGTTTGTTAAAGGTGATATTAAAGACTTAGATACTTGTATTAAGGCTTGCGAGGGCGTGGATTTTGTGCTTAATCAAGCGGCATGGGGAAGCGTTCCGAGAAGCCTTGAAATGCCTATTTTTTATTGTAAAAACAATATCGAAGGCACACTCAATATGCTCGAAGCGGCAAGGCAAAACGGAGTTAAAAAGTTTGTTTATGCTTCTTCCTCGTCTGTTTACGGTGACGAGCCTAATTTGCCGAAAACCGAGGGCAGAGAGGGCAATCTTCTTTCTCCGTATGCCCTTACAAAGCGTTGCGACGAAGAGTGGGCGAAACTCTATACAATGCACTATGGACTTGATACCTACGGAATGAGATATTTTAATGTTTTCGGCAGACGCCAAGATCCGGACGGAGCATATGCGGCAGTTATTCCGAAATTCTTAAAACAGCTTATGCACGGAGAGGTGCCGACAATCAACGGCGATGGTAAGCAGAGCAGAGATTTTACTTATATAGACAATGTTATTGAAGCAAACTTGAAAGCTTGCCTTGCTTCTCACGAGGCGGCAGGGAATGCTTTCAATATAGCATACGGTGGGCGTGAGTATCTTATTGATATTTATTACGGTCTTACAAAGGCACTTGGCATTGATGTTGAGCCTAATTTCGGTCCTGACAGAAAGGGCGATATAAAGCACTCAAACGCCGATATTTCCAAAGCGAGAAAGCTTCTTGGATATGATCCCGATTACAGTTTTCAAGACGGTATAAAGCTTGCAATTGAGTGGTACAAGGAGAATTTGTAATGGGAACAATGAAAAGCATAGTTAAATCAAGAGGTGCAAGACATTTTATTACACGCTCATTGAGATTTGTACCTACACCGCTGTATATTAGCTTATATTATTGGGCGGCAACAGGAGAAAAACTGAATTTAAAGCATCCTACATATTTTAATGAAAAACAGCAGTGGTTAAAGCTCAACGAGGATTATACAAAATACCGTGATTATACCGACAAAATAAAAGTCCGTGACATTATCAAAGAAAAGCTCGGAGACGGCTATATGTTTCCGATAATTGATAAATGGAAAAGTTTTGACGACATTGACTTTGACAAACTTCCGGAAGCTTTTGTTTTAAAATGCAATCATGATTCGGGCAGTGTTAATGTAATTCGCAATAAGTCAGAACTTACAAAGGAAGATTTAGAGTCTTTGCGTAAATTTTATAATTCAAGATTGAAACAGGACTTTTACGATTATGGCAGAGAGCCTTGTTATAAAAATATTGACAGATATATCTTTGCTGAGGAGTTTATGAAAGATCCGTCGGGTAACGAGGGCGGAATAAAGGATTACAAGTTCTTTTGCTTTAACGGAAAACCCGAGATAATGTTTATCGCAACAGACCGTGCAACTGACGTCAAATTCGATTTTTATGATATGGATTTCAACCACCTTGACATTACAAACATTCATCCGCAATCGGGAAAGATTATTGAAAAGCCCGAGAAATTTGATGAGATGAAAGAGATTGCAAAGAAGTTGTCGGCAGGAATGAAATTTGTAAGAATAGACCTGTTTGAAATAGGCGGAAAAATCTATTTCAGTGAATTTACATTTTTCCACGGCGGAGGATTTAATCGCTTTTATCCTGTGGAATGGGAAACAAAACTCGGTAATTTGATTGATATTGATACAAAATAATAGTAAGGAATAATAATGAAAATACTGTTTATTTCAAATTCCCCAATTAACCGACAAACAAGCATAGGAAATACATTTTTAAATTTGTTTGAAGGTTATAATGCGGAGTTTTATAGCATTTACAGCAGAACGGGTTATCCTGACAAAAAAATAAAAGGTGCTTTTCGCATTTCGGAAACGCAACTTGTCAAAAACATATTTAGCAGTAAAAAAATCGGAGAAAAAATTGAAAATCATACAATTACTTCTCAAGACGAGTGCGCTACAAAGAGTTTTGAAACGGCGGTAAAACTCAACCAATCTCCTTTAAAATATGTCGCAAGGGATATGGTTTGGAAGCTTGCACCGTGGAAAAACAAAAAGTTGGAGAATTATATAAAAGAAGTAAAGCCCGACATCATTTTTTCTGTTCTCAACAGCTCACCGGCGCTTAGCGATATTATTGCTTATGCGAAGAAAATTTCCGGTGCAAGGGTTGTTTTATACGCTTGGGATGACAATTACAGCTATCCTTATTCAAAATCTCCGCTTTTGCGTACAATACATTTTTTCCATCGAAAGAAGATGAGAAAAACAGCTGCAATGGCTTCGGATTTATTTGTAATATCGGATATTCAAAAGAAAGATTACGAAAAATCATTTTCAAAAGAATGTAAGGTCATAACAAAAGGTGCGGATTTTTCAAAAAAAGAAAATATAACAGAAGCACATAATTCGCCTCTTGAAATTTTATATGCGGGAAATCTTGCTCTTGGGAGATGGGAAACTATTTCGCATATCTCAAAGGCTCTCGCTAAAATCAATGAGAATGAAAAAAAGGCGGTGCTTAGAATTTACTCTGCTACGCCTTTGACGAATGAGCAGAAATCAGAAATTGCAGATTCAAAAAGTTCTTTCTTTATGGGCGAAGTTTCGGCACAAAAGGTGCAAGAACTTCAACAAAAAGCGGATATATTAGTTCATGCCGAAAGTTTTGAAAAACGATATTTCAATCTTATTCATCACTCATTTTCAACAAAACTTGTCGATTGTTTTCACAGTGCAAAATGTATTTTTGCGGTAGGTCCCGAAAATGCGGCTTCGATAGATTGTCTCATAAAAAATGATGCGGCGATTGTTGCAAAAAGTAACGATGAAATATATGAAAAATTAGCTTTACTTATAAATGATGAAAATCTAATTGATACATACAGCGAAAAATCATGGTTGTACGGTAAAAAATCTTTTGAAATAAAAGATATTCAAAAAACACTTGCGGATTGCATAGAAAAATAAGCAGGTTGAGTAAAGAAAAACGGAAGGCTTAAACTAACGGAAAAGGAAACTATGAACGAGATTATTTTTATAGGCGGTATAGTTCCTGAGTGTAAATATCAGGAAACAATGGAGCAATATGGTGCAATTCCACAGGCCGCTGCCGATATGCTGCAAAAAAGTATAATAAACGGATTAGAAGAAAACGGTGTTAAGGTTACCGTTTTCAACTGTTCATTTTTGCCGGCAGGTATTTTGAATTTTGAAAGAACCGAAGCATATACTTTTGACGGCAAATATGGAGAGAATTATAATCTTTCATATATCCGAAATAAGATTTTGGCGTTCAATTCAAAATCTAATTCAATAATTAAAGCGGTTTCAAGCTATATTAAAGCTAATTATAAAGAGGGAGAAACGGTAAAAATTTTTGTATATCCTGCGTATTTCCCATTTATGAGAGCTATTAAAAAACTGAAAAAAACATATAACATAAACGCTTGCCTTGCAATTCCCGATTTGCCGCAATTTATGGGTGTAGGTGCCAAAAGCAACTTACATCACAGACTTAGCTCATTTTACTCAAAAGCGCAATTTGAAAAAAATCTTGAGTGTATAGATTCATTTGTGTTGCTTACGGAGTATATGAATAAGCAAATAAATGTATATAACAGGCCTTTCAAAGTGATGGAGGGAATTGTCCCGTCAAATTACGATAGGGAAGCGTATGTCAATTCTGAAATAAAAACGATTGTCTATTCAGGCGGAATCAATTTTAATTATGGAGTGGGCAAGCTTCTTGAAGCGATAAAACTGGTTGAATATAAAAATGTTAAGTTTAGATTTTATGGAAACGGTGATGCGGTTGAAGCGCTGAAAAGTGCCGAGGAAACGGATTCAAGAATTGAATATATGGGAAGCGTAGGGACGCAAGAACTACATAAAATACAGCAACAGGCGTTTGCACTTGTAAACCCGAGAGATAATACAATTGCTTCCGCAAAGTATTCATTCCCTTCAAAAAATTTGGAATATTTAATGTCAGACAGACCTGTCATAGCCTATATGCTTGACGGTATTCCAAAAGAATACAAAAAATACACAATATCTCCGAAAAATGCTTCCGCTAAAGCACTTGCAGAAACAATCGATTCCGTGCTTTGTTCTGATGAGGACGAGCTTAGAGCTTTTGGTAGGCAAGCCGGTGATTTTGTAAGAGAATATAAAAATCCAAAATCGCAAACGAAAAAAATCCTTGAATTATTAGAAGCAGAGGTTAACTGATGGCAGTAATAACACTTATAATTTACGCTGTATTTTTGCTTGTGTCATTTTCGATACACCGTAAACTGAGCAGACCTACAGTAATGTTTAATTTAATATGGACTGTGCTCATAGCAATATCAACGTCCGGAATTTTGGGTATTACAATTCCCGAAGGAAAGATTTACAAATTTTTCCTTATCGGAGGAATTTCGTTTAACCTTATGTTAGGATTGCTTAATTTTGGCGAGAGACAGTCAATATTACGCTATAAATCAAGATCTCATAAAAAAATAATTACCAATAAAGTAAAATACATATTAGTGCTTACTCTTAATATCATAATGTTTGTTTATTATGTGTATAAGGGCGTTCGCTTAATTGAAAAATTCGGTTTGTCTGCGGATGCTTATCTTTTCGTCAGAGGGTATTATTATTCGACAGAAAACTTCGACTCAACATTTGAATATAATATGGTAATGTTCCTTTTTGACCCGATGCTTTATGTCAACTCAACGATATTTGCAATAAATTTATTTGATAGAAAATATAAGCCGTTTACTCTTTCGCTGATGTTTATAAACTTGATTTTAAGAATGTTAATAAGCGGCGGACGAATGATTGTTTTTGAGCTTGGATTATGTATATTACTTGCGTATCTTCACACACATACAAAGCGTAAGAGAATTAAACTTTCTAAAAGTCAAAAGCGTAAAAAGCGTATGATGTATGGTTTGCTTGCAATTGCGATTGTGGGCGCAACATATGTTACGGTTCTCAGAGCAGGACAAAGCAGTTTGTTTGAAGGAAATGCTTTGGTAACACTGTTATCGAATTTTACAGGATCTTTTTCATATTTGGGAATTATGCAGAAATATGGTTTGTACTATCCGAAAAAGCTTTTCGGCAGAGCGACTTTTGCGGGACTGCTCGATCCGTTTATTATGATTGGAAGATATTTGGGCATAACACGTGTCGATATAACCCAGAACGCATTGGGAACTATACTCAGCGAATTTTTCCACATAGGAAAGTTGTCATATAATGCAATGCCCACAATGTACTATTTCTTTATATCGGACTACAGACGCTTTGGCTTGATAATAGGACCTGCGTTGCTTGCGATATACACTTTTATAGCAGACTTAAGAAAGCGCAAAAATTTTACTTATAAAAACTTTGCGCTTTATATTCTCGCAATGCTTATTATTGTTGAAAGTCCTATGATGTGGTTGCCATTTAAGACCTCTTTCATAGTTGCCAATTTTTTAACAGCGTTTCTTTTAAGTTCCGACAAGATAAATAAGGAGTAATGAGTATGTCAATTTCGGTTGTAATTCCGAATTATAACAATGAGAGATTTTTAAACAAATGTCTTGAAAGTGTGTTGTCTCAAAGCATAGTCATTGATGAAATAATTGTTGTAGATGATTGTTCAAAAGACGCTTCAAGAGATATTATAAAAGACTTTGCACTAAAGAATCCAAATATTAAGCCGATATTTTTAGAGAAAAACGGCGGAGTATCTCATGCACGAAATGTCGGAATTTCTGCGGCGACAAGTGAGTATGTCACAACTCTCGATGCGGATGATTTTTATTACGAAAGCACTAAACTTGAAAAGGAATTGGATGTTATTTCACACCATCCGGATAAGAGCGTGGTAGCCTACTCAAAGATTGTTTATTGCGATGAGAACGACAATATCATAAGAAAATTGGATTACCCTAAAAATGAATATTTCCAAGGAGATATTTTGCTTCCTCTTTTGTCCGAAAGCATAACAAAAACGCTAATGAGAGATTGTGTTTTTTCAAAAGAACTTGCGATTAAAAGCGGACTTTATAATGAAAAAATGTGCCTGTTTGAAGATTACGACTTTTTAATTCGCCTTGCTAAAAATGCAGAGTTCTACTGTAATTTTGATTATGGTACGGCGTACAGACAGAAAAATTTTGGTCTGTCTCAAAGAAGTTATGAGGAAATAAGAAGTACAAAGGAAGCAATTATGTCCGCATATTATTCCGATTTAACTGCCGAACAGCAAAAGAAAGTAAACAAAATGAAATCTATGAAGAATGTAAGAAGATTTAAAAATAAAATCAACGAAATTCTTTATAACATGAGATAAGCGGAGAGTATAATGAACAACAATTCCCGAATTGACAATTCAATAAGGAATATAAAATATACCGTTATTGCACAGATGATAAATTTTCTTATCGTATTTGCTTCGAGGGCGATATTTGTAAGAATTTTATCGGCAGAGTACCTTGGACTTAACGGTGTATTCTCAAACATTATTTCTATGCTTTCGCTTGCAGAACTTGGAATAGGCAGTGCCATATGCTTTACACTTTATAAACCGATAGCAAATAATGACGAAAAGACCGTAAACTCAATAATGAAATTTTATAAGACAACTTATAATATTATCGGAGTTGCAGTGCTTGTTATCGGAGTTGCACTGACACCGTTCTTACAATTTATTGTTGAGGAACTTCCGAACATAAGTCATATAAGGCTGATTTATGTTTTGTTTGTGGTAAACAGCGCAAGTTCATATTTCTTTGTATATAAAAAGACTCTTCTAATAGCAGATCAAAGGCAGTATATTTCAAATATTGTTCATCAGGCATCAGTCTTTTTGATGAATGTTCTTCAGATAATTTTCTTGTTGGCAACGCATAATTATTTCAGTTATCTCATAATTATGATTGCCTGTACGGTAGGAGAAAATATTTTTGTTTCAAGGCTTGTGAACAAAAAATACCCCTACATAAACAGCAAGACTGCTGAAAGCTTGCCGAAAGAAAAGAAAAATGAAATTTTCAAAAATATTACAGCAATGGCGTCTCATCGAATAGGCGGTGTTGTAGTAAACGGTACGGACAATATTATAATAGCAAAGTGTGTAAATGTAATCTCGGTTGGACTTTATTCTAACTATTACTTGATAAAGAATACTTTAATTTCTGTTATAAGTATGTTATTCCAATCCGTAACCGCAAGCGTAGGCAATCTGGGCGCACAGGGTGAAAATTATAAAAGGCGAATTGAAGTGTTTGACGCTTTGAATATGATGTCCGCTATACTTATCGGATTTTCAAGTGTATGTCTTTTTGTCCTATACAATCCGTTTGTAAAACTTTGGGTTGGCGAGAATATGTTGCTTGATATGAAAACAGTTTCGGTTATCGTTGTGAATTTTTATTTGCTTGGAATGAGGCAACCCGTATTGACTGTTCGAGACGCACTCGGAATTTTTTGGTATGACAGACATAAGCCGATTGCAGAATCTATAATAAACCTTGCGGTTTCAATCCCTCTTGCGATAAAATTCGGAATGATGGGTGTGCTTTTGGGAACGCTTATCAGTACGGTTACAACTTCGCTTTGGGTTGAACCTTATGTGCTTTATAGGTATGGTTTGAAAAAAAGCCCTATAACCTATTTTATAAAATACATAGTATATTTTGCAGTTTGTGTTATAACAACAGGTATATGTTACACGGCTTGTAATATGATTGAACTTGATAACGGTTATATTGAGTTTATTCTTAAAGCGTTGACTTGTTCGGTGCTTGCAGGTATAATTTTATTGTTATGCTATTGCAAAACTAAGCCGTTTCAAACAGTTATTGTTATTGTTAAAAATAAATTATTGAAAAAGAGAGTGTGAAATTATGTTTTCCGGAAAAACACTTATGATTACGGGTGGTACAGGCTCTTTCGGCAATGCTGTACTCAACAGATTTTTGCAGACAGATATAGGCGAAATTCGTATTCTTTCAAGAGATGAGAAAAAGCAGGATGATATGCGCCACGAGTTCCAGGCGAAGATGCCTGAGGTCAGCGATAAAATCAAGTTCTTTATCGGTGATGTAAGAGATTTGGCGTCCGTTAAAAACGCTATGCACGGCGTTGATTATATCTTCCACGCAGCAGCATTAAAGCAGGTTCCGTCTTGTGAATTTTTCCCCATCGAAGCGGTAAAAACCAATGTTCTCGGAACGGATAATGTGCTTACCGCCGCTATTGACGAGGGTGTTAAAAGCGTAATTTGCCTTTCAACCGATAAAGCCGCTTATCCTGTAAATGCAATGGGTACTTCAAAGGCTATGATGGAAAAGGTAATCGTTGCAAAGTCGAGAACCGTAAGCCCCGAAAAGACTAAAATTTGCTGTACCCGTTACGGTAATGTTATGTGTTCAAGAGGCTCGGTAATTCCGCTTTGGATTGAGCAGATAAAAGAGGGTAAACCGATTACGATTACAGAACCTAAAATGACAAGATTTATTATGTCGCTTGATGAGGCTGTTGACCTTGTTCTGTTCGCATTTGAAAACGGTGTTTCGGGCGATATTCTTGTTCAGAAAGCACCTGCTTGCACAATCGGTGTTCTTGCCGAGGCTGTAAAAGAGCTTTTCTGCCCCGAAACCGAAATTAAGGTTATCGGTATTCGTCACGGCGAAAAGATGTACGAAACTCTCCTTACAAACGAGGAGTGCGCTCACGCTACCGATATGGGCAATTTCTACCGTGTGCCTTGTGATAAGCGTTCACTTAACTACGATAAATATTTCAATGACGGCGATAAAGACCGCAATCCGTTGACAGAGTTTAATTCAAATAACACAGAACTTCTCAATGTCGAGCAGGTAAAGGAAAAATTGCTTTCACTTGCATACATTCGTGAAGAGCTTGAAAAGATGGAGAAATAAATGAAAATTCTTGTTACGGGTGCAAAGGGATTTGTAGGGAAAAACCTTGTTGCAGAGCTTGAAAACATAAAATACGGCAAGGACAAAACCTATCCTTTAACCCAAGATATTGAAATTTACGAATACGATATAGACACAGATAAATCAATGCTTTCCGAGTTCTGTAAGGATTGCGATTTTGTCTTTAACCTTGCAGGCGTAAACCGCCCCGAAACCGAAAGCGAGTTTATGTCGGGGAATTTCGGCTTTGCTTCGGACTTGCTTGACG
This sequence comes from Candidatus Fimenecus sp., assembly GCA_052298855.1. Classification (GTDB taxonomy): domain Bacteria; phylum Bacillota; class Clostridia; order Oscillospirales; family Acutalibacteraceae; genus Fimenecus. Next base: position 70,708 of record DAVZXP010000004.1, on the reverse strand, counting down.
AATTGAAGAAAAACAATAACACTTGTCCTGTAATGCTTTCTTCTTCGACTCAAGCGGCGCTTGATAATCCTTACGGAAAGAGCAAAAAAGCGGGCGAGGATTTATTCTTTGATTATTCAAAGGAAACAGGCGCAAGGGTGCTTGTTTATCGTTTCCCTAATGTTTTCGGAAAATGGTGCAGACCGAATTACAACAGCGCAGTTGCTACATTTTGCAACAATATCGCAAACGATTTGCCCATTCAAGTCAATGACAGAAGCCATAAAATGACTCTCGTGTATATTGATGATGTTGTAAACGAACTCATAAACGCACTTTGCGGATCGGAAACAAAAGACGGAGATTATTGCAAAGTTCCCGTTGAACATAACACAACTCTCGGTGAAATAGTCGATTTGATTTATTCCTTCAAGCAGTCGAGAGAGGACAAGAGCGTTCCCGATATGACAGAGGGCAGTTTTTCAAAGAAGCTCTATTCTACATATCTTTCATATCTTCCCACGGACAAATTTTCCTATCCGCTTAAAATGAATATAGATAACAGAGGCTCGTTTACCGAGATTTTAAGAACTGCCGACAGAGGTCAGGTATCTGTTAATATTTCAAAACCGGGTATTACAAAAGGACAGCATTGGCATCATACAAAGAATGAAAAGTTCCTTGTTGTCAGCGGAAAAGGTGTTATCCGTTTCCGTAAAATCGATGAAAAAAAGGTTTACGAATACTTTGTTTCGGGCGATAACCTTGAAGTTGTCGATATTCCGACAGGCTATACTCATAACATAGAAAATCTCGGTGATACCGATATGGTTACTGTTATGTGGTGTAACGAGTGTTTCAATCCGAGTAAGCCTGATACGTACTTCGAAGAGGTATAATATAAACTTTTCAAAAGCCGAATACAAAATCAATGGCATATTAAAGGTGGTATAACAAATGGGAATTAAAACGGATTTTTCCGACGTAAGCTTTAAGAATAACGGAAAATTAAAATTGCTTATTGTTGTCGGTACACGCCCCGAAATAATAAGACTTGCGGCGGTTATCAATAAATGCCGTAAATATTTTGATTGTCTTTTGGCTCATACGGGACAGAATTATGACTACAATCTTAACGGCGTGTTCTTTAAGGATTTAGGTCTTGCCGATCCCGATGTTTATCTCAATGCCGTAGGTCAAAATCTCGGCGAAACTATGGGCAATATCATAGCTTCGTCTTATGAACTTATGGCGCAGATAAAGCCCGACGCTGTACTTGTTTTGGGTGACACAAACTCTTGCCTTTCTGTTATCGGAGCAAAGAGATTGCATATTCCGATTTTCCATATGGAAGCAGGAAACCGCTGTAAAGACGAGTGCTTGCCGGAGGAAACCAACAGAAGAATTGTCGATATAATTTCAGATGTTAATATGGCATATTCCGAACACGCAAGAAGGTATCTTGCCGACTGCGGACTTCCAAAGGAGAGAACTTATGTTACAGGTTCGCCTATGGCAGAGGTTTTGAGTGAAAATCTCGAAAAAATAAAAGCCTCCGATATTCACGAAAGACTTGGACTTGAAAAGGGTAAATATATTCTCTTGTCTGCTCACAGAGAGGAAAATATCGACACCGAAAAGAACTTTCTTTCGCTGTTCAACGCAATAAATAAAATGGCTCAAAAGTACGATATGCCGATACTCTATTCTTGTCACCCCCGTTCTGCGAAAAGACTTGAACAAAGCGGATTTGAACTTGACGAAAGAGTTATCAAGCACGAGCCACTCGGCTTCCACGATTACAACTGCTTGCAGATGAACGCTTTTGCGGTTGTATCGGATTCGGGTACACTTCCCGAAGAATCGAGTTTCTTTACCTCGGTAGGCTCTCCGTTCCCTGCGGTTTGCATAAGGACTTCGACAGAGCGCCCCGAAGCACTCGATAAGGCTTGCTTTGTGCTTGCGGGAATTGACGAAAAATCGCTTTTGCAGGCAGTTGATACGGCAGTTGAGTTAAACCGTGACGGCTTCTACGGAATACCCGTTCCCGATTATACCGACACAAATGTATCCACAAAGGTAGTTAAAATAATTCAGTCATACACAGGCATTGTCAACAAAATGGTTTGGCGAAAGGACTGAAAACAGTAAAAATCAAGGCAATCTGTTTTACAGATTGCCTTTTTGTATGTTCTGTTAAATTAAAGTTTGAAATCATCTTCGCTGAATTGTTGAAGCTCGGGCGCACGGCGTGGAACTCTTTTCATAATATCGTATTTGTATTTTCTGCATTTATAATCCTTTGAGACAACGCCTTTTTTTACGCAAAGCACCGTTTCACCGTCGGGAGAGGGCTTGCCGTGCTGACAGTAGGCACAGGCAGGGGATATGCTGACTGTGTTAAAAACTGATTTTCTCATTTTTTCACATCCTATTGCGGATAAAATCTTTTGCTTGATATGTTTTTTTAATTATATCACAAAGTTTTAAAAAATTCAAAATTTTCTATCGCTTAGGAGTTTCTCTTTTTGATTTCCTTTCGTTGTCAAGCTCAAAAATCAAAACAGAGCACATCAAAAGCAGAGCGCAGGCGGTAGGGAGCGACACGGAATATGCCTCAAATGACGGCTTTGAAACATTTGCAAACACTTCAATTTCGCACGGAATGAATTTGAGAATTATCGAGCAGATAAGAGCCGATACCGCAGAACATAACACCCTTGCCGTATAAAATAATTTTGCAGACAGCCCTGTTTTTGCGACATACGAATAAATTTGACAATGAACGGACAGACCGCCAAAGGAGATTATCGCCGCAAACGCAGGTACGGGCAGTAGATTCAGCGACATTTTAATTCCGCTTGTAACCTCAAGAATACTCGATAACGCAACTGTATATCCGTTTAATGAGAAAGAGCAAATGTATTTAATCAAGCAATTAAAAATTACAATCCAGCTGCAAACGGAAATCATAGCCTTTACGCTGTCGGTAACGGAAAACGAAAACGCTTCAATGGGATTTTTGAGGATTACAGGCGACTCTTTTTTGTATTCGTAAGTTTTTTCCGCATCAATAAACCTTGTTAAAATCCCGATTATAACAGAGGAAAGAGCGACCGAGCAGTAGAGAATAACGCCTGCACGGGTGCTGCCCAAAAGCATTGTCCCGACGGTACTGATTATAAAAGCCGGTCCTGCGTTAATGCAGAAAAGGTCTAATTTTTGAGCCGCTTTTTGCGATATTTTACCCTCGCACAGCAATTCATAGGTCATTTTTGAACCGATAGGATAACCGCCTATGAGCGACATCAAAATCACGCTTGAGGCGACAGGGGGCAGGCGAAAGAGCTTAACCGTAATTCTGCCGAAAATTTTGCCGAACAAATCGCATATTCCTGATTTTACGATAAATTGCGAAATTATCATAAACGGAAAAAGCGTCGGTATAACGCTATCGACGCACAGAAGCATACCCTCTTTTATTCCCGAGGCACAGACCTGTGATTTTGAGAAAAGGCAGAAACACGCACCTAACGAAAAAATTATTAAAATCAGGTTGCCTATATGGGATTTCATTTTTTCCATATCATCACACTCTCTTTATGGTATCAAATTATATGCTTTGTCATATAGATATATGAGCGAGGTGAGCAAATGAGTTCAAGCGGAAAGAAAACACGAGAAAAGCGAAAAAGCATTGCAGGCGAAAAGCTCAAAACTGCTTTGGATATACCTGAAATATTAACTTCAAATTTACCGCACATCGAAGCGGAGGGGAACAGGGAAATATCCGTTGACGGATGCCGTGGAATACTCGAATACACGCAGGATAAGGTGCGATTAAACGCAGGCAAGCTCATTATAACCTTTGTTGGAGACAATATGGAAATTAAAGCGTATTCCGAGATACAAACGGTTATCAGCGGAAATATTTTAAGCGTGGAATTTGAAAGTCAGGGGTGAGAGAATGTTGATAATAAGGCTAATACGCTTTTTTCTCGGCTTTGTAACATTTACCGCTTACGGCGGATTTCCCGAACGCTTTGTAAACCTCTGTACCATGAATAAAATACCGCTTTGGAATATGAAAAAGAGTAAGGACAGTATAACAGCCGACACAACGGTTAACGGGTACAAGTCTATAAAAGCTTCCGCAAAAAATTCGGGCGTTCGTGTGAGGATAACAAAAAAGCACGGACTGCCGTTTTTTATTCATAAAAACAGGCGCAGAATAGGTCTGCTTGCAGGCTTTATGACGGCGGTAATCACGGTTTCTTTTCTCTCGACAATGATATGGAGCGTGTCGGTTTCGGGTAATAAAACGCTTTCCGATGAACAGGTTTTAGATGCGTTTGAAACAGTCGGCGTAAAAGTAGGTGCAAGACGCTCGGCTATTTCTCCGTCGGAAGCGGCGTATGAGGCTAAAAAGCTGTTGCCGAAAATTGCGTGGGCGAGCGTAAATATAAAGGGCTCAAGGGTTGAAATTATCGTAAGCGAATTGAGCGAGGCACCCGAATTTCCCGATAGTACAACACCGTGCAATATAGTCGCCTCACAGGACGGGACTATTATGGGAATAGAAGCGACGGTTGGAGTTGCCGAAGTGCGTTCGGGCGATGCGGTGCTTAAAGGCGATTTGCTCATTTCGGGAATTACCGAAAATCTCGACAAGACATATAATCTAAAAGCGGCGAGAGGTAAAGTTCACGCCCGTGTGAAAAATGAAATCAACGCTTCCTGTAACGACGGACAATTTTCAAGGCTTTCAAAGCTGTCGGAGCAGAATTTGCTGTTTATATTCGGGCTTAAAATTCCGCTTGGTATCGGTGTGGGAGAAGATAATGTTTACACTCAAAAGAGCTTTGTTTCAAACAGAGAAATGAGCCTGCCTATTGGAAAAATCACAAAAAGAGTTTATTATTCCGAGCCTTGCGAGGCTTTTCCCGAAGAGTACAAAAAGGTTTATTCGGCATACCTTTATGTTTGCTCTTACAGAGCTATGTATTTGGATAGTGAACAGATACTTTCCTCGGATTTTTCGTTCGATTTTATAAACGGAGAGCCGCTGTTCAGCGGAAACTATGAGTGCAAGAAAGAAATAGGCAAAAGACTTGAAATTTTTGTTGAAAAATGATAATACATTGTGGTAAAATATATTAAATATAAATAGATTTTTCAAAAGGTGGTTGTTCGGTGTTCGAGCAGATAATCAATGTTGACAGAATGGAGCACGCCGTCAGCCTTTTCGGCAGCTTTGACGAGAATATCAAGCTTATTGAAAAGGAGTTCGGCGTAAGCGTTATAAACAGAGGCTCGGAGCTTAAAATTACGGGCGAAGCGGAAAATGTAGATAAAGCGTCAAGAGCCGTTAAGGGACTTCTTATGCTTATAAATAAGGGAGAGTCGCTTTCAGACCAAAATGTTCGCTATGTTATATCGCTTGTAAAGGACGACTCCGAGGAAAAACTTTCCGAGATGACGGGCGATTGCGTTTGCGTCACCTCAAAGGGCAAGCCTGTAAAGCCTAAAACTCTCGGTCAGAAAAAATATATCGAGGCGATAAGAAACAACACGATTGTTCTCGGAGCAGGACCTGCCGGCACGGGAAAGACTTACCTTGCGGTTGCAATGGCTGTTACGGCTTTTCGTGCGAAAGAGGTAAACAGAATAATTCTTACAAGACCTGCTGTTGAGGCAGGCGAAAAGCTGGGCTTCCTTCCGGGCGATTTACAGCAAAAGGTTGACCCGTATTTACGCCCCTTGTATGACGCTCTTTTTGATATGCTCGGCGCAGAGTCTTTTCAGAAATATCAGGAGAGGGGAAGCATTGAGGTAGCACCGCTTGCTTATATGCGAGGCAGAACGCTTGACGACAGCTTTATAATTCTTGACGAGGCGCAGAACACTACAAAAGAACAGATGAAAATGTTTTTAACCCGTCTCGGCTTTAATTCAAAGATGGTTGTCACGGGCGATATAACGCAGATTGACCTGCCCGACGGCAAAAAATCAGGACTTAAACAGGCAATGCGAATTTTGAAAAACATTCCCGGTATTGCAATCAATGAATTTACCGAAAAGGATGTTGTAAGGCATAAATTGGTACAGGATATAATCAAGGCTTATGAAAAAAGTGAGGAGAAGAGAAAATGACGGATAAGATTAAAGTAATTATTTCAAACGAACAAAAGGATATTAAAATACCGACGGGTGTGCGTATGCTTGTGCGCCGTTGCTGTAATGCCGTGCTCAGGCAGGAAAATTTTGAGGGCTCGGCTGAAATCAGCGTAACATTTGTTAATAACGAGCAAATTCACAAACTCAATCTTGAACATAGAAACATAGACAGGGAGACAGACGTTCTTTCATTCCCACTCGGAGAAAACGGAGTTTACGACATAAATCACGACACAGGCGCAAAGATGCTCGGCGATATAGTCATTTCCATTGAAAAGGCTTTTGCTCAGGCTGAGGAATACGGTCATCCGCTTCAGAGGGAAATTGCATTTTTGACGGTACATTCACTTTTGCACCTTTTAGGCTATGACCACGAGAACGGCGGACTTGAGGCTGTTCATATGCGTGAAAAGGAAGAGAGCGTTCTCACACAGCTCGGTCTTAAAAGAAACGGAAGCTATTATCTCGACGAGGAATAAGCAATGAAAAGTCTTATAAAGAGCTTCGGCTATGCTTTTTCGGGAATTTTTGAGACATTGAGATACGAAAGAAATATGCGAATACATTTTGTATGTATGATATATATGTATTCTTTTCTTTTCGTTTATGATTTCTTTGAAATTACAAGAACTCAATTAGCTGTAATTTTCCTTGCAAATATGGCAGTTGTTGCGGCAGAGCTTATAAACACGGCGGTTGAACGAACGGTTGACCTTGCGAGTGAGGAGTATACCGAAAACGGCAAAGTTGCAAAGGACACGGCGGCAGGTGCGGTGCTTGTATGTGCGATTTTTGCGGTGGCAACGGGAATTGCGATACTCGGTCAGCCCGAAGCATTTTCGCAAATGTTCTTATATTACCGTGAAAATCCCGTTATGCTTGTTGTTTTCATATTATCAATAATCCCTGCAACGGTGTTTATATTCAAGGGCTTCGGTAAGGCTTCAAAAGATAAAAAATAAAGGAAATATTAAATGAACAATACATCAAAAACGGCGTTTATCGCCATTGTCGGCAAGGCAAATGTCGGCAAATCTTCAATTCTTAACAGACTTATAGGCAGTAAAATTGCCATTGTTTCGTCAAAGCCGCAGACTACAAGAACAAGAATAATGGGCGTTTTGACAACTGAGGACAACGTTCAGCTTGTGTTTACGGACACGCCCGGTTTTCATAAGCCGAAAAATAAACTCGGCGAAAAAATGGTGCAGGCTGTAAGCGACAGCATATCGGGTGTTGACTCGTGCCTTTTTGTTGTTGACGCAAATGACGAAAAGCTCAACACGGCAGAGCTTGAACTTATAAAGAAGTTTAAATCGGAGAAAATGACCGTTGTGCTTGCAATCAATAAAATCGATATGCTCAAGGACAAAACCGAGCTTATGAAAAAGCTTGCCGAGCTGTCGGCTCTCTATGATTTCAAAGCGATTGTTCCCGTCAGCGCACAGTCGGGCGACGGACTTGACGCCTTGCTTGACGAATTAAAAGCGTTGTCGGTCGAGAGCATCCACTTTTTCCCCGACGACACCTTGACAGACCAGCCCGAAAGAGTGCTTGTCGCTGAAATAATCAGGGAAAAAATGCTCCGTCTTTTGGACAAGGAAATTCCTCACGGTACGGCTGTTGCGATTGAGAGAATGAGAGAGCGTGACGACGGCAGTATTATGGACGTCGAAGCGACAATATATTGCGAGCGTGAAAGCCATAAGGGAATTATTATCGGCAAGGGCGGTCAAATGCTCAAAAAAATATCCACCTATGCACGTCAGGATATTGAAAACTTCTTTGATATAAAGGTAAATCTTCAATGCTGGGTAAAAGTAAAAGAGGATTGGCGAAACAGAGAAGGAATTATTCACAATTTTGGTTTAGATTAACAGTAATACAGCCGTCTTAAAAGGTTAAGTTAATTATGTAAATCTTTTAAGGCGGTATTGTTATGAAAAGCGAGGATTTTTGGTACGTTTTTTCCAAAAGCGGAAAAATTGACGATTATATAAAATATAACGCAATAAAACAGGAAGAGAAAACCGAGGAAGCGAAAAATGAGGTACAACACAAAGGGTCTTATCCTCAGAGAACAGAATATCGGTGAACGGGACAAGCTTGTTACGGTGCTGACGGAGGATATGGGCATTATAAAAGCTTTTGTCAGAGGCGCAAAGAGTATTAAAAGCAAAAAACATTCCACCACAGGTCAATTCTGCTATTCTCAACTGTCCTTTTATATGGGAAAGGACAGCTACATAATCGACGAGGCACAGAGTATTGAAATGTTTTTTGAATTGAGGAGCGATATTGAAAAGCTCGCTCTTGCACAGTATTTTGCCGAACTTGCGTGTGAGCTGTCGCCGCAGGATGAGCCGGCTACCGATTATTTGCGCCTTATGCTGAACGCTCTTTATATGCTGGCTCACGACAAAAAGCCTGCACAACAGCTAAAGGCTATTGTCGAGCTCAGGCTTATGTCGCTTTCGGGTTATGCACCGAATTTAGTTGCGTGCGAGAGGTGCGGAGAGTTTGAAACGCCGATAATGTTTTTTGATGTTGAACACGGACTTCTCTATTGTGAAAACTGTGCCTCGGGAAACGCTCTTTTTCCGCTTCCGCTGCGTATTGTTACGGCAATGCGGCATATTGTTTTCTCAAGTCTTGAAAAGCTTTTCAGCTTCAAAATGACCGACTCCGAATTATCCGAGCTTTCATATATAACAGAAATTTATACAAAAGTTAAATCGGACAGAAATTTCAAAACACTTGAATTTTACAATTCTATGAGGACTTTATAAATGCAAAAGGATTACATTTCACTTGAATTACCGAAAATACTTTCTCAGCTTGCAGACCTTACCGCTTGTGAGGATGCAAGGGAGGAGGCGTTGGCACTTACGCCGTCATACGATATTTTCGATGTAACTGCTTCGCTTTCAAAGACCGAAGCGGCACATATTTTGATTGCGAAATTCGGAGCACCCGGCTTCGGCGGTCTTATGAATATTGACAACTCACTCCGTCGTGCGCAGGCAGGCGGCGTGCTTAATATGCGTGAATTACTTGATATTTCACAGGTGCTCAGGGTTATAAGAGGCATACTTTCCTGGCACGACAAGTCGGCAGGTATGAGCACGGCACTTGACGATTTGTTTAATTCGCTTTATCCGAACAAATTTCTTGAGGATATGATAAACAATGCGATTATCTCCGAAAGTGAGATGTCGGATAACGCTTCGTCGGAGCTTAAAACCATACGCAGAAAAATGCGTGCGCAGGAGTCGAGAATAAGAGAGCAGCTTGATAAAATGCTGCGTTCTCCCGTTTACCGAAACAGCTTGCAGGATGCTATTGTAACACAGCGAAACGGCAGATTTGTCGTACCCGTAAAAAGTGAGCATCGCTCACAGGTTGCAGGTATGGTGCATGACACCTCTTCAAGCGGTGCAACGGTGTTTATCGAGCCTGCCGCAGTTGTCGAGGCAAACAATGAAATCAAGGTCTTGCAGAGCAAGGAAAGGGATGAAATCGACAGGATTTTATCGGAGCTTTCCGTTGCGGCGTCGGAATTTGCGGACAGCATAATTTTAAGCTATAAGAGTGCGGTCGAGCTCAATTTGATTTTCTCAAAGGCACAGTTGGGCTATAAAATGAAAGCTACAAAGCCGATAATCAATGACGAGGGCATAATCGAATTAAAAAAAGCACGTCATCCGCTTCTCAATCCGCAAAAGGTTGTACCCGTTGACATCAGACTCGGCGAGGATTTTGACTCGCTTGTTATTACAGGTCCCAACACAGGCGGTAAAACGGTTTCAATAAAAACGCTCGGACTTTTGACGCTTATGGCACAGTGCGGACTTTATATTCCCGCAAACGATAATTCACAGCTTTGTGTTTTCAAAAATATCCTTTGCGATATAGGAGAAGAGCAGAGTATTGAGCAGTCACTTTCCACATTTTCGGCTCATATGACTAAAATTGTATCTATAACCGAGACAGCCGATGAATCGTCGCTTATTTTAATAGATGAGCTTGGCGCAGGCACAGACCCCGTCGAGGGTGCGGCTCTTGCTGTTTCGGTGCTTGAATATCTCAGAAGAAAAGGTGCAAAAATTGCCGCTACAACCCACTATTCTGAGCTCAAAGAATATGCCTTGAGAACCGATAGGGTGGAAAATGCTTCCTGTGAATTTGACGTTGAAACGTTGAGTCCTACATACAAACTCTTAATCGGCGTACCGGGCCGATCCAACGCTTTTGCAATTTCACGGCATTTGAATCTTAATGATGAAATAATCGAAGCGGCTCAAGCACTTATTTCAGTGGAAAACACACGCTTCGAGGACGTTGTTGACAGCCTTGAAAAAACAAGGCTTCAAATGGAGGACGAGCGTCGCAGAACAGAGGAACTCAAAGGTCAAATAGATGAAATGAAAGAGTCTGTTCAGCAAAAGCTTGACGAGGCGCAGAAAAAGAGCGATAAGGAAATCGAAAGAGCGCAGAACGAGGCAAAACGAATTGTCGAAAATGCAAAGCGTGCCGCAAATTCTCTTATGCTTGAAATTGATATGCTTCGCAAGCAGCAGGCGAAAGAGAAAAACGCCGCCGAGATGGCAAGAAAAGCAAAGGCTGCTATGAAACAGCACCTTAACGCTATCGATGATTTGACGAGCGAGACCTATTATGACGATGATGACGGCGATTACAAGCTTCCGAGACCGTTAAAGGTCGGAGATAATGTCCGCATAACCACTCTCGGCGCAGACGGAACTGTTGTAAGCGTTGCAGACTCGAAAGGTAATGTAGAGGTTCAGGCAGGCATAATCAAAACAAAAGTTCCCGAAGATACCTTGCGACTTTTAGGCGAGAAAAAGAAAAATACCGAGCAGTCAAAACGCCGAACTGTCAGAACGACGGATACCGAGCTTAAAACGCAGAGTGCAAAGACGAGCGTCGATTTAAGAGGTATGGACAGGGAAGAGGCGATTATGGAGCTTGACCGCTTTATTGACAGCATTTTGCGTTCTGGACTCAATGAATTCACCGTAATTCACGGCAAGGGAACGGGAACGCTTCGAAAGGCTGTTCAAACACATTTGAGGAAACATCCTAATATCAGAACTTATCGCACGGGCATTTACGGAGAGGGTGAAGAAGGCGTTACGATAGCAGAATTGAAATAACGCTTGCAAATATCGGCTTTTGTGCTAAAATAAGCTTAGATTATATTGGAGGAAACGCTATGAAGAAATCTATTATTGCCGTTGCGCTTGCACTTGTTGCTATGGCAACGCTTATGACAGCTTGTAAAAAGAATGAAGATTTTAAAGAAAATCCCAATTCTAAAGTAGAGTATTCTACGGACGAAAACGGAGATTTGTTTATTACAAATGTTAACGGCGAAAAAATACCCGTAACGACCGACAAGGACGGCTATGCAGAGATGTATGAGGACCTTATAACAAAAACTGCCGCACAGGTGGCAAAGGACAAGGAAAAGAAAGATGCGGAGACTGCTGCGCCTGCTGCCGAGCCTGAAACAACCGCAAAAAAACCTGATGGTCAGTCAAACAAGGTCGCTGTCGGAAAGGACGACATAAACAACGGCTCGCATGATGCGGTTATCGATTGGAGATAAATTTTTCTTGACAAATTGATATTTATTTAGTATAATAACACCCTGTAAAGTGAATGGACTTTACAGGGTGTTGTTGCGAATTATACGTTCGGAAGAGGGCATTTTTAATGGCTAATAACGTTGAAATAACAATTTTATATGATTTTTACGGCGACGTTCTTACCGAAAAGCAGAGGGATTTTCTCAATTATTATTATAATGATGACCTTTCGCTTTCCGAAATTGCCGAGAATGAGGGTATTACCCGTCAAGGCGTAAGGGATGCTATTAAGCGTGCCGAGGCTCAGCTTTACGAAATGGAAGAAAAGCTTGGTTTTGCTGCTAAGTTTGAGCGTATTACGGAATGTATGAACGGTATAATCGACTGCGCCGAAAAGATAAATGTTTACAATCTCGAACACGACTTGTCAAGAGAGATCAACGAAACCGTTGTTAAAATCAAATCTCTGGCATTGTCCGTGGTTGAATAAGAGGTACTGAAATGGCATTTGAAAGTTTATCGGATAAACTCGAATCCGCATTCGGACGACTTCGCAGTAAAGGAAGTCTTAATGAATCGGACGTTAAAGAGGCTATGCGTGAGGTTCGTCTTGCTTTGCTTGAGGCGGACGTTAACTATAAGGTCGCAAAGGACTTTACTCAAAGGGTAACCGAAAGGGCTATCGGCTCGCAGGTTATGGAGAGCCTTACTCCTGCCCAAATGGTAATTAAAATTGTAAACGAAGAGCTTACCGACCTTATGGGCGGTACACAGACAAGGCTTGCTTACGCTTCGCATCCGCCGACAATTGTTATGATGTGCGGTTTGCAGGGCTCGGGTAAAACAACACACTGTGCAAAGATTGCTCTTAAATTGAAAAAAGAAAATCACAGACCGTTGCTTGTAGCCTGCGACGTTTACCGTCCGGCTGCCGTTAAACAGCTTCAGGTTGTCGGCGAGCAGGTCGGAGTTCCCGTGTTTGAAAAGGGACAGGGTGATCCTGTTGAGATTTCAAAACAGGCTGTGGCTCTCGCTAAAGATCAGGGCTATGACTATGTTATTATAGATACCGCAGGACGTTTGCATATTGACCGTGAGCTTATGGAGGAATTGCAGAACGTTAAGGCTGCCGTTCACCCTCACGAGATTTTGCTTGTTGTTGACGCAATGACAGGTCAGGACGCAGTTACCGTTGCAAGTACCTTTGATGAGGCACTCGGAATCGACGGTATGGTTCTTACCAAAATGGACGGCGACACAAGAGGCGGTGCGGCTCTTTCGGCAAGAGCAGTTACGGGTAAGCCGATTAAATTCGTCGGTATGGGCGAAAAGTTAGATGAGCTTGATTATTTCTATCCCGACAGAATGGCATCAAGAATACTCGGTATGGGCGACGTGCTTTCGCTTATCGAAAAGGCTGAAACGGCACTTGACGAAAAGAAAGCGGCAGAACTTGAAGCAAAAATTCGCAAAAACAAGTTCGACTTAAATGACTTGCTTGACCAAATGCAACAGGTTAAGAAAATGGGCTCAATGAAGGACATTCTCTCAATGCTGCCCGGTGTCGGAAGCAAGCTTAAAAACGTCGATATAGACGACGGTCAGCTTGACAGAATACAGGCAATTATTTTCTCAATGACTCCCAAAGAGCGTGCAAATCCCGACATAATAAACCCGTCGAGGAAAAGAAGAATTGCGGCAGGCTGCGGTATGCAGGTTGAGGACGTCAACAGACTTCTTTCACAGTACCGTCAGATGCAGAAGATGATGAAGCAATTCAACTCAAAGGGCATGAGAAAGAAGCTTTCGAGAATGAATTTCGGAGGCGGACAGGGCGGCTTTGGCGGCTTCCCGATGTAAACTTATCAACTAAGCACTTTGATTTAAGTGGTTGGCATAAATTTATTTATAATATATTTTGGAGGAAAACAAAATGGCAGTAAAAATCAGACTTCGCAGAATGGGCGCAAAGAAAGCTCCTTTCTATCGTGTAATCGTTGCAGATTCAAGAGCACCCCGTGACGGTAAGTGCATCGAGGAAATCGGTACATTTGACCCCATGAAGACTCCTGCAATCGTTAATATCGATGCAGAGAAGGCTCAGCAGTGGATTAAGAACGGCGCTCAGCCCACAGATACTGTTAAGGCTTTGCTTAAGCAGAACGGCATTATTAAATAATCAAGGGGGATCTTTTAGATGAAAGAACTTCTTGAAATCATTGCAAGAGGTCTTGTTGAAAATCCCGATAAGGTCAGCGTTACGGTTGACGAGCCCAACGAGAGAGGTATCATTGTATATCATCTTCACGTTGACGAAAGCGAAATGGGCAGAGTTATCGGTAAGCAGGGCAGAATTGCAAAGGCAATCAGAACCGTTGTTAAGGCACGTGCCGTTAAGGACGGGGAAAAAGTTCAAATTGATATTGACTGATTAAGTGGGGGGTACATTATGTACCCCTTAGCTTTTATGGGGGAAATATGCTTAAACCTTATCTCGAACTCGGACAGATAGTCGGAACTCACGGTGTAAAAGGCGAAGTCCGTCTTAATCCGTGGTGTGATGCGCCGCAGTTTATCAAAAATTTCAAAACGGTATATTTTGACGAAAACGGAAATGAAAAAATCGCTGTGAAGTCGGCTCGTCCTCACGGCAATATTGTCATACTCTCGCTTGACGGGGTTGACACTATGGAAAAGGCGCAGTCGCTTCGCAATAAGGTCTTGTATATGAAGCGAGAAGATGCGAATTTGCCTGAAAACACTTGGTTTATTGAGGATTTAATAGGCTGTGAGGTCAGGCAGACGGGAACCGATAAGGTTTACGGCAAAATTTCCGATATTCAGAAATATCCTGCAAATGACGTCTGGACGGTTAAGTCCGACGACGGCAGGGAAACTCTCATTCCTGCAATCAAAAGCGTAGTTATAAGCACGGATGTTGAAGCAGGCTTTGTTGAAATTGATGCAATAAAAGGACTTTTTGATGATGGGGAGAGCGTTGAAAAATGAAAATAACAATAATGACTCTTTTCCCCGAAATGTGCAATGCCGTGCTTGACGAGAGCATAATCGGCAGGGCGAGGAAAAGCGGAATAATCGAAATTGACACCGTAAATATCAGAGATTTTACACACGATAAGCACAACAGAGTGGACGACGCACCGTACGGCGGCGGAATGGGTATGCTTATGCAAGCTCAACCTATTTATGATTGCTTCGCTTCACTTTGCTCCGAGGACGGCAAAAAACCGCATCTTATTTATATGTCGGCACAGGGCAAAACACTCACTCAAAATCGGGTTAAAGAGCTTTCACAACTTGATAATATCGCAATATTGTGCGGTCATTATGAGGGAGTTGATGAGCGCATAATCGAGGAAATAGTTGATGAGGAAATTTCAATAGGTGACTATGTTTTGACAGGCGGAGAGCTCCCTGCACTTATTCTTTCGGACAGTATTGCAAGGATGATTGACGGAGTTTTGCCGAATGATGAGGCAAAGGAATTGGAAAGTCATTACAGCGGACTTTTGGAATATCCGCAATATACACGACCTCCCGAGTGGCACGGCAAGAAGGTGCCCGATATACTTTTGTCGGGACATCACGGAAATATCGATAAATGGCGCAGAGAAAAATCCCTTGAACGCACCTTGGAACGCAGACCGGATATGCTTAAAAGCGCCGAGCTTACAAAAAAAGACAGGGAATACCTTGCCAAATTAAAAGAAAATAAATAATAATTGCACCTCAATTAGCTTTGTACTATTTTGAGGTGCTTTTTGTTTGAAAAAATATATATTTTTTATTGCTAATAATAAATCTAAGTGATAAAATAAAAATATATGTGTAGGAGGACAAGATTATGCAAATGACTTTCCGATGGTTCGGTTCCGAAAAAGATACCATAACCCTTGAACAAATTAGGCAAATCCCGAATGTTGTCGGCGTTGTTCCCGCTTTGCACAATTTACCTGCAGGTGAAGCGTGGGAGCTCGATGACATTATGAAAATGAAATCAGAGATTGAAAAAGCAGGGCTTACAATGGAATGTATCGAGAGCGTAAACGTTCACGAGGACATTAAAATCGGCTTGCCTACAAGAGACAAATATATCGAAAACTATAAAACGAGCATTCGCAACCTTGCGAAAGCAGGTGTTAAGGTTATTTGCTATAATTTTATGCCTGTTTTCGACTGGACAAGAACTGACCTTGCAATGGATATGGGCGACGGCGCAACCTGTCTTTCCTATGACGGAGTGCAGATCGAGGGTAAAAGCCCCGAGCAGATGTTCAAGGACATTGACGATAACTCAAACGGCTATGCAATGCCCGGTTGGGAAACCGAGAGAATGCCCGAAATCAAAGAGCTTTTTGAAAAGTATAAGGGTGTTACTTCTGATGACCTTTGGAATAACCTCAAATATTTCCTTGATGCGATTATGCCCGTGTGTGAGGAATGTGATGTCAAAATGGCTATCCATCCCGACGATCCGCCATGGGATATTTTCGGACTTCCGAGAATTATTAAGGACAGAGAGTCTCTTAAAAAGCTTTTGGAAATTGTACCGTCAAAATATAACGGACTTACTTTCTGTACGGGCTCACTCGGCGCAAGTTCAAAAAATGACTTGCCTGCAATGATAAGAGAGTTTGGCGACAGAATATATTTTGCACATTTGCGCAATGTAAAGGTTGTGGACAAGCACTTCAACGAAACGGCGCACGAGAGCAATACAGGTTCGCTTGATATGTATGAAATCGTCAAGGCTTTACAGGATGTTGGCTTCGACGGATATATTCGCCCCGACCACGGCAGAATGATATGGGGAGAGGTTGCACGCCCCGGCTACGGTCTTTATGACAGAGCACTCGGCGTTGCTTATCTCAACGGACTTTGGGAAGCTGTAAAGAAGAATAAGGAGAGAAACTGATATGACACATGAAAATCTTAAAGGCAGAGTAGCTGTTGTTACAGGAGGCGGCGGAGTTCTTTGCGGCGATTTTGCAAAGGCACTTGCTCGTCAGGGCGTTAAGGTTGCTGTTCTCGACCTCAACGAAGCGGCGGCTCAAAAGGTTGCCGATGAAATAACGGGAAACGGCGGTACGGCAATAGCTGTCGGCTGCAATGTACTCGAAAAAGAGAGCATGGAAAAGGCGAGAGAAATCATAAACGAAAAGTTAGGAACCTGCGATATTCTGTTAAACGGCGCAGGCGGAAACAATCCTAAGGGCACAACCACAAAGGAAACACTTGAAAAAATCGATCTTGTCGAGAAAAATGACGATGTAAAAACCTTCTTCGACCTTGACCCACAGGGAATTTCATTTGTTTTCAACCTTAATTTCCTCGGAACGCTTATTCCGACTCAGGTGTTCGCACCCGATATGGCTAAAAAGGAAAACACTTGTATTGTAATGATAACCTCAATGAACGCTTTTCGTCCGCTTACAAAAATTCCTGCATATTCGGCAGCAAAGGCGGCTGTTAAAAACTTCACCGAATTTATGGCTGTACATTTTGCCGAAGTCGGTATCCGTGTAAATTCGATCGCACCCGGCTTTTTCTCAACAAATCAGAACAAGGCTTTGCTTTGGAACGAGGACGGAACACCCACAGCGAGAACGGGCAAAATACTTGCCGCAACTCCTATGAAACGCTTCGGCGAGCCGCAAGAGCTTGAGGGCTCACTTCTTTTCCTCTGCGATGAGGCATATTCGAGCTTTATCACAGGAACGACGATAGCGGTTGACGGCGGCTTTAACGCTTATTCGGGCGTTTGATTTTATTGAAAGGGCGGTTACGTTATGTGGATTTATGTTATAGCAGGCTTGTTTTTACTTGTTGCGATAGTGTTCGTTATTAAATTCTTTGTTGACGGAAACCGTAAAACTACCGTTCAAAAAGAAAGCTTAGGCGAAAACGGCGATATTACCGTTTCGACAGAAAAGGAAAGACAAGGCTTACTCGGTAAGAAATCCAAAAAGGATCTTATTATCGCTTTGGTGTTTATGGCACTTTGCGAGGCTTGTATTCTTTTGGGAAACTATGTAATAAACGTTTAATTTTGAAAGGATATAAATATGGAATTGGCTTTGAGAAAACCTGAGGAATGTACTTTTGACGCAATTTCTTTGGGCGAAATAATGTTAAGACTTGATCCCGGCGACGGAAGAATAAGAACCGCACGTTCGTTCAGAGCGTGGGAGGGCGGCGGAGAGTATAACGTCGCAAGAGGACTTCGCCGTTGCTTCGGACTTAAAACTTCGGCTGTTACGGCACTTGCCGATAATGAGGTCGGCAGACTTGTTGAGGATTTTATGCTTCAAGGCGGAGTTGACACTTCTCTCATTAAATGGGTAAAATATGACGGTATCGGCAGAACTGTCAGAAACGGCTTGAATTTTACCGAAAGAGGCTACGGTATCAGGGGCGCTGTCGGTGTGTCCGACAGGGGGAATACCGCTGTTTCCAGGCTTAAAGCAGGCGATATTGACTGGGATTATATCTTCGGAACTCTCGGTGTTCGTTGGCTTCATACAGGCGGAATTTTTGCCGCACTTTCGGAAACGACCTCGGAGGTTGTTATCGAAGCGGTTAAGACTGCAAAAAAATACGGAACGGTTGTTTCTTATGACCTTAACTATCGTCCGTCTCTTTGGAATGACATCGGCGGTAAGGCAAAAGCACAGGAAGTGAATAAAGAAATAGCAAAATACATTGATGTTATGATAGGCAACGAGGAGGACTTTACCGCTTGTCTCGGCTTTGAAATCGAAGGCAACGACGAAAACCTCAAATCTCTTAACATTGACGGCTATAAAAAGATGCTCGGCGAGGTTTGCAAGGTATATCCGAACTTCAAGGTAATCGCAACAACACTTCGTACAGTTAAGACCGCAACCGTAAATGATTGGTCGGCAATTTGCTACGCAGACGGCAAAATTTACAACGGACTTTCGTTGCCGGGACTTGAAATTTACGACAGAGTCGGCGGCGGCGACAGCTTCGCATCGGGTCTTATTTACGGTCTTATGACAACAGGCGATCCGCAAACAGCCGTTAACTACGGTGTCGCACACGGTGCACTTGCAATGACCACACCCGGCGATACATCTATGGCTTCACTTAAAGAGGTTGAGAAGATAGTGTCCGGTGCAGGTGCGAGAGTAGACAGATAAATATTGCGTTCCGCAACCTTGAAATATCGGACGCTGTTTTGCACCTTGTATTACGGATAAATATTTGTTATAATATGAAAGTTGTAATTTTGTACGGCAGGGGTTAACTCCTGCCGTTAAACAGGAGTTAAATATGGATAAGGAAAAAATACTTACTAAAATTCAGGACTGCGGTATTGTTGCCGTTGTCCGTGCCGAGTCTGTTGACAAGGCTATAAGAATTACAGATGCTTGTCTTGAGGGCGGAGTTGCCGCAATCGAGCTTACCTTTACCGTTCCTCACGCCGATAAGGTTATCGAGGAGCTTGCAAAACGCTACACCCCCGATGAGATTATTCTCGGTGCAGGCACGGTGCTTGACGCTACAACCGCAAGAATTGCAATGCTTTCGGGTGCACAGTATATTGTAAGCCCTGCTCTTGACTTGGACACTTTGCATCTTTGCAACCGTTACAGAGTTCCTATGATGCCCGGTATTATGACAGTCAGAGACGGTCTTATCGCTATGGAAAACGGTGCGGATATTCTTAAAGTATTCCCCGCGGACCTCTTTGGGCCCAAGATTATCAAGGATATTAAAGGACCTATCCCGTATGCTAAAATGATGCCCACAGGCGGAGTTAACGCAGATAACGTCGGAGAGTGGATAAAAGCAGGCGCAGTTGCCGTAGGTGCAGGCTCGTCGCTTACCGCAGGTGCAAAAACAGGCGATTATAAGCAAATAACCGAAACAGGTAAAAAGTTTGTTGCCAATATCAAGGCGGCAAGAGCCGAGTTGGGTTTATAATACAATAAGAGAAGGTATTTAGAAATGGAAAAAACAGTTTTAGTTGAAACGTCGGCACGTCACGTTCACGTAACGAAGGAGGCTCTCGAGGTTCTTT
Source organism: Candidatus Fimenecus sp. (assembly GCA_052298855.1). Classification (GTDB taxonomy): domain Bacteria; phylum Bacillota; class Clostridia; order Oscillospirales; family Acutalibacteraceae; genus Fimenecus. Next base: position 50,872 of record DAVZXP010000004.1, on the reverse strand, counting down.
TCGGCGAAGGCTATGAGCTTACAAAGAAAAAAGACCTTTCACAGCCCGGTCAGTACGCTTGCGAGGAGAGAGTACAGGTAATCGGCGAGAAATCTTCTTTCCCGGCAGTTTCAATTCTCGGACCTGTCAGAAGTGCTTGTCAGGTTGAGATTTCAGCTTCCGACGCTCGTTCAATCGGCGTTAAAGCACCTGTCAGAGAATCAGGCGATATTGCAGGCAGCGGTGCTTGCAAGCTTGTAGGACCTAAGGGCGAGCTTGAGCTTAAAGAGGGCGTTATTGTTGCAAAGCGTCATATACATATGACTCCCGAGGACGCTGAAAAGTACGGTCTTAAGGACAAGCAGGTTGTATCTGTTAAAATTGATTCGGCAGAGCGTTCGCTTGTTTTCGGCGACACGGTCGTAAGAGTAAATCCGCAGTATGCGCTTGCAATGCACATTGACACGGACGAGGCAAACGCAGTTCTTGCTCCCGCAGGTGTTATGGGCGTAATTCTTGACTGATTTATTTACAAAATTAACGGGATACTCTCAAAAAGAGGGTATCCTGTTTTTGCGTGTATTGAGTGTATGTGAAATTTATTTGAAGCTCACAAAGCATAAAGAAAAAACGCTCACCTTTTGGTGAGCGTAAGTTTCATTCAGCAATTAAGTTAAGCTCTTGTAACCTTGCCTGAACGAAGGCAACGAGTGCAAGCATAAACTCTTTTAGGAGAGCCGTTTACGATTGCTCTAACTCTTTTTACATTAGGCTTCCAAGTTCTGTTAGAACGTCTGTGTGAGTGAGAAACTTTAATGCCGAAAGCAACATCTTTTCCGCAGAATTCACATTTTGCCATAGTGCGAGGCACCTCCTTTAATCGATAACAGACAGTATTTTAACAGAATATTTAACTAAATGCAAGCCTTTTTACAAAAAAATATAAAAAATTTGCTCTTTTTCCCTTTTTAGCCGATAAAACAGCGAAATAAACCACGATAGTAAAATATTTTGCCTGAATTTTTATAAAATTATTAAAAAACACTTGCATTTTTACACAGTATCATATATAATTTAGAAAACGAACATTTGTGCGATTGTGAGGTTAGAATAATGGCACCGAAAACAGGTATATCAAAAAACGATAATAAAAAGAAAGCTCTTGAAACTGCTCTTTCACAGATTGAGAAAAAATACGGCGAGGGCGCAATTATGCGCTTGGGCGAGGGGAACGCTCTTAATATCGAGGCAATTCCCACAGGCTCAATAGCGCTTGATGCCGCAACGGGCATCGGCGGCTTCCCGAAAGGCAGAATTATTGAAATATACGGACCTGAGTCCTCAGGTAAAACTACTCTTGCACTCCATGCAGTTGCCGAGGCTCAAAAGGCAGGCGGAGAGGCTGCTTTTGTTGACGCAGAGCACGCTCTTGACCCGATTTACGCTCATAATCTCGGCGTTGACGTTGACTCCTTGCTTGTTTCACAGCCTGACGACGGCGAGCAGGCACTTGAAATTGTAGAGCAACTTGCACGCTCGGGTGCTCTTGACATAATTGTTGTCGACTCTGTTGCGGCACTTGTACCGAGAGCTGAAATTGACGGCGAAATGGGCGACAGCCATATGGGTGCACACGCAAGACTTATGTCACAGGCTATGCGTAAGCTTGCAGGCGTTATTTCAAAATCAAATACAATAATCATTTTCATTAACCAGCTTCGTGAAAAGGTCGGCGTTGTTTTCGGAAATCCCGAAACCACAACAGGCGGTCGTGCACTTAAATTCTACGCAAGTATCCGTATGGATGTACGCAGAACGGAATCGCTCAAGGGAACTAACGGCGAATTTATCGGCTCGCATACAAAGGTTAAAATTGTTAAAAACAAGGTAGCTCCGCCATTTAAGACGGCTGAATTTGATATTATGTTCGGCGAGGGTATTTCGAGAGAGAGCGAGCTTGTCGATATGGCTGTTTCAATGGATATAATGAAGAAAAGCGGCGCTTGGTTCTCTTACGGCGAGACGAGAGTCGGACAGGGCAGGGAGAACACAAAGCAGTACCTCAGAGATAATCCCGAAATTGCCAATGAAATCGAGGCTAAAATCAGAGAGAAGATTGAAGAGTCGAGAAATAAGACTGACGATTTTGACGGCGAAGATGAAGTTATCGCTTATAAGCCTGTTGCTACAACAAAGGATGAAGCAAGGGCAAAAATCGATATTATCGTTGATGACGAATAATTATGGAGCTTAGCGTTAAAACGGGAAGAGCGCAGAAGATACATATTTATATCGACGGCGAATACAAAATGACCGTTGACAGTAACTTCTGGTATTCCGAAAAGTGGCATAAATTAAACAGCATAGATGAAGAGGAGTTGGCTGAACTTGAGTGCTCGGTCAACTCCCGTCGTGCTTTCTTAAACGGAATGAGCCTGTTATCTCGCCGTGCTCATTCAAAAAAAGAAATTATCACAAAGCTTTCGCAAAAATATCCTAAAGAAGCGGCACAATCGGCAGCTGACAGGCTCGAGGAGCTTCGGCTTATTGATGATGAAGCCTTTGCAGAACTGTATGCACAAGAGTTGTATGAACGAAAAAAATACAGCCCTAAAAGAATTGAACAAGAGCTGAAAGCAAAAGGTATTACTTCGGAAATTGCAAGCGAAACAGTAAAATCACTTGACAAAGACGATTTTAATCGTATTATTATATTGTTGAATTCAAAATACCGCAACAAGCTGTCAGACGAAAAAAATATCAGACGGACAATAAACGGCTTGATGAGAATGGGTTATTCCTATTCCGATATTAAAAAGGCGTTGAATGAGGTTGCGGAAACGGATAATGACTTGAAAGGCAATGGTAATTACTATGAGTAAAAAGATAGGTATGATTTCACTCGGCTGTCCTAAAAATCAGGTTGATGCCGAAATTATGCTTGCCCGTCTTGCCCAAAACGGCTTTGAAATTACAGATGATGTTGACGGCGCAGATGCGGTTATCATCAACACCTGCGGTTTTATCGAGGACGCTAAAAAAGAAGCGATTGAAAACATACTTGATATGGTCGAGCTTAAAAATGAGGGCGTTATCGGTAAGATTATCGTAACAGGTTGCCTTGCGGAGAGGTACAGGGAGGAAATTGCAAAGGAATTTCCCGAGGTTGATGCGGTTGTAGGTATCGGCTCAAACGGTGAAATTTGTGAAATATGCGAAAAGGCTTTGGAGTCTGACGAAACTATCGAGAGCTTTGCGGATAAAACCTGCTTGCCGTTGAACGGTGAGAGAATGCTCACAACTCCGTCATATTTTGCTTATCTTAAAATCGCAGAGGGCTGTTCGAACCACTGTACTTATTGTGCAATTCCCTCAATCAGAGGTGAATTCCGTTCAAGACAGCCCGAGGATATAATCAAAGAGGCTCAAGACCTTGTGCGTTCAGGCGTAAAGGAAATTGTCGTTGTCGCACAGGACACAACGAGGTACGGCGAGGATTTGTACGGAAAATCCGCTTTGCCTGCACTTTTGACCTCACTCTCGAAAATTGAAGGCTTGGAGTGGATAAGAGTTCTCTATTGTTATCCCGAGAGAATCACCGACGAGCTTATCGATGCTGTTGCGAATAATGATAAGATTGTAAAATATTTCGACATTCCGATTCAGCACGCAAGTGCACCTGTTCTCAAACGTATGAACCGTGTGGGCGATATGGACAGCTTGCTTTCTCTTGTTGAAAAAATAAGGGCAAAAATCCCCGATGTTGTATTGAGAACAACTCTCATTACAGGCTTCCCCGGTGAAACGGAGGAGGATTTTGAAACGCTGTCGGAATTTGTCGAAAAAGCGCAGTTTGACAGACTCGGCTGCTTCGCTTACTCGGCGGAGGAGGGAACACCTGCGGCAAGGCTTCCCGACCAAATAGACGAGGATATTAAGAAAGAGCGTGGAGAAGCGATAATGGAACAGCAGTTCCGTATCTTTGAAAAGCTCAATGAGCAGAATATCGGCAAGGTTTTACGCACGGTTGTTGAGGGCTATGATGCTTACACCGACACCTATTACGGCAGAACGTGGCGTGACGCACCCGAAATTGACGGAACCGTTAACTTTACTTGCGGATATGAATTGAATGACGGCGATTTTGTGGATGTTGAGATAATGGGTATAAACGAATATGATTTAATCGGAGAAGTAGTATGAAATTAAACACACCCAACAAGCTCACGATAGCTCGAATGATTATTACGCCCATTTACCTTGCAGTAATTCTTTGGGAGGGCTTACCTCACAGATTTTTAATCGCAACGCTGATATTTTCCGTTGCGGCAATAACCGATGCCATAGACGGTAAGCTTGCACGAAAAAACGGCGAGATAACCAACTTCGGAAAGCTCCTTGATCCGATAGCGGATAAGATGTTGACAACCTCGGCACTGCTTGCTTTAATGGAAATGGGCCTTTGCAACATTTGGATTGTAATGATAGTCCTCACAAGGGAGTTTGCCATTGCGTCAATAAGAATGATAGCCGCTTCAAACGGAACTGTTATCCCTGCAAATATCTGGGGCAAGCTCAAAACGGTCAGCCAAATGACATTTACGATTGTCATAATGCTGCTTTGTGAGGTTGACTATATAATCAACGACGTTTTACATTCAAATTGCCTTGAAAAATTGCCTGCTTGGCTCACTCTTTCCAATGTTTCCAACGGACTTTTGTGGATAACAGCGGTACTTACGGTAATTTCAGGCATAATATATATAAAAGACAGTAAAAATTCGATTGATTATTCAAAATAAGTGTGGTACAATATATTTGTAAAAATGCTGTGATTAAGAAGAGTAGTATTTTTCTATGCTTTTAGAGAGAGGGCGTCATCGGCTGAAAGCGCCTTTAAGACGGGAATTTACGAAGTGCGCTTATGAGCAGGCGAAGGGAATTTCAGTATCTTCGCACGCAGAGGTGCGTTAAAGCCTTTTGAGTTACAAATCGAAGTGGAACCGCGAATTTATCGCCTTCGGAGTCGTAAGACTTTGAAGGCGTTTTTTATTTTTATCGGAGGTGTTTTGATGTTCGAGCAGTTAAAAGAGGACATAGCAACCGTCAAGGACAGGGACCCTGCCGCAAAGTCGAATGCTGAAATCTTATTTTTATATCCCGGATTGAAGGCTATAAGGATGCACCGCAAGGCGCACTGGTTTTGGACGCATAATCATAAATTTATAGCAAGAGCAATATCTCAACGGGCGGTCAGAAAGACAGGAATTGAAATTCATCCTGCCGCAAAAATAGGTAAAAGATTTTTCATTGACCACGGAACAGGCGTTGTAATCGGAGAAACAACCGAAATCGGCGATGACGTTACACTCTATCAGGGAGTAACACTCGGCGGAACGGGTAAAGATGTGGGAAAAAGGCATCCCACAATCGGCAACGGCGTTATGATAGGCGCAGGAGCAAAGGTTTTAGGACCGTTCAAGGTCGGGGACAATTCAAATATTGCCGCAGGTGCGGTGGTCCTTGACGAAATACCTGAAAATTGTACGGCTGTCGGCGTTCCGGCAAGGATTGTCAAGCAATACGGAAAACGAGTCGACAAGCTTGACCACGTTCATATTCCCGACCCCGTGTCGCAGGAGCTTTGCAGAATGTCGGTTAAGATAGAAAAGTTACAAAAAGAGCTTGAAGAAGAAAGGAAAAGACATAATGAGGATATATAATACGCTTACAAGAAGAAAAGAGGAGCTTAAAACCATCACGGACGGAGAGGTTAAAATTTACGCTTGCGGCCCTACGGTTTACAACTATATTCATATCGGAAATTCAAGACCGCTTTGCGTTTTTGACACGCTTCGCCGTTATCTTGAATATAGAGGTTACAAGGTTAATTTCGTTCAGAATTTCACCGACATTGACGACAAAATAATCAAAAAGGCGATTGAGGAAAATTCGGATTACAAGACTGTTTCGGAGAAATACATCAAGGAGTTCTGGACGGATGCAAAGGGACTTAATTTCCGTGAAGCTACCGTTCATCCGAAGGCTACCGAAAATATCGACGAGATTATAAATATCATTACAACTCTTGTTGAAAAGGGCTATGCTTATCCCGTTGAAAACGGCGACGTTTATTTCAGCCCCAAGAAATTCTCGGGCTACGGCAAGCTTTCGCATCAGCCGCTTGAGGAGCTTGAGGCAGGCGCAAGAATTAACATCGGCGAGCTTAAAAGAGAGCCTATGGACTTCGCACTTTGGAAGGGCGCAAAGCCCGGCGAGCCCTATTGGGAGTCTCCTTGGGGCAAGGGCAGACCCGGCTGGCATATCGAGTGCTCTGCAATGGTTCATCGCTTCCTCGGAAATACAATCGATATTCACTGCGGCGGTCAGGATCTTATCTTCCCGCACCACGAAAATGAAATCGCACAGTCCGAGTGCTGCAACGGCGTTCCGTTCTCACATTATTGGATGCACAACGGATATATTAATGTTGACAACGTTAAAATGTCAAAATCTCTCGGCAATTTCTTTACAGTCCGTGATGTAGCTGAAAAATACGGCTACGAGCCTATCCGTTATCTTATGATTTCATCGCAGTACAGAAGTCCGATAAATTACAGCGTCGATATAATCGAGCAGTGCAAGGCTTCGCTTCAGAGGCTCTATACTTGCCGTAACAACCTTGATTTCGCATTGGAGAATGCAACGGATATTGTTCCCGAAAATGCGGAGGAAATCAAAAAGCAGCTTGATTCAAGACGTGAGCAGTTTATTGAGGCAATGGACGACGACCTCAACACCGCAGACGGTATTTCGGCTGTTTTTGAGCTTGTTAAGGATATAAATGTTAATGTAATTGATTCTAAATCGGCTGAGCTTATCAAATATGCAATTGATTTATTTGACGAGTTGACAAATGTTCTCGGACTCGTTTATAATAGAGATACAGGCAGCCTTGACGAAGAGGTTGAAAAGCTTATCGAAGCTCGCCAGAACGCTCGAAAGGAGAAAAATTGGGCTGAGGCGGACAGAATAAGAGATGAACTCAAAGCACAGGGCATTGTACTTGAGGACACTCCGCAGGGCGTGAAGTGGCACAGGGAATAAGGAGGTAAAATATGGGTGTATTAAACAGATCGGCAATTAAGTATGAAGCTAAAAATTTCATTTCTACCGATACAAGATGGTTGAAAATGTTCTTTGCGGCAATCATCATTTATCTTTTGCAGGACGGATTTGCTGTTTGGGTCAACGTAAAAAATATTCTCTCTAACGGAATGGTATATTTTGACGATTACTACAATTCGGCTGATGGTGCGACTTATGGTATTGGAAGCGCAAGTTCTATAATCGGCATACTTTTGTTACCTTTTATGGTTTCTCTTGCAGGATATTATCTCAATCACATCAGGGGCTTTAACCCTGAGTGGAAGTCTATATACAAAGAGGGCTTCGACAGGTTCGGAAAATATCTTTCGACTATGCTTGTCACAAATGTTATTATCGGACTTTGGTCATTGCTCCTTGTCATTCCGGGCGTAATTAAGGGGTATTCATACTCGCAGGTTAAGTACATTCTTCACGACAATCCCAATCTCAACTCACAGGATGCAAGAAGAATGAGCGAGATTATGACAAAAGGCTATAAATCAGATTTGTTCGTGCTTGATTTGAGCTTCCTTGCTTGGTACTTGCTTGTTGCGTGTACCGCAGGAATTGCGATTATTTACGTTACGCCCTATGTTGAAACAACAAAGGCTATGTACTACGAAAACCTTAAAAAGCACGCTATTGACTCGGGACTTATATCGCCCGATTCGTTTGGAATTATTCCTGTTATGCCCGATATGAATTTCGACCGCAATCCTATGGATTACAACGGCTTTTCATACGGCTCGGACGGTATGAGCGTTGACTTTACCGTTGAGGAAGAAAAAGCTCCCGAAGCGAAAGACAACGGAGACAGCGACAACTTTAATTTTTAATTTTTTGAAAAAAGTGTTGACAAGTGTTTTTACTTGTGCTATCTTATAAAAAACAACACAAAACCTACGATTAAGAGTAGTAACCTTTTACAGAAGCTCAAAGAGAGTTGCCGACAGTGAGATGGCAGCAGTGAAATTTAAGGCGAATGGACTTATGAGGGCGGTCGAAAGCGTTTTCGCAAGTAGTAACCGACGGGGTGTACCCGTTACAGTACAGCTCATATATTTCAGTATGAGGCAGAGCGGGCGAAGTTATTTCGTCAACTTGGGTGGTACCGCAGGTATTTATATCCTGTCCCAATTATGGGACAGGATTTTTTTATTTTTATTTGGAGTGATTTTATGATAATTTTAACAATGCGATGGCGATGGCGGCAGTAAATTTATAAACCGAAAATCATCAAAACATTTTATAAAATTAAGGAGCTAATCACCATGAAAAAAATTACAAAAGCATTATCAATATTACTCGTATTCGCACTTGTTTTAGGCTTTGCGGCTTGCGCAAACGACAAGAATTCGGACAACAACGCATCAAAGACTTATAAAATCGGCATTTGCAACTATGTCGATGACGCATCACTCAATCAGATTTATGAAAATATCGAAGCACAGTTAAAGGTAATCGGGCAGGAAAAGGGCGTTAAGTTCAATATCCTTTATGATAATTGCAACGCCGACTCAAATGTTCTCGCTCAGATAATTTCAAACTTCAAGGCTGAAAACGTTGACCTTATGGTCGGTATCGCAACACCCGTTGCAATCGCAATGCAGGCGGCAACAACAGATATTCCGATTGTTTTCTCGGCGGTTTCAGATCCTGTCGGCGCAGGACTTGTAAATTCACTTGATAACCCCGGCGCAAACATCACAGGTACCTCAGATTACCTCAATACAGAAGCAATTATGAATCTTATCCTTGCAAACAACCCCGAAACAAAAACAGTAGGTCTCCTTTACGATATGAGTCAGGATTCCTCAAAAACACCGATTGAAGAAGCAAAGAAATTCCTTGACAAAAAGGGTATTAAATACATTGAACGCACAGGAACAACAATCGCAGAGGTTCAGCAGGCAGCTCAGGCTCTTGTAAACGATAAGGTTGACGCAGTATTCACACCTACCGACAATACAATTATGAAATCAGAGCTTTCAATTTATGAAATCTTTGCAGCGGCTAAAATCCCGCACTTCACAGGTGCAGATTCATTTGCACTTAACGGCGCATTCCTCGGCTACGGCGTTGATTATATCAAGCTTGGTGTTGAAACAGCAAAGATGATTGCTAATATTCTTGTTGACGGTGCTGACACGGCAACTCTTCCCGTAACCGTATTTGACAACGGCACGGCAACAATCAACACCGATATATGCAAGGAGCTTGGATACGATTACAATACACTTGAAACAACCTTCAAGCCCTATTGCACAAAAATTCAGAGCATAACAACCGCAGAGAGCTTTACCTCGGCGGCAGAATAAACAGGAGAGTTAACAAATTATGAGCTTAGTATCAGCCACAGCATTATTACAAACAGCATTTGAATTGGGACTTATCAGCTCCCTTACGGTGCTTGCATTGTTTTTGAGCTATTCGATGCTTAATGTCTGCGACTTATCAACTGACGGATGCTTCACACTCGGAGCGTCCGTCGGCGCAGTTGTCGCAATATCGGGACATCCGTATCTTTCAATCGTAGCGGCAATGCTCGCAGGTATCGCATCGGGATTTATAACAGCCATTTTGCAGACGAAAATGGGCGTTGACAGCCTGCTTGCGGGAATTATCGTCAACACGGCATTGTATTCGATAAACATAGCGGCTATGGGCAATTCGTCATTGCTTAATATGAATAAAACCGAAACTGTTTTTACAAAGATGAAAACGCTTCTTGCAGGCACATTCCTTGAAAAGCAGTCGGTGCTGATTGTCTCGCTGATAGCGGTTGTGATCGTAATTTTGTTCTTGTCACTTTTCTTAAAAACAAAATTGGGACTTGCAATCCGTGCAACCGGCAACAATCCCGATATGGTTCGTTCTTCGTCTATAAACCCTGCGTTTACAACGATTATCGGACTTTGCGTTTCAAACGCTTTCACGGGACTTTCGGGTTGCTTGCTTGCACAGTCGCAAAAGTCGGTAAATATTGATATAGGTACGGGTATGGTAACCGTTGCCCTCGCTTCGCTTCTTATAGGCGGTGTGTTTATGCGTAAGGGTAGGATTACCGCAAAGGCAATAGGCGTGGTTATCGGTGCTATCGTGTTCCGTCTTGTTTATACCGTTGCACTTCGCTTCAATATGCCCGCTTCAATGCTCAAGCTGGTATCCTCGGTAATTGTTATAATCGCAATTTCAGGACCTTATCTCAAGAGCAAATACCCCGAGTTCAAGCGCAGACTTGACCACAACAAAGCAAGGAGGGCGGCATAATGCTTGAAATAAGAAACATTACAAAGACCTTCAACCCCGATACCGTCAATGCAAAGCTTGCTCTTGACAATCTTTCATTGAGCGTTAAGGACGGCGACTTCATTTCGATTATCGGTGCAAACGGTGCAGGTAAATCAACGCTTTTTAACGCTATCGCAGGCGATTTCATAACCGATACGGGCAGTATCGTTCTTGACGGCGAGGATATAACCTTAATCCCTTCACACAAAAGAGCAAAGGTTATCGGACGGCTTTTCCAAGACCCGATGCGTGGCAGTGCTCCCGGAATGAGCATTGAGGAAAATCTTGCTCTTGCGGCAGGTAAAGGCGGATGGCTTAGCAAAATCAATAAGAAGGACAAAGAGGAATTCCGTCAAAGGCTTTCTCTTTTGAATATGGGACTTGAGGACAGAATGCAGCAGCCTGTAGGTCTTTTGTCGGGCGGTCAGAGGCAGGCATTGACGCTTATGATGGCTACATATACTCCGCCTAAATTGTTATTGCTTGATGAGCATACGGCGGCGCTTGACCCATCAACTGCCGAAAAGGTGCTCGAACTTACGACAAAAATCGTAGAGGAAAACCATCTCACTTGCCTTATGATTACGCATAATATGCAGTCGGCTCTCGACCTCGGAAACAGAACGGTTATGATGGACAAGGGAAGTGTTATTTTTGACGTTGAGGGCGAGGAAAGGGCAAAGCTCGGCGTTTCCGATTTGCTTGAGCAGTTCAAGCTATCAGCCGGTAAGGCTCTTGATAACGACAGAATGTTGTTGACCTGATACAATATAATACTTTACAATGAAAAGCTCATCTTATGATGAGCTTTTATCATATTTTTCTTTAAAAAAACATATTCTTTATCGGGTGATAATATGGAATATGAATTAAGGGAATACGAAGCGGATTACCGTGATTTACGCAGAGAACGAAACAGAACAAGAGCAACAGAGCAGGAAAAAGAACCTAAAAAGGTCAGCGACTTGATGACCTCTGTTATTATGACGCAAATGGTTGTATTTTCATTGGTATTGCTTCTCTTTTTTGCCTTTTATAAGACCGAGAGCAAGACCTTTATCGCTATAAACGAGTTTTATAATTCGATAATGCAAAAGGATTTGACAGCAAAGGACTTGGCGGACTGTGTTCGTTCGGTAATTGCCTTTGTTTCGGAGCCTAACAACCGTTCGTCCGAGGAAACAGACGCCGTGGAGGAGCTGACAGGCGCAGGCGGCGAGGACTTAATGTATGTTGACGGCACAACCGCTTCATTTTCGCCTGTGTTTTTCAGCAAGCCTATGGTAAAGCCTGTTGAATATACAAGAATTACATCACGCTTCGGCTTCAGAATGAATCCCGTTACAAATAAATACGGCTTCCATTCGGGCGTTGACCTTGCCGCAAAATCGGGGACGCCGATAAAAGCTGCCTTCGACGGAAAAATTGCAAAGGCTTCTTATTCCGATATAAGAGGTAACTACATTTTCCTCGAGTCCGAGGGCAATATCACGACGGTTTACTGCCATTGTTCGGAGCTGATAGCCGAGGAGGGCGCAAACGTCAGAGCAGGGGAGATTATCGCAAAGGTTGGCGCGACAGGACAGGCGACAGGTCCGCATTTGCACTTTGAAATCCGTATCGGCTCGGTGCGACATAATCCGCTGTGGGTGCTTGAGAGCTGATGAGCTTTTCTGTAAGAGGCGTAAGGATTAAAATTGATTTTTTGTTTGCGGCGTGCGTGACTTTTTTAATGAGTTTTAATATCAATGACGAGATACGCTATGCCATTTTGTTTTCACTTTTGCACGAAGCAGGTCATCTTTTGGCGATTGTTTTATGCGGAGAAAAGCCCGATACCGTACGCTTTGGCATTTTCGGAATGACGATAATCAGAGAAAACGATATAACGCAAGATTATAAAAAAGAGTTCATCACGGCTGTAAGCGGCCCGATGATGAACTTTTTTCTTCTTTTTGTATTTGTGATTTTATATGCTTTTTACAGTAAGGACATTTTTGCGAAAATGGCGGCAATAAATTTGATAATCGGTCTTTTTAACATAATGCCAGTGTTTTCTCTTGACGGCGGCAGAGCACTCGAAAGCTTGCTTTTGCAAAAATTACCGAGTGAAAAATGCGAGAAAATTATAACTGCCGTGTCTGTGAGCTTTCTCGTTCCTATGACCTTTTTCGGGTTCTATATACTTATTAAAAGCGGTTATAATTTCACTTTTTTGGCAATAAGTATATATTTATCGGTAATGCTTTTTATAAAAAATTCAAAATGAAAGCCTCCGTTTACAAAACAGAGGCTGCGGTTATGCTTTGTGCATATTTTCAAATTTTTTGATGTATTCGGCGCTTTGCTTTAAGAATTGCTGTGTGTCGAAAGCCTCGTTTTTAAGGCTGTTTTGAATAATAATTCCGTCGGAAACCGTTAAAATCAGCCAAGTGAAATAGTCGGCGGATACCCTGTCCGTTCTTTCGGCTATTTTTGACGAAATGAGCTTTTGGAATTCATCGTAACGGCGGATAAGCTTTGCCCTGATCTCCTCATCTCCGAGTAATGCTGCGTCGAACAAATGAAGCCTCAAGCCCGAGTAAGCGATATTTCTTTCAATAACATAGTTTACAAGACGGTGAGGGGAGGTATCTTTTTCCTTGTTTTCCGTCCATTGTATCAGCTCGTCCCATTGACGGGAAAGATAGCGGTCTGTAACGGCAAAAAGGATTTCATTCTTGCTTTTATAATAATAATACAGCGTGCCTTTGGAGATGTTTGCCTTTTCGGCTATCTTTGCGAGAGTGACCTCGGAAAAGCTGTTTTCTTTCAAAAGCTCCTCTGCGGTATCGAGTATAATTTCATTGATGTTTTCCGGTCTTTGTGCTGCCATAATATCTCTCCAATAAAAATATTGCCTAAAGTATAACACGAATATTGAACAATGTCCACAAAAAAATCGGACGAAAGCGGTTTTTTTAGTTAAAAGTATTGACAAACACTTTTTACTGACTTATACTTAATCTATTCAGTCGGTCATTTAACCGACATATTTTTTAAGCGCAGTCGGGCGTTCGACCGACTGTAAAGATGATAAAAGAGGCTTGAATTATGAGTATATCATCAATTAACAAAAGACTGAAAAAAGAATTCGGCGGAAGATTTAACGCAACGCTGGAGAACGGCTCTGTTTTTGTGCGTGGCAAAAGCTCCGATTGGAGCGAGATTGTCTCTGCTTGTCAGGCGGCGGCAAAGAAGTACAGCACAACTCACGTCGTAAATGATATTGTTTATACGGGAGAACAGCCTGCTCCGACACGTATTCCGTCAATTAAGGACAATTCATTGGAGGGCAGAAGTCCCGATGTTCTTGTTATCGGCGGCGGTATTTCAGGTGCTTCGATAGCAAGAGAGCTCACGAAGTGGAAGCTTGACGTTTTGCTTGTCGATAAGGAAGCAGACCTTGCACTTCAGGCTTCGGGCAGAAATGACGGCGAGGTGCATCCGGGTATTGACCTCGGAAAGGGATCTCTCAAGCATAAATATATCCGCCGTGCAAATCATATGTACGCAGATGTTTGCCGTGAGCTTGACGTTCCGTTTAAGCAGGTCGGACAATATGTTCTTTTCCGCAATTCGGCTTTCAAGCCGCTTGTCGCACTTTATGTTTTCTGGAGAAAATATCACGACGGCATTGAGGACACAAAGCTGATTTCGGGCGAAGAGCTTATGCGCCGTGAACCTAAGCTTACTCATGACACAAAATTTGCAATGTATAACCCGAGTGCAGGCTGTGTTTGCCCATACGGACTCACAATAGCCTATGCCGAAAACGCAGTACAGAACGGTGCACAGGTAAGCCTTGATACAGCCGTTCTTTCAATGGAGGTATCGGCTCATAATATCATAAGTGTTATCACCAACAGAGGTGTTATTCATCCGAAAATTGTTATCAATGCGGCAGGCGTTTTTGCCGAGGATATTGCGGCTATGGCTGATGACAGATTTTTCTCGATTCATCCTCGCCGTGGCACGAACTCGATCCTTGACCAAAAAGCAGGTGCATATATGCATTCGGTCGCTTCCATAAAGGATATAAGCGTTCACGGAAAAACTCACTCAAAGGGCGGAGGTATATTGCATACCGTGCATGACAACCTTCTTGTAGGTCCTGACGCCGTTGAGACAGTTGAAAAGGAAAATACCGAAACCCGTGCGGAGAGCATTAAAACTGTATTTGATAAGCAGACGCAAACAATGCCCGAGCTTTCACAACGTGATATTATTACATATTTCACCGGTGTTCGTGCTCCTACATTTGAGGAGGATTTTATCCTTGAAGCAGGCAGAAACACAAGGAACTTGATCCACGTTGCAGGTATTCAGTCACCGGGACTTACGACAGCTCCCGCAGTTGCTGTTGATATGGCGGAACTTGCGGTCAATATGCTCGTCAAGTCAAAGACTGTTGAAAAGAATAACAATTATAATCCTATCCGCAAGGGCGTTCCTGTTTTGCGTGAAATGGACGACGAAACAAGAGAAAAAATGATAGCGGAGAATCCCGACTACGGCGAAATCATTTGCCGTTGCGAGCAAATCAGTAAGGGCGAGATTCTTGACGCATTGAAATCTCCGATATGCGTTCCGACGGTTGACGGAATTAAAAAGCGTATAAGACCCGGAATGGGACGCTGTCAGGGAGGCTTCTGCTCACCGCTTGTTACAAAGATAATTGCCGAATTCCTCGGCGTTCCGCTTTCGGAGGTTAAGAAATCTTCGGCGGAATCTGTTATTACCTACGGTGAAACAAAGGTTAACGAAGGAGGCGAAAAGTGATGACGACAGGAAACTATGATGTGCTTGTTGTCGGCGGCGGACCTGCCGGACTTGCGGCAGCAATCAGCGCACATGACAACGGAGCAAAGGTTCTCCTTCTTGAAAGAGAGGCAAGGCTCGGCGGTATTCTCAAGCAGTGTATTCATGACGGCTTCGGACTTCATCACTTCGGCGAACAGCTTTCGGGACCCGAATATGCAGAGCGTTTTGAGGACGAACTTTACAAACGCAATATTGAATACAGCACCTTGACATTTGTTACTAAAATTGACAAAAATGCCGACGGAAGCTTTTCGGTACATACGGTAGGCAGAAGCGGTGTTTCGGTCTTTACGGCAAAGGCGCTTGTTTTGGCAACAGGCTGCCGTGAGCGTACCGCAAAGCAGGTGTTTATTCACGGTACCCGTCCTGCAGGTGTTTTCACGGCAGGTACGGCACAGCATTTCACCAATCTTCTCGGACTTCTGCCTGCGAAGAAATGTGTGATTTTAGGCTCGGGCGACATCGGTCTTATTATGGCTCGTCGTTTGACTCTTGAGGGGGCGGAAGTGCTCGGCGTATATGAGGCTAAGCCCACACCGTCGGGACTTACAAGAAACCTTCATCAATGCTTACACGATTATGATATTCCGCTTCATCTTTCACATACGGTAACCCGTGTGTTTGGTGTTGACAGACTCGAAGCAGTTGAGATTTCAAAGGTTGACGAAAAAATGGTGCCCATTCCGGGAACTCAAACCCGTGTTGAATGTGATACGCTTATTTTGTCGGTCGGTCTTATTCCTGAAAATGAGCTTGCAGAGTCAATCGGTGTACAGCTTGACCCACGCACAAAGGGTCCTGTATGCGACGGCCAGTGTATGACAAGCACAGACGGTGTGTTTAGCTGCGGTAATGCACTTCATGTCAATGACTTGGTTGACTTTGTTTCGCAGAATGCCGAGCAGGCAGGTAAATCTGCCGCACAGTATTCTAAAAAGGCAAGAAAATTGATTGAGGTAACACCCGGCGACGGACTTCTTTATGTTGTACCGCAAAGGCTTAATCTCAATGAAGATAACAGCAAAACAGACTTGTATTTCCGTGTTCGCGAGGAGGAAAACAACTGTGTTCTCCATATCCTTGCAGACGGTAAGGAAATACTAAAAAAACGATATGCGTTTATGCGACCGCCTGAAATGG
Organism: Candidatus Fimenecus sp.; assembly: GCA_052298855.1. Lineage (GTDB taxonomy): Bacteria > Bacillota > Clostridia > Oscillospirales > Acutalibacteraceae > Fimenecus. The sequence continues at coordinate 34,450 of DAVZXP010000004.1, read as the reverse complement.
AAAACCTTACAATAGATTTCTACGGCTGCGAATTAAATGAAAACAGCCGAGTAGAGCTTCAGTTGGAAAGACTCGGTAAAGGAGACGGTGTAAAATGACAAAAGAATTAGTTTGCATCGTTTGTCCCCGTTCTTGCAGAATGACGATTACTTCAGAGGGCGATGAGCTTGTCGTAACCGGTAACACCTGCAAAAGGGGCAAGGAATTTGCTATAAACGAGATGACCGATCCCCGTCGTACCGTTTGCACGACAGTACGAACAAGCTTCCCTTCGGTACCTGTTTTACCTGTTCGTGTATCCGGAGCGATACCTAAAAACAGAATTTTCGACCTTATGCGTGAAGTAAATAGCGTTACCGTTTCAAAGAGAATCGGCAGAGAAGAGGTCGTCGTAAAAAACATTCTTGATCTCGGAGTGGATTTGATTGCCACAAGCAATATCCTAAAAGACGATAAGGATCAATCCTAACGGATAGATAGGGGGGAATATTTTAATGGAACAGTCACTTGTGCTGACCTTTGATGTCGGCACACAAAGTGCCCGATGTTTACTTGTCAATGAAAGTGGTGGCTTTGAGGATAAGGAGCAGAAAAAATATAAGATTCCTTATTTATCAAAACAGCCCGGTTGGGCAGAACAGACTCCGGATTTTTACTTTAACATAATCGCTGAAATGTCAAAAAAGGTTATCGAAAGAAATGCCGATAAGCTTGACCGCATAACAGCCGTATGCCTTACGTGTATCCGTGATACGGTGCTTTGTCTCGATAAGGACAAACGCCCGTTGCGTGACATAATATTATGGCTTGATGACAGAGAGGCAAATGTTGACGGACAAATTCCTGCCTATAAGCGAGCAATTTTTTCGCTTGTCGGTATGGAGGAGTCGGTAGATATGATTTACCGTGCTTCTACGGGCAACTGGATTATGCAAAATGAGCCTGAGATATGGGCTAAAACGGATAAATACGTTATGCTTCCGTCATATCTCAACTATCTTTTAACGGGAGAGCTGAAGGATTCGGCGGCTAATATGATAGGTCATGTGCCGTTTGATTATAAAAACCGCCGTTGGATGAAGCCGAGCGCACTCACACGTTGCGTATGCAATGTCCCGACAGAGAAGCTTTGCGAGCTTGTCCCGTCGGGCGAGGTTATAGGAAAAATCACAAAGGAAGCGTCTGAAAAGACGGGAATTCCCGAGGGCTTACCGCTTATCGCAACAGGCTCTGACAAAGGGTGCGAAACAATCGGTATGTCGGTTGTAAAATCGAATCAAGCCGCAATTTCATTCGGCACTACCTCAACCTTACAGATGGCGGTCAAGAAATATTTTGAACCGCAACCGTATATGCCGGCTTATCCGGCAGTCCCGAATGATATGTATAATCCCGAATTTGAGGTCTATCGTGGATTTTGGATGATTTCGTGGTTCATCGAACAGTTTGCATCAAAGGATAAGGTCGATGCTGCCGAAGAGGGCGTTTGCGTTGAGCGATTCCTTGACGATAAAATCAAAAATATCGAAGCGGGCTCTGGAGGACTGATTTTACAGCCGTTCTGGACTCCGGGTATCACAAACCCGAGCGCAAGCGGTGCGATAATCGGATTTTCCGATTACCATACACGCTATCACTTGTATCGAGCGATAATAGAGGGTATCTGCATGGAGCTGTACCACGGTCTTGATACAATGCAGAAGCGTTCAAAGGTTACGGTTGACGAGCTTTATGCAGGCGGAGGCGGAGCAAGCAGTCCCGTTGTTTGTCAAATTGCCGCAGACGTGTTCGGCTTACCCGTTCACCGTATTCAAACCCACGAGGCGAGCGCAGTCGGTTGTGCAATGGTTGCTTTCCTTTCGCAGGGCGTATTCGACAGCTATGAGGATGCGATTTCTCATATGGTACATCAGAAAGATGTATTTATGCCGAATAAGGAAAACCATCGTACATATATGAAAATTTACAGCAAGGCATATTCACACCTTGCCGCAAGATTAAGACCAATAGAAAAAAACTTACATCATTTTCAAACAGGAGGACACTGATTATGAGTACAAAACCGTATAAGGGCTTTGAGCCTAAATGGATGCTTACAAGAGCACCCGAGGACAGCTACCGTTCAATTTTCCGTTGGGGCGATCCCGATTTCTTCAAATATCCGAAGGAAAGCCTCTACAAGTATGTTAAAGAGCGTTGTAACCTTAAAGACGAAGAATTTAAGCAGTATAATGACGATTTGGGCTTAGATCCCGTAAATCTCGGCACAGAGCACGCACCGAAGATTGACAAAAAGCACGTTAAGGCTATTGCTAATATCGTCGGCGAAAAGAATATTTCACAGAGCGACTATGACCGTCTTGCCGTTTCCTACGGACAGACAATGTACGACCTTTTGCGTTTGCGCCACCGTCGTTTTGACTCTCTTCCCGACCTCGTTGTTTTCCCCGAAACAAGCGAGCAGATTGAAAAAATCGTAGCTTATGTTACAAAAAATAAGATTCCGCTTTATGTATATGGCGGCGGTTCATCCGTTACAAGAGGCGTTGAGCCTATCAACGGCGGTGTTTCTCTTGATATGCGCCGAAACTTCAATAAGGTTATTAAATTTAATGAAACCGACCAGACAATCACCGTTCAGGCAGGTATGTCAGGTCCGAAGCTTGAGGAAACTCTCCAGAACGCACAGACCATTTTCGGTGCAAAGCGTGCTTATACCTGCGGTCACTTCCCGCAGTCTTTTGAGTATTCTTCGGTAGGCGGCTGGACAGTTACCCGTGGTGCAGGTCAGAACAGTACATATTACGGTACTATCGCAGATATTGTTGTTTCACAGAAATATGCTACTCCGATCGGTAAAATCGAAACAAGCCATTATCCGAGAGAAGCAACAGGTCCCAACCTCAATCAGATTATGATGGGCGGCGAGGGTACCTTCGGCGTTCTTACCGAGGTTACACTCAAAATTTTCCGCTGGATGCCCGAGAACAGAAAGCGTTTCTCATATATGTTCAAGGATTGGGAAACAGCAATGCGAGCAGGTCGTGAAATGATGCAGTGTGAATGCGGATTCTCCTCCGTTTTCCGTCTTTCAGACCCCGAAGAAACTTCATTGATGCTCCATCTTTACAATGTTGATGAAACACCTCTTGAGCCTATTCTTGATAAATTGGGCTATAAGGACTTTGAACGTTGCCTCTTCCTCGGCTTTACAGACGGCGAAAAGGGCTTCTCAAGGAACGTTGCTAACAACATTATGAAGATTGCCGTTAAGCACGGCGGTATCCCGATGACAGGCTATGTATGTAAGGGCTGGGAAAAGGGACGTTTCAACGATCCTTATCTTCGTGATACGCTTATGGACTTCGGCTTTATGATTGATACTCTTGAATGTACGGTTAACTGGTCAAATATGGGACGTGTTCACCGTGAGGTTCGTGAGGTTTGCCATAAGCTTCCGAATACAATCGTTACAACTCATATGTCGCACTGCTATCCGCAGGGTGCAAACCTCTACTTTATCTTTATGACAAAGATGCAGGACGAGGAAGAGTTCCGTGCTTACCACGCTACCATTCTTGATGCAATTCAGAAGAGCGGCGCAGCTATCAGCCACCATCACGGTATCGGTAAGATGTTTGCTCCGTGGCTCGAGGGTTATCTCGGCGAGAAGGAATACGGCGTAATCCGTACTCTTAAAAACTACTTCGACCCCGATTACCTTATGAATCCGGGCGGAACTATCGGTCTTGACCTCAAGCCCGAGGATAAGAAGTTCTTGCGTGAGCATACCGAGTATGTTGATGAGCTTAAAGACTGATAATAGACTATAACTGTATTCGCAATACAAACGCATAAAAGTAAGGCTTTCATCTCGCTTGAGGTGGAAGCCTTTTTGTAATAGTAAGTCCCAAAAAACGGTCTTAACAATGCAAATACGTTGTTCATTTTAAATGTATATGATATAATAACCTCACGAAACGCTTGCAAAATCAAAGATTTTGACCGTTTCGGAGAACATTGAATGACTAAATTGCGGCTGTCGCCGCCGTCACTTCGTTCCGCTTGTGCTGCCGCACAAGTAATTTATGATATAATATCATTGACATAGAACTTAAGAGGGGATAGCTATGGCATATAAAGAGATAGACGAAACAGAACAAAATAAAAGTGTTTCTAAAATTATTTTTCGTATTGTTATCGCTGTTGCTTTAGCTTTGAATTTGCTTGTAGCACTTATATCTCAGCACCCGACTGTAAAAAGGGAAGCTGCGAGGAAGAAACTTTTTTCGCAGTATGATCAAACGGTTGAAATGGCTCTTGGCGGACAATATTCAGAAGCGAAAGAGCTGCTCTCGAAAATGAAAATGGAAAAAGACAATTATAAAGATGTGAATGCACTTATTGAATATTGCAATGCACATATTGCTTTCAATGAGAACAGAGAGGGTTACAATTACGCAACTTATTTGAATTCAAAATGCAGCGACCTTACAACTGAGCAAAAAGAAATTTTTGAAGCTTTTAAGTATGAGATAATCGGAGTTGATAAAAGTCAAAAAATCACTCATGAAGAAGAAATCAAGCTTTCAAGGAACAGCTATTATCCTTATATGGATATGCCCGAAAAGTTAATGAGGAATACCGTGTTAAACAGTTATCTGAAAGGCTTTTATATCGGAGTGATTAACAATGATGAGCAGGGGAATGATTGTAATAAAAGACAGAATATATATGAATTTAAGATTTATAAAGGCAAAATATATACGGTTAAGTGTACAGACGGAAAAGTTTCCTCAATAGACACCTTCGGTTTCAAAGATGCGATAAACGGCGATAATTCCGATGAAACAACGACAAATGCACCTGCGGAAATAAACGGCTTACTCGGCTCAAATGATGATACCCCCGACGAAGCCACGACAAATGAACCGTATACCGTAGAGTCGCATCAAGATTACTACCATGTTAAAGAATTTGAGGACCCCGACGATTTCTACTATTATTATAAAGAGGACTTTGAATCCTATGAAGATGCGGAAGATTATTTCAACAAGCATCGTTGATGGAAAAGCGAAAGCGTATTTCAAAGTGTTATTCATATTTCCCTTTTGGGGTAATTTTACGAGGCTCTGCATATTGGCAGAACCTCGTTGTGTTTTTATATATTCAGTGACTAAAAATCTAATGCGTATGGTAGATTTAAAACGTTTTCGTGTACGCTGTTATACTTCTTCGGTTTTTATCACTTTTGCGCTTGCGAGGGAGAGTGCGTTGGAGTGAAGCGGAATTTCAATTTCATTATACACATTTGACACGCCGAATTTTGTTTTCGGTGCTGTGCGGATAATCAGCGTAGAATCTTTTTCGATATATTCCTTGTAATCACGAAGATTCATAATGAATTTTCTGTCAATGTTGAAATAATCGTTTATTATCCGGTTTCCGCTAAATACCTGCAAATTTAAGCCGTCAAAATCAAATTCAAGCACAACATCTTTATATTCTTTCAATATGCTTTCAGGCAGTTTTAATTCATAATAGCAACGCTTGCCTATTGAAAGCAGATAGTGGTTATACGGCAATTTCCTTTTGCCTGTTCGGATCAATGTGATTTCGTTTTTCAAGTCAATATCCGACACCTGTTCGCAGAAGATTTTTCCGTTGTCGCAATAGACTGTGCCGTCGAGGAAATAAGGCTTGCCGTCAATAAAGTGAAAACGCTTTGCTTCTTCATAAGAGATAACAAAAATCGTCACATCATCTATTATGTTTTCTTTATCAAGAGCCAGAGCTTGCGCCTTGCCGTTGATTGAGCATTTCGGCTCAATACCCTCACACTGAGCAAAATAGCAAACCGTTTTGCCGTCCTTTTGAGTTTTTGCAACAGGCTGAGCAAGAATGTAATCAAACTGCACCGAACCTAATTGAATGTTAAACGGATAAAAGAACATTGCACCGGCTTTAACATCAATACTCGGCAACTCTATCGTTTTGCCCTGTATGGAAAATGTGACTTGTACATCCTTAAAGTCGTTATACTTTAAGCCCTTTTCATACGCACCTGCAAAGAAGTAGCCGCTGCCGTTATTGTCTGCTCTTACGGAACATTTCAAGAACGAAATGTCCTTTGGGTCTGTGCTGTTCCATTTTGGGAAATATGCCTGCTTTGTGGATATTTCTGTGTCAAAATCACTGATGAACAGGTGTAAAAGACGAAGTCTGTCGCCGTGTGCACGGCAAACGCCGTATCTGCTGATCGGTGCTTGGAAATCGTAATCAATAATCGGATAGTCGTTTGGATAACCTGTCAGCTTACTTTCCTGCAACAGACGGTCATTCGGATTTGCACCGCCGCAGAACATATAGTAACCAATCCAGTTCATACCGCTTGCAAACTTTGCAAAGCTGACGCCGTAGCCGTCTTTTTCGCTGATGAACGGTCTGCGGTGCTGTGTCACCTGATTGCCCGGTCCTGTTTCGCAAGTGCCGTAAGGAATGTAGTCGAACACACCGCTTTCTGCTTTTTGGCTTTCGAATAAATCTCCGCCGATTTCATCCTCTGTTTTGGCAGAAGAAATGGCAAAGCGGTTATTCGGTTTAAGAGCAGTTTTGCCGTATGTCCACGGTGCATCGGGATAACCGCCCATCATCGGCAGAAAATCATTATCAGGCTTGCCTGACGGCCATGCCGTCATAGTAAAAAACGGAGCCTTGAATCCAATTTTCTCTGCAATTTTACGAAGTGTTCTTATATGCTCCGTTGAGCCTGTGTATTCATTTTCAAGCTGAATACCGATAACAGTTTCACCGTCAAAATACGGCTTGACCTCTTTGTAAAGTCCTTGCCAAAACTCCTCGACCTCGGCAAGATACTGCGAATTGTCACACCTTTTCTTTGCCATTTTGTTTATGCGTTTTGGGAAACCGCCACGAATAACCTCGCCGTGACACCAAGGACCGATACGCAAAATACAAGGCATATCAATATCCTTGCACAATTGCAAAAATCCTGCAATGTCCTTGTTTCCGCTAAAATCAAACTGCCCCTTGATTTCCTCGTGGTAATTCCAAAAAACATAGGATGATACTGTGTTTACGCCACATTCACGCATTTTCAAAAGCGTTTCTTTCCAACGCTCTTTCGGCAACCTTGCAAAGTGCATTTCGCCTGCAATGATTGAATAAGGCTTACCGTTTTTTGTAAAATACAGTGTATTGCAACCGTATTCACTTTCGATATTTGAATAATCAAAGTGTCCGTCTTTAACTTCTTTCGGACTTGCTTTTATCTCGATTTTCATTAAAAAATTTCCCCTCTGCTGAATTCAAAGATGTGGAAAATGTCTGTCTTTTCGATTTTTACGGTTGTTTTTCCGCCTTTTGCCTCTGTGTCGAAATGATACGAATCGTCTGAAACAAGGCGAATTGAATCAAATTCTCCGGGTATTGTGAACTCAATATCGTGAATCGGATATACCGGAGTTACAGTTTGCTGATTCACCAAGCTGACATAAATTTTGCCGTCTTTTTCCCACTTCAAAAGCTCCACAAAGTCGGGTGCGTTTGAAACAAATTCAGGAACTTTGTCGCCCATCAAATACTTGATTATGTCTGCCAAGCATTGTCTGCAATCGTGTGCAAGTGTCAGCTCAGGAGTAGATGCAATCCAAATGATTTTCCCTTCTCCGTATTCTGTTTGAGTTACCGCAGGGAGGGCTGTGTGAATTCCCGGCGGATTTGAGTGAATTGCAGAAAAGTCCAAGCTGTTCGGCAATGTATAAGGATAAGAAAGAGTTGCCAAAGCCTTTGTTTTCGTGTTGTTGATAATCCTTGCTTCAAATGCACTGTTCTCAATCGGATACGGACTTGACTTGTCAAAATGCTTGAAAAGATGCTTGTATTCTTCGGCAGGGTTTAAGTAGCAATAGTTGTATTTGCTTGTGCCGTAAATGTCAACACCGACTAAGCTCTCCAGCTTTTTGTTGTTTGCAAGCTTTCCTGTGATGAATATCGAACCGCCTTTTTTCAGATATTGTCTGAGCTGCTCAATTTCATAATCGGAGATTTCCTGTACGCTGTTCATAACCAAAACCTTAGCCGTCAAATCCTTTAGATTTTTACTGCCGACAACATCAAACGCAATGTTCTTTTCTCGCAGGATTTTTGCAATGTTCAAAGGAGACTGAATAAAGTTTTTGTTTGTTTTCAAAGCGGTGTTGTACCAAATCGCAACATCGCTTTTTATATTTCCCGAAACATATTTTTCAACGCTTTTTGTTGTTTCAAAAACTTTTTTGATGTTGTTTTGATAAACCGAATTTGTGATTGTTCCGTCAGGATTTATCGCATCGCATATTGCAAACGCTCCGCCGTGCACAAGGGAGTTAAGATTGTGAATGAGCAAATCCTCACAGCTTCTTGAAACCGTGTGATAAAACAGGGTGTTATCGCATTTTGAGGTTATGTAGCAAAACGGCTTGTTCACCGTCATATTGTTGTAATATTTGCACATAAATGTTTGCTCAAGATAACCGCCGTAGTAGTCACCGCTTGCATAATCGGAGGCGCTGAAGTCTGCTTCCGTGTTTGCCTGCATCCAGTTAAGTCCGATTGCCGCCATATTGTGCTCAATGGTAATGTTCGGATTAACATCCTTGATGGCTTTTGTGTTTGAACGCATAAATTCGTCAATCCAAGCCTGTCTTCTGTGGAGATATTCAATCCATATTTTGCTGTTTGGATTATGTATGGCAGGGAGAACCTTTCCCGTTTCTTTCAAAAATCTTTCTTGGCAATGCCTGCAAAAACATTCCCTCGGCCAAAACGGCATATCGAGAAAAATGCTTTCAAAATCATAAGTCTGTGCAAGCTCTGACAAAATATTGCGGCAGTATTCTCTGTATTCCGGATTGTTCGGACAAACCAAGCCGTATCTTATATTTGCACCCGGCAGCTTTGTGCGGGAGGTTACACCCGTAAAGTGTCTGATTCTCCAATTTTTGTGGTTTGCATATGCGTAGTTATCATAAACCTGCGAAAAATACAAAATAACATTTATGTTGTTTTTGTGGCACTCTTCAATCATTTCTCCCACATAGTCGAGATTTCTGTTTTTGAGAGTTTCGTGCATTTTTCCGTATTTACTCGGCCAATAGTGCAATCCGACATGAGATTTCGCCTTAACCACAATGCTTGTGACTTCAGCGTCTTTCATTGTTTTTACAAAATCTTTTACATCAAGCTTGGACAAATATTCAGGATTTGAATCGTTGATGTGCATATCCATAAATACTCGTCTGTAATCATTATCGTACCACATTTTTATTTCCCTCTTAAATTATACTTAATATGAAATAATGAACGATATTTTTGTATAATGTCATAAAGATAATTATATCTTAGAAAGCACACAATAGCAACAATAAAAGCCAAGCATACGAAAAGATGAAAAGACTATCTTAATTTTTGTGGTTTTTAATTTGTATTCTTAGATGAAGAAAAATACAAAGAAACTTTATGGCATCACAGACCTATTACAGACTTTTGGAATGTAGGTCACGGCATAGCAAAACGATTAGAACTCACGCTTCTTTTCGAAAAAATTTCAAAATATTTTTACTCCTCTATATATGAGAACCCTAAAAGAGACAGTTTTTTCAAAAAATTATAAAAAGACAAAAAACAAAGTGAACAAGTCCGTAAAAAATGGACGATAGAAAAAATCCCCCTATGGCAGAATAGAATAACTACCATAGAGGGATTTTTTATGCCAAGAAATTATCAACACATAAGCTATATAAAAATAAAATATTAAAATTAAAATCACAAGGATTGACTTAAAAAAACAGGAACAAAACTTGGATTTACTCAAAATCAAGTAAACAATATCATTTGCAGATATAACGAAAAAGCTAAAACAAAACTGACTTCGCTTAAAAAACGAAATCAGTTTGTTGCTTAAAAATTAATTATTCTGTGCAGACCTGCTTTTTGTGCTGTCTGCACAACTCGGAGCAGTTAATAAAATATGATGCTATTTATTATTTTGATTTTTTCTTTGCTTTGATAATGCCTTTTAGAGTTTCAATGCCATGGATAGAGCCTACCAAAGGGTGGTAGAGCATAATTCTCGGGCTACTGTAACGCATAACCTCTTTTATTTTTGAACGCATATCGGGTTTGTAGCAATGGCAGGGACATTGCGAGCAGAAGTTTTTATCGTTTCCCCAGCGGCAATGGTCAAGCCTGAAAAGCGCATAATCCGTAAGTTCTTGACATTCTTTGCAAAGAGTGCCCTTTTTGCTTTTGTGCACACCGTGACAATAGATTTTTACCATTTCGGGTAACATTTCTTTTTCTCGGGTTATTCTGTCTTTTTTCATGATAATCTGCCTCTATAAACGGTGTACGCTTCGTCAGCGATTTTTGCCGTTGACTTTCTGTGAGAAACCAAAACAATGCTTTTGCCGTGCTTTGCTTCTTCAATAGATTTGAGAATATTTCCTTCGTTAAGTGAATCAAGATTACTCGTAGGTTCGTCAAGCATAATCATAGGTGAGTTGCAAAGGAATGCTCTTGCAAGACCTATTCTTTGCTTTTCACCGTCGGACAGCAGGTCACCGAGCTCACCTACATTTGTGTCGTAGCCCTTTGGCAAAGTTATTATAAAATCGTGAACAGATGCCTTTTTTGCAGCCGCTTCAACTTCTTTTCTTGTAGCATTATAATCGGCAATTTTGATGTTATTTTCAACAGTATCGTTAAAAAGCTGAGTTTCCTGACTTACAAGGCTTTGATTTGAACGAAGTGAAGATGTTTTTATATTCTTTATATTTTCTTCTGACATATCAATCTCACCGTTTTGCACATCCCAAAAGCGCATCATAAGTTTAAGCGCAGTCGATTTGCCCGAACCGCTCGGTCCGTTTATAGCAATGATTTTGTTTTTTGGAATTTCCATATTGAAATTTTCAAGAATTTGCTCTTCGTCATAAGCAAAGCCAACATTTCGGCACTCCATACCGTTAAATTTAATTTCTTTGCCGTTCTCATTTTCCTCAACAACAGGTGTTTCATCAAGGATTGAGAGCACTCTTTCACCACTTGCAAGAGTGTGAGTAAGATTTCCGGCAAGACTTGATAAAGCTGCAACGGGACCGAATGAACTCATCATAGCAACGGTTGAAACAATAAGTCCGTCAAAACCGATTGTGCCGTTTTGATAAAGGCAAATTCCAACCAGAAGCATTGATATTGAGAAAAATATAATTGCGACATCGGTTATTGAAACATTATGACCTTCAATTTTTTTAAGATGTTTTTGAAGTGAATTAAGCTCGTCGGTCTTTTGGTTCATATTATCAAGTCTTACATTTGTTGCGTTGTATCTGATTGACTCCAAAAGTCCACGCATACTGTCAAGCACATAGCCCGAAAGTGCACCTGAATTTTCACGATAAGTCATACCGATATTTTTGTTGAATTTGGATGACAAAAGCGGAATGACAACACCAACGGTAACATAAGCCGCAAACGCAACAAGTGCAAGCCACAAGCTGTATCTGCCGATAAAAGCAAGCATAATAAGGCTTGTTAAAAATGCAATGCATACAGGTGAGATTGTGTGAGCATAAAAAACCTCCAGCAGTTCAATATCGCTCGTAATCAGAGATATGAGATTGCCTTTATCCTTACATTCAAGCTTTGCCGGAGCAAGACGACGAAGTGACTTGAACACCTTATCTCGAATTAATGCAAGTAGCTTGAATGCAATATAGTGATTGCATGCCTGCTCACCGTAATGCAAAAAGCCTCGAAGCACGGCAAAAACAATAATACAAATACATCCTGCTTTGATTGCAATTCCACCGTTTATTCCTGCTGCGGTAAGCAATGTCATACTGCCGAGCGTTGTGATTTGAATTGCACAAATGAAGCCCGTAACACCGAGCAAAATCGCAAGGAGCATAAATCCTGCAAGTGGCTTTACAAGCTTTATAAGTCGCATCATAATTTTAAATCCCGATTGCTTTCGTTTCATTATGCTTCCTCCTTTGCATATTTTTCAAGTTCGGCTTGAGTGGAATACATCAAATTGTATTCTCTGCCAAGAGCCATAAGCTCGCTGTGATTGCCGTTTTCTTTAATCCTGCCGTTATCAAGAAGAATAATATTGTCACTCTTAACAACATTTTCAAGCCTGTGAGAAATAAGAATAACGGTTTTTATTTTTGCCATATTGTGGATAACCGACATAATATCGTTTTCGCTTTCGGCATCAATATTTGAAGTCACCTCATCAAAAATATAAATCGGAGTGTTATGAATAAGTGCGCGTGCAATGGCAAGTCTCTGCCTTTGACCACCGGAAAAATTACTGCCCTGCTGATTAAGTTTCGTATTCAAGCCGTCTTGTTCACTCAAAAATGACCAAAGATTAACCATTCTTAATGCCTCAATCATCTTTTCATCGCTTGCATTTTTGTCGGCAATAAGCAGATTGTCTTTAACCGTACCGGCAAAAATGTAAGAATTGAAATTCACTGCCGTAATGTTGTTCATCAAGGTTTTTTCGTCTATATCTTTAACCTCAAAGCCGTCTATTGTAATTTGACCTTTGTAGCCTTTTGTTGTGCCGCAAAGAAGTGACGACAATGTACTTTTGCCACAACCCGATTTGCCTACAATGCTTGTAAGCTTATGTTTCTCGATAACAATACTGATTTTGTCAAGCACTGATTTTTTATCGTCATAGGAAAACGAAAGATTTTTGATAACAATGTCGTTGTTAAAATCAACATCGGTCACTGTTCCTCGCTTGTCCTCTTCTGTGTCAAGGAGCTTAAACAGTTTGTCACTTGCAGCCATACCGTTCATAGCTACATGGAAAAACGAACCCAAAAGACGAAGCGGCAAAAAGAAATCGGCTGCAAGCATAATAATCAAAAACGCTTGTGGCAATGTAATTGTTCCGTTTCCAACCTGCACAATTGCAATAACAACACCGACAGCACTGCCTGCATATGCAACTATATCCATAACGCTAACGGAATTAAGCTGCATTGTCAGAACTTTCATTGTGATTCTTCTGAATTGCTCGGCTTTTTCGTTCATCTCGATGTTTTTTCTCTCGTCTGCCTGATAAACTTTTAGCGTTGTCAAGCCCTGAATGTTTTCAAGAAAAGTATCACCGAGATTTGTGTATACACCCCAGTATTTGCTTAAAAGTCGCTTTGCGATTTTTTGCACGGCAACAATTGAAAGCGGAATGAGTGGCACACAAACAATAAGCACAAGTGAAGCCTTCCAACTGACAAATACCAGAACAGAAAAAAGCGTAATCGGTGCAAGCATTGCATAGAAAAATTGTGGCAAATACTTGCCGAAATAAAGCTCAAGTTGATCAACACCTTCAACAAAAACTTGCAAGACCTCTGAGGTTGACACCTTTTCGTGGTATGACGCACCCATTCGTGTGAGTTTTTGGTACATCTTTTGTCTGAGCACTTTTTTAACTTCACTTGAAGCATAAAAAGAGATTTTTGAAGCAAAATAACCGCAAAGATACCTGACAATCATAACTCCTAAAATGCCACAAAGATAAGGCAACAATGATGCAAAATCAAATGTTTTGCCGTCAAGTATCAGTGCCAGCAGATTTGAAAGTATAAACATCATAACGATATTTGCCACGGTTTTAACCCACTGTGCAACCACCGTTAGGGCAATGTATTTTTTTGATGACGGCACTTGCCCTATAAGTCTTGTCTTAATCATTTTTATTCTCCTACATAAAATATATTTATTCTAAAAACTCGTTTGCAAGAGAGCTGTCACCCTCTTTAACGATTTTTCCTTTGTCCATAATCAAAACTTTGTCTGCCAAAGCGCAGGCACAACGCTTGTCATGAGTAACGGTTACGACAGCTGTATCGAACTCCTTGTTCAACCTGTTTATTGTGTGAACAATTCGGCATAGATTTTCATAATCCTGCCCGACTGTCGGCTCGTCAAGGAACAAAATTTGGGGGTTTCCTGCGCAAATTGCAGCTATCGATGCACGGCGCTTTTGCCCCTGCGACAACGACTGTGGATGCCTTTGCTCTAACCCCTCAAGACCGAATGCTTTTATCATTTCTTTTGCATAATCCTCACTCTTTGCCTTGTATGATATTTCGCTTAAAAGAGTCGGCATAAATAGCTGGTAAGTAGGATTTTGATACACATATCCTACCTGCGAAAACCACTTACTGTTTGCCTTTTCGCTTTTGGTAAGTGACTGAGTAAGCTTACCACCTGACAATTTGTTGAGCTTTGCAAGGCTGCGCATAAGCGTTGTTTTGCCACAACCGTTTTCGCCAAGCAAAACAATGCGTTCACCTGCTTTTATTTCTACATTCAAGCCGTCGATTATATTCCGGTTGCCTGCATAAAAGATTATATTTTCTGCTTTTATCAGTGTTTTGCCTGCCGTGCCTTTATGATTTGCTTCAATTATCTTTATGTTTGAATCAAGTTTTCTCTTATCGTAACTTGAAAAAACGCATTTGTTTTCTATCCACATCACTCTGTCGGCATAATCTTTGACAATATCAAGCCTGTGTTCAACAATGAGCACAGCATATCCACCGTTTACCAATTCTTTTAGCACGCTGAGTAAAATATGGGCTCCCTCAGTATCAAGATTTGCAAGAGGTTCGTCAAGAATAATTATTTTTTGTTCCATAGCAAGGGTTGACGCAGTAATCAGCCTTTGCTTTTGACCACCCGACATTGTTCGTGTTCTTGCAGTTTTGTCAATTTTCAAAAGAGAAGTATATTTTGTTATCCTGTTTTCAATTTCTGAAGGTTCTGTATTCAGATTTTCACAACCGAATGCTATTTCATCATTTGCAAAATCGTAAACTATTTGTTCGTCGGCATTTTGTAAAACCGTTCCCACAAGTTTTGAACGACTGCTGATTTTTTCTTTTGCTATATTTTTACCGTCAATCTCAACATTGCCGCTTAATTTACCTGAATTAACAAACGGAATAACTCCGTTGATTATTGATAAAAGTGTGCTTTTACCCTCACCGGAAACACCCGACAGCAGCACAAGTTCACCGTAGTTTATTTCAAAGTTGGCATTTTCAAGCACATAATTGCTTGCTCCGTCATATTTGAAATACACATTTTCAAATTTAATTGCTACGCCCATATCATCACACCTCCGAAAACGCAAAGTGCAATGACCAAAAACAGGAACACAAAATCCCTTGCTTTTATTGTTATCACCCTGTATACTGAGCTTTCGCTGTCGTCAAGAGTAAACGCTCTTGTTTCAAGTGACAGAGAGAGCGTATCGGATATACCTATAATTCGCATAATAAGCGGTACGATAAACGCACGATAAATTGTGCCGGGTCTGTACCAACTTACATTTGCTCCTCTTACCTTCATTGCTTCCCAAATTTGCTTTATTTCACTTGCCAAAATCGGAATGAAACGAAGGGTTATCAGCATACCCAAGGTTACTACTCTCGGACAATTCATTTTTGCAAGGCAACGCGTTAAATCACACGGCGAAGTGCTGACCATCGGCACGGCACAAAGCCCGAGCAAGAACATCCTCAAAAGAGTTTGCCAAAAGGCATCAAAATTTCTGTTTGTTAAAAACGACAGTCCACCGATAATAAGCCCACAAATACTCATTACAAAAGACATTTTGATTGCACTTTTAAACAATCCGAACACGGAAAACAGCACAAACACAGCACCTGCAAAACCGAATGCCAATATATTTTTGCTAAAAAGCATTCCGAAAATCAGCGTTATTATCGACACCGAAAACGACACAAGTGGATAAAACGGCTTTTTAACTTCAAATGCTTCAAACATCGTTTTCTTCTCCGTAAGGTTTCAGCTTGCCTGCTTTTTGAAGTTCGTTTGCAATTTTCATCCCGATTGCCGAGCCTAAAAAAGCAAGTGCAACAGTTCCGAGCGAAGTAAGAACCGACACCGTAGGATTAGCTTTTAACTGCTCGTAGCTTTGACCGTTAAGCCAAAGGCTGAACAACACCGAAATCGGAAGAGAAAGCGGCATATAAATACCTGTTGTAACAAAAACAGAACTTTTCTTTTCATATCCTCTGAAAATCAAAAGCATTACAAGCTCTGCAATAATTGCCGATATAAAATTATTAAAGAACATTACGGTTGAAAAGAACACGAGTGGCGCACCCGAAAAAAGACCGATGATTGTCAGTGCACCGGGCTTTCTCACTTTCATAAGACCGATTGCAACAAAGATTGAGTAAATCGGTGCTGCTGCCATATTGCGAAGTCCAAACACGGTTGTGTGCATAACAAGAGGCATGGTTATTCCGCCACACAAAGTCATTGCTGCCGACAAAACAGCTAAGAACACGAAATCCTTAACCTGAAATTTTTTGAATATATTTTTCATATTTCACCCTTAGTTTGATTTTTTCTTAATTACAATTCCGACAACTGCACCAATAATAATCACTCCGGCAACAACACCGGCAATGATTACACCTTTATTTGTGCTCTTGCTTTCAGATGAAGCTGTCAATTCTTCCTGCTCGGTTGTAGGTTGTTCAATTGTTGTTGCAACGGTTGTAGATTGTTTAATTGTTGTTGCAACGGTTGTAGTTACTGTTGTAGTTACTGTTGTGGTTTCTTTTGTCGTGGTTTCCTTTACTACATTGCCTACCTTTTTGGCACTGTCATAATCAATCTTAATTCTTGCCGACGGAGAAAGCGGCATAGCCGAAGCTGCAAATTTTACGCCGACAAACTCATTATCGCTTTTAATAGGAAATTCAAATGCAACATCGTATTTTTTTCCGTCGATTTCAACTGCGCTTGACTTTGAAACCTGTTTCGTATCACCTTTAACCGAACCGTCGGTATAGTACCAAAACTGCATATCGCTTGAAGTTTTGGCAGGTGCAATTGTAAGAGTTTTTTCATTGCCGTCAACTGTAAGCAAAGCTGTGTGCACTATGTAGCTGTCACCCATGGATATGCGTTCTTTTTCTGCGTGCCACATCTCAATCTGAACCTCGTACACTCCGTCTGTATTCGGGCCCATTGCAAAAGCGCTCACAGCCGAACACATAAGTGAAAAAGTTAATACAAATACTGATAATATTAACGATAATTTTTTTGACATAAATATCCTCCAAAATCTGTTAGCTTTAACTAACTGTAACATAAAACAATTGGTTAGCCATTGCTAACCGCATGCTATTCTACCAAATTCGTACCAAAATGTCAATATATAATATTTTGCCGATTTTGTTTAGTGTGAAATTACAATAAATATTCATAAAAACAAAAAAATAGCGAATGAGCAGAACCTGCGATACAGTATAACCGTTAATGCTAAACCGAAAACAAGCGAAAGAACAAGCTCATACATTTCTCGGCATAGCAAAAGGCTCAAGGAGCAAAATCCTTGAGCCAAATTAAATTTGCATAAACATGAAAAATTATTTATTTTTTAAAGATTTATGTGTTGGATATGCATATTTATCAGCTTCGGTTATTTCTCTAATAGGCTTGCAGGGAACACCTACGGTAACAACGTTAGGTGGGATTTCTCCTTTAACGACACTGCCTGCACCGATTACTGGGTTATCTCCTATAACAGCGCCTGCTAAAATTGTTGAGCCTGCACCAATCCAAACATTATTTCCGACCGTTATAGGCTTTGCAATTTCAACTCCTGCTTTTCTCATTTCAGGATCAATAGCGTGTTCTGCCGTAGTAAAGCATACATTCGGGGCAATAAAAACATTATCGCCGAATTTTACCATTGCACCATCGGTAATAATCATATTATGATTAGAGTAAAAATAATCACCCACTTCAATATGATAACCGTAATCACACCAAAACGGAGGAGTAATGATAACCTCTTTTCCCATTTTGCCGAGAATATTTTTTAGCATTTTTGCTTGGCTTTCTCTGTCATTTGGATTTAATTTGTTATACTCAAAGCACTTATCCTTGCATTTTTCTATTTACGCTTCAAATTCAGGGTTATAGCATCCCTATTGTAATGTTGAGGTTCGAATCCAAAACGAACACAAAAATAAAAAGCAGACCTAAAGTTAGTAACAATATAACAGGCAGCGTTATATCAAATTGCTTTGCAATTTGATGGCGTTCGCAAGGCTTTGCCTTGCTCGGCTAAAGGATTCGAACCTCAACATACGGAGTCAGAGGCTCGCAATCTTTTTTTCAAAACCGCCTATTTAAGCCATTTTTCAGACTTTGCGTCTCTCAAAAATCTCTCAGAATTTTATTTTTGCTTTGCATTACAAATTCGTATGAGAATTTGCGAACCTTACATAGAGATATCAAAGAACGCTTACTATCTTGCACTAAACGCTCAAGAACATCGGCTTATGATTGAGAGCCTGAACCAATTAAGAAACAAACTTATTGCTGACGGCAAGTACACCGATGCGGTGGATGAAGTTCTACTGAAAATCATTGATGCCAAACAGAAGAAATTCAAAGTAATCTACAAGGAGGCTTGATTATAGAAAAAGTTATTTATGACGAAAAGAACGGTCTTTGGTACGAACTTCAAGGCGATTATTACATTCCTTGCTTGAAACTTCACGAAGAAGAACAACAGCCAATCGGTATTTGGGGACATCGGCACTTGCGATATATTAAGCAACATCGCAAGGTGTTATACCTAAATCTGCTGACAAGCGGTAAACTGAACGGCTACCTCTCAGATATTGACAAACAGGCTGAGGATATGTTTTCTCGTCTCGTAAAGCAAATGGCAGAGCGCGAGGGCGTGACAGAACAGCTTAAAGCGGAAAACCAAATGGAGTGGGTTGGTCGGATGAACAATATCCGCAGCAGAGCAAAAGAAGTCATAAATAATGAATTGATTTTTTCATAAAAGATTAACGGTGCTGTAAAGTTCAAAAGGATTTACAGCACCGTTATTTTGCTTTTTTATTTTCTGTTTACAAGATTATTCAACCTTCATCATTCTGTAACCAACGCCGATATGCGTTTGGATATATTGGGGCGAATCTGCGTCCTTTTCAAGCTTTTTGCGGAGCGTCGCCATAAAGACGCGCAAAGAAGCAATATCATTATTCCAACAGCTACCCCAAATACTCTGCGTAATGAAAGTATGCGTCAAGACCTTGCCGACATTCCTTGAAAGCAGACACAAAAGTTTATATTCAATAGGCGTAAGGTGCAGTTCTTCATCGCCTAAATAGGCACATCCTGCGGCATAATCTATACGAAGCTGACCGTTTGTGAAAACGGACGCTTCGGCGGCGGTCTCGTTCTGTATCATATTAAGCCGCCTTTGTGTAACCCTGAGCCTTGCCAATAATTCTTCCACCGAAAACGGTTTGGTCAGATAATCATCTGCACCTGCGTCGAGTGCGTCAATTTTATCGGTATCTTCACTTCGTGCGCTGATAACGATAATCGGCATATTCGACCAAGTGCGGATTTTTTTGATAACATCAACACCGTCAATATCGGGAAGCCCTAAATCTAAGAGGACAATATCGGGATTGTGCGATGACGCTTCTAAAATGGCGGTGGAACCGTTAGGTGCGGTTAAGTATCTGTAATCGTGCGCTTTAAGGGTTGTTGTAATAAGATTTTTGACCGAATTATCATCTTCAACAACTAAAATCAATGGTTTATTCATGAATTTCTACCTCCCCGGCAGGTAATGTAATGGTGAACACCGTGCCGTGTGGTGTGTTGTCCGAAACGGTAATTTTGCCGCCGTGTGCATTTACAATGGAGCGGCACAGCGACAATCCCAGCCCCAAGCTGCGGCGGCTGTCGGCTATTTTATTTGCACCGCTGTAAAACATATCGAACACCCGCTCTTTCATTTCATCGGGTATCCCGTCGCCGTCATCGGCAATGGATATAACGGCTTTATCTCCTTGTTTCCAAGTTTTTATCATAACGTTGGAGCCTTTCGGCGTGTATTTAATGGCGTTGTCCACAATATTTATAATAACCTGCACCATCAGCTTTGCGTCCATTTTAGCGAGCAGATAATCTTCTTTATGCCGGACGGTAATATGATGTTCTACGCTTTTTCGGTTCACATGATAAAGCGCTTCTGTGATGACATCGTCTACTAAATCCTCTGTAATGTTAAGATTAAGCCGTCCTTCTTCGATTCTTGTGACCGAAAGCAAATTTTCCACCAGATTGATAAGCCACATAGAGTCATCGTAAATATCGGAGTAAAGCTGATTCTTTGTCGCTTCGTCAAAGGAATTGCCGTTTGATATAAGGTTGCTTGCATTGCCTGAAATGGAAGTAAGAGGCGTTCGCAAATCGTGGGAAATAGCCCGCAGAAGATTTGCACGGAGCTGTTCATTCTTAGCGAGAATTGCCGCTTCTTCTTTCTCTCTTGCATTTTTTTCGTTTTCCAGCGACAAAGCACATTCGCCGAGTATAGACAAAAGAATACTCTTTTCAAACGAATCAAGCGGCTCATTGCCTATATAAATGCCGACAACACCGTAGACTCGGCTGTTTACCCTTACGGCAAGGTATAGGCACTTTGCGTTTGAAAGCGTTTCGGTGGTAGCGCCTGCGTGTTTCTTATTCTTTTGCACCCACTCAGCCACTGCCTTTTCTTTTGCGCCTGTTATTTCCTTGTCTGTTTTATCTCCCGAAACGGTAAAAATATGAGGTTCTCCGAGTGTTTCGCCCCCAGTCGGATAAAACACTATATCCTTTCCGAGTAGCTTTATAAGCTGATTTGCCGTTGCGGAAACGATTTCGTTTTTGTCCTTTGCTTGTTGCAAGAGCTGATTTGTGTCAAACAGCACCTTTGTTCTGTAAGCCGCCCTTGCAGACTGTTTTGCATGCGCTTTCAACCTTACGGCAAGCGAGCTTGTGAGCAGTGCCGACAAAAACATAATTAAAAAGGTGACAGGATATCCTTGATCGTAAGCCCGAAGAGTGAACTGCGGATCGGTAAAGAAAAAGTTGAATACCAAAACGCTTACAATAGAGGAAATCAGGCTGTAAATCCTATGCCTTGTAACAATCGAGGTCACAAGAACGCCGAGACCGTATACCGTGATAATATTCGCTTCTGCAAACCCTAATTGCCTGAACAGCATTCCTATACAGGTTGCCAAAATCAGAATGACAACACTTTTCAAAAAATCGGATACCGAAAAGACAATTTTGCTTTTCCTTCTCGCTTTTTTTGCACGGTATGCGGCGTTTTTACCGTCAGTATCGGGTATGATATGCACATCCAAATTAGGAGCGTTTGCAATCAGCTTCTCTGTAAGAGTGGGTTTAGAAAATATGCTCTTTCGGGTTGCAGAGCTTCTTCCTATCACGATTTTTGAAACCCCCGAAAGCCTTGCAAATTCGGCAATTTGATAGGAAACATCTTCACCGTACACGGTTTCGATTTTAGCGCCGAGCTGTTCCGCAAGACGCATATTGCTCCGCAGTCGCTTTACATCTTCCTCGGACATGACCTGATAATCAGGGGTTTCCACAAACAGCGCGGTAAAAGCGCCCTTAAAGGCATTCGCCATTCGGGCGGCGGTGCGGATAATTTTAGCATTTGACGGTGATGACGAAAGGCATACAAGAATATGCTCATCGGTGTGATAATCGCTGTGGCTTTTCGTTCTGACGGTTTCAGTAAGCAGGTTCACCCTGTCGGCACAGCGACGCAAGGCGATTTCCCGAAGCGCTGTTAGATTTTCCACGGTAAAGAAATTCTCTGTTGCACGGTCAGCCTGAACCGAATTATAAACATTTCCCGCCTTAAGCCGTTCAATCAATTCCTGCGGCTCAATATCCACAAGCTCGACCTGACCGGCATTATCGAATACCGAATCGGGGATTCGCTCGTGTACCATAATGCCCGTTATAGACGCAACGGTGTCATTAAGACTTTCAATATGCTGAACATTTACCGTGGTATAAACATCTATTCCTGCATTGATCAGTTCTTCAATATCCTGATAACGCTTTGTATGCCGACATATGGGAGCATTGGTATGGGCAAGCTCATCCACAAGGATTAACTGTGGGTGTCTGGCAAGCGCAGCGTCAAGATTAAATTCCGAAAGAGTAATTCCGTTATATTCCGAAACAAGATTCGGAAGACATTCCAATCCGTTTACAAGCGCAGAGGTCTGCGGACGGGCGTGCGGCTCAATGTAACCGGCAACGACATCAATACCGCGTCTCTTTGCCGCATGTGCGGCTTTCAACATTGCATAGGTTTTGCCTACGCCTGCGGCATATCCGAAAAATATTTTCAAATGCCCGCGATTTAGGCTTTGTTCTTCCTTTTCAATTTGCCTTAAAATCTGTTCCGGGCTTTGCCTTGTTTCGTCCATAAAAACACATCCTGATTAAAAGAATTTTTTCTTTTTGAAGTAGATGATTTCTCCTATTGCGATAACAAGAGAAACAATAATCACCGACAGATAACCGTACCGCCATTTAAGCTCAGGCATATAGGCAAAGTTCATTCCATACCAGCCCGTAATTAAAGTAAGAGGCAGGAAAAAGGTGGTGACGATTGTGAGAATGCCCATAATTTTATTTTGCCGTGCGTCCTGCTTTGACTGATAAAGTTCACGAAGCTGAAGCATATTTTCACGAAGCAACTGCACATGATTTTGCAACCTCTCGGCACGATGGGTAATTTTATCCCAATCCTGCGTATCGTCTGCAAATGAAGAACACGCACGGGATTGAAACAACTCTCCGATATCTGTCAGTTGTTCATAGTAAGCAGTTAATTCAGACAGCTTTTGCCTGTGTTTTGTAAGCAACGGGAAAAAGTTTGCCGAACCGCCGGAGCCGATATTTTCTTCCATTTTTTCTATTTCTGACTCGATGTGAGAAAGATAGAGAACATCATCCTCTATCATTTGCTCCATAAACTGCAAAAGAAGCTGAGCCGGACTGTTCAGCTCCTGAAACATACTTATCCGTTTTTCTACCAATAATTTCAAATCGCCTACATCTTCGACAAATAAGAGCGACTGTCCCGTCAAATAAAAGCTGAAGGAAAGCTGCGGTGAACGCTGTTCGCTTTTTTGAGGCAGGCGAAATGTTCCGATGATGCAGTTTTTGAAAACCTCTGCCTTACAATAACGAATTGATCCGAGGCAGTGAAGAAGTTCTTTATAATACGGAAACTGCTCTTTACATTCGTGAAATTCCGCCGTGCTCATAACCGTGAAAAACGGCTCTTTATCGTTGCAGTTCTGAGCGGCTTGCAGACTCCCGTCTTTTGAATCAATAAAGTATTGCATCATAGCTTCTCCTTTCCGCTCTTTATTATATCACAGTATGAAAGTATTTTCTACTTTACATATTCTGCATTGATCGCCGCTTGATTTGACAAAAGCAAATCAGAAAAGCTATTGACAAGGGCATTGCTTGAAGCCTTTTTCCATACCACAGAGGTCTGAATTTCTGAAAGATTCAGCGGTTCGATAGTACATCCTGCTTTCTCACAGATAATACTGTTTTGCTTTGTAAAAATAATAAGACTGTTGTAGATACCGTCATTTGCAGAAGCGTTGTTTTCTATAAAGCCAAAGTCAATGCGATTTTTGTTTAGCTTATCATATATATCCTCTGTATTTCCAAACAGAAAGCGGAGCTGACAATTCGGATTTGTTTTTGAAAACTTTTCAAGCAACGGCATCAGCGAATCTATTATCATAGGATTATCAAACGCAATATAAAGACTGTTTTCTGCGATTTCAGCGTCAATTAAGCGGCGGTTATTTGCTAAAAAAGCGTCAAGTTTTTTCATTAAAAAGTAACCGAACACAATGATGGCAGCCGCTGCGCACACTAACAATAATTCTTTCATACTTCCTGTCTTCTTTCGGAATTTATATGTGAAAACACTTTTGTATGTTTTTGTCTACAGCCATAACCTGATGCAGCATCTCGTTAAGCTTCATAGCAATATGCCTGCCAAACCTTCCAAGCCCTATTAATAAAACAGATTTCATATTATTTTTCCTTTAGCCAACCGTTATTTTTTCCTGCGGATATTTTGTAACGTTTGTCCCCGTACATTTCATTGCCGCAAATATCAATGTCAGTCCTCCGACTCTTCCGAAAAACATGAGTATAATCAGAATGAACTGTGAAGCAATCCCCAACTGTGAGGTGATGCCAAGCGAAAGCCCCACCGTTCCGATTGCCGACGCTGTTTCAAACAGTGACGGGAGCAATGGAAGATTTTCGATGCGGCTGATGATCATTCCTCCGCCTATAAACAGCCCAATATACAGTAAAAAGATAGTTGCCGCACTTTTCACGGTATCGTCGGATATGCGCCGTTTGAAAAAGTGTGTATTTTCCTTTTTACGAAACACGGACAGCGCCAATGAAACCAAAACGGCGATTGTGGTGGTTTTCATACCGCCGGCCGTTGAACCGGGCGAACCGCCGATCAGCATCAACAATATAATCAGCATTTGACCTGTCTCACTGAAGGATGTTAAATCCGTGGTATTAAAGCCGGCTGTTCTCGGCGTAACAGACTGGAAAAGAGAGGTAAGTATTCTTTCTCCGAGGGGAAGGCTCTGATACTCGAAAAAGAAAAAGTAAAGCGCCGGCAGGATAATCAGTATTCCCGTAACCGTGAGGATAACCTTGCTTTGCATTCGGTATTTTCTGAAATGAAGCTTGTTGTTTTTTATATCCTCCCAAGTTAAAAAGCCTATGCCGCCGATAATAATAAGCGCCATAACCGTGAAGTTGAAAAAAGGCTGTGATGAATAAGAGGTTAATGACGAAAATGGCTCTTTAATGCCGATTAAGTCAAAGCCTGCGTTGCAGAATGCCGAAACAGAATGGAACAAGGCGTACCATAAACCCTTCGTAATTCCGAAATCACGGATAAAAGCCGGCAAAATCATGGCTGCTCCAATCAGCTCAATGCACACCGAGGTTTTTAATATAAATTTTGTAAGCCGCACAATGCCGCCGACATGATGTGCAGAAACTGCCTCCTGCATCGTGCTTCTCTGCATAAGCCCTATTTTTCGGCCTGAAAACGCCGCAACCGAAACCGCAACCGTGACAATGCCCATACCGCCGATTTGAATTAAAAACAGTATTACGCTCTGCCCGAACATTGACCAGTATGTAGCGGTATCGTGTATAACCAAACCGGTTACACAAACTGCGGAGGTGGCGGTAAACAGTGCGTCTGAAAACACAGCGCCTTTACCATCCCTTGTCGCAACGGGCAGCGTTAACAGTATGCTTCCTATAATTATCACTGACAGAAAGCCTAATATAATAATCTGAAACGATGTAATATGCTTGTGTTTTAGATTTTGCCGTTTTATCATAACTGATACCTTCGCAATCTTAATATCATATTTAGACTGTCTTTATTTTATCTTAATCTGCATTAAATCGGCGTAAGCAAGATAAAGACGATATTAAGATTGCATAAAGGTAAAGGCGGAAAAGCCGAAACTCTTCCGCCTTAAAACTATTACAGAATCCCGTCCAGCATTAAATTCACTTTAAGAACATTAACGGTTTCTTCTCCGAAGACTCCTAAGAACTTACTGTCAGTGCATTTCTTAATAATCTCCCGCACCTCGTCCTCGGTCATATCGTTTGCTTTTGCGATTCTTACTACCTGATACTCGGCAGCAGCAGGGGAAATATGCGGATCAAGTCCGCTGCCCGAGCAGGTCACAAGGTCAACGGGGATTGCTGTTTCGTCCATGTCGGGATTGGCCTTACGCAGTTTTTCAACACGCTCTTTCACCAAAGCCTCATATTCTTCGCTTGCCGGGGAAAGGTTAGACGGTGCGGCATACATCAGCGTTTTTCCGTTTTCGTCCTTGTAGGTTGAAACATCAATATTCATAATGCGCCCCCACATATGTCCCTCATCCATATACTGCTGACCGAGCAGTTCACAGCCGTACTTTTTTCCGTCAACCTCAATAATACTTCCGTTTGCTTTATCGGGGAAAATAAGCTGCGCAAACCCTGTAACTACACCCGTATAAACCACGCCGCAGAGCAATGTAAAAATAAGAAAGATTATTGCCGCTCTCGGCAGTACATTTTTTAATGTTTTCATGGTAAAACCTCCTTATGCCAAGCCGAACAGTACAAGCAGCATATCAATAAGCTTAATGAAGATAAAAGGTGCCGCCAGACCGCCGAGACCGTAAATTAACAGGTTGCGTGATAAGAGCTTCCCCGCCGGAACCTCGCGGTATTTTACGCCCTTAAGCGCCAGCGGAATCAGCGCAATAATAATCAGCGCATTGTAAATGATTGCCGACAAAACTGCGCTTTGCGGGGAATGAAGTCCCATAATGTTAAGTGCCGAAAGCCCCGGATAAAGTCCCATAAACAAGGCAGGAATAATGGCGAAATACTTTGCCACATCGTTCGCTATGGAGAAAGTAGTCAGACTGCCCCTTGTCATCAAAAGCTGTTTACCGATGCGGACGATATCAATTAATTTTGTAGGTGATGAATCCAAATCCACCATATTTCCGACTTCCTTTGCCGCTTGTGTTCCGGTATTCATTGCAACCGCAACATCAGCCTGTGCAAGTGCGGGGGCGTCGTTCGTACCGTCACCTGTCATAGCGACAAGGTGTCCCTTGCTCTGAAAATCGCGTATCATTTGGAGCTTGCCTTCGGGAGTTGCTTCGGCAAGGAAATCATCCACGCCCGCTTCTGCCGCAATGGCGGCGGCGGTCATCGGGTTATCGCCTGTAATCATAATGGTTTTTATACCCATTTTACGAAGATCCGCGAACTTCTCTTTTACTCCCTGCTTGATGATGTCTTTCAGATGAATAACGCCTAAAATCTTATGATTTTTCGCTACAACAAGGGGAGTGCCGCCTTTATTTGCAATCTCTTTTACGATTCGGTCGCATTCCTCGGAATAAACGCCGCCGTTTTCGGTCACATATTTTTGCATTGTATCGGCGGCTCCCTTGCGGATTTCGTTGCCGTCATAATCAACGCCGCTCATACGGGTTTTCGCCGTAAAGGGAATAAAGGTCATATTCTTGTCGGAAAGCTCTCTGCCGCGAATATTGAATTTTTCTTTTGCGAGAATAACTACGCTTCTGCCTTCCGGCGTTTCATCGGCAAGCGAGGATAACTGCGCCGCATCGGCAAGCTCCTGTTCACTTGCGCCGTCCACGGGAATAAAAGCGCTCGCCTTGCGGTTGCCGAGTGTAATCGTACCGGTTTTATCGAGCATCAGGATATCCACATCGCCTGCGGCTTCTATAGCTCTGCCGCTCATAGCAAGAACATTCGCCTGATTAAGTCTGCTCATTCCCGCAATACCGATAGCGGAAAGCAATGCGCCGATGGTGGTAGGGGCAAGGCAGACAAGCAAAGCGACCAAGGTAGTAACAGAGGAAGGATTTTCAATTCCCGCCTGCTTTGCCGAGAATATGGAATAGGTATACAGCGACACCGTGACAAGAATAAATATAATGGAAAGCGCGACAAGGAAAATCTGCAACGCAATTTCATTGGGCGTCTTTTTACGGGAAGCACCCTCGACCATTGCAATCATTTTATCAAGGAAGCTTTCGCCCGCTTCATTTGTTATCTGCACGACGATCCAATCGGAAAGTACGGTTGTACCGCCTGTTACAGCACTTCTGTCGCCGCCTGCCTCACGGATAACGGGTGCGGATTCGCCTGTGATAGCACTTTCGTCTACCGATGCGGCACCCTCGATTACCTCACCGTCGCCCGGAATTTGCTCTCCTGCTTTTACAATGACAATATCGCCTTTTTTAAGCAATGCGGAAGAAACGGCGGTTACCTGTTCTTTCTTATCGGCAGAGGGTATCTTGTGTGCCTCTACATCTTTCTTTGAAGCTCTCAGGGCGTCCGCCTGCGCCTTTCCGCGTCCCTCGGCAATCGCTTCGGCAAAATTTGCAAAAATACAGGTAAACCACAAAATCACCGCAATCGCCAGCGTATATCCGCTGGAAACATCTTTGAAGCCAAACAGAGAAATAATCCATAATCCGGTTGTCAAAATTGCAGATATATACACCAAGAGCATAACGGGATTTTGCACTTGTGTTTTCGGACTTAGTTTAATAAATGAATCTTTGATTGCTCTGCCGAGCATTTTTTTATCGGCAAAAGCACTTTTTACTGACTGTGCCATAGCGCTACCTCCTTACACAATACTTTGGAAAAATTCTGCTATCGGTCCCAGCGCCAGTGCTGGGAAAAAGCTGAGCGCACCAACAAGCAAAACAATAAAAATCAGTAAGAATACAAACATACCGTTTGTGGTGGAAAGTGTACCTGCACTTGTTGCAATCTTCTTTTTTCCTGCAAGACTTCCCGCAATCGCCAGCGTTCCGATGATAGGCAGAAAACGGGCAAACAGCATTACAAGTCCGAGCGAAACATTCAAAAATACGGTGTTTGCATTAAAGCCCGCAAAGGCAGAGCCATTATTAGCGCCGCAGGAAGAATAAGTATAGAGTAATTCCGAAAAGCCGTGCGCTCCGCCGTTGTTGAGACTGCCCGCCACGCTCGGAACGACAGCCGCAATACCGCTTCCGATAAGAATGGCAATCGGTGTTGCAAGGCATACGAGAACAGACCATTTCATTTCATACGGCTCAATTTTCTTACCTAAAAACTCCGGCGTCCTGCCTACCATAAGTCCGGCTATAAATACCGTTAAAATGGCAAAAGCAAGCATACCGTAAAGACCACAGCCAACGCCGCCGAAAATAACCTCGCCTAATTGCATCAGAAGCATTGTAACCATACCACCGAGTGGTGTATAGCTGTCGTGCATCGAGTTTACAGAACCGTTGGAAGCTGCCGTTGTAAATGCCGCCCAAGTAGAGGATGTTGCAATACCGAATCGGGTTTCCTTGCCCTCCATATTGCCGCCCGCCTGATCGGTCATAGAAATGTTGACATTCCCGTCCTGAGCAAGCTGTGGAGTTGCAAGCTGTTCGCTGACGGCAATCGTTCCAAGTGCCAGCACAAGGCATATAAACATCGCCATAAAGATTGCAACGCCTTGCTTTTTATTCTTTACTGCCTTTCCAAAGGTGAAACACAGCGCCGCAGGAATAAGCAAAATTGAAAGCATTTCAATCAAATTTGTAAAGGCGTTCGGGTTTTCAAGCGGATGAGCGGAGTTAACGCCCATATAACCGCCGCCGTTTGTACCGGATTGTTTAATGGCGACCTGACTTGCCGCAGGACCCATAGGTACAAACTGTTCGGTAACAATTTCGGCGTCCTCTATTTTTTTGCCGTCAACTGTTACGGTATTTGTATCAAGGTCAATTTCGGCGTTTTCAAGGATTTCGCCGTCTGCGCTTACCGCAATCGGTTCAATGAGCGATACGGTTTCAGCTCCTTTAAGGTTTTGAATCACGCCGCCTACAAGACAAAGTGAGATGATAAGATTAAGCGGAATCAAAATATGAATGACGATTCTCGTTATATCCACCCAAAAGCTGCCTAATCCATCTGCTTTGACTTTTATAAATCCTCGTATCAGGGCGAATAGCACAGCAATACCTGTTGCAGCTGAAACAAAGTTCTGTACGGTAAGTCCGAGCGCCTGTGTCAAATAGCTTAATGTGGATTCGCCGCTGTACGCCTGCCAGTTTGTATTCGTTATAAAACTGACAGCGGTATTAAAGGACAAATCCCATTTAACTCCCGGCAACCCCTGTGGATTTCCGGGCAAAACACCCTGTAAAAGCTGAAGTAAAAACAAGAACACAAGCCCGATGCCGGAAAAAATAAGAACGGAAGCCGCATACTTTTTCCAGTTCATTTGTTCCTCTTTGTTGACTCTCATTACCTTATATACTGCGTTTTCGCAGGGTGTAAGGATTTTTGATAAAAAGGTTTTTTCGCCGTTCATTACTTTTTTGATATATGCCCCCAGCGGAATCGCAAGGACAACAAGAACGGCAAGATAGAGTATGTATTGTATTACCGCACTCATTTTTGTTCATCCCCTTTCATAAGTATATAAACATAATAGATTAGCAGTGCCGCAGCACAAAGACCGATAAATCCGATTATAATATTCATAGTCTTACCTCCTTGCCTGATATTTTAACAGCATAAAAATTAAATCGGGATTAGCAGAATTTACAGCGTATTAAGATTATATTAAGGCGCTTACAGCCATCCGAAAATCAAAGCAATAGGAACCGTAATAATTACTGTGAAGAAAAACACGGCAGCAAGAACACAAATCGGCATACCGATAAATAACGCAAAAAAGGACAGATACGGGTGCTTAAATGCAAAATGCTCCGCGTGTGCTTCAATGCGCTTATCAAATTCGTGTATAGCTTTAAATATGGCTGACATATTTAATCCCTCCTTACGCTAACAGAATAGCACAGTAGAAATAAAAACGGGAAAAAGACCTCATTGATTACTGTTAAGAAAAAATAAAGCCCCGGAATTTGTTATGATTGGTTAGTCCTTGCATTTTTGATGGATAAACAATATAAAAGGCAGAAAACAAGAAAGGCACCGTGAAAAATCACGGTGCCAAAAGAATTGATATTCTTTTTAATGTAAGACTATGAATTAATCATCACACCAACCATAACAAAACCATTCTAAATCAGCGACATTGTCAATATAGTCTTTGTTGTGCTTTTTAGACTTTGCTATATTTGCCTGATTTGCTTTGTAGGCTTTGTTGTTTGGATTGTGTTGGTTAGCATAATCATCCAACTGCTTTTGTGTATGCGTTTTCGATGATACACCTTTTTTCTTATTTGCCATAGTCTGCTCCTTTCTCCGTAGAACGAAGTGAAAATACACAACATAATAATGCATTAGAATAACCGCTTACCGAGGAGCTTTTTTAAGTCCTTTGGGGTAATTAATACGAACAATAAATAATAAACACCATTCAATGCAACTATTACTATCTACGGTTGTCGGAGTAATTATCAAAAAAGTATGTTCGCTGATTTCTTGATAATTAACATACTCAATATATCACAAAATTCTAAAAATATCAATATCATAAACACAAGCAAAAATAGGGGAAAATAAATAAAAAAAGAGCTGAATTTTCAGCTCTTTTTTGTGGCAGAGGTATAAGGATTCGAACCTTAAATGACGGAGTCAGAGCCTCGCAATCTTTTTTCAAAACCGACTATTTAAGCCATTTTTCAAACTTTGCGTCTCTCAAAAATCTCTCAGAATTTTATTTTTTCTCAATATAGCAAATTCGTATGAGGAATTGCAACCCTTACACTGAGGTGTCAATAAACTCTAAATCCGCATTATTTACAGTAGGGTAGTGTATCATTTGATGACTAAGAATATAAAAGGTCATTATTCAATCGGATTTAATATTGTTTGTTCTGGCACTATGTTAAATTTTAACATGTCAGAAATATTTTTTGACATGATATCATAAGATATATTTTGAACTATTTTTGCAACCATGCTATTCATTTTTAATAATTCGTTCCTCCATTATATAAGTCTCAGGTTTCCTATATTTATTACCCCAGACTTCTCTTTCTTGATACTGCTTTAAGACTTGCAAATTGATGTTAACTATCGCAAGATTATTATCAGTACCTAATTCACATATAAGCATATCTCTATAATGTCCTTCTTCTGAATATGCCATACCATCAAAGGCCAATGAATGACCTAGATTCTCTCCTGCATAGTTAGCCATTATCATTGGAATCATGTTTTCAAAAGCCCTTGTCCTTAGTTGGGACTTTCTATTTTCATCTATAGAACAACAATTTGGAATTAGTATTATGTCTGCCCCTTTTAATGCCAATGTCCTTGCACTTTCTGGGAATTCTCTATCAAAACAAATCATTGCACCAACTTTTAATGTCGTTTTATCTATGTTTAATTCTGCAACTTTAAATTCTGATCCTGCATTAAGAAAGCTTTCCATAGAAAAAGAGCATGTATGAACTTTTGAATAATTCAAAATAATTTTACCATTACTATCAATAATTGAAACAGCATTTTCTGGTTTCCCTTTTGATTTTTTTAAATATGTTATCGCTATTGCTATTTTCAATTTTTTAGCATGTTTTTTAAACTCACAAATATATTTTGAATTATCTTTAATTGCCAAACTATTCCATTTTTCAATTTCGTTATCATGACCCGTTTCATTGGGATTATCCCATGCAGATTCAAATGGCGGTTGATATCCAATACTCCACATTTCTGGGAATAGAACCAAATCTGCTCCTAATGCTTTGGCTTCTTCGCATTTTTTTAATCCTACTTTTAAAGAAATGTCCAAATTGTTTATAATTTGTTTTTCTTGAACAATCGCAATTTTCACATTAGACATAATACTTTATCCTTACTATATACTTAATTCTACTTATAGGAACAACACTTGAAAGCAATTCTGCAGTATTGTTATATTCTTTAATGGACATTATCTGTGGTTTTATTCTACCACAAATAAGCTGGTTTGTGTAAAAATAATTATTGTCTCATTAACATGAAAAATCCGATAGGAAATCGAAACTGTTTTGTAAAACTTATAAATTTTAATTCCCCCGAATTCGGAGGAATTAACAGATAAAAGCTTCTTACATTCGAATCACTTGAAGTTTTCAAGTAGTTCAAATGTGACGATATCATGTTGTTTTTTAAGAAAATTTTTTCGATAACCGGAATTTTCAAATGTTTGAATTCATTATTTTTCAGATTATAGTGCTGTCCCTTTTGTGGGAATATAAAACCGGTTTATATCAACTCCTTCGTGTTGTAAAAGTTGCAGTTTCATTTGAATGCCACCAGAGAACCCAGTAAGATTGCCGTTTGCCCCAACAACTCTGTGACAGGGGATAATGATGGAGATCGGATTGTGCCCTACTGCTCCGCCAACAGCTTGGGCAGACATTCTTTCAATTCCTCGTTGCTTGGCGATTTTTTGAGCAAGCTCTCCGTATGTGATTACTTTCCCATAAGGAATTTCTGTCAGCATTTTCCACACAGTTTGGCGAAACTCTCCGCCAATAGGAGCTAATGGAAGCTCCGAAATTTGAGGCTTTTTCCCTTCAAAATATCTGTTCAACCAATCTTTCGTGATAGCAAATATATTCAAATTGTCATTTGGCAACATTTCATTTGGCACAGTGTCACCAAAGTACCTTTGACCATCTGTCCATAAACCAACTAAGTTTTCACCATCACTTCCAAGCGTGATTTCCCCAATTACCGATTCAATAGTTGTTTTATAGTATGGCTTCTTCTTAATGCTTATCATATATTTTTCACCACCAAATCCCAATTTATTTGAATTGTACCATTTTCTATTCAAAATCACAATTTCGAAAATAGAATTATTTATCAAAACTTATTAAATTAAAGCAAATTTATATAATCTCTTCTGCCATAAATAAAACGCATAATATAAATTATTTGTTTTTCTTCATCAACACGATAAAACATTATATAATTTTTTATAACTGCTTTTCTGTATTCTTACTTTTCAGTCTATCATTATCACAAAGCGCATACATCAAAGGATTCGACGAAATATTATCATAACATTTTAATATATCATCCAACAAATCATTTGCCGCCTTTGGAGCAGACAAATCTTTTGATATATATTGTAATATATCTGCTAAATCTTTTTCCGCCGATTTAGTTATTACAAGATTATAGTTCATATTGTTTTCTTAAATCAGAAAGTGCTTTTCTTGCATCTCTGACTTCTCCCTTGCTTATTGCCTCCTCGGCTTGGGCTAACTTTTTCTCTACATCATGAACAAACATATTTTTCTCATATGTTTCCATACTCATAACAACCATATCGCCATAACCGTTTTTAGTTATAAAAACAGGTTCATTACTGCTATGGCACATAGCGGATATTTCACTCGTGTTTTTTAAATCTCTGATAGGAATAATCTGTGGCATAAAATCAACTCCTTTATGTTGTGGTTTAATTATACCATAATTATCCCGCATTTTCAAGAATTTATTCAAATGAATAAACATCTATCTTTAAAGTTTTATTACTTTAAGCCCTCATTATTTTTTGAAATGTCTCTCAAATTTTTTACTAACTTGCGGACCTTACACTGAGGTGTATAAAGAAACTCTAAATCCGCATTATTATTTACAGTAAATAACTGCTTCCGTCATCTGCACTTGCTCCGTCTGTTTTGCCCTTTGGCAAAAAGACATGGGGTCTAATGCTTTTAAAAAGAAGGAAAAAACGAAATTTACCTCTATTCAGGCATACACACTGTTGACAATAAAGCTCCTATATAGTATAATTTAATAAACTACTATATAGGAGCATTTGCATGAAAACAAATGGCGGATTTCTTGTCACCAAAATAAAACAACTTGGAGA
>DAVZXP010000003.1:0-240450 GCA_052298855.1 Candidatus Fimenecus sp. | reverse complement strand
AATTAAAAACGGGCGAACACAGTTCGCCCCTACGATATAATATAAAAATATAATTATTTGTACCCGTTGATTTGTTGTCGTTTAACGGCGGCAGCAAGCCACCGCCCTACCACGTCGTCGTTCGCTTCGCAAAAGATGGACTAACGGTTCAAGCCCCGTGGAAAAGGTGTTGGTAGAACTAAAAAAACAGGACTGAACGAAATGTTCAATCCTGTTTTTGGTGCGAGAGACGGGACTTGAACCCGTACGGGATTACCACACGCCCCTCAAACGTGCGCGTCTGCCGATTCCGCCACTCTCGCATATTCAGTTCGCCGTTCCTAACGACGAATGATATTATATCAAAGAGCAGGGGAAGTGTCAACACCTTTTCGGAAAATATTTTAATTTTTTCAGAAAAGAATTACATTATCGGTTTTCGGCACGTCGATATTAAAGCTTTCCGCCGTGCTTTTCGATATATAAATCGCAAATGCAATGTCCGTTTTAATCGGAATGTCGGAAACCTTTGCGCCTTTAAGTATTTTGTCGGCATCCTCTGCGGCGGTGTAGCTTAAATCCTTTACGGGAGAGGCTGTCGCCGCCAAAACGCCGTTTGCAACACAGGCAATATTTGAAGAAAACACAAACTTTGAGCTCTGTGATGCCAGACTCACAACATTTGCCGAAACGTTTTTAAGCTCCTCATCATTTGTGAGGAAAATTGCGCCGTTTCGTGTGAGAACATCTGCGACAACCGAGTCAATCGAGTCGGTGCTGTCAAGTATAACAGGCTCGACGTCAAACAAATCGTTTGAGAGATACTTAACCACGCTGTCCTTTTCCGCAATGGATTTCTCGTTGTTCATACATATAACCGCAACACTTGAAACCTTCGGTGTGAGGACTCTGATATACGAAAGCAGGGTGTCCTCGGAGGTGTTGCTGACGGTGCCTGTCATATTTTTGTCGGGGGACTCGACACTTGAGGTAAGCCCTAAGCCGACGGGGTCGCTTACCGCCACGAAAACGGTAGGTACGGTACATCCGGCATTTGCCAAAGCGCAAGCGCATTTGTCGCCGATAGCCACGACAATATCATAATCGCCGCCCGAAAGCGAGGAAGCGGTCTGCGAAAGCTTTTCGCTGTTTCCCTGTGCGTTCTTAATGTCAAATTTCATTTTAGCCTCGTCATAGCCGAGAAGCCTCATCCTTTTAATGAACATCTGACGAAGCTCGTTTGTGAAGCCGTCGTTGTCATACTGAACTATCGCAACTCTGAATGACGAATCCGAGTCGTGCGGACTCTCTGTGGATTTCTCGCCCTGCGTACCGCTTCCCGAACAGGCAGAAAACAAAACTGTTATCGCAAGCAGTAAGCATACCGCCGAAAATAAATATTTTTTCATACTGAAAACCTCTGTTATGTAATTACTCAATAAATTAAAACACAACAGAAGCCTTTTGTCAATTAAACGCTTGTAAATTTGGATTGTATTTTTACTTTATATATAGTATAATTGGCATATAACTAAGGGGAGGCACAGGATTATGTATTCATCAACATTTTATTATGTATTGCTCGCAATCGGTATTACGGCAACAATAGTATTCCTTGTGTTGCGAGTTAAAAAGGGCGGTATAGCCGCTTTGTATGCAAAGGCGATAGCAAGCTGTTGCTTTATTGCGACTGCTCTTGCGGCAATGAACAGGAACAGAGTTTTTCTTGAATTCGGCACGCTTATTCTTGCGGGTCTTATTCTCGGAATGTTGGGCGATATTTGGCTTGATTTGAAATGGATATATCTTCAGGACAAGGATTCTTACCTTTACGCAGGATTTATTTCATTCTTGCTCGGTCATGTGTGCTTTATTACGGCAATTTTCAGAAGTGCGCCGTGGAATTCATTTTCAATCATTATGTCTATCGTACTGGCACTTGTGATAGGCTTGATTGCAATTCTTATGGAAAAGCCCTTGAAGATGAAATACGGGAGTTTCAAGCTCATAGTTTTCCTTTATTCCTGCACGCTTGCGCTTACAATGACGGCTTCGATGATGACTGCTTATATTACCAAATTCAAGCTGACTGCTTGGATTGTAATGTCTGTCGGCGCATTGCTGTTCTTGCTCTCGGACCTTGTCCTTTCGGGAATGTACTTCGGCGAAAACAAGAACACAAAGGGCAATATCATCTTAAACCACGCGCTTTACTATGCGGCACAGTTCTGTATGGCTGCAACGATATTATTTATTAAATAAGAGGCTCGAAAATGAAATTTCGTGATATTCTTGACTATGCGATAGGTGATTTTACCGTCGGAAAAATACTTGCGGCGGTGATTACCTTTGTCATTTGCTATTTGGTCATCAAGGTGATTTTCTCGCTTTTGTCAAAGGTAATTGATAAAACTTCGCTTGATATAGCTCTTAAAAGATATATAAAAACAGGCATAAAAATCATACTTTGGTTTATAACCGCAATAATCACGGTTGACGCACTCGGAGTGTCTACAACCTCGTTTGTAGCGGCTTTTTCGGTTGTCGGACTTGCGGCTTCGCTTGCCGTTCAAGACTCGCTTTCAAACCTTGCAAGCGGTTTTATGCTGCTTGTTACAAAGCCATTTAAGATAGGCGATTTTGTCGAAATTGACGGTGTGACGGGTACGGTTAATATAATCAGCCTTATTCACACAAAGCTTTTGACTGCGGATAACAAGATGATTTACGTGCCAAACGGCAAGGTTATTGCCGCAAAGATAGTGAACTATACGACCGAAGCGAAACGCCGTGTGGATATTGAGGTTTCGGCTTCCTATGATGCGCCGATTTCAACCGTTCGTGAAGCACTTTTGAAGGCGGTTGAAAAGACGGAGCTGTTCGAAGAAGCACCTGAAAAGCCTTTTGCGGCGGTGCTTTCATACGACGACAGCAGTATCCGCTATGTTGTTAAGGCTTGGACAATGACCGATAAATATTGGCAGGCTTATTATGCTCTTAACGAGGCGATTAAAACGGAATTTGACGAATACGGAATTGAAATGACCTATAATCATATCAACGTTCATATGATTGAGGACAAAAAGAACAGATAAACGGATTTTAACGGAGAACATTATGCAAAACATACTTTTATATATTATAACGGCGGTTTGTATGCTCGGAATTATCGTGCTTGCCGTTATGCTCTCGGTACTCTCAAAAAAGGTAAATTCTCTCGGCGAAAATGATGCTTCAAAAAGCACCGAGCAGAAGCTTGATTATCTTTCAAGCACCTTCAGCAAGGAATTCAGCAACATAAGAATTGAAAATCAGAACGCAAACAAGGAAATTCGTTCCGATGTGCAGAAAAGCCTTGATAATATGTCGTTGAAAATCGAGAATATGAACAAGGTAAACTACGAGAACAGGGAAAAAACGCTTGAGCTTCTCGGCTCGATAAACGAAAAGAATGCCGAGCAGAGCGAAAAAATCAACAAAACCCTTGTTGAGTCAATGAATAAGCTTCAGCAGTCAAACGAAAAGAAGCTCGAGGAGATGAGGACGACGGTTGACGAAAAGCTCACCTCGACACTCACGCAAAGGCTCAACAGTTCTTTCAAAACTGTTTCCGATCAGCTTGAAAATCTATATAAATCGCTCGGCGAAATGCAAAAGCTTTCAACGGGTGTTACGCAAAATGTTACGGCGCTCAACCGTGTTTTGACGAACGTCAAGGCGAGAGGCACTTGGGCGGAGGTTCAGCTTGAGGGAATACTCGATCAGACTATCCCGAATATGTATGAAAAGAACGTTGCAACCGTTCCCGGCTCAATGGCGAGGGTTGAGTTCGCAATACGTATCCCTGCAACCGAGAAAAACGAAAAGGACGTATATTTGCCGGTTGACTCGAAGTTTCCTATGGAAGACTACATAAGACTTTGCGACGCCGCAGACAGTGCAGATGCAAATGCATTGGCGGAGGCGAGAAAGGCACTTGAAACGAGGGTGCTTCAAGAGGCGAAGGACGTTTCAAAGTACATACATGTTCCGGACACAACACCGTTTGCAATTCTTTATCTTGCAACAGAGGGCTTGTATGCTGAGATTGCTTCGTCAAGGTCGGGACTTCCCGAAAAAATACAGTCAGAGTACAACATTATGATTGCGGGACCGAGCACCATTACAGCCTTGCTCAATTCGCTTTCAATGGGCTTTAAGACCGTTGCCATAAACGAAAAGGCAAACGAGGTTCGTCAGCTTCTTTCGGCGATAAGAGGTCAGTATGAAAAATTTGACGGACTTCTTGAAGCTGCCAAGAAGAAGATCGATGCCGCAGGCAAGAGCATTGAAACGGCGCAGTTCAGAAATGTTCAAATCAATAAAAGGCTTAAAAAGGTTGAAAGTCTTGAAAGCGGCGAGTCCGATGCGGTTTTGGGACTTGATTCCGCTTTGTTTGACGATGATGACGAATAAATATTCTTAAGGTGTGAAAATGGCAAAGAAGTTAAAGGTAATCGTTGAAAACTGTCCCCAAAATCACAAGTGTCCGTCGGTTGACATTTGCCCTGTGGGTGCGTTATCGCAAGTCGGCTTCAGTGCACCGACGGTTGACAATGACGAGTGTATAAAATGCGGTAAGTGTGCTCGCTTTTGCCCGAAAAAAGCCTTGGTTTTGGTCGATTAAAAACATAGTCTGTAATTAAAGAGATGTCAATTTTGGCATCTCTTTTTTGTTTTAATTTCATAGAAAATCGACAAATTCACAATTCCACAAATATTTCTTGATAAATTCTTGAACTTTTTATATAATAAAAATTGATACAGATGAAAAACAACCGATTTTTATGAGAGGGTAAATTATGTACAATATTCTTGTTGTTGATGATGAAGCTCGTCAGAGAGAGGCGGTTATTAACAGTGTCGATTGGCAGAGAGCAGGCTTTAATGTTGTCGGCGACGCAGAAAACGGAATTGAAGCGTTGGAACAGCTCGAAAAGCTTGAGCCGGACCTTATTTTGACGGATATTAAAATGCCGCTTATGACAGGACTTGAGCTTGCACGCAAGGCTCGAGAGGTTCGCCCTGCGACAAAATTTGTTATTTTAAGCGGATATGATGATTTTGAATACGCACAGGAAGCGTTCAAATATAATGTAATTCGCTATCTTTTGAAGCCTGTTTCGGCTAAGGAGCTCGGCGACGAGCTTTTGAAAATCCGTGAGGAAATGGACTTGGAGTTTGAGCACCTCAAAAGCGGCGCTTCCGACGAAAACACGGCTTTGAGGCTTGAAAAGGCGGAATTTTTGCTTCCGCTTTTGCTCGGAACGAGTGACGATAACTATCCCGACGAGGTGCTTATTCAGACGGCGAAAAGAATAGGAATTATCAAAAGCGACGACGAGTGCTGCACCGTTGTTGTGTCGAAATTCAAGAATTCACAGGATAAGAATGTAACCGAAAAGCACCATATCGATTTTGTGAATGCGATTGTCGGAAAATATGCGAATTGCGAAAGTTTTTTCGTAAACGGCAGAATTGTAACGCTTGTGACAAGCATCCCCGAGGATATGCCCACAAAGCTTCGTATTCCCGTTATTGAAATTGTGCAGAGCGCAAAGAAGCTGCTTTCCCAAAAATGCACGATCGGTATAAGTCAGACGGTCGATAAGCCCTCAATGCTTGCTTTTGCCTGCTCGCAGGCTATCACGGCAAGGCGATACACCTCGGACGGCGCAGGCAATATTCGATACATCAACGACCAAGAGCCGAAAAGCACGTTTGAATATGAGGCGGTCGATAAATCCGTCGATAAGCTTGAGCAGCTGCTGAAGGTCGGAACGAAGCAGGAAATCAGCGATTACCTTGAAGAAATGCTCAACGGCAGGAGCAGGGACGGCGTAGATTATCTCATCATTCAAATCCTTGCAACAGCGCACCGCTGTGTCAGCGTTTTGTCAGACGGAAATGCGTTGTCGGAGCTTTTTTCTTCTAATAATTTTATAACTTCCAAACTTTCATTTGATTTTAACGAGAGATACAAAAAGGAACTTATTTCCCTTTGCCTTGATGCGAGGGATATGATTTCACGCTCACAGAGGCACGAAAGCGAGTTGCTTTGCGATAAGGCGTTGCAGATTATCAATGACGAATATATGAATGAGGCTTTGTCGCTTACGGATGCGAGTGAAAAATTGGGCGTAAGTCCGAACTATTTGAGCGCACTTATTAAGAAAACGAAGTCGCAAAACTTTGTGTCACTTGTCACGGAGCGCAGAATGAAAGCCGCAAGCGATTTGCTTTTATGTACGTCTATGAAAATTTTTGAAATATCGCAAAAATGCGGCTACAGCGACCAACATTATTTCAGCTATTGCTTCAAGCGATATTACGGTATGTCGCCGAATAAATACAGAGAGGAGCATTTGGGGGCAGGCA
The DNA here is from genome assembly GCA_052298855.1 of Candidatus Fimenecus sp. GTDB lineage: Bacteria > Bacillota > Clostridia > Oscillospirales > Acutalibacteraceae > Fimenecus. The sequence goes on along the minus strand of DAVZXP010000003.1, from coordinate 234,054 downwards.
ATGTTTAAGTATAAGAAAACAAAGCTGTCGGGACTTATCATTGCGGTAGTTGTCTGCGGAATACTCTTTTCGGTAATCGCCTCAACCGTGTTCTTCGGTATGTTCCACCAAAGACTTATGATAAACTCGGCGGCGGTATCGTCAAAGCAGACGGTGTCGCAGGCTGATATAGCGGTGTCGGGATATATGTCGTCGATAAAGCAGAAGCTCAACAGCCTTTGCGCCGAGGCAAACAGCTGTGCGAGTGAAGCAGAGCTTCAAAGCGTTCTGTCAACCTCGGCTCGGCTTGAGGACGATATTTACAGCGTTATGATTTATGACGAGCGTGGGCGTTTGCTCTTGTACGGCAACGAAAGCGACGACAAGGTTAAGGACGGCGCAAGAGATATGCTTCTTAATAAGTCGGAGCTTGTCTCGGCGTCAAGCGGCTTTGCCGTTACAGACCCACATGTAAACTCAATGTATAAGGACAAGTATCCGTGGGTTGTAACGATTGCGAGGCAGGAGTATTCAAGCCTTTTCAAACAGCAGGTTTATGTTGCTATTGACTATAAATTTTCGCAAATTGCGACCTATATTGACAATATCAGCATAGGTCAGCGTGGCTATTGCTACATTATAAATTCAAAAGGGGACGTCATTTATCATCCGCAGCAGCAGATGCTTTTTTCGGGCATAAAGAGCGAAAGCACGGATAAAATTTCAAATATGACCGACGGTACGCACATTGAAAAGGACAATATTTACTGCCTTATGTCAATGAGCGAATGTAATTGGCGGCTTGTCGGCGTGAGCTACAATGACGAGGTTACAAGGTCGGTAAGAGAGCAGCTGCTTCTCGGCTTTTTGTTTGCGCTTTTGTTCAGCCTGCTTATTTCGCTTGTAATTTACTGGATACTGTCAAAGGCGGTTACAAGACCGGTAAGACGGCTTGTCGCTTCTATGCAGGAATTTGAAAAGCAGGCGGAGGCGTTCGAGTACAAGGCGGATATGAGTAACGTTGTCGAGTTCCAAACGCTGTCGGCTTCGTTTGAGCATATGGTCGGTATGATACAATCGCTTGTGGAAAAGGTGCATAACGAGGAAATCATACTCCGCAAAACAGAACTTAAAGCCTTGCAGGCGCAGATAAATCCGCATTTCCTTTATAATACGCTTGACTCAATTCAATGGATGTGCGAGCAGGACAACAGCAAAGACGCAGTTAAGATGGTCGGCGCACTTGCGAGGCTGTTCAGAATAAGCATAAGCCACGGTAACGAGTTTATCACGATAGGCGACGAATTAAAGCACGCAGAGAGCTATTTGATTATCCAAAGCTATCGGTATAAAAACCAATTTACCTATTCCTTTGACGTAGATGAAAATTTACTAAACTGTATGTGCAACAAAATCACCGTTCAGCCGTTTATCGAAAATGCGATTTATCACGGACTTGACCGAATGGTTGACGAGGGTGAAATCAAAATTACCGTTAAGCGTGACGGCGACGATATTTTGATTATTATTGCCGATAACGGACTCGGAATGACCGAGGAGCAATGCAGGCAGGTGCTTGAAAAGGGCAGGAGCGACTCAAAGGGAATCGGCGTTAAGAATGTTGACGACCGCTTGAAAATCTACTTTGGCGAGCATTACGGCATTAAAATCGAAAGCGAGCTTGACGTCGGCACGACCGTTACCGTCAGAATTCCTATGATAGAGAAAGGACACGAAAATGAATATTAAAAAAATTCTTATATCGCTTTTTGTGTTGAGCTTCGCTATCGTATGTTTTATCGGCTGCACACACACCTCAACTCAGTCGGCTCACGGAAAAGTGGCGGTTATCACAAAGGGCAGCGACTCGGACTTTTGGAGCGATTTGAAAAGCGGAGCCGTGACTGCCGCAACCGAATATAACCTTGAGCTTACCGTCGAGGGACCCGACAACGAATCGGACTGTGAGGCGCAAAACAAGCTTATCAGGAATGCAGTTTCACGCAAGGTTGACGTGATTGTTCTGTCTGCGATTGACTATAACAACACCGCACCTGCCGTTCAGGAGGCTGTTGACAGCGGAATAAGGGTCATTATGATAGACAGTAACGTCAATGTCAAAAACACGCAGTCCTTTATCGGCACTAACAATATTCAGGCGGGCAAGAAGGCAGGCGAAGCAGTTGAAAAGCTCTGCAAGGACAAGGAAAAAATATACATAGGCGTAGTAAGCTCGGGCGAAAATACCGAAAACAACAATGAACGTCAGCAGGGCTTTGCGGATTATATCGGAACGCTTGAAAACGCCGAAATCGTCAAAACGGTTTATGTGTCGTCCGATCAAGACAATGCGACAGCCGAGGTAAAAAAGCTTCTGTCCGAACACCCCGAAATCAATGCGATTATCGGCTTTAACGAGTGGGCGACTCTCGGCGTGGGAATGGCAATATCGGAGCTTAATTTTGCCGATAAGATTTGCGGCGTCGGCTTTGACAGCAATGTTAAATGCGTAGGTATGCTCGAAACGGGCGAAATCGATACTCTTATTGTTCAAAATCCGTTTGCGATAGGCTATCTTGCGGTGTCTAATGCCGCAACGCTTATGTCGGGAAAGAGCATAGAGCCGTCGATTGAAACCTCCGTCTATGTTGTTGACCGCAGCAATATGTTTAACAAGGACGTGCAAAAGGTACTTTTCAGCTTTGAATAACGTATCTACAAGCATTATATATATGAATAAAGCCCCGAGATATTGACAACAATATCTCGGGGTTAAATTTTTACCATATTTGTTCGGGATAATCATAAAATTTTATACATTTTGAATAAGATTTTACATTTTCTTTTTTGTTGACCGATTATATAATGAAGATGCTGAATGACTAAACGATAATTTTAAGGAGGTTATCTTTATGAAAAAGGTTAAAAAAGTATTGGCGCTGCTTTTAGCAGTAGTAATGGTTGTCGGTTTTGCAGCTTGTGCATCCGATAAGGACAAAGAAGGTCCGAAGAATAAGGGAGAAATATCCGTATTCTATTACACATTCAGTGATGCGTATATTTCAACAGTTCGTTCTTCGATGGACAAAATCTTAAAGGATTCAGGCTACACCTACAACAACTATGACGCTAACGGCAATCAGACAACACAGACAGAGCAGGTTCAGACAGCTCTTGCAAAGGGTGCATCAATGCTTATCGTAAACGTTGTTGACACAGGCTCAAACGACGCAGCACAGAACATTGTCAATCTTGCTAAGGCAAAGAATGTTCCGGTTATTTTCTTCAACCGTTCGGTTGACCAGTCAGTTATCGAAAGCTATGACAAGTGCGTATTCGTAGGAACAGACTATGAGCAGGCAGGTCACATGCAGGGCAAGATGGTCGGCGAATACCTTGTTAAGAATTACGACAAGCTCGACCTTAACAAAGACGGCAAAATCAGCTACGTAATGTTCAAGGGGCAAGAGGGCAATATGGAAGCTATCGCTCGTACACAGTATGCAGTTGAGGATGCAAACGCAGTTCTCAAGGAAGCAGGCAAGCCCGAAATCGAATTCTATGATGCAGCAAACAAGAACAAGTATCTTGTTGACCAGGACGGTCTTTGGTCATCGGCAGCAGCTACAAACTATATGAGCACAGCTCTTGCACAGTATACAGAAGCTAATAAAAATATGATTGAGCTTGTTATCGCTAACAACGACGAAATGGCTCTCGGCGCAATCTCGGCTCTTCAGACAGCAGGTTACAATAAAGAGGGCGGCACATTTATTCCTGTATTCGGTGTTGATGCAACCGACGCAGCTAAATCTGCTATCAAGGCAGGCACAATGGTTGGTACAATCAAGCAGGACGCAGAGGGTATGGCAACCGCAATCACAACAATTATGAAGAATTTCCTCAACGGCACTTCGACCTTTGACGGTATCGACAGCAAAAACGTAGTCGGCACATGGAGAGTTAACATTCCTTACTCTGCATTCACAGCAGACAGCGCCGAATAATCAATTTACGGCGTACAGCAAACTCAACGGTTGGGGCTTCGTGCCCCAACCGTAAATCAATGCAGATAGGAGAGAAGGCTATGCAAAAAAACGTAAATATATCCGATGCTGCTGACAAAGACGTATTGCTAAAGATGGTTGACATAGATAAGTCATTCCCGGGTGTTAAGGCGCTCGACCATGCTCAACTTACAGTTAAGCGAGGCACGGTACATGCTCTTATGGGCGAAAACGGCGCAGGTAAATCAACACTTATGAAATGCCTTTTCGGTGTTTACAGCAAGGACAGCGGTCAAATTTACGTTGACGGCAAGGAAGTAAATTACAAAAACTCCAAGGAAGCCCTTGAAAACGGCGTTGCTATGGTGCATCAGGAATTAAATCAGGCACTCAAGCGCAATGTTATGGATAATATGTGGCTCGGAAGATTTCCGCAGGTTTCAAAGCTTATTCCGTTTACAAGCGAAAAAAAGATGTATGACGAAACAATGAAGGTCTTTAAGGAGCTTGAAATTCCGGTTGACCCCAAAACCGTAATGAGCACAATGTCTGTTTCTCAAAGACAGATGGTTGAAATCGCAAAGGCGGTTTCCTATAATTCAAAGATTATCGTATTTGACGAGCCGACCTCATCACTTACAGAGGAAGAGGTTGAGCATTTGTTCCGCATTATCAATATGCTTCGTGACAGAGGCTGCGGAATTGTATATATTTCTCACAAGATGGAGGAAATCCTCCGTATATCCGATGAAGTTACGATTATGCGTGACGGCAAATGGATAGCAACCAAGCCCGCAAGCGAGCTTACGATGAACGAAATAATCAAGCTTATGGTAGGCAGAGAGCTTACAAACCGCTATCCCGAAAAGGACAACGAAATCGGCGATGTTCTTCTGAAGGTTGAAAATCTCGGAGGCGAATACACAAACCTCACGGATGTATCCTTTGAAGCTAACAGAGGCGAAATCCTCGGCGTCGCAGGGCTTGACGGCTCGGGCAGAACAGAGCTTTTGGAGCAGATATTCGGTATTACCACCAGAAGCACCGGAAAGATTTATCTTGACGGTAAAGAGGTTAAAAATAAAACTCCTCACGAATCAATTAAGAACGGCTTTGCTCTTTTGACGGAGGAAAGACGTGCAAACGGTATTTTCGGAATACTTAATATCAGAGAAAATACCACAATTTCAAGCTTGAAAAAATATCAGACGGGTCCGTTCCTCAACAAGAAAAAGATGAAGGACACCACAGAAGAATATATCAAGTCCCTGAGGGTAAAAACACCCACTCAGGAAACAAAAATCAGCTCTTTGTCGGGCGGTAATCAGCAGAAGGTTATCCTTGCAAGATGGTTGCTTACCGATCCTACCGTGCTTCTTTTGGATGAGCCGACAAGAGGTATCGACGTAGGCGCAAAGTACGAGATTTATCAGCTTATTCTCGAGCTTGCCAAAAAGGGGAAAACAGTAATTATGGTATCGTCCGAAATGCCCGAGCTTCTCGGCGTATGCGACAAAATTCTTGTTATGTCGGGCGGTAGGCTTTCGGGTGAGGTTGACGCAAAGACAACCACGCAGGAAGAAATTATGACCCTTGCGGCAAAATATGTATGAGGAGGATTTCTCTATGGCTTCGGAAAATGTTAAAAAAATGAAAAAGCCGTCAAAGATTGCCCTTTGGATGAACAATTACAAAGAAGCAAGCCGTGACGACAAAAAAAGACTTATAACCGATTTGCTGTTCAACAACGCAATGTACATTATCATCGCAATAGCGGTTATCTTTATCGCAATTAAGGTCCCTGCGTTCTTGAGCGTATCATCAATCGTAAATATTATATCCCTTACGGCGGCTAAGCTGCCGATAGCACTCGGTATCGCAGGTTGTATCGTACTTACGGGTACGGATATTTCGGCAGGCCGTTGCGTCGGTCTTACCGCCTGCGTTGCAGCCTCGCTTTTACAGATGACAAACTATGCAAACAAGATGTTCCCCGACCTCAAGACGATGCCTCTTATAGTTGTGTTCCTTGCAGTTATCGCAATCGGCGCAGTTGTCGGCGTTGTAAACGGCTTCTTCGTTGCAAAGTTTAAGCTTCATCCGTTTATCGTAACCCTTTCAACACAGCTTATCGTATTCGGTACGGTTCTTATGTATCTTATGATAGGCGGCAACAACGGTCAGACTCTTTCGGGACTTGACCCGTCCTACACAGACTTCATCACGGGCAAGCTCTTCACAATCGGCGGCGTTACAGTTCCGAGATATGTTCTTTATTCGGTAATCCTCACAGCGATTATGTGGGTTATCTGGAACAAGACAAAGTTCGGTAAAAATATGTTCGCAGTCGGCTCAAACGAAGAAGCGGCAAGAGTTTCGGGCGTTAATGTATTTATGACAATACTTATGGTATTCGTTCTTGCAGGCGTTATGTACGGCATCACAGGCTTTATCGAGGGTGCTCGTATCGCTTCCTGCTCTGCAAATACCGGTCTTAACTATGAATGTGACGCTATCGCAGCGTGCGTAATCGGCGGCGTATCGTTTGTCGGCGGTACAGGTAAAATCAGCGGTATCGTAATCGGCGTTCTCCTTTTGCAGATTATCTTCGCAGGTCTTAACTTCCTTTCCGTATCGGCAAATATGCTTTACATCATTAAGGGCGTCATCATCCTTGTTGCATGCGCTATCGATATGCGTAAATATCTTGCTCGCAGATAATAAAAGAATTATTCATCACCCCTCCTCATCCCCTCTTGAAAGGCAGTGAAAAAAATGAACGATAATAACACAATAAATCTTAACAGCGAAAGAAAGCCGGGCGGTCTTTACAGAAATATAAAGATGTCGGTCAAAACGGCGGACAGGTTGATTGTAGTAGGTATTATCGTTCTTATCGCCTGCTTGATATTTGCTGTTAATCACGCAGGCTTCACTGTCTCGTTCGATACCAACGGCGGCTCGCAGATTGAAAACCAAAAGGTAATGCACGGTCAGCTTGTCAGCGTTGAAGAAAATCCCGTAAAAGAGGGCTACACCTTTACAGGCTGGTACACGGACAAAGACTGTCAAAAGCCGTTCGATATTACCACCGATAAGGTCAGCGACAGTATGACGCTGTATTCGGGTTGGGAAAAGAAATAAACGCTAAATAAAAAATATTAAATCAAAGATGAAAGCTCAGCCTCAGGTTGAGCTTTTCGTCTTTCAAAAAGTGTAAAACCGTCTTGAAAACAGTCGAAAAATAGCTTAAACTATAAGTGTAAAATAAATTTACGCACGGAGAAGCAAAATGGGTAAGGATATTCAAAAAAAGACCGCTTACGGCCTTGTAAAGCAGACTAAAAAAGAAAACTATTTGTTCTTAAACGAAAATTATGCACATCACGGTCAAACCGTACTGTTCGGCGACTCAATCACGGAAATTTTTAACAGCTACGAGCTGTTCTATACCTTTTCAAAGGTTACGGGGCAGGCTGTTTATAACCGTGGAATAAGCGGGGACACGAGCGACAGACTTTTGGAGAGGCTCAAATGCAACGCTTTGAACATTACACCTAAAAACCTTGTGATTTTAATCGGAACAAACGATATAGGCAAGGATATTCCGAGTGAATACACCTTGAAAAACATACAGGATATTTTATCAGTAACGCACGAAATATGCCCGAGTACAAATATAATTTTGCAGGCGATTTACCCTGTAAACTCACGAATGTCGCTCACGGCAAGGCAAATGACAGGCAAACGCAGTAACAAGAAAATATTGGCTCTTAACGAGGAATTATATAATATCGCAGTCGAAAACAAGGTACATTGGCTTGACCTTACAAAATATCTTTCGGACAAAAAGGGCAGGCTTGCAAAGGAATATTGCTATGACGGCTTGCATCTCAACGCACAGGGCTTTAAGGTCGTTGCGGAAAAAATAATACCGCTGTTGAAATGATAGGGTAGAGAAGAGTATAGAAGTCTGACGGCAGGCGATACCGAGAGGAGAGGACAAATGGAGCAGCTTTGTATTCCCGAAAAAATTCAGTCAATCGTCGGCACAAAGGCGTATTCGGTGGATAATGTCGGAATGTCGGATTCGCAAGTGCGTATTTACGATGAATTTGTCTTGAAAATTCAACCGCAAAGCACAGAAACAAACAACGAGGCTGAAATTGCGAGGTGGGTCGGCAATAAAATCCCAATTCCCACGATAATTGAATATTGTGTTGTGAACGGTATTTCATATACGCTTATGACAAAAATCGATGGGAAAATGCTCTGCTCTGCCGAGTACCTTGAGCACCCTAAAAGGCTGATAAAGCTTGTCGCACAGGGATTAAAGAGGCTGTGGGAAATCGACGTAAAGGCTTGTCCTTATCAAACGAGCAGACTCAACGAACGCTTGAAAATCGCAGAATATAATGTGAACAATAATTTGGTGGATTTAAGCAGTGCCGAGCCTGAAACCTTTGGGGAAAACGGCTTCGCCGATTCAAAGGAGCTTCTTAATTGGTTGAAAAGCAATCGACCCGAGGAAGATATTGTTCTTACTCACGGCGATTATTGCTTGCCGAACATATTTGTGAAAGAAAACAAAATAAGCGGATTTATCGATATCGGAAAAATGGGCCCTGCTGACCGATGGCAGGATATCGCAATCGCAATAAGAAGCCTAAAGCATAATTTCGACGGCAAGTACACCGGCGGAGATAAAATTTTTGATTTTAACCCTCAAATGCTTTTAGACGAGCTGAATATAACTTTTGATGAACAAAAATATAAGTATTATATTTTGCTTGATGAGTTGTTTTAAGTGGGATTTATGATTAAAAGAACAATGTAAACACAGAAAGATTTGTTTTACATTTGTCAATGCCTAATTCAATGATATACCAAATATAAAATAGAATATTATAAAAAACAAAAAGAGCTATCAGACTTTCAAAAAATCTGATAGCTCTTTTTGCGAAATTCCCAATTTAATTTTTGCGTTTGGCTTTTATAAGTTTTCTTATAATTTTTTTAATACCCATCGCCAACAGAAATATTGCAAGCTGAACAAAAGCCATTATTGTTGCATAGGGTAACCCATAGTCAAACAGTTCGCCACAATAAATCATTCCGCCCACAAGTAATTCAATTGCCGAAATCGGAATAAATATAAACAACCACATAGGTTTGATGTTTAAGCACGACAGCAAAACAGCAGAAATTGTTCCGCCGATAATTGCCAACAAAGGCACCGCCATTGCGTCAGAGGGTGTTGCGGTCAACGGCACAGCAATCATAAATAATGCGTTGACCAAAACAGCAAATATATATATCAGTATTTGTGCGGATTTGAGCTTTTTGTTGGAGGCTTTTATTGTTTCAACAAAAACTTCATCAGCTTTTTTGCTTTCTTGCGTTGTAATGTGTTCACCTATTATTAACTCGTTAACTGAAATTTCTAACATATCGCATATAGGCAAAAACAAAGACACATCAGGCATATTTTTTCCTGTTTCCCACCGAGATACCGATTTGTTGGAAACGCCTAATTTCTCCGCAAATTCAATTTGCGTAAGTCCTTTTGCCTTGCGGTTTTCTGCAATGAAACTACCGATTTTTTCTTGGTTCATAGTTTTCACCTCTTTCAATGTGAATATAGCATAGCTCCCTCAAAATGTAAAGGACACGAAGTGAGAATTATGATAAATGCAAAGAGAACGCCACATCTAAGCCCCCAAAAAACCGTGACCCAAAGGATTTTGCATATGCCGTTTTCACGGATTATCAGGATTATTCAAATTATCCAAGAATTACAGAGTGTAATAATTCCTGTTGCATTTTGTTTTACCTCCAAAATTTATTTATCTTGAGCGTGAATTTTCACGTTTTGACCTTTGACATTTCTTGCCTGTTCAAGTAACTCATCAATCTGTTTATGCCCAAAAACCTTACGCAAAAGCTTGTAATCTTTGACTTCTGAACGCAAGTTTTCATTTTCACTTTCGGTACTCATATTTTCTTTGTCGACAATATACAAAAAGAAACTGATGGTTTTATCCATCAGTTTCTTTTGCTTATTTATTAAACATAATATTTTGCTTGAGCATTCCAGAGCTCACTGTACTTACCATTTGCATTAAGTAATTCTTGATGCGTTCCGGTTTCAACAAGGTGTGATTTATCAAATACTGCTATGCGATTGCAGAACGCACAGCTTGACAGTCTATGGGAAATATAAATCGCTGTTTTGTTGTCAACAAAGGAATTAAAGCGATTATATATTTCATTCTCGGCAACAGGGTCAAGAGCCGCAGTAGGCTCGTCAAGAATAACAACAGGACTATCCTTGTAAAGTGCTCTTGCAAGTGCAAGCTTCTGTGCCTCGCCGCCGGATATTTCAATGCCCGATTTATCCAAATCCTTATAAAGATAGGTGCTTTCCTTGTTTTCCATAGCAAGCACTCTGCCTTTTATATTTGCTTTGCCGAGCGCATCATAAAGCCTTTCTTTGTCGTATTTCTCATTTGCCGAAATGTTCTGTGCAAGCGTTGTTGAAAAGATTTTGAAATCCTGAAATACAACCGAATACAGCTTAATAATGCTCTCCTTTGAGTAGTTCTTAATATTTATACCGTTTATAAGTATCTCACCGTCGGTTACGTCATAAAGCCTGCACATTAGCTTAATAAATGTTGTTTTACCGCTTCCGTTCCTGCCAACAACCGCAAGGTGTTCTCCGTTGTTGATTTTAATGTTGATATTTTTAAGAGCGAAGCTTTCCGTATTAGGATACTTGAATGAAACATTCTTAAATTCAATTTCAAATTTATCCGATAAATCAAGCTCCTTTACACCGTAGGTCATATTGTCCTTTACGTTCACTATCTCGAAATAATAGTTTACCAAAGGCACCATTTCGGCAGTTTTGCCGAAGGTAACCGCCATTTTCATAATGCCGTTTATTATCTGCATAAAGGAACCGCAGTAAAGCACGAGCGAGCCTATGCCGAATAAACCGTATAAGCCCTTAACGCCGATAAAAAGATAAATTCCAAAGCCCACAAGTGCACCGAGGATTGCAACAAAAGAGCTTGATTTTGCTGTGTGAAGCGAAGCCTTTTTAAGCAGCTTTTCGCCGTCTGTCAGCAGCTTATCCGTTGCGGTGTGCTCAATCAAATTTTGCTCTTTATAAAGGCGGATTTCCTTTCCGGTGTTGTAATCGGAAAACATATTTAGAAAATAGTAAAAAATTCTGTCAAGCCGTGAATATTCGTCTCCCGCCTTAAACCATGCCTTGTTCATTTGCGTTGCAACGATAAGGATAATAACCGCCATTATTGCTATTGCACCGAAAATCGTCAGCAGAAAAACAGGACTTTCAAAATAAGTATCACCTGTTTTGGTAAATCCGATTTTCAAAAGCGGAATGATGATAATAACGGAAATTATCAGCGTTACCGCTCCCGAAATGAAATCACGCATCATCCAGCTAAACTGCACAAACGACGAGAAAACCCTGTCCTGTGCCTCGGAATGCTTATGTATAAGCTCCTTAAAATCACTGCTTTCAAGCTTCTGATATTCCGCCTTGAAAAGCTTTGCGGATATGTTTTGAAGCTCCTTGTTATACATAAGCGAGCGGAATACAAAATACATATCGCCTAAAAAATAATTTATGAAGAATAAAACGGCATTGATTCCAACCGCAAAGCCGATATATACCGCAAGGTCGCCCATGCTTGTTCCGACATCAAGCAAATCTATTATTTTTGAGGTAAACCAAATGTTGATAAACGGCATAACCGCCGTAACGATTGCAACAACTATTGAGATGGGTAGCAACCGCTTTTCAAGGCGATGTATTTCTCTAAAAGCAGAAAAAACGGTTTTTATTTTTTTCATATCGCCTCGCCTCCCATCTCTTTATAATAGTAGCTTTGAAGCTGATACATTCTGTAGTATGAGCCTTTGAGTGCCATAAGCTCCTCATGAGTTCCGCTTTCGGCAATAGTACCGTCTTTAATAAACAGAATTCTGTCACAAAAACGGGTTGAGGAAAGACGATGTGAAATGAAGAAGGATATTTTATTGTCGGTCATTTCGTTGTATTTGAGATACAGCTCATTCTCTGCAATCGGGTCAAGTGCGGCGGTAGGCTCGTCAAGGATAAGCACAGGTGCATTTTTGTAAATTGCCTTTGAAAGCAATAGCTTTTGCTTTTCTCCGCCCGAAAAATCAACTGCATCTTTGTAAACATCTTTAATCATAAAGGTATTTTCTTTTTTATCAAGGCTGTTGATTTTATCGGCTATGCCTGCCTTTTCAAATGCAGAATAAAGCTTATCTTTATCATAATCAGCTGTGATACAAATATTTTCAGCTATGGTCATAGGCAAAAAGCCGTAGTCCTGAAATACCGCAGAAAACAAATCAAAATAGCTTTCACTTGAAAAATCACGACTGCTTTTTCCGTTTATTAAAATATCACCCTTAGTGGGATAATAAAGGCCGCAAAGCAGCTTTATTGCCGTTGTTTTGCCTGCACCGTTTTCGCCGACTATTGCGATATTTTCTCCCTTAGCTACCTTAAAGGACATATTGTTTATTGTGTTTTTTTCAGCAGACGGATAAGTAAACGAAACATTGTTAAACTCTATTGTTTCAACATCTTCAAAATCCACACTCGGCTTGCTTTTGTTTTCCTCGTCGCTTTCAATAAATTCACGAAATGCGGCACAGTCGTTACAGCAACGCTCAATATTTGAATATAGAAACACCGCATTCGTTATCCAATTTGAAAATCCTGTGATAATACCAAAATAGAAAATAAAATCGGAAACGGAAAGCCTGTTCCGGCACACTAAATATGTTAAATAAGCGTATGCAACAAGCTCACGGGCGAGGTTGAGAAGTGCCCTTGTTCCGCCAACCTTAATGCTTTGGCACATATATTTTGAGGTTATATCCTCCAAGCCGTTAATCAGCCTTGCAACTGCAAATAAAAAATAATCGGTAAAGCCGTAAAGCCTTATATCCTTTGCGGCAGTTAAATCCTTGCTCAATGAGTAGTAATAATCGAACTTAACAAAAATACTGCTTCTTGCATCCTTAACGCCCTTTTCTTTTTTGTTTAGGTATTTCAGTAAAATAAATTCAGTAACACAGGTCGCAAGAATAATCAGTATCATAACAATATTGATTTTATAGATAAGCGTAAGAGAGGCTATAACGCCAATAATGCAAACCAAAAGCTGATTGCAGGTGTCAAGGAAATCGGCAGATGATGAATAGTAACTTCTGTAAAATTCCATAGCTCTTTTATTCTTTTCTCTGCCGTCAAGGCTTTCTATATTTGTGTAATCCGTGCTAAGATTTTTGCGAAAAGCCAAAACGGCATAGCGCATACGGATAATGCGTGCGCTACCGTTTAGAAGCTCCTGCATAAAGGGCGCAAGCCAGGTTGTCAGCGCAACAAGAGCACTCAAAAGCGCAACCACAGCAGTAAGCCTGCCAACCGTTACACCCTCGTTAATGCAGTCTATCATTGCTTTCGGAATAAACGCCGTAACTATGGGCTGAAAAACAAGTGCCGGAACTCGAACGAAAAAATATATTAAGCTTTTCTTATCCCAGGCTATCCAATTTTTCAGCATATACTTTAAGTTGTATTTCATTTCTTCTCCTAAAACCTTCACACTCTTATTTGCTCAAACGAATACATGATTTGTGGGTTATCGTTAATGATATTTGTTGTAGTTAATGTGCAAGACGGATAAATTAAATCATTTCGTCCTGCACTGTATCCGCCGGCAGAGCTTATCTCCTGTGTTCAAAATGGAACAGGTTATCTCTAAATTCTCGGCTGCTGCCGACTATATGGCTTTATTATATATAAATAAAAGATTGATGTCAACAATAAATTTGGGATATATCCCACACGATATATCCCAAATTTATATACAATTTTACTATCACAACAAAAGGTGGTAGCTATGAGAATCAAAGAAGCAGTTGCTCAAAGAATAATGAACTTATGTAAAGAACGTGACATAGCAATTAATGCGCTTGGAAATATCAGCGGTGTTAATCCCTCGACGATTTACAGTATGCTTAATTCTAAAAGTCAAAATCCCGGCATTGTATCCCTGCAAAAACTTTGCGATGGGCTTGAAATTACAATAAAGGAATTTTTTGACGATGATTTGTTCAATGATATTGAACAGGAAATTAAATAAAAACCTATGCACTCTTTGAAAATCGTTGATGTTAGATAGGAGACAGATAGATAGTTAAATTCTCAAATTCAAAAAGTAAATCCTATCGTTTCACAATCAACTGTTAGAGAATTATCTGAAAATCCGGCATACGAATTACTCAAAATGCTGCACGCTTGGAAAGAACAGGCGGACAAGCTATCTTCCGAGGAAATCAGCAGGGAAGAATACGACAACTGGCGTTATTACTATCCGAAGTTCGATACCACACAAATCCGGACGAAAGTTCCGTCACAGAATTTTAGTGACGTAATGGTCGAAGCGTTTAAGGATAGGTTAAAAGATTAAATATAATTTAGGGGTAAATAAATGACTGATATAGAATTATTACGTCCGTTAAATCACATCGGAACTAATACGATAAAAACCGCAAGGTTAATTTTAAGGCGTTTTCAATTAAACGATAGTGTTGATATGTTTAAGTGGGCAAGTAATCCTGATGTGGTAAAATATCTTTCTTATGAGCCGCACAAAACGATAAATGAAACAAAGACCGTCTTGAAAAGCTGGATAAAAAATTACAGTAAAACGACAACTTATAACTGGGCTATTGAATTTCAAGGAGTTGTTATCGGCAATATTGCTGTAGTTACTCAAGACGACGAATGTTTTACCTGTCATCTCGGATGGCAAATTGATAAGCCATATTGGAATAAAGGAATAATGACAGAAGCGGCAAGTGCAGTAGTGAATTATTTGTTTGATGAAGTACATTATGACAGAATTACATCCGGCTGCGATACACGAAATATCGGTTCAAGTAAGGTTATGCAAAAGATAGGTATGACTATTGAGGGAACATTCAGAAGATACTGCTATCAAAAAGACGGAAGCATCGGGGATAAATTCTATTATGCTATACTCGAATCAGACCGATATTAACAACATGGGAATGCAACAACGCTATGGTTGAAGCGTTCAAGGATAGATTAAAATAATTACACACGACAAAAACCCCGTACTGACTTTAGTCCGTCAGTACGGGGCTTAATGTTAATATGGTATTTTTGCGAGCCACAAGATATTACTTTTTACTTACAAACCACTCGATACACGCGATAAAGGGTACCGAGCAGAATCTTATCAAAATCTTATCAACGGGTTCTTTGAAAACCTTTAAGCCCTTGATATTACTGGGGTTTCAGACTTTTTCGATTTACTCCCACTCGACTTTTCCTAACTAATTTTGTTTAGAAATTATTCTCTGCCGAGTATGTAAATCCTTTGATTATTTGATATATCCATATTATCCTGCCTATATAAGCTAATGTTATCATTTTGTTATCGGTATTGATAACACTTGCTCAGTAGCTGTGGATAATAGCTATATGCTATGGCTTAAATTATAAGCGAGTTTTTTTGTTTTTTAAATTCTATACCAACCAGTACAACAGATAGCACAAACGCTGAAAAATCAGCAACAGGCCCCGCTAGCAATACTCCCATAATTCCGAAACGAAGCGGGAGCAGCAGGGTAAGCGGAATCAAGAAAAAGGTCTGCCTTGTTAATGCCAACAGAGCACCTTTTAACGATTTTCCTATTGCAGTAAAAAAACTGGAAGAAAGCAACTGCACACCATTTACCAACACCATGAAAAGATAGGTACGCATGAACAAAACAGCAAATTCAAAATACAGCTCGTCCCCGTCTCCGAATAGTGAAATGATAGATTGCGGGAAAAATTGAAATGCGATAAAAGCAATAGTGGAAACAACAAGATTCCACTTTACTGCAAGCATGTAAGCCTCCCGTACCCGATGATATTGCCTTGCTCCATAGTTGAAACCGATAATCGGCTGTGTCCCTTGCGAGATTCCTACAACAATCGCAAGGACTATGGCATTTGTTTTCATAACAATTCCGCAAGCTGCCAAGGGAATATCCGTTCCATATTTTGTTAATGCGCCGTAATAAGTCAACGAATTGTACTGAATGATTTGAATCACGGTAACTGCAATCTGATTTGAGCTGCTGCTGATTCCCATGTTGCAAATTTTCAGGCTTTCTTTGATGTCCAATAAAAACGACTCTTTTTCAAAATGGATTGTTTGGAAACGCCATAGATAACGGAGTGCGAGTATGAAAGAAAAAATTTGCCCAATAACCGTTGCCCAAGCTCCGCCGGCAATCCCCCAATCGCAAGCAAAAATAAAAATGGGGTCAAGAATGGTATTGATAATAGCTCCCACAACCATGCAGACCATTGAATACTTTGGTTTTCCATCTGCTCGAATCAAATTGCTCATACCATTCGTTACAATGAGAAACGGCATTCCAATCAATGTTATGCTGGCATACTGCTTTGCATATGGAAATACATCTGTCGTTGCCCCAAATGCCTTTAGGAGCAAAGACAGAAAAGCTTCACCAACCAGCAAATAAATAATTCCGAAAATTCCCATCAGAACAATACCATTTCCCGCTGCTTTGGCGGCAGCTTTCGGCTCTTTGCGTCCAAGACAGAGGGAAACACGGGAAGCACTGCCAATTCCAACCAGCAGTGCAATAGCAAGGCAGATGGTAGAAAACGGGTAGGCAACATTGGTTGCTGCATTTCCCAAATAACCGACCCCTTGACCAATAAAAATCTGATCCACAATATTGTAGATTGAGCCGACAAGAGACGCCACAATACTGGGAACAGCAAAATTTTTCAACAGCTTTGAAATTTTTTCATAGCCCAGAGGATTTTCAGTCATTGAACTCCTCCCCCTTTCGCTCTATATGAAGTTCCGATGTAATATTTTCACCTGCCTGAATCAGCAAATCAATAAAGAGGTTTTTATCAGATTCCCTGAAGCCTTGCAATAAAAGAGCTTCTGTCTTTTCACATACCGTCTGTACCTCATCAATTACAGACAGCGCACGTTCTGTAGGATACAATTTACATGTCCGCTTATCCTTATCATTGGGAGAACGTGTAATCATTCCCTGCTTTTCTAATGCCGCAACCGTCCGTACAATATTGCTCGGATGAACATAAAACATATCCATTAAAGAATCTTGTAGAATACCGGGCGAACGACAGATTTTGATTAAGAACATATATTGACTGTTGTTGATTCCATAGGGGGCAAGTTGCTTGTCCAAATAGATTTTGTAAAATCGGTCTGTTACTGAAAGCCATTTTAATAGTTTCATAGATATATTCCTCCTAACTACCAGTATTATAACACAATATGCGTGCGCACGCAACTACTTTTAACATTATATCTGCCTCTTTGTCCTCCTAAACACAAATCAATTCTACATCTATAATCTCTACTGCTCTGCTACGAATATTATTCATTTTCCCGACCCATTCAAGCTGATTTTCTGCCTTTCTCACTCACACAAAGATATAAATAAGGTCAAAGCCTTTGCCGGATGGCTATATGATTGTTTTGGATTAGAAGCTTTTATTGACTCTTGCCCGTCAAGTTTATTTCACTGCAATCAGTCAAATATCATTCCCCATAAATCCGTGAAGAACCAAAATTTTTATTCATCAAAAAGACTTACACATTTTTCTTGACAAATCCGAAAAATGAAAAAGTGGATTATGGTTCAGCTTGTTAAAAGCTAACCATAATCCGTTTTTTCTTTTAGGTTAATTAATATTTTTCCTTATAGTCTTACCATTCAAATCGGTGCTTGAAAGCCTTCTTTTATTGTGCTGCCTTTTTTATCAACCTGAACTTTTCTGATTTTTGCAGGTACGATTCCTTTTTCGACCCAGTCCACAAGAGCTTTCATGCCGTCGCAGTCGGTTATCCCCGCATTATGCCAGTTACATGAACCGTGACCGTCGCCGGGTGTCAAAAAGAGCTTGAAAAATTTGTCAACTTCTTCTTTTCCGCCGAGCGTGTCGCAAACCCTGTTATAATATTCAATTGTTCCGTCAATGGGAATCAGCGGATCATCGAAACCGTGGTCAACCATCAGCTTGCCCCCTGAGTTTTTGAATGAAGACAAATTCGGATTATCCGCAAGGCAATCGGCAAATTCGTTTACGCTTGCATCATAGATTTTATAAAACTCATCCTTTGTCACTTTGTCGAATTTTTGCTTCGGATTTTTCGTTACCCATCTGCAATAATATGTTGAAAGGAAAAACGGCTTCGGCTTATGGAATATCGGTGTGTACCAAAAAGCACCGATAGGTATGCCGACATTATAGCACAACACGCCCGGTCTTCCGAAGTACCAAAGCCTTTTTCCGTTCCGTGCGGGACCGCCGTATATTTCAGTCAAAACCTTCGCATCAATTTCGGTAAAAATATCATTTTTAACCTTTTTGCCGACAAGGGTGTAGTAGTCAAATTCAAGAGGTTTGTCATATTCGTAATATTTTTCTTTGCCCCCGACCGTGTTTTGAGCTTCGTTCATTGCGAACTTAACCTTTGACGGCGGTACAATATAGTTATTCGAGTTCATAACTGCGTTTGCCCAAAGACCAACAGGCAGAAACTTCGACCAGTTAATTGCAGGGCAGGACGCCCATATCCCGTCGTAATCTTCGGGATATTCCTGCGCCTCGACCATAGATTGTCTGCCACCGCCGGAGCCGCCGTGAAGATATGAAAATCTGATGTTTCTCTCATGGAGAATTTCAGCTGTTTTTTTACCCAAAACAGTCATAAAATGAGTACTTCTTGCCCGCCAATTTTCAATAAGCTCAGTATTAAGAGTACCGTCTTTTTCAAGAGCCCATTCAATTTTTGTGCATCCAGCATCGGTTGTTGCACCCGTGAAGCCGTTAAGTACGGCTTTTGGTAAAGTTGCGCTTCTCGATGTGTTGTCGGGTGCATTTATATAACCTTCACCGCCGGTTGCCGTGCCTCCGCCGACACAGCCTAAAAACCTGTCATTCCATTTAACGGGCGACCAAATGAATATTTTTTCAGTAAATTTCCCTGTGGAATGTTCAACAACGACATGACAAAACTCAGGCAGATTATGCACTCGGTTTATGGGCAAGAGAGAGCCTAAAAACCCTTTTGATTTGTTGATAAATTTACCGCTTGTGTTGATATACGCTTCAACAACAGTGAGTTTTTCGTTCGGAAACGCTTTGGAAAGCTTTTTCTGAAGATAGCCTTTATTGCAGTGTTTTTCAATGTCCATAGTTCTTTCTAAGGATTTAACATCATAGAAAATATTCTTATTTTTTTCTTTCATTATGTCACCCCATTTTTAGTATTGCTTTAATTATTCTTTCGGCGCAAAGGCGCAAAGAAGCGACACTCAGTTCTCCGCTTTCCGCCCCTTTTGTTATAGATTCAATTTCGTTTTTTCCACCGGGCATTATAATATCATTTCCTGCTCTTATACAGTCTGCCGCACCACTTGCACCATAGGATTTTTCATCGGCAGTTTTTCCTGTTGTTGCGTACCAGTCCGTCATAACAACCCCGTTAAATCCCCATTCCGTGCGAAGAACATCTGTTAAAATACCGCGATGATTTGCAGAATGAGTACCGTTAATAAGGTTATATGACGACATAACCGCAAAAGGCTGCGACTCTTTTACGCAAATTTCAAATCCTTTGAGATATATTTCACGCAGAGCTCTTTCGGAAAGAACGGAGTTATTATAATTTCTGTTGTTTTCTTTGTTGTTACACGCAAAATGCTTGATAACCGCACCTTTACCGCTTTTTTGAAAACCATTTACCATAGCTGCGGCACACTTTCCGCTTAAAATCGGATCTTCAGAGTAATATTCAAAGTTTCTGCCGCAAAGAGGATTTCTTTGAATATTCAAAGCCGGAGCAAGCCACAAATCAAGTCCGAGTTCGCCCATTTCTTTTGAAACAAGCTTTCCGCAATTTTCAATTATTTCCGTGTTCCAGGTCTGACAAAGCATGGTGGCGATAGGTATAGCCGTGCAGAACTGATATTTAACCGTAGTTCCGTTGAGATCCGCTTTCTGCATTTCTTTGGGTAAAAGCAAAGATTTTATCGGATCATCGGCAGGGTTATCAACATATAATCCGTCTTTTTCATATACCTTGCTGTTTATTCTTATGCCTGCCGGTCCGTCAACGGTTGAAAGAGGACGGATTTTTCTTTTTTCAAGCAATTCGTCGCATGTATCTCCTGCCGCACCGGGTATACTTTTTGAAGCGTTGCCTATGAACGACAAATCGGAGAGACCTATCCTTGAAGCGCCGACACAAAGAGAAATAAGCTCGTTGACATTTAAATCGCACACAAAATCGTTTATTGAAATTTTTTTGACTTTCACATCATCGAGTGTATAACCGAGATTGGTTGATTTTATACTTTCTGTTTTGTCGTCATATATATGACTTAATGTTTTTATGTTTTTTAAATCCAGGGCGATTGTCGGCAATTCATCAAATCTCGTCTCGGCATTATCATGAAAATCGCAGGTTTCTTCTATACTTGAATAAGTAATTCTTTTGCACTTTTCGGTGATTATATCGTCGGAAACTATAAGGTTATGCACTTTCTTTGAGTTTTCGCTGTCGGTGCCGATATATACAATATATCTTCCTCGTTTAATGATGTATGAAGCGGTTTCTTCGTCAAATACAGCGAGGCTTTTCATATCAAAAGTAATCGTAACACTTTGCTCCTCTCCGGGCAAAAGTGTTTTTGTTTTTGCAAAAGCTACAAGGCTTTTTACGGGAGTAACAAGTCCTTCCTGCGGCTGACTTACATAAAGCTGTATAACTTCTTTTCCGCCGTAAGTCTTTCCGATATTTTTGACCTTTGTGCTGACCGAAATGTGTTCTTCGTTTGCTGTTATCTTTGTGTCGCTTATTTCAAAATCCGTATAAGATAAACCAAAACCAAACGGGAACAAAGGCTTAATTTGTTTCTTTTCAAAGTATCGGTAACCGACAAAAATACCCTCTTTGTAATATGTATCGGAAAAATATTTTTCATCGGAAAAATCCTCGGCAAACGGATAATCAAGGTAACTTTTTGCCCATGTTGCTGACAATTTACCTGACGGAACACCTTTTCCGCTTATGACATCGGCAACAGCGTCACCCAAAGAACTTCCGCCCTGACTTATAAGCAAAATTGAACCTATTTTGCTGTTATTTACAATCTCGCCAAGGTCAATTACACCGCCGACATTCAGCAATAAAACAAATTTTTTATAAGAATTTGAAAGCCGGGTTATATCCCTGATTTCGCCGTCGGTAAGATAGTAATCGCCTTTTTCCGCTTTTCTGTCGGCGCCCTCGCCCGAGTTTCTTGAAAGCACATAAATTGCGGCATCGGCTGTATATTTTTGCGTGTCCTCGGCTGTAATTTCTGAAATTGCAGGCTCTTTAAAAGGATTTGCAAACATTGTGAAAAGCGCAGTTTTTACACCTTCCTTGCCCTTTTCCTGAAGCATTTTCTCATATTCAATTTTGGCTTCGTTTATAATGCGGTCGTATTCGTCAAGATATGGCTTTGTGACAACTTCATATCCTGCGTTTTCAAGTCCTTCTTCAACATCCACATAACTGCGAACATTGACATCCCCCGAGCCTGTTCCGCCTTTCACGGTTCGCCTTGCACCGATGCCGTAAAGCGCAACGGTTTTTATACTTTTGTCAAACGGAAGAACGCCGTTATTTTTCAGAAGTACCATTCCCTCAACTGCGGCATTTCTGACGATTTCATTGTGAGCCTTTTCTCTCTTTGTAATTTCAAGGTTCTCTGTCGCAAGTTTATTTTTCATCAAAGCTCACCACCTTATATTCTGATCCGAATTTCAAAAAGCTTCTCATATTTATTGTGTCAGGAATATCGTTCATGCCGAGAACTATCCATTGTTCAACAAACCCGTAAATTGCACCGGCAACCATTGCACAAAGATATTTCGTCTGCTCGTCCTGCCCGTCTTTCGGTCCGCAGGAATTAAAAATATGATTTTTAATAATATAGGAGATATCATTCTGATAAATGAGCTTTATCAGTTCTTCGTTTTTCTTGTATTGAAGTAAAAGCTCTTTCCAAAACTTTTCGTGAAATTCGTCTTCGGGATATTTTACAAACTCTTCCCACCATTCATCGGTAACGCTGGAAAGATAATTTGTCAAAATTTCCTGCATAGAGTCATAGTTCCTGTAAAAAGATGCACGAGCCACTCCTGCTTTTTCGCAAAGCTCGGACACGCTTATTTCATTAAACGGTTTTTTCTCCATGAGTTTTAACAAAGCTTCGGTCAAACATTGAAGAACAAGCTCATGTGCTTCATTTTTCCTTTTCATGTGTAACACTTCCTTGGTTATGTATCAGTTGTCAGCATTTTTTACAAAAACTCTTTGACTTTATAAAAAAATATGTTACACTTGTAACTGATACAAGTGTATCACTATTATACACTTATTTAAACATTTGTCAAGGGATGGTGAACAATGAAAGAAAAAACTGTAATTCTTAACAAAGAGAGAAATGTCGTGCTGACCTGCTTCCTTGTAGGTCAAAACAAGCCGGCTGTTTTGATTTGTCCAGGAGGCGGATACAACGAATGTTCTGTTTCCGAGGGAAAGCCCGTTGCAGAAAAGTTTAATTCCTTAGGATTTAACGCCTTTGTTCTCTGCTATTCGGTAGGAAAGAATTATAAATGGCCGTATCCGCTTGAGGACTTTGAAAATGCTATGGCATATATAAAAGCAAACGGAAAACAATTCAGTGTTGACACCGAACATATTGTTGCGGCAGGTTTTTCTGCCGGCGGTCACCTTATATCCTATGCGGCATCAAAAGCAGAAAACAAACCTTATGCCGCAATCATTCTTTACGGTGCGGCAAAAGCTCAAACGATAAACTATACTGCCCCCGATGCACCTGATGCGGTTGAAGCCGTAAACCTTTATACCTGCCCGTGCTTTCTTGCCGCTTCAAGAAACGATTGGATTGTTCCCGTGAATAATACGCTAGAGTACATTGAAGCACTGAATAAAAATTACATCGATTACGAGCTTCATATTTACGGCTATTCCATGCACGGCTTTTCAATCGGAGAAGAAGTCGGAGCAAAGCCGCCGCTTTTCTGTTCAAGAGTAGGAGATTGGGTGGAAGAAAGCGTAAGCTGGATAAATGATTTAATCTCAGGCAGATATATTTCAATCAGGGAAAGTTCGGAATATAACGATAAATACTCAAAAACACTTTCAAGTAAAAATTCATGCAAGATTATTTTTGAAAATCCGCAGGCAAAAAAATTGTTTAAGAAAAAGTTTTTACCTCAATATTTGTTGTACGAAGCAACAAAGAAAAAGGTAGGTTCTTTTGTTGACGGAGTTTCGCTGAAAAATGTTTTGAGCTTTTTGAAAGTAAAAGACGAAACTTTTAAAAAAATAGACGAAGCTCTCAAAAGTATTTAAAAAGGAGACGTAAGCCATGCTGAAACAAAAAGAAAAAATTGACAAATCAACCTGGCTGACAACAACAGGTCAGCGTGCGAGATATTACATAGGCGACCTTGCAAGAACCTGCGAGGGTGCAATAATTACAACCTTTATGACAATGTTCCTGCTAATGCAGGGGATACATCCGGGCAAAATGGCAGCTATTACGCTTTTTGTTAAAATAATAGACTCTTTTGATGATGTTATTTTCGGCTTTTTGATTGACAGAATAAAAATCAAAGGAAGCGGAAAATATTTGCCGTGGTTCAGAAAAACCTTTTGGCTGTTTCCGCTGTTTACGGTTCTGTTTTTTATGATGCCCATGCAGCTTTCGGAAACCGTAAAGCTTATTTGGTTCGCTGTTTTCTATCTGCTTTATGATTTGAGCTACACCTTGGTTGAGGTTCCGATGAACTCACTTGCCGTTTCAATAACAGATAACCTTGACGAAAGAAACGCAATTATTCAAAACCGTTCGATTTTAAATAACGGCATTATAATGTTTATCGGCATTATTTTCTATACCCTCATAAGCGAAAAAGTTGGTTTACCGATTAAAAATGTTGTTGTCGGTTCTTCTGTGATTTTCTTGTGTGGAATGCTTCCGATGCTTACGGGTATAAAAGAATACAATGTCGGGCTTAAAAATGTATCGGCAGAAGAAGAACACTACACTTTCAAGGATATGTTTGACTGTGTCAGAACAAATAAATATATGTTTATTTTGCTTTTAAGTACAGTTATTACTTCGTGTCTTGCAACGGGAGCAAACCTTGCCAATTTCGTTGCATACTATCATTTCGGTAATTCAATGATTTTTATTGTTCCGATTGCCATTTCGGCAGTACCGGGTCTTATTGCTCAGTTGAACACGGCGAAAATAACAAAAAAATTCGGCAAGGTAAAAACAATCGTTGTTTGCGGTTTATTAGGCGGAATACCTCTTCTTTCCATATTCTTTGTAGGATCCAGCCATTTTGTTCTTATTTGCATTCTTATGGTTGTTCAGTCGCTGCCCGGTAATGTCGCAAATATTGCAAAGAGCTTTCTTGTTCCCGATACGATAGAATATACAAGATATAAGACGGGTAAAGATTGCTCGGGTATTTTCTTTGCACTTAATTCTTTTGTAACAAAGCTTACACAGGGTGTCGCTTCCTCTTTGGGACTTTTCCTCCTCGGCCTTTCAGGCTGGGTTGAGATTGAAGCAACTGACTTTGCCGATATTGCCTCTCAGGGTGTTGCACAGCCTGAATCAGCCTTGAATATGCTTTGGATTGTTTATACACTTATTCCTGCTATAGGTACGATTCTTGGTATAGTTGTTATGGCATTCTATAAAATGAAGGATAAAGATGTTGAACTTATGGCAAAGTGCAACGGCGGTGAAATTACAAGAGAGGAATGTGAACAGCAGCTTTCACAAAAGTATTGATTAAGTATGAAAAACAACAAAATTGATATTATATTTAATAGTTATATTGCTAAAAAAACAATTCCGAACGGCGTATTGCTTGTAAGAAAAAATGACGAAATTATTTATAAAGGCAAATGGGGATTTTCAAATCTTGAAACAGGTAAACCGATTGAATACAACAGCATTTTTAAAATGATGTCAATGACAAAGCCTGTTACCGCTGCTGCCATTATGAAGCTTTATGATGATGGCAGGCTTGATATAGATGATCCGATTTCAAAATATATTTCTTCATTTAAAAATATGCGGGTTGTTAATGACAGACGATATCCGTTTCCTCCGAAAAATCCGATAAATTCATTGCTCGGGCTTATTACATACACTCCTGATAAGGCTAAAACAGAAGCTGCAAACAGAGAGCTTACTTTTAGAGATTTGTTGTCCCATTCATCAGGAATTGAGCAGGGTATTGGCGGTTATGCTATGCATTTTAAGGATAAAGAACTCAGAACAACTCTTGAAAGGCAAACAGAAAAATATGCTTCAAGACCGCTGGATTTTCAGCCGGGTACAGGCACCGGATATTCACCGCTTGCAAATTTTGATATTCTTGCAAGACTTGTTGAAGTGATTTCAGGGAAAAGTGCTGCTGATTATTTCAAGGATGAATTGTTTGAACCGCTTGAAATGAATGATGCATCATTTCATATCAATGATGAGCAGAAAAAACGGACGGTTGAACTTTATAAAAAAACTCCGTTCGGACTAAAAAATGTTACAGATACAAAAAGTGACAAAGACGGATTTGCCAAAATCGATTCTGACAGTAAATATGTATGCGGCTCTGGCGGATTATACTGTACTGCAGAGGATTATGAGCATTTTGCACATATGCTGCTGAACAAGGGTTTATTTAAAGGCAAACGAATTTTAAGTGAAAAAGCAGTTGAATTAATGCAGACGGAGGCACCTGCACGGCATCTTGAGCCTTCTCCGGGTTGCGTATGGGGACTTGGTGTACAAATAAGGCAAAATCCTCAGAAAGGCAATCTACCTGTAACAGAAGGTACATATGGCTGGAGTGGCGCATTTGGCACACATTTTTTTGTTTCACCTAAGGATAATCTGGAATGTGTGTTTGCTACGAATGTAAGCAACATCGGCGGTTCTTCTTCAAAGGTCAGTCAAAAGGTCGAAGAACTTGTGTTTAATATTTTAAAATGAGGGGTAACCATGAGAATAATTAATTTTAGAATCAATCATATGAAAGAGCCTTTTGTTGACGCCGCTCCGGAGTTTTCATGGCAGATTGAAAGTGATGAAAATTCTGTCTTTCAGACTGCCTATCAAATAAACGTATGCGATGAAAAAAGTGAAGTGTGGAGCAGCGGCAAGGTGCTTTCAAACAAACAGTCTTTCATCAAATACGGCGGAGCTTTAAAATCCAAAACGCAGTATTCGGTCTGTATCACTGTTTGGGATAACAAAGGAAATTGCTCCGCTCTGAAATCTAAGTTTGAAACAGCATTTTTAAACGCCGATGAATGGAAAGGAAGTTTTTCAAAAAGTCCTTTTGACAGAAACGAAAGTAAGGTATTTGTTTACGGAATTGAAAATCCGCCCGTATATTTTGAAAAAGATTTTGATATTACGGACGAAGTTATAAGAGCAAGACTTTATGCGACGGCATATGGTGCATACAACGCTTATGTCGGTGGCAAAAAAGTCGGTGACGCCGTTCTTGCTCCGGAATATACACCATACAACAAAATCCTTAATTATCAGGTTTATGATGTTACGGATATGCTGACAAACGGCAAAAACAAGATTGAGTTTCTCGTAGGAGACGGTTGGTTTTTCTGTCCGCAAACGGAAATTACGACCGACGAAAAAATAGATAATTTATCTGTTTTGTATCAGCTTGAAATTGAGTATAAAGGCGGAAAATCGGCAGTTGTTTTTTCGGACGGAAACGAAATTTGCCGCAAGAGTAATATTGTTTTTTCTGATTTGTTTATGGGTGAAAAAGTCGATTTTACTTTGCCCGAAAGCGAAAGAAAAAAAGCAATCGCTACCGATTATTCACTTAAAAATCTCCGTTTACAGCCTATTCCTCAAATAAAGGCAGTTGAGAAATTTGACGCAAAGGAAGTGTATATTTCAACGAAAGGTGAAACAATAGTTGATTTCGGTCAGGTTATTGCAGGAAGATGTAAAATCAAAATAAACGGGGCAAGAGGAACCGAAATCAAGCTTGAACACACCGAAATTACGGATAAGGACGGCAATTATTTCGCGCAATTCGACCTTGTAAAGCAAACGGATATTGTTGTCTGTTCGGGCGAGCCTTTCGTTTTTGAGCCGGAATTTTCATTTCACGGATTCAGGTACTTAAAGGTCAGCGGAATGATAAATCCCGTAAAAGAAGATTTTACCGCCGTTCTGCTTTCAACCGAAAAAGAGAACATAGGAAATTTTGTTTGTGATGACGAGCGGTTCAACAGGCTTTATAAAAACATTCGCTATTCACAGAAAAACAATATGATGTCCGTTCCTACGGATTGTCCGTCAAGGGAAAAAGCTGGCTGGACGGGAGATATTCTTGTCTATGCAAAAACCGCAATGCAAAACGAAGATATGACCGCGTTTCTTTCTTCGTGGATTAAAGGGCTTGCCGCTGACCAAAAAGAGGACGGAGTAATTCCCATCACTTCACCCTTTAACAAGGTTTACGAGGCTGTTGCAAAGCAGACAATGGCTCCTTTCGGTGATGAATTAACCGGTGTTGCCGGTTGGAGTGATGCAATAGTTTGGGTTCCCTATGATATATATAAAATGACAGGCAATGCCGAGATTTTATCAGTCAATTATCAGTCGATAAAAATCTGGTGCGATTACATCATTCATACTGCGGAAAACAAAAGAGGAAGTTCGCTTCCCTACGACTATGAACGTTACCTTTGGAACACAGGCTTTCATTTCGGTGAATGGTTAGTGCCGGGAAGAGAGGCGGAGGGATTTGAAATTTGCAAAGAAACCGCCTGTTATATCGCTCCGTTTTTCGGGTATATGACCCTTGCCAAAATGAGTGAAATATCGTCAATCCTGAAAACAGATGATGAAAAGTATTATAAGATGATGTCAGAAAAGTTCAAATACGCAATTCAAAACGGACTTATGAAATCAGATATTCTTCCGGACTATCTACAAGGTTTATATGTGCTTGCAATAGCTTTTGACCTTGTTTCAGAGGAAAACGAAAAAGAATATGCGGATAAACTTATCAGCCTTGTTGAAAAGAACAACGGCTGTCTTTGCACGGGATTTCTTGCAACGCCGTATCTTCTTGATGTGCTATGCAAAGTCGGAAGATGGGATTTGGCAAAGAACATTTTGCTTCAAACAAAAAGACCGTCATGGCTTTTTGAGGTTGAACACGGAGCAACGGCAATTTGGGAGGATTGGTTTGCACTCGATGATGAAAACAATCCAAAAAAGACAAGCTATGACCATTACGCTTTCGGTGTAGTAGACGATTTCATTTTCAGAAAGATTTGCGGCATCTCGGCTATTGAACCGGGCTTCTCAAAGTTTAAAGTTGCACCGATTGAAGATGATGTTTTCGGAAATTGGGAAAGAGAATTTATTTCGGAATACGGAAAAATCAAAGTTAAGAAAACCGAGGAAACGCTTGAAGTAACCGTTCCCTGCAATACCACGGCAGTAATTGAATGGAACGGCAAAACATACGAAAAAGAAAGCGGAAAGTACATTTTACAATAATATAATTTAGAAATGGGGTTTTTTTATGAAAAACAATAAGAAACTTACGGCAGTTATTTTGGCAATAATTCTCGGTTGCGGCATTTCTTTGGCAGGATGCGGAAAAAATGAAACGCAAACCGAAACAGGAACACCTACCACCACTCCATCGCAGGAATATAGCCAGTCTGTCTCAAATTCAACGGAACCGACAATGTTAAATCAGGAACCGTCTTCATCGGTTTCAAGTGATGAACCGTCAACACAAGCTCCGGTTTTAAAGGAAACCGTATTGAAAGGAACAAACAGCTCTGTTTTGACTATTCATACAAACGGCACATATGATTTTGTGTGCTCGGACTACTATCTTTCCACAAAAGATTATCCTGCACTTAAAGCATTGCTTATTATGGCAAATGATGAACAGAAAAAATACATTGTGGAAAAAGACGGAGCCAAGGCGTTGGGACCTATCAGTCTTTCATTTAATGCCGATACATACTCTGTTTCCGGTGGAACACTAACACTTGGCAATAAAAAACCCGTCTACGTTGACAAAGTCGGTTGGGAAATACCCGCTATTTCAACAGTTACTAAAAGCGGCAACTCATACAAAATAAGCATTAAGGGCGATAACGGAAAGTATAAATTCGATTTTGCCGAATTCACCCTCACCGCCGAACAAGCTAAGAACATCGGACTTTGATTATGATGATAAACAAAAATACTACGCTCAAAGAAATATATAATATTTCAAAACTAACCGATATAAAAGATTGCCTTATTTCAGGAGGAAACTTTTTCGAGGGTGAAAGTGCGGAAATGACACTTGAACAGCTCCACGAAAAAAATCCGACCTGGGCGACGAATGATATGATTTTTGGGCTTGAACGGCTCTTGAAAAGTGAATTTCAGGTCTTTCCGCTTTATAAAAATGAAAGCGAAAAAAGAAATGTTAAATTAACCTATTTGCCGGCTCAAAAGAGAACGGAAGATTACTGTATAATTCTCCTTGCAGGCGGTGCTTACGGGGCAGTCTGTACTATGGTTGAGTCCTTGCCCGTTGCGGCAAAATTTAATGAATTGGGAATTGACTGTTTTTGTCTCAATTATGAAACGGCAACTCCGGACAGCTTTGAAAAAGGTCTTCTGCCTGCTCCTCTCGATGATTTGGCTAAGAGCTGCAAGCTAATTTTTGAAACCGATAAATTTGATTACAAGACATACTGTGTCTGCGGTTTTTCG
This sequence comes from Candidatus Fimenecus sp., assembly GCA_052298855.1. GTDB lineage: Bacteria > Bacillota > Clostridia > Oscillospirales > Acutalibacteraceae > Fimenecus. The sequence goes on along the minus strand of DAVZXP010000003.1, from coordinate 204,019 downwards.
GCAGGCGGTCATATTGCTTCACTTTGGGGTACGAATATTATCGGTGCAAAGAAGTATAATCTTCCGCTGCCGAAAGCATTACTGCTTGTATATCCGCTTATAACAATGGAAAATGTCAAGGACGGTCCGATAAAAAGGTATATGTGCGCAGGTATGTTCGGCAAAGACTGTGACCTCGAAAAAATACGAAGTTACGACACAAGCAGGCTTGCATGCGGCACTTATCCCCCGACATATATTGTCAGGGCAGAAAATGACAGCACCGTTTCGGTAAAAGACGGTAACGATTTGAAATCAGCTCTTGACGCATGCCATGTTAAGTGTGTAATTGAGCAGGCGAAGACGGGAGAGCACGGTTTCGGGCTTGGTAGTGAAACTCCGCTTTACGGCTGGACTGATCGAGCCGTAGAATTTATAAAGAGCACAGAGGTGAAAATATGACCAGCTATTTAGCCATAGATATAGGTGCATCATCGGGCAGACACATATTAGGAAGCGTTGAAAACGGTAAAATCGTGCTGACAGAGATTTACCGCTTTGAAAACGGAATAAAGGATGAAAACGGAACACTTGTCTGGGACACCGAAAGATTTTTGAGTGAAGTCAAGAACGGACTTAAAAAATGCCGTGAAATCGGCAAGATTCCAAAAACGATAGCTATTGACACCTGGGGAGTTGACTATGTACTTTTAGATGAAAATAAAAAAGAGATTTTTCCTTGTGTGTCTTATCGTGACAAAAGAACAGACGGCATATCTTCGTCCGAAGATTTCCCGATTTCAGCTAAAAGACTGTATAATCGAACAGGCATTCAGACTCAAGATTTCAACACGATTTATCAGCTTTGGTGCGATAAGAAAAGCGGAAAGCTTGAAAACGCAAGGCACTTTCTGATGATGCCGGATTATCTTTCTTTTAAGCTTACCGGTAAAATTGCGAATGAATACACTAACGCAACAACAACCGGGCTTGTAAATGCCGAAAGTAAAGGTTGGGATAAGAAAATTTTGTCCATGCTTGATATTGATGAAAGCCTGTTTTTGCCGCTGTGTAATCCCGGAACGGTTTTGGGTGAATTTTCAAAGAATATTCAGTCTGAACTCGGTTTTAATTCTACGGTAATTTTTGCACCGAGCCATGACACCGCCTCTGCAGTTGCCGCCTGCCCTCTTGACGAAAAAAGCGTGTATATTTCTTCCGGCACCTGGTCACTTGTAGGTACGGAAAACACATTCCCGGTTTTGACAAGTGAAGCACAAAAAGCAAACTTCACAAATGAGGGCGGAGCCGAATACCGCTTTCGTTTTCTTGAAAATATTATGGGAATGTGGCTGTTTCAAAACATTCGCAAGGAACTCGGCAAAAAATATACATATGATGAAATGATGATAATGGCGATGAAAAGCGACTATAAAAAAGCTTTCTCGCCGAATCTACCCTCTCTTGTCGCCCCGGAAAGTATGCTCGCCTCAATTCGGACGGCGTTAGGTGAGGAAAATTTATCTCTTGCAAATGCGCTTAAATCTGTCTATATTTCGCTTGCAAAATCTTATGACAAAGCGATTAAAGACATCGAAAAAATATGCCGAAAGCAAATCGAGAACATCATTATCGTCGGCGGCGGAAGCAAAGATAAATACCTCAACCGACTGACAAGTGAAATCACCGGCAAGAAGGTCTTTACCGGCCTTTCCGAGGCTACGGCACTCGGAAATATCGCCGTACAGATTATGTATGACAAAAAAATCAGCCTTACCGAGGCAAGGCAAGTGATAAAACAATCTTTTGATATTAAGGAGTGCAAATGATAATGCCTTATGAAAATGCCAAAGGAGCCTATGCAAAATACGGCATAGATACCGATAAAGCCATTGAGAAGCTGAAAAGCGTTTCAGTTTCGCTTCACTGCTGGCAGGGAGACGATGTTCGAGGTTTTGATACAGACCCCGAAAAGCCGCTGACCGGCGGTATTCAGACAACAGGCAATTACCCCGGAAGAGCGAGAACTCCCGAAGAACTTATGAGAGATATCGACAAGGTGATTTCTCTTGTGCCGGGTAAGGTTAAACTTAATCTTCACGCAAGTTATGCGATTTTCGACAAAGAGAACCCGTGGGTTAACCGAGATAAAATCGAGCCGAAACACTTTAAAAAGTGGGTAGATTTCTGCAAAAAAAGAGGTTTGGGCTGTGACTTTAATCCGACATTTTTCTCTCACCCCAAATGCGATCCGCTGACCCTTTCTTCACCGAATGAAGAAACAAGAAGGTTTTGGATTGAGCACGGAAAAGCCTGCATAAGAATTTCAAGCTATCTTGCCGAGGAGCTCGGCGAACAATGTATTATGAATATTTGGACCGGCGACGGCTTTAAGGATATTCCTGCCGACAGAATTGGCCCCCGAATGAGATACAAAGAAGCCATAGACGATATTCTGTCCGAGCCTTATGATTTTAAAAAAGTAAAGCCGTGCGTTGAAAGCAAAGTGTTCGGCATCGGTGTTGAAAGCTATACAGTCGGGTCTGCAGAGTTTTCGCTATCTTATGCGGCAATGAATAAGGATAAATGTATTCCGCTTATGGATAACGGACATTATCATCCGACAGAGGTTGTCAGCGACAAAATCCCTGCCTTGCTCACTTTCTTTCCCGAAATAGCCCTTCACATTACCAGGCCTGTTCGTTGGGACAGTGACCATGTTGTGTTACTTGACGATGAAACGAAAGAAATCGCAAAGGAGATTGTCCGCTGCGGCGGTCTCGACGGCAGAGTGAAAATTGCGCTTGACTATTTTGACGCAAGCATCAATCGCATATCCGCTTGGACGGTAGGATTCAGAAATGTTCAGAAAGCACTTCTGGGTGCTCTGCTCGAACTACCAACATTAAAAGAAATGCAGAACAAGGGCAATTTCACAAAACTTATGGTAGTGAGTGAGGAAGTAAAAACTCTACCTTTCGGTGAAGTATGGAACGAGTATTGCCGTCAATGCGGCAAACCGCTTGACGGCGAATGGTACAATATTGTTGAAGACTACGAAAAAGAGGAGCTTTTAAAAAGATGAAAGATATATTAACCGCACCATTTGTTGAGGAAATGAAAAAGACCACAGCCAATATGTACCGCCTCGGTTGGGATGAAAGAAACGGCGGAAACATCAGCTATATGCTTGACGAAAGCGAGGTCAAAGAATATCTTGACACCGAAAAGATAATACGAACAATTCCGCTTGATTTTGATGCCGCACCGCTTATCGGGAAGATTTTCATTGTAACCGGTACGGGAAAATACTTTAAAAATGTCGAATGCGATCCGGAAAACAATCTCGGTATAATCAGAATCGCGACCGACGGCACAACAGCCGAGCTTCTTTGGGGATACAAAGACGGCGGCAAATTTACAAGTGAACTTCCGGCACATCTTATGAGCCATATTGCAAGGCTAAAAATTGATAAAGGTAACAGAGTTATTATGCATTCTCACCCGACAAATACGCTTGCCATGAACTATGTTCACGAGCTTGACGAAAAGAAGTTTACTCACGCGCTTTGGGAAATGTGTACCGAATGTATCGTCGTTTTCCCTGACGGCGTGGGCGTACTGCCGTGGATGCTTTGCGGAACAAACGAAATCGGCAGAGCCACGGCGAAAAAGATGGAAGAATTCCGTCTTGTTGTCTGGGGTATGCACGGAATTTATGGCGCAGGTAAAACACTTGACGAAACTTTCGGGCTTATTGAAACGGTTGAAAAAGCGGCACAGATTTATATGCTGACAGCTCATCTGCCGAGAGTTAATACCATAAAAGACGAGCAGATGCAAGAACTCGCAGAGTTTTTCGGTGTGAATTACAGGGAAGATTTTTTAAATGTGCAACATGAGCAGAAATAAACAATACGGCAAGGTGTTTCATACTCAAATCGCCGAAAACACTTTTCAGCTTTCCACCACTCTTGACGGATACGGCAGCAAACCCGGAAAGGCTTGCCGTAATTCTTACCTTATTATAGGTTCGGAAAAAGCTGTTTTGTTTGATTTGGCACTGGAGGAACCTGAACTTGTCCTTTATGCCGAGCATCTTGCGGGAAAAAGGACTGAAATAGTATTGAGTCATGCTCATGTTGACCATATCTTCAACGCTGAAAAAGTTTCGGACTTATGGCTTCATAAAGAAGATGAAAAGCTTTTGCGACACGGTGCAATCTTTCAAAAAGCATTAAAGCCATGTCCTGCACTTCATTTTTTGAAAGACAAAGAAAAAATTGATCTCGGTGACAGAACTTTGAGTGTAATTCATATTCCGGGTCATACGGACGGCAGCATTTTACTCTATGACGAAAAACACAGTCTGCTTTTTTCGGGCGATACGGTAACGCGAAGGCTTTTGTACGGCATGCACAGGGTTGTACCTCTTGCGGAGTTTTGTGAAAACCTCGAAAAGCTGAACGAATTTAAAATCAACGGAATATATTCGGCGCACGACAGAGTTTGCCTGCCGAGTGGGTATATTGACTATATGACGGATATGCTTTGTAATTATTTACCGAAGAACGGCAAAATCAAGAGAATGTTGTTTGTTAAATTTTTGACATTTACAGACGGTGAAGAAACCGATTTAAAATACTTTGATTTTGCACAACTGATAAAAAAGAGAAATAGAAAATGAAAACAAAGAGGTTTGCCGTAAAAAGAAATAATCTTGTAATCAAAGGTGAAATATATATCCCTCAAAGCTGTATTGCTGAAAATTAAACAGTAATCGTCAGCCATGAATTTGGTATGAATATGCTTTCAATCCAAAAGTACGCAAAGAGATTTGCCGAATTGGGTTATACCGCATATATTTATGATTTCTGCGGTTCAGGAGCAGGAATAAGCTTTACATCTCATTTTGATAAAGCAAACAAAAAGAGCTAACAGACACAGAAATCTATTAGCTCTTTATTTATGAATAATTTTCAGATGTTGTCAAAATGTTGTCACGAGGACAGTTCGCCTTTTTAAAACCCAGTATCTATACGGGTTTACGGCGTTTTGACTACTATTCCCACTCCTAAGTGTAAAACAGACATTAACTGTTTTTGCTTAGGAGTTTTGACTTGATGTGCTTTAATTTGGTACAGATTATCTCAATTCTATGAGGTATTTCTGCTTTTGCTATCAAATAGCTATCACTTGGATGCTATCACGCAAATAACTTAAAACAATCTTATTGTTTGCATTATATTTGTATTTAAGGACTTTGTCAATCTTTCTAAGTACGAAAAAAATATGAAATGTTTAGAAAAACTAATGAATGTAATGGAGTGCTACTTTATTAGGTGAAGACATCTCTTGTCTACAGCCAGTTAACTCAAGATTTTCATTTGAACAACTTGTAATATGTACTTGTATTATAAATTATAATTAAAGCAAAATTACTGTTAAAACTAATATACAACAAAAATTATCATCGTAAAAATGAGTAAAAAGCTTCTAATTTTATTTGCATAATAACAAAAAAATCACATTAAATTTCAAACTCAACATTCTTTTCCAATGTCATCGTTGACATCCATTTGAAACCATTTTTACAATAATAATTTCTACATTCTGTAGTTGGATGTCCATAATGATTTCTACCTACAGAAACTGCAGCTATATTAGGTTCTTTAACTTTAATCAAATTATTAAAAGAACCTGCTTTACCACCATGATGTGGAACTATTACATTCGTTGGCATTTCTTTTATTGAAGCATCCAACTCCAAATATACATTGTTAAAGACCTGCCAATTGTTATGATCACCTGCAAGTATAACTGTTTTACTTTTTCCTTTAACAAATAACAATAAACCCGAATTGTTGATTGAAGTAGAATTTTCGCCAACATAAAGAGCGGCATTGTCATTTTCAAAAACTTTATGCATAGATATTTTTCTTTTGATTCTCCTACAATCAGCCTCATTTATAACCACAACATATGAACAATATTTTAATAACTTTTCAGCTATTATTTGACTTGTTAAAGAAATGCATTTACTTGGGACAAAAGCGCAGCAAAGCTTATTTAATTTTTCATCATCTATAAATTTTAACATGTTACAATGATCGGCATCCCAATGACTAATTATTAGTGATGTTTTATCATCAAATTCCGGCATATCATTTAATAGGTTTTTGATTTGTACTTTGCTAAATAAAACAGATGCACCATAATCAAAATAAGTCTGGTTATTATCATTATAAACACGATTGCAATTTCCTTGGCCTACATTATATACACAAACATTTGTGCATATTGTATTTAATGCGCAAGGCATATTCATCCAACTGCAATTCGACTTAAGTAAATGGTAATCTTTATGTCTAGCATTCTCATATTTAAAAATATTTGAAAATTCTTTTGGAATACTAACCTCCATAAATATAGTCGATGGAGTTTGAAAATTCAAATTGTAATTGTAAATATTATCATTCTGTTGATATTTATATAATTCTAACAAGTCTTGTTTATCGACAAGCAAAAAGCCACCTTTTCGTAAATTAGTCACTTTAATACCAGAAATCAATAGCATTGTAGCATCTTCGCTAGATACATTAACTTCCATTCTTTCATTCCAATCGCCCTTATTTCTAAAATAGCAAAAATCTTCTTTTGAAACAAAATCAAGCAGCGCAACTTGTTCAACTACATCATATTTCTCGACATAAAGTTTCATCTTTTACCTCCCGAATCGAAATAAATATATCAAAAGATTGGGCTTAAAACAACATATTTTCTATTCATCTAGTTATTATAAAATAGTATTTTATAATAATTGAAAGTAAACATACAAAGGACGACTGTTTTAAACCATCCCTGTAAAATCAATCGCAAATGCATTTGTTTATGAGATTTAACAAAGAGTATATATTATTTGTATTATCGGTAAAGCATACGCTATCCGATTTTTTGTTGCCATTTTGTTGCCACACATAAATTAACACTGATATAATGCGCAGTGGCACCATTGATATCGTAGTGCTTTCGTCGTGTTTTTCAGATAAGATTTTCTACTTACATTACTTAACTATAATGCCTTTACTAGTTTTATTCCAGGCATTGAAGCCATACACGAAAATATGCTGTCTTTTTCATTGCCGTAGTAATCTAAGCGTTTGGCACTCGCAGAAACAAATACTTGCTTTTTTGCTCTTGTAATGCCAACATAAAACACGGACAATTCATCTAATATGACATCTCTAAAGGGAGATGACAATACACTTGGCAAGGTACACCGGCAATTAGAAGTTGACACAAACTTGTTCGTGCAGCCATTGCATATATGATACCCCGGAAAAAGCCAACGTTCCATATCACCAAGGATTACATAATCCCATTCCAATCCTTTGGCACCATGCACAGTTGAAAGAATTACAGATGAGTCTACGTATTCCATTGCTTGTTTTAATTGTCGATTTTCAAAAATATCCAAAAGCAAAGCGTATTTATCTGCTGGTAACAAATCTGCATAATCAATGGAAACTTTTTCGACAAGAGCATCAAGCAGTTTTAATAAAGAATCGATAGTTTTTCCGTGTTTTGAAGAATATACAGTCTTCATGCCATTTGAAAAAGAGGTTAATGCTTTTTTGCTTATGGCTTTTTGACTTCCAAATCGTCGTATAAACTCTTCTTGACAAGCATTATGAAAGTTTATATATTCTGTATCTTCGTCCGTAAACATTCCATAGAAATAAGGAATATTCGCTTTCGAAAGCTCACTTTCTACAATTTCTGCATTCTTTCCACGTCCTCGAAAAAGAAGTGCAATTTTTTCTGCTCCATCACCAATCAATGCTTGCACTTTTGAAGTGATTTGTTGGCCTTCATCCTGCTGGGATATTCCCCAAAATCCTGGCAACTTTGCTATTTCGTCGCTTTGGATACATGGAGCAAAACAAGTAGAAGCATTTGCTCGAACATTTTTATCAAGCTTGAGCATTTCTGGATTACTACGAAAACGATAGTTTTTTGAAAGCACCACCTTGGTCATACCATACTGTTCAACAACGGAAGCCATTATGTTAGGAAGAGCCCCTATAAATCCATAAATACGCTGCAAAGGATCGCCTAGGAAAAGCAGTTGCGTATTATCGGTTATAATTTCTTCCAAAAGTGCCCAAGCAATACAATTAGTGTCTTGAAACTCGTCCACAACAATAAGCTTATAAAAATTTTGATAAAATTTTTTGACCTCAGCATATCTCTCAAAAATCTCAAGCACAAACAAAATAACAGCATTATGAGTGATAATGTCTAACGGAAGTAATTTTTCCTTAACAATCTCGTTATATAAACGAATTGCCTGGCTTTCGGGCATACGAGCCTCTTTTACTGCGGTTTCCATATTCTCAAGTTGCTGCAACTCATCTGTAGAAAGTATTACCTTTAGTGCTTTTTGTTTTTCAATTTCGCTGTCTCCAAGAGCACGAAACAGGTTGATGTCTTTTCTTAGAATCGGAGAGATAAGGTATCCATACTTCTTTAATATCGCCTTACAGAAACCGTGATAATTGGTTATTGTCGCTTTCTCGCTAATTGTTATTGGACTATTCTGTGTTCCAATTAAAGAAGGTAATTTGCTAGCTACTTCACGCTTGATTTTTAGTGCGGCATTTACACTAAAAGTCAACCCAAGGATTCGCTTGGGGTTTGGAATTTTACCAGAAGCAAACAAATATGCAATTCGACTTATCATTGTAGTAGTTTTTCCATATCCAGCAGGAGCCTCTACGATAAGACGTAAGCTATCAGAAAAAATCACCTCGAGTTGCTTTTCGTCTTCTTCGTGTTGAATGGCTATCTTCTCTTTTATTTTGGTGAGGTTTGCATCATACACTTCTTGCTACCTCCTCCGCTTTCTTTATTGCGTCACTATAACAAGTAGGAATATCATCTTTAAGAATTGAATCCCCTATAATTCTGCCGAGAAGAACACCTTTTTTAGCCATAAACCAAGCCGAATACATTTGGCAAAAATCAGCATCGTCGTCTCCTATATCGCACAACTTTTTCGGGATATATCCCGTTAAATCGATTCCCATTTTTTTATAATGCTTATGAACAAAATCTACATCTAAAACAACATTTTCAGCTTGATTATCTAAATCAAGCGCAATCTGCCTAATCATACCTGCCTTTTTGGAAGATAATAGTTTTTTAATAATTTCTATCTCAAAACATAATTCTGTTGTGTAAAATTCAGTAGGATCTGCTGTTCTGCCGTTATTAACATCACCATCATAAATGGCTATGCTGGGGATAGCAAAAAAGCCAAGTAGTTTACGAATGGGTTTAATGGATTTTTCCCCACCTGCGTTTATTACGCAAATTCCGTACTCATCAAGCGATACACCAACTTTTTCTGCAAAAGCATGAATACATCCGTATTCCGTTTCACCTTCAATCAGCAACGCACACTTAGCATAAAAAGCCTCTTTAATTTCAGGAAAATGCATAATTAGGTGCTTTTCATTTTCGGCTTTAATATGTCCATCATTATTTTGACCGGAAATTGGGCGGAGAGCATAGCCGCTAACAACGGACGTTGTATTCCCATTTTTGTAGAAACGAATAATATTGCGATAATCACCAGTCAATGCATCAGTCGAATGCGTAACAATAACGAGTTGCCCATCAATACCATCAATATCAAATAATTTTTTCAAAAGATCAAGAAAATCGGCATCACCATTTTGCAATATCCTTTTATAGTATCCAATTAATGATCGCTGTAAGTAAGGATGAAGATGTACTTCTGGCTCGTCAATGGACAAAATAAGTGGCAATATTTTTCTTCCTGCCTCATCAGCATATAGTCGATCTTGGAAAGAAATTGCTTTGCTTTTATACAATTCCATAATCTGACACAGAATATTGACAGATGCCATAGCCATATACTGAACGCCACTGCCAGTTGCTTCGATTTTTCTATCACCATCTGATAGAAAATATAAACTTGTAAGCATATCTGTAGGATGTGGAGCTATAGTAGCTTTGATTGAATAATCTCGAAAACCTCGAATTTTCTCCAAATGCTCATTGATGAATGATGTTAGGCTTTCAACTTGTTCAGTATTTAAAAAGGCAGACGTTGTGTTTTGGTTAAAGCGATCAATTATTGTACTTATCAAAAGCCCAGTGCCTTTTTTTGTGTCGAGACGCAATTCTTTACTTGGAGTAGAAGTAGTCTCATATTTAAGAAAATTTAACTTTTTCATTTGGCGTGGGTGTATGCTTTCATTAGAATCAGCACTAACGATAGTGGGATATGCTTCATTAATTTCCTGCGTATAGTGTATTTTTAGCAATGATGCGTCCTCTGGAGAAAAAGCATCTCCGAAAAAGCCCTGTTCGTTTGGACATAACCTAATGCTAAGTTCTATTTCTATCGGTTTTTCTGAATCAAAAAAATCGTCTTCATCAAATCCTTTTCCGCTACAAACAGTGGCAAGTAGAGATAAAAAATTGCTTTTCCCCAGGTTGTTTTCTCCAATGATGTAATTACATTTTGGATTAAAGACCACATTGATTCTGTCAATATTTCTATAATTTTTTACTGTTATATTATCAATTCTCATAACGATCTCCACAGCGCAACAATTCTAAGCCAAGGAATTGTGTCCTTTATTAAAAATCACAATCAATATAAAATATGTAAAAGAAATATATTCTCATTTTATATTCATTTTTTTCTTTTGTGTGCCTCAGTTCGTACCAACTCGCAAAACTCTCCACAATTAATCCTACCATAAAGGCCTGGTCTGCCGGCAGTCATATTTCTTTTTAAGCAGTCTGGCACGCCTGATTCTTCCTTAAAATGAATGCGTTCCTCAGGAGCCCATGCACCTTGATTTTGATTATCTTCGTGAATATCAAATTCAACATTACTTGAATTCAAAATATAATCAACAGCGGTACGAAGTTCTTCTTCCGAATTAAAACGAACCTGCCCGTTTTTTCCAAATACTAATTTACTCATAATTTTTCCTTTCTAAGCCGCATAATGAACATTAATTGCGTTAACAACGGCACCAAAGTCCATATCGGCAATATCTAATATATCATCATTATCAAAGCCAACATTTAGCACAAATAAAAATCTTGAAAATTCATAGATTTGCTCTACTGCAGCATCGGCTAAGTTTTCTTGAATCCTATCCGCTTTTGAAAGTAACAACAAGTGCTGATACTGTTCATCAATTTCTTGTGTATGTCCATCCGGATGAGCATAATTAAGATGCTGCGTTGGTGTAAGAGCAATTATATTTTCCAAATAATAGCATATCTCAGGATAAATAGCTTCGGGGAAAATATGATGCATATGGATAGCTTTATCTGACATATGAGCTTGTTCAAGATGTTCTGTCTGACCTCCACGATTTTGGTCGTTAAACAATCGAAGAAATCTTTTAGATTTTGCAGACTGGTAATGATAGTATGCCTCATTAACTTCTACCGGATGAGAAGCAGCATATTCTTTTCTTGTAACGCCCTTAGGCTTGTCCGAATAAATATCTCTAAAATTATTACGATTATACATTAGCATGTCATAAGTAATATTTTGCTCGGAGAGTCTGCCTTTTTCAGTTCCGCAAGAATTCTTAAAATAAGCCAACGGATTTAAAACTTTAATAAAAATTCGATTACACTCAACCTCACCATTTATTTTTGTATATCGAATTATGAAATTAGAAAATGTTTTCTTTACCATTTGATAATTATCTTTAGTCTGTCTATTGAAGAAATCCTCAAATACATTATAAATTCCGCTATCTTTCAAGACCTTTTCTATGTATGTTTTCAAAAAGAAAAGAGCATTTCGTTCTCGCAAGGCAATGTATTCTAGTATTTCTATGTCATTTACTTTATAATAATTACGGTTACCTTTTTTGGCTTTTGTAAGAATTTGTGCATTTGCCAACATTTCCATAGGTTGTTGAAAAAATTTATCGTATTCATTTTTGGCTGCCTTACTTTCAACTCCCGGCTTTTTAAATATAGCTTCGACATTTTCAACAGCATAATCATAATGCCATATATCAGGTGTAGTAAATGTGCTGTCCGGATTTTCAGATTCATAATTATATATGCAATCCGCAATTACAGTAACTACATCAGCAGCACATTTTTGGTCTATCCATCTGCCGTTACCAGATTTCCTTATGTCATAATCATATTTGTCACAAAAATCTATAATATCCTGTTGAGTCAACATAATAAATCCTCACTTTGTGTAATCGCTAAATATAGTTTGAATATTTTCTTCTTCGTCCAGTTTTTCTGTTATAGGTGCTTTTTTTGGCTTTTCTCTTAATATACCGTAAAAAAACACCGAACAGGCATCAACATTTAACGACCTTGTTTGATAATTTCGAGCGACTTGATAAAAGTCTCTATATTCGGGCGTTGCAAAAAACGCCATTTGCTCTTTTGTGAGCATTGTATTTTTCTTAGGAATTAATATAGCTAAAGAGCCATTTACAAGGCATCCTTTTGGTTTTTTAATAACACGTGGTTTATAAGTCATATTCGGTGTAAGATAAACTCCATCGCTATTCAAATAACTATAGACAGATAAATTGCTGGCAGTATTTTGTGAAATATAGGAATCATAGCCCTCAATATCTATAATTTTCTCTCCGTCATCACGTATATTTCGAGATTTCAATACACGGATTTCTCCTGTTGAAGAAAGTAATTTATTAGTAATTTGTCTATCTCTAAACACCTTGAAAACGTTGAAATCAAGTTTTTTACAAACTGAATCAAAAATTTCATCACGGTAAATAATCCAATATGGAAACTTTTCGTCAAATATATACTTTTGAGTTTGGGAAATATATTTACCGTGTGTAATGGAAGCCACTCGAGTAATCGACGGACGGCTAAGATTGTTGATGAAAATTGCTAAGGTTTCTACAAGAACGCCAGGGAATCCCTTTTCTCCAAAGTCAATAATGCACTCAACAGCCTTTTTAGATAAATAACTTCTTGTAGGGGCAAACTCAGGAGTGTTCAACAAGAACTTCGGAAAAATTAAAGCTACATAATTACCGAGATTGATTGCCTTGTCTAAAAAGAAAGAGCAAATGTTTGTTGTTGATTTGTTAATCGCATTGCTACGATAAATATTCAGTAATTTGTTAGTGGATTTCATTTTGAAGAAAGGCGGATTTCCAATTATATAATCATACTTGTCCTCAAAATTATGAAGCAAAAAATCACCGTGAATATAATTGATAGTACAAGTGTCAGGAATGTTGTAATATTTTAAAATAAGTTCATCGAATTCTAAACTATGTTCATCAATATCAACAACATCAAGGATTATTCTTTTTCCCTCGAATTTTTTGATAATTAGGGGCAGAAAGTTGCCAACGCCTACAGATGGTTCAAGAATACGAACAATATCCTTTTCGGTGTCCGGCAAGGCTTTCATCATTTCGGTTATAAGGGTTTTGCTTGTAAAGAATGCCGCATTATCTGTACGGCTTGTATTAGCTAATTCTGCAATCTTGCCTAATGTTATAGCAGACAAATTCATCGGGTTATTTACAATGAAATCTCTTAAATTATCAACCTCGGACAATTTGTTAGAAGAAACTAATTTGTTGATAGTTGCGGTGTTAAGAGGCGGATGTTTCAATGCGGATTTAATTTTTTGAGCAATAGATTGAAAGATTACAGTTGGAACCGCCTCTCCCAAAGATTGGCGAATCTTGATTTCCTCTTTCTTTAGAAACGCCCTCTTTTGTTCAGTAGACAGACTATTCAAGACATCAATATCAGTTTCTACCCACTTGAAAGTATAGGGAACAGTCATCATTAGCATAAGTTCTCTAATGCTGAAAACTCTATCATCACACGGATGTACTGTATTTTGGCTTGCCATTTGGTCATTTCTCGTATGAATACAAGGACCGACTTTGTCCCAATACTGACGAGTATATTTATCTGCGTTTTTGCGTTGATTGATTACGATTTTGCCATCAACTACTCGATGAGGTTTTTTATTATCATCAACATTGTCAAATGCCGATTGTCCTTCCTTTATATCTGCAATCCACGCACGCATATGTTCAGGATAAGGTCTGAAAGAATGATAAATATCGTTTTCGTCTATTTCACCAAACTCTTTTAGAGGCTTTAAGTCGCCAATTACTTCTCTTAATGTACGCTCGTTAACAAGATCAGGATATAGTTCCAAAGGAGAAACTTCATCGGCATAGTCTTTGGATACACCAATAACAACAGTACGCTGTCTGCTGGAACAAGCACCGTAATTTTTAAAATTGATTACGCGAGAAGCATAAGAATATGTTTGACCCAAATTGTTCTCAATTGCAGCCGCAATGGATTTATGTTCGCCATCAATATCCGTACAAATCGTTTTCATAAAAGCAGGAACATTTTCAAAAATAAAGAATCTAGGATTTACTTGTTTTATGATTTTGATAGATTCGACAACTAAAGAATTACGGATTATTTCATTCTCGTTTTTTTTGTGATTAGCTACAGACATACCTTGACAAGGAGGTGTAGCAATTACAACATCGACACGAGAAATCCCCTCATTTTTTCTCCAAAATGAGATTTGACTATAGAGCGCACTCTTTGTTGCATCATCCGTAATATCGCCACAAATATATCCACTTTCATATTTGCATTTGTTGTTAAATTTTTGTATTTCTAATCTTCTTGCAATAAGTTCGTTTGTGGCAATGCAGTCAAATCCCTCTAATTTAAATCCATAACATCCAATACCAGCACTGCTAAAAAGACTTATATATGTAGGTTTACTATTAATTTTCATCTATTAATACCTCTGTTATATTGCTTGTTGTTCATCTGGTACCAATTCCATAATATCTTCTATATTGCAATCAAGAGCAGTACATATTTTCACAAGAACTTCAACCGTAACGTTCTCATTTTTGCCCAACTTGGCAATCAAAGTATTACTTATTCCAGCAGCTTCTCCAAGTTCTTTTTTTTTCATATTTTTATCTATAAGAAGTTTCCATAATTTATTGTAACTGACAGCCATAGCGCACCTCTCAATGAGTTGTAGATTATAATTCAAAGTATATCATAAATCATCTATTAATACAACAACTAATTACACGAAAGCTTAATTTGTTTTCGTATCAAAAACATAATTTGTCATTTGATAACTCATATACAAGAAACAAAAATCGGCAGGGATTGCTCCCTGCCGTCGTTGTGTTTATATCTTGTAAATTATATCTGCATTTACTTTTTCCGTTGCTCTGTTGCGGATATTATTCATATTCCGCACCCACAACATCATATTAGTTGCTTTGAGTTCTTCGGTTACATTTTCTTTTTCGGAGAGGTCTTTTACCAGCCGGAGAAAAAAGTCTTGAGCCTGCTGCTCAATATCTGCAAGATATGAATTGAGCTTACCGCTTGTCAGCAAATTGTAGTAACGCACCTTATGATTTTGTTTCAAATATCGTTTATGCCTCATTGCCCAAACGCCGATATTTGCTTCCTTTTCTTCTTCCACCGGTAATAAATCGGGCAACATATAGTCGCCCACCTGCGTATAAGTACCGCCTGTTTGTTCAAAAATTGTGTTTGCCATTTTGTTTACCTCCAAAAATTTATTTATCTTGAGCGTGAATTTTCACGCTTGCGACCTTTAATATTTCTTGCCTGTTCAAGCAACTCGTCAATTTGTTTATGTCCGAAAACTTTGCGCAAGAGTTTGTAATCTTTGACTTCCGAACGCAAATTTTCGTTTTCGTTTTTCAGCTTGCTGTTTATTTTCGACAACATTTCGTTCTCACGATAGAGATTGCCGTTCGTGATATTTAATCTATGGTAATTGTCCCAACCCTCAAAGCAACGAGCCAATGCCGTCTTAATTAACGCTTTTAATTTTTGAATAAGCGGCTCTGCAATTTTAGTTTTATACGCTCTTGCGGACATAAAGCCTTGCGGCTCGGAGAGCTGATATTCGGGTGCATTATCGAGCATTTCTTCCACATTTTTTAAGTTTTCCAAACCATCATCATAGTTTAACACTCGCTCGGATAACACATTAAATTCGGCTTGCTTTTCCTCGATTTTAGCACCTAATTGTTCAAGCTCCACCGTTCGCTCTTGCTTTTTATAATCAAGAACAGAGAGGTGTTTTTCGTGCGAGCCTTTATGTTCCCACTCAATTCCGTGCCGTTCCATTACGAAAGCTAAAGCGGACTTTTCTACGCTTACCCATTGATTCCACTCGGTATCTCCACGAGTTCCGCCCTTGAAACCTTGTGTGGCTAACGCTTGTTTTAGACTTACTCTCGTATCAAGTCCACGCTTGCTTCCGGTTGTGAACGGAACAAAATCAATATGCAAATGGGGCGTCGCCTCGTCCATATGCAGATGAGCAGAGAACACTTTTAGGTTGGGATTTCGCTCTTGAAATCCACGGTAATACTTATCTAAAACCTGCCGTGCAAGCTGTCCGTTTTCGCTTTCGGCACTCATATTTTCCTTATCGCCAATCTGCAAAATCAGTTCGTGAAACGGTTTTTCTTGCTTAGAATTTCTGATTTTTTCATAGTAATTTTCTATTCTACGGTCGGCTCTTGTCTGTTTTTCGTTGTATCTTTTTAGCGCTTCATCAAACAATTCGTGATAGATTTTCTTTATCGGCTCGTTACAGTAATCAATATTCAAATGCGTTCTGCTACCATCAACATTTTCCGCCTTGAACTTGCGGCTGTTATGATTGACCGAGCCTTTACCCACCATTGTGCTTATCGTTCTTTGCATTATATACACCTCCAATCTCATAAACTTGCTCGTCCTCGGTTCTGTTACTCTTGTCAAGAGTAACGCAAAAGCACTTTTGACAGGCAAGCCCATCAAAAATGCAACCTGCAAGCAGGTTTTGCGCTCTCCGAGGGGCAAAGAGCCGCCTTTGAAAAGGCACTCTCTGCACACTCCGCTAAATTTTATCTGTGTCGGTCTGTGTCGATAGTGACGGTGATTTTGTCACCGCCTAAAACAGCGACACAACCGTCACACATCGTCACGCTGTTCATAAGTCAAACTAACTTTACGCCCATCGTGACAGCGTTTGTTCTGATAACGGATTCCATACTCATCGAACAAACGCCCTGCATTGATATTCAGCTTCATCGTCAAAGCGTTTGCTTTCATTTCAACGCCGAGAAACTCAACAAGTTCCGTCGGGCTGCCATACCATTCGGGATTTTCATTTGTGATTTTGACGGCGATATTTTCAAGCAAAGGTTCAGGCGGCAATTTCCAAAGTTCCGTTTCGGTTCTCTCAAGTTCCCACACAAGGGTTTCAGGATTGCGATTGAGATAAATCTTTTGATCGGGCTGGTCTCTGCCTGAAACTTCAAGCGTTGCCGAATTGCTTGTTCGTTTTTCTTTCCGTAAAATAAAGCCACCGTCGGCGGCGCCAAGCAATCCGTTAGTTCCCGAAATCATATCAAACTTATCCTCAGAGTTCTGCTTGCGTGTATGATGAACAAGCAGCAAACATATTCCGTAACTGTCCGCAAACTTTTTAAGCCTTGTTATAATCTCATAATCGTTTGCGTAACTGTAATTATCACCGCCCACTTCACGCACCTTTTGGAGAGTGTCTATGATAATCAATTTTGTATCGGGGTGTTCTGCCATAAATCTTGTAAGCTGTTCGTCAAGTCCACTTCCAAGTTGACCCGCCGAAACAGAAAAGTACAAATTATTCGCACTTTCTGTTCCGAACATCCTATACAATCTTTCTTGCAATCTATGGTAATCATCTTCAAGCGCAAGGTACAAAACAGTTCCTTTTCTCACATCAAAATTCCAAAGCGGTGTACCTGTACTGATATGGTAAGCAAGCTGTGCCATAAGAAAACTTTTGCCGAGTTTTGGTGCTCCTGCAAAAATATATGTGCCCGGATAAAGCAAACCGTCAATCAGCGGCGGTTTACTTTGATATACCGTGTTATACAACTCACGCATAGAAATCGTTTTCAAATGTGATGGATCGAGCTGTTGCAAAAGTTCTTTTTGCATTTCTTCAAGATAATCATCTAAACTCTTGTCATTTTCGTTAAAATCAGTTATACTGTTGTTAATTTGTTTTAGGATTGACTGCTCCGTATCTGCGCCAACAGATACGATCGGAGCGGTCTTTTCTTTTTCTGTCATTCCGATGCCTCCTTTAATCCACCGAGAATATCAGCAATCATTTCGATTAAATCAAGTAATTCGTCATTGACTTCGACGCCAACTTCAATTCTGCGCAATTCATTAAGTACATCTGCAAGATTATTACGCAAAGCCTTGTATACTCTCGGATTGCCTTGAACTACAACCTCTTTGTTTATAAGTCGCCTTGTGATATAGTCCTGTTTGGTCAAACCCGAAAGCTGAACATAGTGTTCAATCTGTTCCCACTCTTCGGGCGAAACTCTAAAAGCCACAGTCTTGTTTCTCCAACGGTTGTGTTCATCTTTGTTTTTAAGTGACATATTATTTTCTCTCCTTCCATAATTCATCAAGTGTATTCGCCATTTCGTTTTGTTTTGACGGATATATGTGTGTATATCTGTCGGTAATTTCCACGGTTTCGTGACCGACTCTATCAGCAATAGCGGCGGCTTGATAACCTTGATTTATTAAAAGTGAAACATGCGAATGCCTTAAATCGTGAATACGAATACGCTTTACCCCTGCGGCTTTTGAGCCTCTGTCCATTTCGTGATGAAGATAACTTTTTGAAATAGGGAATATTCTGTCTCCGTCATTCGGTGAATAAAACATTTTCAAATATTCCTGCATTTCATCACATAAAAACTGCGGCATTTTTATTGTTCGATTGCTTTTCTCCGTTTTCGGTGGAGTAATAACATCTTCTCCGTGCAATCTTTGATAAGATTTGTTGATTGTAAGCATATTGTTTTTAAAGTCAAAATCACCGGCAGTTAATGCAAGCAACTCGCCTACACGAATACCTGTCCAATAAAGCATTTGAAACGCATAATATGAAATAGGCTTGTCCATCATTTCATCAGAGAACTTGCTGTACTCCTCCACAGTCCAATAACTCATTTCCTTGCGTTCTTCCTTACCCATATTGCCGACCGTAGATGCCGGATTTAATCTTAAACCATAAATCTTGATTGCGTGATTAAATAAGGAACTTAACTGGTTATGAATGGTCTTTAAATACCCCTGAGAAAGCAGCTCACCGCTTGAATTTGTCATTTTTCTAATCTCGTTTTGCCAAGCGATAACATCTTTCGCCGATATATCACATAATCGCTTATGCTCAAAATACGGCAATATTTTAGTTTTAATAATATGCTCTTTGGTAAGCCAAGTGTTTTCCTTTAACTTTGGTCTAACATCTTTTTCGTACAATTCCGTAAAAGTCTTAAATGGCATAGTGACATCGGCTTTCTTTTCGGTCAGAAATGCTCGTTCCCACTCCTGTGCCTCTCGTTTGGTGGCAAAGCCACGCTTTAATTTTTGCTGTCGCAAACCTTGCCAGTTTGTGTAACGGAACTGCACATACCAAGTTCCGTTTTTTTCATTTTTAAATGCTCCCATTTTAATCGCTCCTTTCAATTGTTTTGGTTGAGTAAAATTTTTCGTGAAAGAATTTACGGTCAATTCTGCCGGGAATTGTAATACACCCGGTTGACTGCAATTCTTTATTTAATTTGCGTATAAGTTTATAAGCGTAAGAAACGGAAACACCCATTTCTTCTGCCACATCCTCAACACGCATAAACATTTTGTTTGACATTAACATCATCCTTTCATTCTTAATTTTCATAATTATTTAGTGTCGGAGAACTTTCTGACCGCATTCCGATTTGCCCGAGCGGATACACCATTACCGTGATGTATGACGGCTATTCAGTTGCTTACAAATAGACTTAACGCTATTTGCTTAATGATTATACTAAACATATTCCGTTATGTCAAGCGGTTTTCACAAAAATATTAAACTTTTTTGTTTTATGTTGCTTGACATTACTTAACTCGTTATGCTATGATATTTAACAGTAAAGTGAGAGGAGCTATAGTATGGCTATAGGCGAAAGAATAAGATTTTTCAGAAATTTAAAAGGTATGACGCAGAAGTACCTTGGTATGCAGGTGGGCTTTCCGGAAAAAACCGCTGACATCCGTATGGCACAGTATGAATCCGGCAGCAGAACGCCTAAGGCTGATTTAACAAACAATCTTGCAAATGTGTTTGACATATCAACAAGTGCTTTAACTGTGCCGGATATTGACAGTTACAACGGCTTAATGCACACGCTGTTTACACTTGAAGATTTATATGGCTTCCGTATTGATAAACTTGATGACGAGCTTTGCATACGACTTGATAAAGGTATGGGTACAAACTATCTTACAATGTTTGATATGTTTTCCGCTTGGCAGGAACAAGCCGAAAAGCTTAAGAACGGAGAAATCACAAAAGAAGAATATGATAATTGGAGATATAACTACCCCGAAAGCGCAGCTTTCAATTCTCATAAGGAGGATAACAATAAATGAAATTTGGAAAAGTAATCAAATTGTTTCTTATGGATGGAACACCAAATGGTCGTTGGATGTGCGAGTTGTCAAACTGGACAGGAATTGCATATAAAATACCAAGAAATATGGTAAAAGAAAGCGAGAATAGGGAAGAATTATCAGCTCCTGGAGTATATTTTCTATTTGGTCGTGATGATGAAAAAGATAAACCTCTCGTATATATCGGTGAAGCAGAAAATATTATTAAAAGATTAAAGCAACACTTAGACAAAAAAGACAATTGGAATGAAGTTATTGCATTTATCAGTAAAGATTCTAATCTTAATAAAGCACACATAAAATACTTAGAACATCAATTTTATAAAATCGCCAAAGAAGTTGACCGTTACACTGTTGATAACAGTAATGAACCCACAAAATCTACTGTCTCAGAAGCTGAAGTTGCGGAACTTGAAGAATTTATATATAATGCGAAAATTCTTGTAAATGCTCTTGGACATAAAACTTTCGAAAATTATTCAGAAAAGCAAGTAATCGGAGAAAAAGATAACGATCAAACTTTTTATGTTTCAGCTGGAGACGGAAAAGCATCTATGATCGCAACAGCAGACGGATATGTATTACAAAAAGGTTCTTGTATACATAAAAATCCCGCAGAATCACTTAGTAATGGAATAAAAAATAAAGTCGAAGAAAGTCGTAATAATGGTGAAATTAAAGATGGTATTTTACAAAATGATAAGCTTTTTTCAAGTGCCTCTGCCGCTGCCGCATTTGCCACAGGATACAGTATCAGCGGTCCTCAACAATGGAAAATGTCAAACGGAACAACTTTAAAATCCTTTGAGTTGAATAAATAAGCATAGAAAAAAGGCATTACCGACTGCAAAAGTCAGTAATGCCTTTTATAGTATTAAGATAATTGTACCTGCAAACCAATAGAACACTTAGAATAAAGTTGTTTTATGGTTTGCTATCATTTTGCTATCAAGTCGGGAATTCGAGAGCCTAAAACCCAGTGTTTATGCGGGTTTACGCCACTCTTGATATCATTCCCACTCAATCGTAGCAATGGGTTTGGGGGAGATGTCATAGAGGACACGGTTTACGCCGGGGACTTCCTCAAGGATTCTGTCACGGATTTTGAAAAGAATATCATAGGGGATTTCCTCTACTGTAGCCGACATAGCGTCAACTGTGTTAACTGCACGGAGGATTACGGGCCAATCCCAAAGTCTCTTGCCGTCTTTAACGCCTGTTGATTTGAAATCCGGAACAACTGTGAAATACTGCCAAACTTTACCCTGAAAACCTGCTTTTTCGAACTCTTCACGAAGAATAGCATCTGACTCACGAACAGCCTCAAGCCTGTCTCTTGTGATAGCGCCTGTGCAGCGAACACCAAGGCCGGGACCGGGGAACGGCTGACGTTCAACCATTGTTTCGGGGAGGCCGAGAGCCTTGCCGACAACTCTGACTTCATCCTTAAAGAGAAGCTTAACGGGCTCAACAAGCTCGAATTTGAGGTCCTCGGGGAGACCGCCGACGTTGTGGTGAGCTTTTACGCCGTCGCTCTCGAGAATGTCGGGATAAATCGTACCCTGTGCAAGGAAGTCAACGCCGTCGAGCTTTCTTGCCTCTTCAACGAAAACGTTTATAAACTCGTTGCCGATAATTTTTCTCTTTGATTCGGGGTCCTCAACGCCTGCAAGCTTATCAAGGAAGCGGTCGATAGCGTCAACATAAACGAGGTTTGCATCCATCTCGTCCTTAAATACTCTGACAACCTCTTCGGGCTCGCCCTTACGGAGAAGTCCGTGGTTTACATGTACGCAAACAAGCTGCTTGCCGATAGCCTTTATAAGAAGTGCGGCTACAACCGATGAGTCAACACCGCCTGAAAGAGCCAAAAGCACCTTTTTGTCGCCAACCTGAGCACGAACCTCTTCGATTTGCTCGGCGATAAATTTATCTGCTAATTCTTTTGTTGTAATTCGAGTCATTGACTCGGGACGTATATTAGTGTTCATAAATGCCTCCGTTTTATATTATTCGTATTCAACCGTAGCAGGGGGCTTTGAGGTTATATCATAAACCACCCTGTTGATACCTTTTACTTCGTTGGTAATCCTGTTAGACACCCTTGCGAGCAATTCATAGGGGATTCTCGCCCAATCGGCTGTCATAAAGTCGTCTGTCGTAACGGCTCTTAAAATTACCAGTTGCTCATAAGTTCTGTGGTCGCCCATAACTCCGACGGACTTAACGCCGGGGAGCACGGCAAAGAACTGTGCGAGATTACTCTCATATTCGGTGTTAGCCATTTCCTCACGGAAAATAGCATCCGCCTGCTGCAAAATTTCAACCTTTTCGGCTGTGATTTCGCCGATTATTCTCACTCCGAGACCGGGGCCGGGGAACGGCTGACGCCAAACGAGCTCGTGCGGAATGCCGAGCTTCTCGCCGACACGCCTTACCTCGTCCTTGAAAAGACTTGAAAGTGGTTCGATTATGTCCAAAAACTCAATGTCGTCGGGCATTTTAACCTTGTTGTGATGCGTCTTTATCTTATCGGCATTACCCTTGCCTGATTCGATACAGTCGGGATAGATAGTACCCTGTGCGAAATAGCCTTTTTCATCTTGCTTGCGGATTTCTTCCCAAAATACCTTGTAGAACTCCGTGCCGATGATTTTACGCTTCTCCTCGGGGTCTGTAACGCCCTTGAGAGCATTCAAAAAATGCTCTTGGCAATTTACTCGGATAAATTTCATATCGAAAAGCGATATAAAGGTTTTTTCGACGAAATCGCCCTCATTCTTACGCATAAGACCTTGATCGACAAATACGCAGGTGAGCTGATCGCCGACGGCACGGCTCAAAAGTCCTGCCGCAACCGAGGAGTCAACTCCGCCCGAAAGACCGAGTATAACTCGCTTGTCGCCGATTTTTTCACGCAATTCGCTGACTGTTTTTTCTATGAAATTGTCCATTACCCAATCGCCTGAGCATTTGCAGACGAGATACAGGAAATTATGGAGCATTTTAAGTCCGTACTCGCTGTGAGTAACCTCGGGATGAAACTGTACGGCGTAAATTCCCTTTTCGGGATATTGCATTGCCGCACAGGGACAATCCTTTGAACAGCCGACAACCTCGAAATGCTCGGGGGGCTGTGCTATATAGTCGGTGTGGCTCATCCAAACGACGCTTTTTTCGGGAATGCCCTTGAAAAGCATACTGTCCTTAACCGTAACCTCGATTTTACCGTATTCTGAAACAGGCGCAGTTTTAACAACGCCGTCGCACATCCACGCAATAAGCTGACAGCCGTAGCAAATACCGAGAACGGGAATGCCAAGCTCCAATATTTCCTTTGTGTAGTGCGGAGATTTCATATCGTAAACGCTGTTCGGTCCGCCTGTGAAAATAATACCCTTGTAACTGTTAGCCTTGATGACCTCGATCGGGGTCGTATAGGGGAGTATTTCAGCGTAAACATTGTTATCACGGACCCTGCGTGCAATCAGCTGATTATACTGACCGCCGAAGTCCAAAACAAGAATTTTCTCCATATATTTATTGCACCTGATTATCTGTAGATTATAGCCTCACGCTCGGGGCCGTTTGATACCATATCGATCTTATGACCGAGCTGTTTTTCGATAAACTCAACATATGCCTTTGCCTCGTCGGGAAGCTCGTCATAATTTTTAATGCCTCTTATGTCACAGTGCCAGCCCTTGAGAGTTGTGAAAACGGGCTTGCATTTTTTAAGCACGGCGGTTGTGGGGAAGTCGTTGATGATTTCGCCGTCAACCTCATAAGCTGTGCAAACCTTGATTTCGTCAAGATATGAAAGGCAGTCGATAGCCGTCATAGCAACCTTTGTTGCGCCCTGACACTCAATGCCGTAGCGAGTAGCAACGCAGTCAAACCAGCCGACTCTTCTCGGTCTGCCCGTTGTAGCACCGAATTCACCCTTGTCGCCGCCGTGGATACGAAGCTCCTGAGCCTCGTCCTCGTCCAAAATTTCAGAAACGAATTCGCCTGCGCCGACAGCAGAAGAATAAGCCTTGGTAACCGCGATAACCTCTTTAATCATATGAGGCGGAATACCTGCACCTACCGCACCGTAGCCTGCAAGAGTTGAGGATGAAGTAACCATCGGATAGATACCGAAATCGGGGTCTTTAAGAGTGCCGAGCTGACCCTCAAGAAGAATTTCCTTGCCGTCCTTGATAGCCTGCTGAAGATAAGCGTGAGTGTCGCAAACATAGGGAGCGATTTTCTCCTTATACTCCATACAGGTATTGTAAAGCTCCTCCTCGTCGAGCAACGGCTTGTGATAAACGTGCTCAAGAGTAAGGTTTTTCAATGTGCATATGTTTTTAAGCTTTGCTCTGAGAGTTTCCTCGTCGAAAAGCTCGTTCAACTGAATACCGATTTTAGCATACTTGTCCGAGAAGAAGGGTGCAATACCGCTTTTTGTAGAACCGAAAGCGTTTTTGCCGAGACGCTCCTCCTCGTATGTGTCCAAAAGAATGTGATAGGGCATCAAAATCTGCACTCTGTCCGAAACAAGAAGCTTCGGATTAAGACCTGCTTTGCGAACATCCTCAAGCTCGCTCAAAAACTTGTTGATGTCAAGCGCAACGCCGTTTCCGATGATGCAGGTAGTGTGGTCATAGCACACACCGCTGGGCATTAAATGAAACGCAAAGCGTCCCTTATCGTTGATAATGGTGTGTCCCGCATTTGCACCGCCCTGAAAACGAATGACAATGTCTGCCTTCTCGGCAAACATATCGGTAATTTTACCCTTGCCCTCATCGCCCCAGTTAGCGCCGACAATTGCTTTTACCATTGTTGTTTCCTCCTTAAAGGTTTCATATTTTTAGTTCAAACCATACGTAAATATTATATAATACTATACCCGTTATGTCAACGAAAAGCGAAGCGAACGGACAATAAAAAACAAGGCTGACAAAAAATTTCAGCCTTGCTTGTATTTTCCATAAATCATATCGGCAAAAATGAAACGATAATACCCGAAAGCACCGAGCAAGCGTACATAATTGCAACAATTTTTATATTCTCTTTTACATTTTTATTTTCACGGAAAATTACAATAAGTCCTGCGCCCGCACCCATGCAAAGTCCCGATATGACCGAGGCGAAGCTGATAGCACCCTTTAAGTAGAGTTCCGTGAGAACAATCGAAGAAGCACAGTTGGGGATAATGCCGATTACAGCCGACAAAAACGGCTGAAATACCGTGTCGGAGAGCAGGAGCTTTGAAATTCTGTCAATGCCCAAAAGCGAAATTACAAGGTTGAGCACAAAAACGGTTAAGACAAGGAAGCCGAAAATTTTTACCGTGTGATGAAGAGCAGGCTTTAATATTCCGCCGTGCTCGTCGTGGCAGCCGCAATGCTCGTCTCTGCACAGGTCCTCAACGTGCTTTTCGGGCTCGGGACGTTTCTTTTCGAGAAGCATAATTATATAGCCGAAAATTATTGCAATAACGACCTTGACAGCAATGAGCTTTAGTATTTCGCCCTTGCTTTCGGGGTGCGAGAGCATAATTATAACCGCCTCGTCCGAGGTGGACAAAAATACCGCAATAAGCGTGCCGAGACCTATCAGGCCGCCCGAATAGAGATTTGCCGCAAAGACAGAAAATCCGCACTGCGGAACACAGCCGAGAAGTGCGCCGACAAGCGGACCGAGCTTTCCCGAGCTTGCAAGAATTTTATCGGTCTTTTTAGATGTATGATGCTCAACCGCTTCAAGCAAAAGAAACGCAAAGAATAAAAACGGCAGCATTTTTAAGCAGTCAAGCGTTGTGTCGAGCGTGACATCCTTTAATATATCAAGCAAGTAAAATCAATCCTTTCTGCGACATTCTCCGCAAACGCCGTAAAGCACGGTCCTTTCGCCGTCAATGACAAAATCGTGCTCCTTTTCGATATGCTCCGACAGTCCGTTCAAAAAATCACATTCGGCGTGTAGGAGTTTTCCGCATTTGAGGCATTTCAAATGATAATGCTTATGGCAATCATCAGAGCCCTCAAAATATTGATAGCAGGCGGACGCACCGTCGCCGAGCAGGTATTTTCTGATCACTCCGTCGTCGTGCAGCCTTTCAAGATGGCGGTAAACGGTTGTTCTGCCGACATTACTGCCACTCTGACGAAGCGAATAATATACCTCCTCTGCTGTGAGATGCTTATCTTTATTATTCCTCAAAAAATCGAGTATTTCCGTACTCTGCTTTGTTGTATACCCCATATTTCGCCTCCGAAATGAAATTGAAAACGAATTTCAATTTGTAATTATATATCTTTTACGGCTCTGTGTCAAGACAAAAAAATAAAGGCTCGAAGAACGAGCCTTTATAAATTTCCCAAAACGGATTAGTCCTGAGCGGGAGCTCCTACGGGGCAAACCTCTGCGCAGTTGCCGCAGTCAATGCAAGTATCTGCATCGATTACGTACTTATCGCCGCCGTCAGAAATAGCTTCAACGGGGCATTCTGCAGCGCAAGCACCGCATGAAATGCAATCATCACTGATTTTGTATGCCATAATTCTTACCTCCCTTGTCATTTATTGATTTACATTGTAACACAATTTTGTGAAATTTCAAGAGGTATTTTATGAATTTTATTCGATACCCTTGAGAGCCTCGATTTCTTTTTTATCAAGTCTTATCTGAGCGTCCTTGATAAGCTTGACGCTGTGGCGTTCAACGAGCACGGGTGCGGCGTCGCTTCGTCTGTCAAGACGAACCTTGAGCATACCTGTAATAAGGTTGTTTTCGATTACCGTGCCTCTGCCCTCGACAGTCTCGACAATTGCTCCGACCTTCGGGGTGTGGCGTAAAAGGTGCTCGTATGTGTCCTGCTCATATTTAAGACAGCACATAAGTCTGCCGCACGTTCCGCTGATTTTAACGGGGTTTAATGACATACCCTGTTCCTTTGCCATCTTGATCGAAACGGGTTGGAACTCGCCGAGGAAGGTGTTACAACAGAAAGGTCTGCCGCATATTCCGAAGCCGCCGAGCTTCTTTGCACCGTCTCTGACGCCGATTTGCCTCAATTCAATTCTTGTTCTGAAAATTCCGGCAAGGTCTTTTACAAGTTCACGGAAATCAACTCTGCCGTCTGCGGTAAAATAGAAAAGAATTTTGCTTGAATCAAAAGTATATTCGACGTCCACAAGCTTCATATCAAGTCCGTGATGAGCAATTTTCTCCTCACAGATTTGGAAAGCTTTTTTCTCTTTTTCTTTATTCTGCTCAACGGTCGCCAAATCCTCTTTTGTTGCGTGCCTGATAACAGGCTTCAAGGGTGCTACGATGCTTTCGTCGGGAACATCGCTGTTTTCCGTTGCAACCTCGCCGCATTCAAGACCTCTTGCGGTTTCGACTATTGCCTTATCTCCTTTTTGAAAGGTCATACCGTTCGGACCGAAGTAGTAAACCTTTCCTACGTCCTTAAATTTTATACCGACTATTTCTGCCATATATTTCTCCTTTATTTGCCTACCGCCGAGCGTAAGCGTTCGCTCATTGCGGTTATGAGTAAATTATAATTTGCGTTTTGTTTGAATAATCTGACAAGCTCGCCCGTAACCGCCGTCAGAGAGTAGAGCTTGCCTGCCGAGAGCTTTCCGCAAAGGGCGTTCGTTGCGTCGGAAAACTCCGAATTGTTAATACCCGTTTGCTTGAAGATGAGCGCATCGGTAAATATCCTTGTAAGCACCGACAGCGTTTCAAGAAAGCTGTTTTTGTCGCCTGCGAGGGGAGAAAGCTCTTTTAAAAGCTCCGCTTCCGTGTCGGCACAGACGGCAATCGCAATAGCCTTTGCGAGTTCAACGCACTTTTCGGAATAGACCTCATCTGTCTGCGAGAGACTTATCAGCGACGCCCTTGAAATTATCGTGTCAAGCATTGCACTCTTTGAGGTACAGGTTAATATGAAATAATCGAAATGCGGCGGCTCTTCAAGAATTTTAAGCAACGCATTTTCAGAGGACTCATTCATATTCTGCGCCTCGGTTATTATATAAACCTTTTTGTCGGAGTCGTTCGGGATAACAAAAGCGTCTTGCTTTATCTGTCGTGAAAGCTCGACTTTAAAGGTGTAATTTTCTTTTTCTTCGCCGTATTGCTTTATGTCGGGATTTGCGTTCGCTCTGCATTTCACACAGGCAGGGCAAATACCGCAAGGCTTTTCACCTTCGCCCTTGCAGACAATCATATTCGCAAGGAAACGGGCAAATTTTACCCTTTCTTCAAGCGTTCCGCCCTCGACAAGAAATGTCTGCGGAAACGTATTGTGCTTTGCATATGACCGCAGAGCGTCACTCTCACGGCGGTTTAGATTAAAATCGTCTATTATCATAAAATCAAAATCTTTCGTTAGAAATTTTGCGAAAGTGCTATCATAATCGGCATTGTGATAATCGAGATAAAGCTTACGATTGCAACAGTCTGCGAAGCCGCACCGTTATCTCTGCCGTACTTTGTGGAAAACATTACCGTATTGTTGGCAGTCGGTGCCGAGGCTGAAAGAATAAGAGCCGTGAGCAATGTGCCCGAGATACCCATAAGTCTGAATATGCCAAAGGAAATAAGCGGCATCACTATCAATTTCAGCAACGCCACAAGATATGCTTCACGGCGCAAGAACATCTTTTTAAGGTCGGTATTTGAAAGATATGTGCCGAACATAAGCATTGCAAGAGGTGTGTTGAGGCTTGCAATGTATTCGACAGGTGTGAGTATTACATCGGGAAGGCGAAGCTCCAAAAGATAAATCGGAAGTCCGATTATGACCGAGATAATACCGGGATTAAATATAAGTGATTTCAAGCTTATCGGCGACTTTCCGTTTTCGCTCTTTTTCATAAGATAAACGCCGTGCGTAAACGAAAAAATATTGAACGGGATAAGCACGCCCGAGCAGAAGAACACGCCCTCGTTACCGAGTACAGCCGCCGCAAGCGGAAGAACCATATAGCCGACGTTACCGTAAACGCAGGCGAATTTATATACCCTTATCGAGTCCTCAACGCCGTGTCTGAAAAACGGCAGAGAGATGATAATTGCGATAATGTGGAAAATTGTTCCGCAGAGAAAGGACATAAGAAGATTGTGCCAATTTTCGTCTGTCAGCTCCATTGCTGTGAACGAAGTGATGATTATCGCAGGGGCAACTATATAGAAAAGCAGGTCGTTTGTAAGCCTTGAAGCCTTTTCTGTAAAAAGCTTCGTCCTGTCGCAGATAAAGCCGACGGCAACTATTATATAGAGAATTGCCACCTGCTTTGCCGCAACCGCAACATTCTGTAAAAACATATTTGTACCTGCCGTCAGTTATTGAGGAAATCTTCGTCAACCGTATCCTTTGACGGCGTTTCGTCGTTATCGGCGAGCAAGTCGTCCTCGCTTGCGCTTCTGCCCGATTTTGAGCAAGCGGCAACGTAGATGATTGCAAAAATGCCGAATGTTAAATCGGTAAGTGATAACGGGAAGCCCGTCGGAAGCGTAGACGAAAGTCCGCAAACCGTAACAGCAAGTCTTGATATGCCGATTACAAGCGCAAACATTGCCGCAATCAGACCGTAGCGCATAGCCTTACGCATTTCGTACTTTTGGCAAACCTGAGAGCTTATTCTTGCAAATGACATAAAGAAAAGCATCATAAATATAAGCATAGCCAATTCGAGCATAAGGTCAGCCAATACCGTAAAGCTGATTTTTGTCATAAATCTGTAAACCGTCTTGAACATTGCCCAGAAGAGGGGAGTCAAGGCGAGGAATTTGTAGTCTGAAAAATTGCCCTTGCCGTCATTGTAATAGAGGGCAAAGAGTATGAAATAAATAGAAGCGCACAAGCCGAAAAGAGCTTCGAAGAATAACGCAAACATACCGTTTGAGAAAAGATATGCCATTACGTTTGAGCCTGCGCCGTAGCTTGTGACGGATTTTATAAACGAACCGAGGCAAATGCCCGTGTCATACGCAAGTCCGAGCGCAAGTAGTGCCGAGCCGATTAGGAGTGATTTCGATTTGCCTCTCACGGACTTTGAAGCCGTGACCTTGTTTGAAAGCGTAACAAGCACGAACAATGCAACCGCAAAGACAACTGCGAGAGCGTAAAAAATATTAACACTTGCGTTTATTCTTGCGAAAAAACCGCTTGAATCTCTCTCGTTAAGACATACAAGCTGATAAATTCTTATCGGTATCAAACAAGCGAGTGCAACGCCGAGAACAGCGTATATCGCCTTAAAGCTAATGTTCTTTTTTGATGATTTTGAACTCATTTTTAAGCCTCTTTCGTAATTATCTTTCTTCGCTGGGTATGTATTCGTTTTGAACCTTATGATTATCTGTTCTCTCCGCAAGCGGAACGAAGTCTCTCGGCAGAGAAACGCTCTTATATGCAGGTCGCATTATCTTTCCGCCCGAATAAAGCTCTTCCATTCTGTGAGCGCACCAACCTGCGGACCTTGAAGCCATAAACAGCGGTGTGAAAAGTTCCTCGGGAATGTTGAGCATTGAATATATAAGTCCGGAATACAAATCGACATTCGCACAAATCTTTTTCTTAATACCTTTGTACTTGCAGAAAAGCTCGGGAGTAACTCTCTCGATTGTGTCGAGTATACGGAAATCTTCTTCGTAGCCGAACTCTTTTGAATATTTAGCCGCATCCTGCTTTAAGAGCTTTGCTCTCGGGTCGGAAAGGGTGTAAACAGCGTGTCCCATACCGTAAATAAGCCCCGAGCCGTCGCCTGCCTCTTTTTTGATAACCTTTGTAAGATAATCCGCAATTTGACCCTCGTCTGCTGTGTTTTTGACGTTTGCCTTAATATCCTCAAGCATTCTGTGAACACGAATGTTTGCACCGCCGTGCTTAGGTCCTTTAAGTGAGCCGATACTTGCCGCAATGGCGGAATAGGTGTCCGTGCCCGTCGAGGTTATGCAGCGTGTCGTAAATGCCGAGTTGTTACCGCCGCCGTGGTCTGCATGGATAATCATACATGTATCAAGAAGCTTTGCTTCGGCGTCCGAAAATTTTCTGTCCGAACGGATAGAGCCTAAAATCGACTCCGCCATAGTGTAGTCGAGCTTGTTTTGATGAATGTACATACTCTTGTGGTCGAACGCTCTGCGCTTTGCCTGATATGCGTAAGACATAAGCATAGGGATTTGAGCAATGAGCTGAATTGACTGACGAAGCACATTTTCAAGCGAGGTGTCGTCGGGATTTTCGTCAAAGGTGTAAAGACCGAGAACGGAGCTTGCGACCTTGTTCATAATATCCCTTGACGGCGCTTTCATAATAATATCCTCGATAAATTCGTCGGGCAGCTCTCTTGCCTGAGCGAGAACGGAAGTGAAAGCGTCAAGCTGCTCCTTTGTCGGTAAATCGCCGAAGAGCAAAAGCCAAACGACCTCTTCAAAGCCGAAGCGGTTTTCCTGCTTGCAGTTTTTGACAATATCGCTCATATTTATTCCACGGTAAAAAAGTCTGCCCTCTCTCGGCACTCTTTCGCCGTCGTCTATGTAGTAGCCCTCAACCGAGCAGATTTTTGTAAGACCTGCCATAACGCCGGTGCCATCGGAATTTCTCAAGCCCTTTTTGACGTCAAATCTTTTATAATCTTCCGGCTGTATGCTGTTATTTTTTAGCAATTCATCGCATAAACTGTGAATAGTACTGTCGGAGATAGATGAGATAAATTCGGACATTTCCGAGCCTCCTTGTTGATTAAATATATATTAAGACACAATTATTCATTTTAATTGATATTATATTGTATATCAAAACAGCCGTAAAGTCAACGAAAACCAAAGAATTATAAACGGAGGGAATTAAATGAAAAGACCTGTGATTTTTGTACTTGCTCTACTGATTGCAATGATAGTTGTCCCTGTGGCGGCGCTTGATTTGTCGGAATTTTCGGCAAATAATGTTAAGAACACCTTTTCAATGCCGATTTTTGAAAAGAGCGGAGAGTCGAACGCCGAAAAATCGGACACGGTAAGGGTTATGGCAAAGGCAGACGGAAATATTATGACCGCTTCCGTCACGGAATACCTTGTCGGCTGTGTTGCGAGTGAAATGCCTGCAACATATCACGAGGAAGCATTGAAGGCACAGGCGGTTGCGGCATATACAAACCTTGTAAGGCTTCGTAAAAATCCCGATTCCTCGCTCGGCGGTGCGGATATTTCGGACGACCCGAAAAAGCATCAGGGATATTTGAGCGAAGAACAGCAAAAGGAAAAATGGGGCGACAAATACGAGCGTTACCACGAAAAAATCCTCTCTGCCGTAAGCGAGGTAGCAGGCGAGGCGGTAACGTATAATTCTGAGCCGATTGTAGCGGCATACTGTGCGATAAGTACGGGAAAAACCGAAAATGCTTCGGATATATGGGGAGGGGAGTTGCCGTATCTTGTGTCGGTCGTGTCCTCGGGGGATAAGCTGTCGCCCGATTGTTCATCAACAGTTGTTTTGAATACGGAGCAGTTTCGTCAGGCTCTTTCGAGCGAAAATGATATACAACTCGGCGACGACCCGTCCGCTTGGATAGGGAATATCGAAAGAACCGAGGCAGGGGCGGTAAAAAATATTACAATAGGCTCGAAAACGCTGACGGGAGCAAAAACACGGCAACTGTTTTCATTGAGAAGTCCTGCGTTTTCGGTGGAATACTCAAACGGTAATTTCACTTTTAATGTTTCGGGATACGGTCATCTTATCGGAATGAGCCAGTACGGGGCTGATTATATGGCACGAAACGGCAGCGATTACAAGACCATTTTAACGCACTATTATACAGGAACGGAGATTAAAAAAATCCCTCTCGAATAAACAAAAACGGAGACGCTCAATAAAATGAGTATCTCCGTAATTTTTATAATTCTTTCGATAATGCCTTTAAGGATTTTGCCACAAACGAGGCTTTAATATCACTCTTTTCGTATAAGTCCAAATCGGTAACGCCCGTGAGCACAAGCACCGAGGTTACGCCGTTGTCCATACCTATTGCAATGTCGGTTTCAAGCCTGTCGCCGATAAAGCAAAGCTCCTCCTTTTCACAGCCGAGCTTTTCCGTAAGATATTCGACCGTGTGAGCGTGCGGCTTGCCCATAACCTCGGGGTCTTTGCCTGTCGAAGCCTTGAACATAGCCATCATCGAGCCTGTGTCGGGCATAAAGCCGTCTGCCGTCGGGCAGTTAAAATCGGGGTGCGTGGCAATGTACTTTTTGCCCTCTGCGATAAACTTGCAGGCTTTTCTGATTTTTTCATAAGTGAGGGTTGTATCGAAGCCCAAAACCACAATATCGGGGTTTTCATCATCAAGACAAATTCCTGCGTTTACAAAATCAGCCGTAAGTCTTTCATTACCCAAAAGATAAACCGAAGCATTCGGATAATTCTTTTTAAGGTGGGAAATTGTAACGTGTGAGGAAATTACGATTTTATCGTCTGTAACCTCGCAACCCATATTGTGAAGCTTAGCCTTGCAAACCTCAACATTATTAGATGAATTGTTTGTGAAAAAGCAGAAATCTTTTCCGACACTCTTTGCCTTTTCAAGAAAATCAAGCGAGCCGTCAATAAGGTTGCCGTCAAGATAAAATGTGCCGTCCATATCTATAATAAAATATTTGATTTTGTCAAACAAAGGGTTTTTGCTCATTTCCGAATCCTCTCTTTTACCATTTAACCGTATATTTGTCCTCAAAGCATAAGCCGACCTTACAGTTCATGCCGAGAGCCGACAGGTTGAGATACAACGGCATATTTACATAAAGCTCTGTAATATCGCCCGTGCTTTTATCGACGTTTGCAATCAAATATACGTTTTCATATTCGCAGCGAATGTCGGATATTTCAACATATCCCTCAACCGCATCGGTAATTTCCTTTTTTGTGATTACGGTGCTTACCGCACCCGTGCCCTTGCCGTTTACGGGGTCAACCTCGGGGAGCATATGTATTTCAAGCTCGAAAAAATTGCCCTTATCGGTGCACGTTGCGGACTCAACCTCATCCGCAGTAAGTCCGCATACCGAGTTCGGCGGCGGAAAAGCACCTGCTATTTCATTTTGTCCCGTAAAAGTTTTCGGCTCAAGGCTTTCCGTAAGGAATTTTCCCATAACAGCCTTGCCTATCCTTGAAAGAATGGGATTGCTGCCCGTTTCGAGAACATTGTTGTAGTTTGAAACCTTGTTGTATGTCCTTGTAACGCTCTTCGCCTGCGTTTTAACCTTGTAATTTGCACCCTTGTAGTATTCGACAATTTCCTCTTTGGTCTGAGGCGTTTTCGTCAAATCGATATGAGGTATATCATTTTCGCCGCTCGGAACAATAATGACGTTCGGGCTGTTCGGAGCCGTCGAGGGAACAAGCGTCGGAGAAAATGCGTCCATACTCGGATTGGTGTAGGATGGGGTTTGATAATAGGTTGTGCCGTCCTTATATGCCATATAAAGCACAATATACGCTATCGCCACGCCCATAATTAACCCGACGGCTTTTGCAAATATGCTCCATAAGGATCTGTCGGCTTCAACGTTTGCGGCGGTATTTGTTTTATTATTCATAATAAAGCTCTTTTCATAAACTATGCGTGTTTATTTGCGAACATTTTGTATTTTACCTTCTTTACAATACAATGTCAATAAAATAACAATATATTTTATTGAGCCTTGTCCGATAATGTGGTATACTTTTAAGCAGAAAAATTCAGGAGAGAAAAACAATATGAAAAAATTTATTTCTTGGAATGTAAACGGAATAAGAGCTGTTATGAACAAGGATTTTATGACGGCGTTCAACAGCCTTGACGCAGATGTATTTTGCTTGCAGGAAACAAAGGTTCAGCAGGGACAAATAGATTTTTCCCCCGAGGGCTATCATTGTTATTGGAATTATGCCGAGAAAAAGGGCTATTCGGGTACGGCGATATTTTCAAAGGACGAGCCTATCGGCGTAGAATACGGAATTAAACAGCCTTTTTACGATAATGAGGGCAGAGTTATAACGCTTGAATTTGAAAAATTCTATTTTATAACCTGCTACACTCCGAACTCGCAGGACGGGCTTAAAAGGCTTGAATACCGTATGTCGTGGGAGGATAAATTCAGAGAATATGTGTTGGAGCTTGAAAAGAAAAAGCCTGTTGTTTTCTGCGGCGACTTGAATGTGGCACATAAGGAAATAGACCTTAAAAATCCGAAAACGAACACGAAAAATCCCGGCTTTACTCCCGAGGAAAGAGAAAAAATGACAACGATGCTCGACTGCGGATTTATCGACACGTTCAGATATTTTTATCCCGATGCGGAGAACGAATACTCTTGGTGGTCATACCGTTTCCACGCAAGGGATAAGAACGTAGGGTGGCGTATCGACTATTTCATAGCTTCGAAAAAGCTTGAAAAAAATCTTGTCGGCGCATCTATTCATCAGGAGATTTTCGGAAGTGACCATTGTCCCGTCGAGCTTATTTTGGATATATAAAGCGGCAGGGGACAATCCTCTTAAAAATGATAAAGGCGGTGATGTTTTGAAAAACAAGCATAAGGGCATTTTACTTATGATAACGTCGGCATTTTCGTTTGCACTTATGATGACCTTTGTGCATCTTGCAGGGGATTTGCCCACATTTCAAAAAGCATTTTTCAGAAACGCCGTCGCAATGCTGTTTGCACTAGCTGTTTTATTAAAGGACCCGAGTGTGTTCAAAGCACCGAAGCGGTCATATAAATATTTACTGCTTCGCTCTGTCGCAGGAACAATCGGACTTGTTTGCAACTTCTATGCGATAGACCGCCTTGTGCTTGCCGACGCTTCGATACTCAATAAAATGTCGCCGTTTTTTGCGATTGTATTCAGTATTTTTGTGCTAAAGGAAAAGGCAACTCCGTTTCAGCTGGGAGCAATAACAACAGCGTTTTTGGGAAGTATGCTGATAGTCAAGCCTTCAATGGGTAATTCAGAGCTTTTTCCGTCGCTTATGGGCTTGTTGGGCGGAATAGGTGCGGGTGCAGCCTATGCTTTTATCAGAAAAGCAAGCGAAGCGGGCGCAAAGGGTCCGTTTATAGTTTTCTTCTTTTCGGCGTTTTCGGTGGTCGTTCTGCTGCCGTTTCTCATTGCCGATTACGAGCCTATGAGCGTTAAGCAGTGGATTTATCTTATCCTTGCCGGTGCAGGTGCGGCAGGCGGACAGTTTACCATAACTGCGGCATACTCCTATGCGCCTGCAAGGGAAATATCGGTTTACGATTATTCGCAGATACTTTTTACCTCGGCTATCGGCTACCTTGTGTTCAAGCAAGTGCCCGATTTAATGAGCTTCGTCGGCTACGCCGTGATAATCCTCGCAGCTGTTTTAATGTTCGTATATAACAACCGCCACGAAAGAACAACGGAATAAAAGCAATTATAAAGCTAAACAAAAACAGCCACTCATATTATTTTGAGTGGCTGTCACTTTATACTTACTTATGCCGATTTTATCAATTGATATTTTCTGCATCCTTTTTCGCTTTGAGAGCTTTCTTTTTAGCTTCCTCTGCTCTTTTAACGGCTTCCTCGGCGTCCTTTTGAGCCTTTTTGATTTCGAGCTGTATTTTAGACTCTTTTTCGGCGTCTTTTTGAGCCTTCTCGGCTTCTTTTCTTGCTTTTTCTTCGGCTTTTTCAGCTTCTTTTTGAGCTTTTTCGGCTTCCTTGCGAGCTTTATCCGCCTCTTTTTGTGCCGCTTTTTCAGCTTCTCTCTTCGCCTTCTCCTCTGCGTCCTTTTGAGCCTTTTCTGCCTTGAGCTGTTCCTTGAGAGCCTTCTCCTCGGCATCCTTTTTGTCCTTTTCGGCTTTCTCGGCTTCTCTCTTTGCCCTTTCCTCGGCGTCCTTCTTTTCCTTTTCAAGACGTTCGGCTTCCCTGCGTGCTTTTTCTTCGGCATCCTTTTGAGCCTTGAGTGCCTTTTCGGCAGCTTCTTTTTGTGCTTTTTCGGCATCACGCTCCGCCTTTTCAGCCTCACGCTGAGCCTTTCTCGCCTTGTCCTCTGCTTCCTTGCGAGCCTTTTCACGTTCCTTAGACTGCTCGTATTTAGCCTCACGCTCTTCACGCTCAACCTTGATTTCTTCCATATCTATATCGTCTGTTCCGCCGTCTCTCCAGGTGTGGATAATTTCGGGTGCTTCAAAGATTTCGTCAAGTCGCTTTATGAACGGAACAATCTCTCCGAAGTCAAGTGCCCTGTGGTCAAAGGCAATGCAAAGCGGCATAACCTGACGTATAGCGATTTCCTTTTCGCCGTTTTCGTTTACGATAACAACGGGCTTATCCTGAACAGCACCGAGTGCAATGGCGCAAACCTGCGGCGGTACGATTTCAAGCAAGCACGTTTCGCCTCTCTGCTGACGGTAGGTCGAGCCTATATTTGAAACGGTAATTGTGCCCTGCTCGATGTCTCTCTTTGTAAGCCTGTCCTTTTCGGGGATAGCCTCATATTCCTTTTTCGCCTTGCCCGAAAGAGTCTTGACCCTGTGCTTACCTGTCTTTGAGCCGATAAGGCGGTAGATAGTCTGCTTGATTTTTCCGTGCCTTAATGCTGTGAGGGTGTTGTCGAGTGAAACGTCGAACATAACCTCGTTAAGATTTGTGTTTGCGACACGGCGGTTGACGTCCTTAATGTAGTCCGCCATCTGATTCAAATTCTTATTTTCAAAGTTGTGGAGATTTATCGTCATCATTTCGCCGTTGGGGAGTACCATCGGCATTGAAATATTTATATCCTCAAAGGTGTGTATTTCGCCTCTGACAAGCTTGCGGTCAAAGTCAATATGCGCATTCATGGCAGGATCTGCCTTTAGACCCTCTACTATAATTTTGAGCATAAGAGTATTAAGTGTTATCTTGTCCTCGGGAGCGCAGTTCTCGTTGAGTCTTTGATACTCAATCATAAACTCCGTCACGTCGGGCTCATAGTTATAGGTTACGTGCGGTATTGTCTCCCAGCTCTCCGCAGTCATATTCGCTACGATTTTACGCTGAATTCCGAAATGGGTCGTGCTTGTCTTTTTCATCTGCTGTTTTTTAGGCATAAAAAGCTCCTCTCCTGAAAATCAGCTTATTATAATACTTTGAAATTAAGAAATAAACAGTTTTTTTGTAAATTTTATTGCTCAATAACAAGATTTTTGCAATTTACGGCTTTTACAAAGTGATTTTTCTTTTTTGAAGAGATGATTTTATTGTTTTTTATCGTGATATTTTCCGCACCTTTAAGAGAAATTCCCTTGTCGTGCTTTGCCTCAAATGTGTTGCCCTCAACGGTAATGTTCTTATGAACCTGATTTTTATTTTTGCCGTTTTCGGGTAAGACAGACAGGAAATGTGCGTAACATTCGCCGAAGTAGTTGTTTCTGATTGTTACATCCTTGCAAGGACCGCTTTCGTACCAGCTCTTTGCATCGTCGGAAATGAGAATAGCCGCCATATTTGTATTGATAAACTTGTTGTTTTCAATTACAACCTTGCCTCTTGTCGTAACAAGTATGCCCCTTGTAGTAATTCTGTTTATAGTGTTTCCGGCGTAGTAAAAATCGGGACAGAGCGTAACGTCCTCAATGACCATTCCCTCTTTTGCGCCGAGAGTCGAGTCAACGGTAATTTCAACCGTGTGCTCGCTTATGAGCTTCGAAGTAAGAATTTTCGCCTTGCCCATACATTCAAGGGTGAAGCGGTCAACATATTCAATATCATCGCCGTCAAAGAACGGATTGAATGCGTGGGTTTGCGGATGCTTGAATTTGAGCGTAAGAGTGTTGCCGTCAATCTTTTTGATATACATATGAATACCGTGCACGTTTATTGCGTCGTCGCTCGCACCGCAGAAATTGCTGTTTGTAACGCTGACCTGACCCTTGCACATACAAATTTGCATAAAATCGGCAATCGAGCAAAGAAGCTTTCCCGACTCGGGCTTCGGAGAGAAATCGACGTTGTCAACCGTTATGTTTTCGGTCTTTTGGCAGACGAGAGCGAGTGAGCAGTTGTATCTCTGCGCTGAATTTTTCAATGTGAAATTCTTACAGGAATTTACGAAAATTCCGACATTTTCACGTCTTAAATCAAAGAGATAATACTTGTCGCCCGACTTGAATTTCTTTGCGGAAAAATATTTTGCCTTGAATTTATAAGGCTCGATTTCCTTGAAAGAGCGAGCTCCCGCAAACGGAGAAAGCACTCTTTCCATATGGTCGGGGTCGTCCGCCCTGACAAGCGCAGGACTCGAATAGACAAATTTATTGTAAAACTTGTGCTTGTAATTCTTGCCGACAAAGTAAAATATGCCGTTTTCGTTTACATATTTGCAATTTTTATCGAGAGAGAAAACAACGCTGCCGCCCTTTTTCTCCACAACCGTCATTTCGTGAAGCGGAGGGTTTACCGTGTCAAGCTCAATGCCGTCAATAGTGATATTTTCGCAGTTTTCGAGTGCGATATTCGTGCAGTGACCGTCTGTTAAAAACGTTGAGCCGTTACCCTCTATTGTAAGGTTTTTTATGCCGTTAAGATACATTCCCACCTTGGACTTATGAGGCTTTTCCTCTTCTTTTTCGGAAAACTCCTTGTCGCCGACGGTGTTGGTTATGTAGAGCGTTCTCGTTTTGCAGTTGTCGAGGTCGATGCGGTAAACGCCCTTTTCAAAAACAAGCGTTTTTTCATCATCTGTTTTTGCCATCTCGGAAAATACCTTATCGAGTTTTTCGGCTGTTTCCGAGTCGGGAAGAATGCCGAAGTCTTTTGCATAAAACACCATAATTTTAATCTCCTTTTCCCTCAAGCACGGGACAAACTGTTCATTAAACAACAGTATAACCTATTTTACTGTGCAAATCAAACATATATTTTACCTAAAATATGTAAAATATGTTTGATTGTAAAGCTTGTTTATCTATGGTATAATATTAACGTTACTGCCTTGTTGGGAAAGCAAGACAAAACGTAAGACACCAATATAGTATAGGGGGCCAATATTAAAAAATGGATTTGTCTCAAAAAGTAAAGGGAGCAGTCAGTGACGTTAAGACCTACTGGAAAGTCCCTAAATTAGGTCGCTATATGACCTACAAGGAAATTGCCGCTTACGCAGGCGGCGGTATCGGTGCGTATTTCATTATCACACTCGGTACAACACTTCTTGTCACAACTCAGAACATGGTTGTCGGCGGAGCTATCGGCGTATCTCCTACGGATATGTACATACTCTATTTGATTTCAACCATTGCCAATATTCCTTTGACGGGTATCAGAGCGAATATTATCGACAACACAAGAGGTAAGGGCGGTAAGTACAGACCGTACATTCTTTCAATGGGTATTCCCACGGCGTTGATTGCTATTGCATACGTCTGGTTCCCGTATGAATATATGTACACTCTTTTCCCGAATATGCTTTTCGGAAAAGAAGCAGGCTATGTAATCAAGTGTGCAATGGTATTGCTGTTCAGCCTGCTGTTGCAGTTCTTCTTCAACTTCTTCAACGACGCATATACAAACCTTATTCACGTTCTTTCTCCGAACACTCAGGAGAGAACGGACGTGCTTGCAATCAAGTCGGTTGTTTATTCACTTGCTCCGTCAATCGTTAATATCGTACTTCCGATTATTGCACAGATCGTTTCAAACGACGACCTTTATGATATCAGAGTTTACAGATACTCTTATCCCGTATTCGCACTTATCGGTATTGCTCTTACAATTATCGTTTATGCAAATACCGAGGAGAAAATCGTTCAGGCTAAAACACATACAATTCAAATCAGCTTTATGGATTCACTCCGTGAGGTTGCAAAGAACAAATATTTCTGGATCATCGCTTGCGCAGGCTGGCTCGGCTTCTTGGAGAGTGCTTACGGCGCAATCCTCCAGTGGTCATACACATACGGTCATACCTGTAACGGTACAACGTACGCCCTTATCAGTACGCTTACCGGTAACGCTTCCCTTTGGGGAATGCTGCTTGCTCCGATCTGTATCAGAAAATGGGGTAAGAAAAAGGTGCTTATCGGCGTAAATATGTTTAACGTATTGTTCATTGCGGCAATGCTTATGGGTATGCGTAACATTTGGTGGCTGTTCGCCTGCGTTTACCTCAACTGGCTTGTCGGTGCGTTTGAGCAGATTACAACTCCGGCTATTCAGGCGGATATTCGTGACTATCAGCAGTACCGTTCGGGAGAGAGAATTGACGGTATGTTCGCTGCGGTTACCACAATCGGTAATATCGTAACACTTCTCACATCTTCTGTTGTTCCGTTCATTCAGAAGGCTTACGGCGTTCACGACAACAACGGTTATGCAAAGCCGTTTGATATTCTTGACGTTGATAAGGGACAGCCCGGACTTCTCTATGATATGATGACTGTTATGATCATCATGGCTGCTGTCGGTGCATTTATGAACGTTGTTCCATACTTCTTCTATGACCTCGACGAGAGACATCAGAAGGCTATCGTTCGTATTCTTAAAATCAGAGCCTTGTTTGAGGACTACGCAAACGGCGTGCTTGATGACGGCAACCTTGTCGAAGCGGTTGATATAATCAGAGAAGCTAAGACACTTGTTAACGAGAAGCCGCAGAAGGCTACCCGTGACTACAAGTCGATTAAGGACAAGGTACAGAAAAAGGCTGCTAAAAAGGCGTACAAGGCTGTTCTTGAACGCAATGAGGAAATTGAAATTTCAAAGCTTGTTTGCGCAGAGCTGGACAAGTTCGAAACTCCGTTCTACAAAATGCAGCTTGAGGCTAACAGAGCCGTTCTTGACGGCGGACTTTCCGCTTTGCTTGAGCAGGATCTCAGCGGCGTTATGAAGGAGCTCCGTCAGGCTAAGGCAATGCCCAAGAGCACTCACGAGGAAAGAGAGTATCGCAAGTTCGCTATTGAAATTGCCAAGAAGAGAATTGACTCTTGCAGAGCTATCAAGGAATATTACTCTAACGGAGAGGTTCTTGAAGCTCCCGACTTTACAACTCTTGATGAATTGTTCGAGAAAGAGGATGCTTGTGAGATGAAGCTTCGTGAGTTCAACGAAATGCTCACAGAGGCAAAGAAGAACGAGGATAAAGACGAGGTTAAGAAAATTAAGGGCGAAATCAAGGCTGTTTTGGCTGAGAAAAAGGTTATCCTCAAGAAAGAAAAAATCGAGATGGATATGCACGCTCGCTACGGCAGAGCTGCGAAGCCTTATATCTACGCTGAAAAGCTTGTAAGCCAGCAGGAAAATTACACTCATCTTGAGGAAATTGAATTCATTTATGATGAGGCTAAGGCTCGTCATGAGGCAAAGCTTGCTAATGACAAGGCAGAGCTTGAGCGTCTTAAAGCCGAAGAGGACGCTTTGACCGCAAAGCTTAAAGCTGAAAAGAAGGCTAAGAAAGAAGCTAAGCTCAAGGCTGAAAAGAAAGATAAGAAAGATAAAAAAGAAATCAAAAAATAATATAGCTTAACAAACTAAAAGAGCCTTTCGGAATTTCCGAAAGGCTCAAATTTTTTGCTCTTTAATTATTTCATTTTCATTGAAATATCAAATGCCTTGACTGAGTGAGTGATTGCACCGACGGAAATAATATCAACGCCCGTTCCCGCAACATCTCTGATGGTTTCGTCGGTAATTCCGCCCGAAGCCTCGGTTTTCGCTCTGCCGTCGATAATCTTGACAGCTTCACGCATCATATCGTTTGTCATATTGTCGAGCATAATAATATCCGCACCGACCTCAACCGCCTGACGAACCTCGTCAAGATTTCTCGTTTCAACCTCAATCTTTGTGGTGTGACCGATTTTGCTCCTGAGAGTGTTGACAGCGTTTATAATTCCGCCGCCTGCGTCAATGTGGTTGTCTTTGAGCATAGCGCAGTCCGAAAGATTGAAGCGATGATTTTTGCCTCCGCCGCAGGTAACCGCATATTTCTGAAGTGCTCTGATGGACGGCAAAGTTTTTCTCGTGTCTGTAATTTGAGCGTTTGTACCCTCGCAGAGCTTAACAAGTCTGTTCGTGGCAGTTGCAATTCCCGACATATGCTGAAGAAGATTTAATGCTGTGCGCTCGCCCTTTAACAAAAGAACGGTTTTGCCCGAAAACTCTGCGATTAGGTCGCCCTTTTTGATTTCGTCGCCGTCCTTGAAATAAGTCTTGCACTCAAACGTGTCGTCAAGAAGCTCAAAAACTCTCATTGCAACCTCAAGACCGCAAAGCACGCCGTCTGCCTTTGAAACAAAATATGCGTCGTTACGCTGATTTTCGTCAATAAGATAATCCGTAGCAACGTCAATATAGTTAATATCCTCTTTAAGTGCCGAAAGGATTATTTCGTCAATGTAAAACTGCGGAATGTTCATCCCTCGTCAACCTCCTTTAATATTATGTGAGCAACACTTGCAAGGCTCAATGCCTCACAGTAGTCGGGGGTAATCGCAAACTTGCCGTTTTTAAGACGGGCAAGAATTTTATCAACCTTTTTAAGCCCCGTGTGAACAGCGTCCATATCGGGAATAACAAAAT
Source organism: Candidatus Fimenecus sp. (assembly GCA_052298855.1). Lineage (GTDB taxonomy): Bacteria > Bacillota > Clostridia > Oscillospirales > Acutalibacteraceae > Fimenecus. The sequence goes on along the minus strand of DAVZXP010000003.1, from coordinate 159,843 downwards.
ATGCTCTCTGCATAATCGAGCGTATCTCCGTACGAAGTCCCTTTGGCATCGGTGCGCCCGAAACATCAAGCTGCTTATCCTCGACCGTAACGTGAGAAAAACCTGCGTTGATACATTTTGTAATATCCTCTGCGGCACGTCTGCCGAAAACCAAAGCCTCAAGCAAGGAGTTGCTTGCAAGTCTGTTTTTGCCGTGAACTCCCGTGTGCGAGCATTCGCCGACAGCATAGAGCCTTGAAACGGTTGTTCTCGCCTCAAGTGAAACGTCGATACCGCCCATAAGATAGTGCTGACAGGGGAATATCGGAATTAAATCCTTTGTAATATCAACGCCGTGTTCAAGACAGCCTGCGTAAATTCCGGGAAAACGGTTTCTGACAAAATCGCTGTCCTTATATGTTATATCAAGATAGAAATTATTGCTTCCCGTCTTTCTGCTCTCAAGGATAATCGCCCTTGAAACGACATCTCTCGGAGCTAATTCAAGACGGTCGTCATAGCGGTGCATAAATCTCTCCTTATTGCAGTTGAGAAGATATGCGCCCTCGCCTCTGACAGCTTCGCTTATAAGGAACTGCTCTCTATCGGGTCCGTTGAAAGCTGTCGGGTGGAACTGAACATAGCTCAAATGCTTTATCGCAGCGCCCAATTCATAAGCAAGGCGTATTCCGTCACCTGTTGCAACGGCGGGGTTTGTGGTGTACTTGTAAACTCTGCCTATACCGCCCGTTGCAAGCACGCAGTAATCGGCAAATACACTGAAAGGATTTCCGTTTTCGTCGAGAATATCCGCACAAAAACCGCTTTTAACCTTTTCAAGCTTGTAAACAAGCGAGTTCGGAACTTGCGTAATATTTTTTCTTCTGTGTACCTCTTCAAGCAACTTTTTGACAATTTCCGCACCTGTGGTATCCCTGTGATGCACAATTCTTCTGCGACAATGACCGCCCTCAAGGGTTTTCTGCACCGTACCGTCGGGATTTTTATCAAAATCAACGCCGTATTGCATAATTTTGCGAACATCATCGGGACCCTCGTGAACAAGCACATTGACTGCGTCGGGATCGTTTTCACGGCTGCCTGCAATCATAGTGTCCTCGTAGTGAAGGTCAAAGCTGTCATTTTCAAAGCTCAAAACGGCAGCAACACCGCCCTGCGCCAAATTACTGTTTGAGAGCGTGTCCGATTTTTTTGAAAGGACAAGCACCGAAACATTTTCGGGAAGCGAAAGTGCGGTATAAAGACCGCCGACACCGCTGCCTACGATAAGAACATCATATCTCTTTTCCATAAGTAAAAACATCTCTTTTACACTTATCATTTTTAGCTATAATTTTAACCGTATATAATATAACATAAAAAAGCAAAAAAATAAATTATTTTTATTACATAATATTTTCAAAATTCGGTTGACTTTTTGTTGAAATAGTGATAATATAATCGGGCACAAAAAAATATGCGCTGCTAGCTCAGCTGGATAGAGTGTTTGGCTACGAACCAAAAGGTCAGGGGTTCGAATCCCTTGCAGCGCGCCAAGAAAGACAGGTAACTTTTGTTGCCTGTCTTTCTTTATGTGATTGTATTGGATTCGAACCCCCAAAATCTTTTGCAAGGCAAAGCCTTGACAAAAGAAGTCTATAATCGGAGAGTTTGCGAAGCAAACAAAGGGGCGAACGAAGTGAGCCGAGTCCCTTGCAGCGCGCCAAGAAAGACAGGTAACTTTTGTTGCCTGTCTTTCTTTATGTGATTGTATTGGATTCGAACCCCCAAAATCTTTTGCAAGGCGAAGCCTTGTCAAAAGAAGTCTATAATCGGAGAGTTTGCGAAGCAAACGACGACGGGGTAGGGCGGTGGCTTGCTGCCGCCGTTAAATCACAACAAATCAACGGGTAGAAGCAATTATATTTTTATATTATACCGTAGGGGCGAACTGTGTTCGCCCGTTTTTAATTTGCTACGAATTGACGGGCGACCGCAGGTCGCCCCTACGGATTGTGCGTAATTTTTAATATCGTTTCAACCGCAAATCATTATATACCAACAATCCATAGGGACAGGGCTCGCCCCTGTCCGCAAAAAATTACATATTAAATCAAATTAACGGACAGCCGCAAGGGCTGTCCCTACGGTTCGTCGTCGTTTGCGTCGTATCGTTCGCAACAGCCTTTGGCTGTTTCTCACTCACTATGCAACTCCTCCTTTTCCGCAAAAATCACGCTCGGCTCGCCTGTTCGGTTGTAAACGCCCTCACGACGGCTCGCTGTCGCTACCAACTTTTGCGGTTTGCGGACAGGGGCAAGCCCTGTCCCTACGGTTCAATATATTTTCTACTCCGTGCGAAGCGCCAACTTTTATCCCTGTCTGTTTTTTCAACCCTGTATACTATCTTATTACACTATACACTGTGTTCGCCCGTTTTTGATTTGTTATGAATTGGCGGGCGAACTGTGTTCGCCCCTACGGGTTGTGCGTAATTTTTAATATCGTTTCAACCGAAAATTATCATATTTCAACAATAATCTAACGGCGGGAGCAAGCCCCCGCCCTACGCTGTTATATTAAATTTATGGGTTAATATTGAACAACATAAATAAAATCAGGCTCAAGAATTTTTCTTGAGCCTTTTGCTATTTTTATTATGTTTTATTTTGATAAATCAGCCCTTATGTTTTCGACATACTCATCCAACGGCAAGCCGTCAACGTAGTATTCGCATATTGACATAAACCCGTTTGCGACCTTGACTTCAAGGTAAATATCGTTAACCCGATTTGCCTTAAACGAGCTTCCGTCATCAAAGATAATGACGGTGTTAAAATCGCCTGACTTGCTTTTTCCCTGCATGCTGTCGGACGGACTTTTATAAAGATACATCGAGTGCACCTGCGGAATTTTCCTGTATTTTTTATATGCGTTGTATTCCGAAAAAAGCGGATAGCTTTTGACATACGCAAAATTGTTGCCCGTAGGTTTTTCGTCGGTAAACTCGATTGACGCTCTTGCGTTGTTTTTAGTGAAAACGGCGTATTTTTTGGCTACTTTCTCGCCGTCTTGATAATAAAACGGAAGGTTATAATTACTCAATGAAAAAGAGATATAATACTGCTGAAAATTGCCCTCGTAATATGAAATACTGTCAAGCTCGATTTTGTAAATATCGGAATTTTTCTTTGCGGCGGTGGCTTTTGTTATCGCATAGCAGGGGAATAACAGCTGAAGAATAATCGCCGCAATCAAAAGTGAGCAGGTAAATTTTTTATTCATTGCCATTCTCCTTTCGTGGAGTTCCTTTGTTGGCTTTTGAGATTTTTAAGTTGACCGTCAGCATACATAAGCCGAGAATTACAAGAATAAGACCGGATAAAAGAATGTTTACGCTCAAGCGTGAAATTGAAAGCATTATCATCACAACAACCGTTAATAATCCGATATTCATTTTGTAAAAATCGACCTCTTTTGCACCGATAAGCGATAGTGAAACCCCTTGCGTGCAGACAGTCAGTGTGCCGATAACAAACATTATGTTACATATAAATTTATAGCAAAGCAGATTGTGCCCGAAGATTAAAACGGTTATCAGCAATAAAGAAATTGTGTATATTACTCTCGGTACATCATTGCGATATTTTTTGAAAAGCAGAATGCAAAGGGTGATTATTGCAATAAATCCCAGACTGTAATACAAGTCCTCGCTCCAATCAAGCTCCGATATTATTTCTTGTATGCGGTTAAAGCTGAAAGCAGTGTTCGTACGTGCGTTTGTGTTGTAAAGCTCGACGGTTGCTATTGAAACTATTGACGTTGAAATCGGAATTAGCGTGTCGGACACCTTTTTGAAGTCGCAGCAAGCTCTTATTATATAAAGCGTGAGAATTGAAATTACAACTGCCGTAAATCCAAGCTGCCAACAGCCTAAAAACGAATAGTAAAAGGGGACGGCGATAAAGAAAATTGCGGTTATGAATTTCAAGTATTTGTATTTCGGTTCGGTTTTCTTTCTGTTTATAAAGACAAACGAAGCACCTAAGCTTAGCATTAAAAATGTTGCGACGATTAACAACACATTGCGGTAATCAATGTCGAGCAGTGAAAAATCTTTTATGAATTTTGAAATGCAACCGATTGCGGAAAGACAATAGTAAACCGTAACCGCCGAAGCAGAACTAAAGACAAAGATGATCGGCAGGACTAAAAATGCGTCAAGTATTGCGTACTGATAAAATATCAACGGTAAACTCAATACGCTGTCCAAAAGTGCAAGGGTCGATATAACACCCACGCACCAAACCGAAGCGGACACCTCACGCCAAACGGTGCTTTGATATTTATTTTTATATGTAAAAACGGCGAGTGCTTGCCCGAAGAGCAGGGGAAGTATTGAAAAAGCAGTTTTTACGCCAAGCGGAAAAGTGTTCCAATAATTGTAGAAAATAAGTACTCCGCCAATCGCAATAAAAAGACTTGCAAACACGGTAATTACTGTGAGCATACTCTTTCGTGTAACCTTGTTAGCCTGTTCGTCTCGGTCTCTTTGCGTTGTGCCGTAGATTAAATCCTCTACGCTTATTCCGAAAACCGCCGAGAGCTTTTGCAGGGTTTCAATGTCGGGCTGAGTGCGTCCGTTTTCCCAACTTGAAATCGTCTGCCGGGACACGAACATTTTGTTCGCAAGTTCCTCTTGGCTCAAGCCGTGTATAGCCCGTTGCTTTTTTATGGCTTTTGAAACTTTGCTCATCTAATCGCCTCCTTTACACATATTGTAATTCAAAATGTTCCTTTTGTCATTATATTTTCAAATATTACCCCGACACATTTTGTTGCATGTTGAAAAAAATGAGGAGTAAGGGATTTGTGCGGACTGAAATTTATATCATACCGTAGGGACAGGGCTCGCCCCTGTCCGGTTTTTCAAACCTGTATGCTATCTTACTACACTATGCAGCTTGCCCTGCCGTTAAACGACAACAAATCAACGGGTACAAGCGGTTATATTTTTATATTATACCGTAGGGGCGAACTGTGTTCGCACGTTTTTAATTTGCTGTGAATTGACGGGCGACCGCAGGTCGCCCCTACGGGTTGTGCGTGTATTTAATGTGATTTCAGCCGTAAATCAACATATATCACCGACAATCTAACGGCGGGAGCAAGCCACCCGCCCTACCACGTCGTCGTTTGCTTCGTATCGTTCGCAACAGCCTTTGGCTGCCTCTCACTCACTATGCAACTCCTCCTTTTCCGCAAAAATCACGCTTAGCTTGCCTGTTCGGTTGTAAACGCCCTCACGACGGCTCGCTGTCGCTACCAACTTTTGCGGATTTTGTGTCATTTTAGCCATAAATTATGATAAATCAACAACAATCTAACGGCGGGAGCAAGCCACCCGCCCTACCACGTCGTCGTTTGCTTCGTATCGCTCGGCGGAAGCAAAATTCCTTCCCTACGCTATTCCGTATTCAATTAAAATCCTCGGGGGTTTTGCCGAGGGCGGCGATGGGGTCTGCGTACGCTCCGTTTATACGTACCTCGAAATGCAAATGCACTCCATCCGCCGACTCAATCGGAATTACCGAGAGATTGCCGACCTTATCATTGATTTTTACCGTGTCGCCCTCGTTTACGGTACTGCCCTTACCGAGTCCGCAATATCGGGCAATCATACCCTCGCCGTGGTCAATTTCAACGACTGTTCCCCAAAGTGCGTCATCTTTTACGGATAGGACTATTCCGTTGTTGACAGCTTTCACGGGGTCGCCCGTCGCACCGGGAAAATCAATTCCGTTGTGCACACGCCAATCCTCCATTGTCTTTGAATACACAAGCTCGGAGAGTGAAGCGTGTTTTGATACGGTGTTTCCGAGGGGCAACGAAAAGCTTTCGGCTCTCGTAACGGTCGCAACTGCCGACTGAGGCTCTGTTTCAGGCTCATAACGTGTGTCGGGAATATCGTCCTTGACCTCGTTTACCTGCTCGTCGGGAATTTCCGGCTGTTCGTCAACGCTCGGCATTGTAATTTCAAGCGGAACGGTTATGTCCTCGGGCGTGTTTGCGTCCTTTACTGTTCGATAGGTCGAAACATAGGAAGCGGCACCTGCCACGGCAAGGCAGACTGTTACAATCGAATAAAAGGCAAGGCGCTGTCTTTGTTTTTTAGTAAGCGAAATATCAGTTTTCATATGAAAACACCTCCGATATGAGTGTTCCCATATTTTTCCGAATATATGCAAAGGTATAAAATGAAAAGCGGCAAATACGTTTGTGCAATAAAAAAGCCCTCTTACAAAGAGGGACTGATAAAATTATTCTTAAAAAAGAAAAATGACCGATTGCTCGGTCATTTTTCTTCAATTTAGGGTTGTTTGAGGAGGGGGTATAAATACTCTGACGGGTTGCGGCCCCCGTTCAAAGTACACTCATATAATAACGGCAATTTATGAATTGCAAATGAACAAATAATTAAGATATCGCAAATAATTTATTAACATGTATAATTTCACAAAATATGCACTCTTTTTCACGAACAAATGTTTGACAAGCAAGAACATTTGTGCTATTATGATTACAAGAAAGAATTTGCGAATTTATAAGGAGGTTTTTATGGCATCCATAAATCAAAAGCAAAAGCAGATATATGAATACCTTATGGAGCGTTCACAGGTGAGCAAGGTTCCGCCCACGGTGCGTGAAATTGCCGCTGCGGTCGGTCTGAAATCACCCTCGTCGGTGCAGGCTAACCTTGACGCTCTCGAAAAGGCAGGACTTATAGAGCGTGACCCGATGCTCAAGCGTTCCGTGCGTGTTTGCAACGAGCCGCAGAACGATTATACCCAAGTTCCGCTTGTCGGTACGGTTACGGCAGGTATGCCGATTTTGGCTGTTGAACAGATTGAGGGCTATGTTCCGTATATCGGCAGAAGCTCGAACGACAAGCCGCTTTTTGCTCTTAAAATCAGGGGCGAGAGTATGATTAACGCAGGCATTTTGAACGGCGATATTGTTATCGTTGAGAAAACTCCCTCGGCGCAGAACGGCGAAATGGTTGTCGCTCTTATTGAGGACGAGGCAACGGTTAAGACCTTTTATAAGGAAAACGGTCATTTCCGACTTCAGCCGCAGAATGATGCATATGAGCCGATAATTGTCGATGAGGTTGTTATTCTCGGCAAGGTAGTCGGTCTTATCAGAAATTATTAAAAGCAAGAAATTAAAAACTAAGCACATTCACTCTGTAAAAGAATGAATGTGCTTTTGTGTTTTATGAATTATTCCTTATTTCTGTTTGCGCAATCGGCACAACAGCCTGTGCAGCCGCCAAACTCCTTTTTGCCCTCCTCGGTATCTCTGTAATACTGAGTGTGGGTGTCTCTGTGCTTTCTTGAATTCCAAATTCGCTCAGCCTCGGGTGCCCAAGCAGTTGCGAAGTCAACGCACTTGTCGCAAAGCTCGTCAACAGGCTCTGCGTGGAGTAAATCCGAAGAATGAGCTCCGCTTTCCTTGACCATCTTGCGAAGTGCCTCGGGATTTTCAAGCATCGGGCAGGGACGCAGATGGTTGTCATTGAACGGCTGATTTTTGTAATACTGCGTAAACAATGGGGATTTAAGAGCCTCCATAAGTGTATGCGTTCTTATGTTTGTATCGGAATAGTGAATGAATACGCAAGGCTCAATATCGCCTGCGGAGTTGATGTGGAAGTAGTTTCTTCCGCCTGCGATACAACCGCCTACATACTCGGCGTCGTTCTGGAAGTCCATTACGAATATCGGCTTGCCCGTCTTTGAATTTCTGACCTTGCGAAGCCAATTATACATATATTCACGCTGCTCGGGGGTGGGGATAAGCTCCTTATCCGCATCATGGCCGACAGGCATATAGTTGAACATAAGGGAATACTTTGCACCCTTCTCTATAATCATATCAAAGAATTCGTCGGATGTAACGAACTCGATATTCTTTCTTGTGTAGCATATGGAAACACCGAAAAGACACTTGTTTTCCTTGAGCAAGTCCATAGCCTCGATTGTGCGCTTGTATGCACCGTCGCCTCTGCGCCAGTCGTTCGACTCCTCTGTGCCCTCAAGGCTTAATGCAAGAGCGACATTTCCGACCTCTTTAAGATCGTCGCAGAACTTTTGGTCAACCAACGTAGCGTTTGTGTAAATTACAAAGCCTGCATCCTGATTGTTCCTTGCAAGCTCGATAATATCGTTTTTACGGATAAGCGGCTCGCCGCCCGTAAGCATATAGAAATGAGTGCCCATTTCCTTGCCCTGAGCAACGATTGATTGCATTTCCTCGTTTGTAAGGCTCTGCTTATAACCGTATTCGGCAGCCCAACAGCCCTTACATTTAAGGTTACAGGCACTTGTCGGGTCAAAAAGTATGATGAATGGGACGTTGCAATGATATTTTTCACGGTTTGCACGAACTGCCTTTGTGCCGTAAAGAGCTGCGTCAACACCGAGGGCCATTGCCATTTTCTCGACGATATTTCTGTCAATATCGCTCAAAAGACCTAAGACATATTGGCGCCAAATGTTATCCTTATCGGCAGCCGCCTTCTTGAAGGCTTCAAAATTCTGTTTCGGGAAAACGCCCTTAAAGAGCGTGCTTCCACGGTTAACAAGCTTGACAAGGTTTGCGTCGGGGTCCTTGTCAATATATTTCAAAATCTGTTCAAGAGTTTTGTGTATAGCTGCTTTTTGAAATGCGTGTGTTTGTGCCATAATTTATGCATCTCCCATTTGTGTTTGACAGTATGATAACATAATTTCGCTCTAATGTAAATGAACAATGTTTTAACTTTAGGGGCGAAATATGCAATTTTTCAGGAAACGGATTGTAAATGTGCAATTTTTTAAGAAACTGTGGAAATTCTTATATCAATGTGATAAAATAAATTTTAATATCCTAATTAAGGGAGTGTAAGTATGAAATTTTTGACCGATTATACAGCGGTTACGTTTACGGGTATAGGAAAGGCGTTTAACGTCTATTCGACCTTTGTTGAGTTTACGATACCGTTTGTAAATATTGACGTGAGCATCAAATTCTATGGCTTGATTATCGCTTTCGGCTTTTTGCTTGCCGTGCTTTTCGGCGGAAGAATGGCTTATAAGTGGAAAATCGATTTGAATAAGATGCTTGATGTTTTGCTCTACGGAACTATCGGCGGTATTGTCGGCGCAAGATTATATTATGTGCTTTTCGAGTGGGATTATTACAGCCACCACCTCTCTGAAATTCCGAAAATATGGAACGGCGGACTTGCAATTTACGGCGGACTTATCGGTGCGATACTTGTTGCATATTTCACCTGCCGTAAGATCGATTTGAATTTCCTCAAATTGCTCGATATGTGCGGTATGAGCTTCCTTATCGGACAGGGCATAGGCAGATGGGGCAACTTTGCAAACCAAGAGGCTTTCGGAACGAATACGAGTATGCCGTGGGGTATGTACAGCTCAAAGGTTGCGGATTATCTCACCGCAAATAAAGCTTTGTTTGCGGAAAAGGGAATTACCGTTGACCCGAGCTTGCCCGTTCATCCGACATTCCTTTATGAGTCGCTTTGGTGTATAATCGGCTTTTTCGTTATCTATTATATATGCAGAAAGCATTATAAATTTGCAGGTCAGCTCATACTCTGCTACGGCATTATCTACGGTGCGGAGAGGGCAGTCGTCGAGGGCTTTAGAACAGACAGCCTGTATATTCCGGGCACGACCATCAGAATTTCGCAGCTGCTTTCGGCGATAATTGCGGTGCTTTGCCTTGCAATTCTCATTGCAAAGTTCGTTGAACTTAAAAAGTATCCGAAGCCTTATGACCCCGTTGAGGTTTTACCTGCGGAGCTTGACTATGAGGTAAAATCAAAGAAAAAGGACGAGGAAAAGGCTAAGGCTAAAAATATAATCAAAACGCAGAAGAAGAAAAAGAAGCAAGCGGAAAAAGACTTAAAGGGCGGTAAATAAAATGGCTAAAATAATTGACGGTAAGGTAGTTTCACAGTTCGTAAAGGACGAGGTTAAAAAAGAGGTTTCGGCTCTCGGAGAAAAGGGCGTTTCGGTCGGACTTGCGGTTATTATCGTGGGCAATGACCCTGCATCGAGAACCTATGTAAACAATAAGAAAAAGGCTTGTGAGGCAACGGGAATTATCTCCGAGGAGTACGCTTTGCCGGAAGATACGACAATGGAGGAATTGCTCGCTCTTATTAAAGAGTTGAACGCTAAAAAGAGCATTAACGGTATCCTTTGTCAGCTTCCGCTTCCGAAGCACCTTGACGAAAAGGCTGTAATCGAGAACATTGACCCGATAAAGGACGTTGACGCTTTCCACGCTGTGAACACGGGTCATATTATGATAGGCGACTACTCATTTTTACCCTGTACACCGGCAGGCATAATGGAAATGCTCAAATACTATAATATTGAAATCGAGGGCAAGGAATGTGTTGTAATCGGAAGAAGTAACATTGTCGGCAAGCCTATGGCAATGCTTCTTTTGCAGAAAAACGGCACTGTTACTGTTTGCCATTCGAGAACGAAAAATCTTAAAGAGGTAACCTCCCGTGCCGATATTTTGGTTGCGGCTGTCGGTATTCCTTATTTTGTAACAGCCGATATGGTCAAGGACGGTGCGGTTGTAATCGACGTCGGAATGGACAGAAATAAGGAGGGCAAGCTCTGCGGAGATGTTGACTTTGCGGAGGTTGAGAAAAAGGCTTCTTATATCACACCCGTTCCCGGCGGAGTAGGACCTATGACCATTGCAACGCTTATGAAAAACACCGCTACGGCGGCTAAAATACAAAATAATATACCGATTGAGTAAAAAGATAATAGATTTTTGTTGACTGTAAGGTAGCAATGATTTATTATTAAGATATTATTTTTTAGGGGTGATTTTAATGGGAAATGACACAAAAAAGTATATGAGCTTCAAGGAAGTTGCGGCATATTCGCTCGGACTTTTCGGTTTTCAGGCGATAGTCGGTCTTTTGAACTCATATCAGGCAGAATTTGACGCATCAATCCTCGGCGCAGACATTGCGGTAGTCGGAATACTTATCCTTGTAGCAAAGATAATTTCCGCCGCAGCCGACCCCGTTGTCGGAAGCTTGGTTGACCGTTCAAGGTCAAAGCTCGGCAAGTTTAAGTCAATGATCGTCTATTCGCTTGTACCCTTGTTTGTGTTTACGGCGGTCGTGTTCGTAAAGGTTCCGTTTAAGGGCTTCGGACTGTATGCGTGGATATTTATTACATATCTCATCTGGAGTATCGCAATGACAATGGGCGACGTTCCCTCGCAGGGTATTGCCTCCGCACTCACTCCCGACCCGACGGAGAGAACGAACGTCGTTTCAATCTCAAACACCTTTAAGCAGATAGGCTTTTCGGCTTGCGTCGTTATCGTGCCGATTGTCTGTCTTATAATTAAGGGCGGCTCAAGAGTTATCGTCGCAAAGGGCGAAACCGATACTCCAATGATAGCGTCGGAATATCTCGGAACGGCTGTTTTAACGGCAATTCTCGGCTGTGTGCTCTTTGCTCTTATTCCGATTGTCAACAAAGAGCGTGTCAAGGTCGAAAGCAACGAAAAGACAACCGCAAAGGATATGCTTGCGGCTCTTAAAAACAATAAACCGCTTATGCTTGTAATCGTCTCTTATTTCCTCGGCTTCGGCAGACAGATGGCAATGGGTATTCAGGTGCAGGCGGCAAATGTATTGTTAGGCTCGCAAAATCTTGTTGCCGTGCTCGGCATCGTAACGGCGGTAGGCTCAATGATTTCAATGGCTCTTTGCCCTGTTCTTATAAAAAAACTCAACGAAAAAAGAGCATATATTTTGCTCTCGGTTTACGGCTTTGCGGCTTCGATATTCTCGTTTGTAATCGGTCATTTTTGGTTTAGAAGTCCCGAAAATACGGCTCTTACCGTTTTGTTCTATATTTCTCTTTTCCTTATCGGACTTCAGTTCGGTGCGGTTACGCTTATGCCGATGATTATGACCGCAGATGCCGTTGACTACTACGAGTACGAAACAGGCAAAAGAATGGAGGGTGCTGCTTATTCGATCCTCACGCTTACAATTAAAGTCTGCTTGGCTCTCGGCACGGCGCTCGGTCTTGTGTTCGTTCAGCTCTCGGGCTATGCCGACACGCTTGCACAAATCAACGCAGGCACGGCTACGGGCTTTACCGCAGCTACAAAGGATATGATATTCTTTGCGTACACGGCAGTTCCGGGCATACTTGCACTTCTCTCGATTATCCCGATGTTCAAATATGACATTGTGGGCGAGAAAAAGCAGGAAATTTCAAAGGCTCTTCAGCAGCGCAGAGGCACAAAGGAAGAGGCTTAAACGGCTTTGTAACGGTTTTACGGAGATGTTTTTCGACATCTCCGTATTTTTTTTGTTGACAAGCGTGCGTTCGGTGTGTTATTCTGTATTTTGTTACGTAACAAAAATTTACAAAAAGGAGGCAGAAAAAATGATTAACAACTATTCAAGAAACAGACTTTATACGAATTACCCAATGGATTCTTATAATATTTTCTGCCCCGAGAGGACGCATTATCCCATTCTTGCGATTTAACTTTTTGTTATTTATGGGTGTATTGGCGCTGTCGGAGCTTCGACAGCGCTTTTTTATTTATTTTGGGAGGAATTATGAGGTATATTAAGCTTCACGAGAACGAAAAAGTTCCCGTGTTCAAAAATGTTATTTATGCCCTGCGTCTTGTGTGCAAAGCCGACAAACGGCTGCTTATAAGCTATTTTATAAGCTATATTTTCGACGATATTTTTGTGCGTTACATTCAAAGCATACTCTTTTTGAAGGTACTGCTCTCGCTGTTTGACCGAGGCGCAGAATTCAGGGAATATGTGCGTGATTTATTGCTGTTTTTCGCCATTGCCGCAGCATCAAAAATAATTTCATGGGTGGCGGCATACATAAGGCAGGTATCAACAAAAAATGTGTTAAAGGTTCTCAACAATATGGTCTTCCGGAAGGCGATAAGCCTTGATGTCGGCTGCTATGAGAGCCCCGAATTTTACGACAAATATCAGCGTGCTACGCTCATTATGTCGGCAGGATATTTTGATATAATCTGCTATGATTCTGCGTGTGTTGTCAGCGGAATTGTGTCGCTGATACTTGTTATCGGCACGGTTACGGCGATAAGTCCCGTATATTTGCTGTTCCTTTTGCCGATTGCCCTTGTGTTCGTTATCGAAATTTACAAGAGCAAGGCGGTATACAAAAGAGACCTTGAAATGACGGGCAACAACCGCACAAAGGCATATATACAGCGAACGGTGTTTCTAAAGGACTTTTCAAAGGATATGAGGACGTCAAACATTTTCTCGGTTATGATGAAAAGGTTTGAAAAGGCTGTTGACGGTAATATCAAAATACTCAAAAGCTACGGTGTAAAGCTGTTTTTGTACAGTATCGTAAGCTCGCTGTTTTCGGAATTTATCCCGATAATCGGCACATATGCGTATGCAGGCTATAAGTTTGTAAAGGGCGGCAGTATGACCGTTTCGGGCTTCTCGGTTGTTGTATCGTCAATTTCAACGGTCAGGGACGCAACGCTTGATATTGCGGAAGCCTTTGACGAAATGGCACAGATGGCTCTGTATTTTCAAAATCTCAGGGACTTTTTCGATTTTGAGCCGAGCATAAAGGACGGAAATTTACAGGCAGGCGAATTTGAAAGCCTTGAATTTCGCAATGTGACCTTCCGTTATCCGAGTGCAAAGAAAAACACGCTTGAAAACATTTCATTTAAGATAAACAGGGGAGAGACGGTAGCGGTCGTCGGCATAAACGGTGCGGGAAAATCGACTGCTGTCAAGCTAATGCTTCGTTTCTATGATGTTACGGACGGCGAAATTTTATATAACGGTGTGAACATAAAGGAGTATTCGCTCTCCTCGCTTCGCAGCTCGTTTGCGACAGTATTTCAGGACTATAAAAACTTTGCAATATCGGTATATGAAAATGTAATGTGCCGTGAATGTACCGAAGCGGACAAACAAACGGCGAAAAACGCACTCAAGCAGGCAGGGGTATGGAAGAAAACGCAGTCGCTTCCCAACGGCGGCGACACAGTGCTTACCCGTGAGTTTGAGGAGGACGGAGCAGGTCTTTCGGGCGGCGAAAATCAAAAGGTATCGACCGCAAGGCTTTTTGCAAGCGATTATGAGATAGCAATTCTCGACGAGCCGTCGTCGGCACTTGACCCCGTCGCAGAGTATGAGATGTATGAAAATCTTATTGCCGCAACAAAGGGCAAAACGGTAATTTACATTTCGCACAGGCTCTCGTCCGCAGCACTTTCGGACAGGGTGCTGGTAATCGGAGACGGAAAAATAATCGAAAGCGGCACGCACGAGGAGCTGATGGCGAGAAAAGGCAAATACTGTGAGATGTTTACCTTGCAGGCTTCCGCTTACCGCAGAGAAGGGGGCGACGGCAATGCTTAAATCAAAGAAAAACAAAACCGAGCACTCGGTGTTTTCAAACATAATGTACTTTTTAAGGCTTATGTTCAAGCTCTCGCCGGGGCTTGTAATCGGCGACATATTATCGGGTACTTTGAGGCTTTTACCGCAAAGGCTGATAAGCGTAATCGGCATAAAATACATAATCGACGTAGTGGCGCAGGGCGAAAACCTCGGAAGAATTTACAAGGCGGTCATTATCATTGCGCTTATAATCGTTTTAAGCAGAATTGCCGTCTTACTTTACAGGGAATTCTATTGGAACGCCGCAAAGGAAAGGCTGTATTTCAAGCTCAACAAAACGCTTTACGAAAAGGCGCATTTGCTCGACCTCGAAAGCTATGACAATCCCGATTTCTACAACAATTTTATTTTGACCATAGAGTCGTCCTCAGACAATATTCAGGGACTTTTGGGAATTGTGCAGAGCTATGTCGGCAATATAATCTCTTTGGCGGCTGTTGCGGCGGTAATTCTGACGATTGACCCTGTGTGCCTTGTCATTATTTTGGCGTCGATTTTGTTTTTTCTGCCGTTGAGCAGCAAAATAGCCGACTATCAGATGGGCAGGCGCATAGACAATACTAAATTTCACCGCAGAAGCGACTATTTTCAGCGAATTTTCTATTTGCAGGACTATGCAAAGGAAGTGCGTATGAACGACATTTGTCCCTTGCTTTTCGACCGATACAACGATGCGGCGGATGACGTAATAGCAAATCAGGCAAAGTATTGGAAGAAAATATCCTTTTGCTACTGCGTTCAGCATATCGGCGTTCAGGCGCTCGGCTTTATGCTTATACTGCCGTTGTATCTCGGTTATCAGGTAATAGTTAACAAGACCTTGTCGGCAGGTGATTTTGTCGCAACCTTTAACGGTGCATATTCGATAGCCATTTCGCTCAATTTCCTTATGGTATGGGCAAGCGCCGTATTCTCGGAGCGGGCAAAGATGATTGAAAAATACCGTGAGTTCTTAAAGAGCGATTTCAAGATTAAAGACGGCAAAAACACGGCTGAAATTGCCGAGCCCAAGACGATAACGGTCAAAAATATGTCGTTTACATATCCGGGCAATGACAAGCCCACGCTCAAAAATATAAATCTTGAAATAAAACCGTATGAAAAAATTGCGCTTGTCGGCTTCAACGGTGCAGGCAAAACAACCCTTACCAACCTGCTTTTAAGACTTTATGATGTCACGGACGGCGAAATTCTCATCGACGGCGAAAACATAAGGGACGTTACCGTGGCTTCGCACCGTGCAAGATTTGCGGCGGTGTTTCAGGATTTCCAGACCTTTGCGTGTTCTGTGGGCGAAAATGTTGCCCTTGATGAAAATTTTGATTCCGAAAAGGTGCGTCAGGCGCTTAAACACAGCGGATTTACAAAGCCGCTTAAAAACGGCGTCGATACGGAGCTTTTGAGGGAGTTTGACGACGACGGTGCAATGCTTTCGGGCGGCGAGGCACAAAAAATTGCCATCGCAAGGGCGTTTTATAAGGAGTGCCCGTATGTAATACTCGACGAGCCGTCGGCAAATCTTGACCCGATTGCGGAATATAAACTCAACAGGGCAATGACCGAAGCTTCCGAGCACAAGACGGTAATTTTCATTTCGCACAGGCTTTCGACAACCGTGATCGCCGACAGAATTTACGTTATGGAAAACGGCGAAATTATCGAGTCCGGCTCCCACGAAGAATTGATGAAGCGTGGCGGAACATACGCCAAAATGTTTACTTTGCAGGCAGAAAAATACGAGGCGTAAGCAATTACAGGCGTAAGTTAATACCAAACACAGTAGGGCGGTGGCAAAAGCCCTGACGGGCAGAGAAGAGTGAAAAGAAACGGGTGCTTTGCACGGATTGAATTATATATCATACCGTAGGGACAGGGCTCGCCCCTGTCCGCAGCAAACCAATAAAAACAAAACAATTATCGGCTGTTATCAAATTGAAAAGCGGACGAAACTTAAGGCTCCCTCTGACGAGGGAGCTGTCGTTTTTCGCAGAAAAATGACTGAGGGAGAGAAAGCAATAAATAGCTAATTTTCGTTATCTCTCCCTCAGTTTCGCTACGCTCAACAGCTCCCTCGTCAGAGGGAGCCTGTGTTTCAACAAATTTTCAAATCAGATAAAAGCCGTGTATTAACCTTATAATTTAATTTTACGGTGTAGGGCGGTGGCTTGCTGCCGCCGTTAGATTGTCGCTGATAAATGATAATTCACGGCTGAAAGCAATATATAAATCCGCAAAAGTTGGTAGCGACAGTGAGCCGTCGAGAGGGCGTTTACAACCGAACAGGCGAGCCGAGCGTGATTTTTGCGGAAAAGGAGGAGTTGCATAGCGAGTGAGAGACAGCCAAAGGCTGTTGCGAACGATACGGTGCAAACGACGACGTATCGTAGGGGCGAACTGTGTTCGCCCGTTTTTAATTTGCTATGAATTGACGGGCGACCGCAGGTCGTCCCTACGGTCGCATAATTTTTTCAAATTAGATAGCACCCGAAAGCAGTAATATATTTGCCAATTCGTTCGGCAGGAGCAAGCCCCTGCCCTACCGTGTGGTTGTACCTACGGGATAAAATCAAATCAGAAAAATAATCACCCCGACAGTATTGCCTGTCGGGGTGATTGTTTATATGCTGTTATTCGGTTTTCTGCAATTCTTCAAGTGTCGCTCTTTCCGCCGAATAGTTTACCGTGATACTTTTCTTGAAAAGCATATAATCATATTTAGGAAGCCACGGCTTGCCGAACTGTGTGTTCGCAAAGCTCTCCTCGCTTGCGGCAACGTTCATTTCGGAAATTCCTATAAGCTTGCCGTCGCTCTTGTAAACCGCACCCCAAAAGGCGTGGTGTCCTATGTAGGTAACGCTTTCGGGAATATACATATAGCTGAGTCCTCTGTCCTTAGTAAAGCAGTCGGAGCCGATTCTTTCAAGCCCCTCCGGCAAGGACGGATAGACAAGCGAAAAGCTTTCAATCGCCTTGTATGACGGGTCAAGATTTTCCGTATCGGTTTTGTAGGAATAAATATTTCTGATGTTTCCGGCGTCAAAAAAGCCGAGCGTTCCTATCTCCTTTACGCCCTCGGGAATATAAATGTCTGTGAGGTTTGCGTAGTTAAAGCAGAGAGGACCTATCTTTGTAACGGTTGAGGCAATAACATAGGTGCGTACATCCTTGTTGTACTGTTCAAAATAAGCATCGTCGTATTTATTTGTAGTGCCCCAAAGCTCCTCCATAGCCGCACCGCTGTCATCGACAAGGTCGGAGACCTGTTCTTCGTTTTCCATATGCGCATATCCCGTTTTAAGCCTTAAATAACGGTCGTGATCTATGGGGTAGCAGATTATTTCAGTTTTGTCCTTGTTGTACAGAACGCCGTCAATGTCGCAGTAGCTCGGGTTGTTCTCGTCAACTATGATACGCTGAAGCGCCCAGCAGGAATAAAAAGCCTTTTCGTCTATTTCGGTAACGCCTGCGCCGATATAAATCGTTTGCAGCTGACCGTCGCAGTTAAAGGCAAATTCATGTATCGCCGATACCTTTTTGCTCTCGTCATAGACAATGCCGTCGTTTACCTTGTCTCCGCTGCCGAGAAGCGTGTTAGTGTCCGAAGCGTCGTAGTTAAGCGTTGCGACGTTGTCAACGGTGAAGCTGACTATTGAGCCGTTGTTTGAAAACTGTTTAAGCCGATAGCTGCCGTTTTCAAGGCGGCTGTATTCAAGGTCGCCCGTGTTGAGAAGCGCACGCACCGAGAAGAACAACGATACGAATATCGCAACCACCATAAATACTATAAACATTGCCTTTGCAAGCTTTTTATCCTTGTATGAAGCGTTTATTTTCGGAGCGGCAAGACCGTCGATTTTATATGTCCATATTTCGTCCTCGGGAATGTCGAGGATTTCCTCCTTAACCTCTTCGGGCTTTGTTTTTTCTTTTTTCATATCCTCACACCCCCGTTATCCTATAAAGCTGCCTGCGACGGACTCGCCGTCTTTTTCGGCACTCTTTTCGGTTACCTCGGCTCTTCGCTTGAGCACCTGAATAACCTTGTTCTGCTTTTC
The DNA here is from genome assembly GCA_052298855.1 of Candidatus Fimenecus sp. GTDB lineage: Bacteria > Bacillota > Clostridia > Oscillospirales > Acutalibacteraceae > Fimenecus. The sequence continues at coordinate 141,246 of DAVZXP010000003.1, read as the reverse complement.
GCTGTCGTAATCCCAGAAGATAAACGGCAGGGTCATAAGTATATAGCCTGCAATGTCGAAAAGTATCGGTATTACGATTATTTTAACCCTTGCAGAGTCGATAAACAGCACATCCCAGTTACTGTTAAAACCGTATTTAAGTATGAGTATCGGTATGATAAGTCCGACAAGCGTTGTTATGGGGCTTGTGAACCAGCCGAAAATGCCCTGGAAGCTTTCAAGACGTTCGCCCGAGAGGTACATTTGATAGTCGTTGATACGAATTTCCATATCGTGATGCACAGCCATCGGAATTGTCTTTGTCGCTTCAAGCAGGAAGAGCATAACGCAGCAGATTATACCGCAGAGCGTTACATTGTCGCCGCAGAGAATAATAGAGCCGACCACAATTCCATAGCCTAACGCACGGGTAAGGTAATAGAAAACCATAATCTGCTTATATGAAAATCTCTTTATGAAATACGGAGTAAAGAAATCGGGCGGAGTTCCCGCAAAGGATATGAGCGAAATCAAAAGACCGTAGGACAGACCGCTCAGACGGAAGGTGTAGAGATAAACAATCGTTGTAAACGCAAGCATACCGTTTCCGAGCGAATCGAGCAGTCCGATTATGTTCATTATCCACTTGTACTTGTTGCGCATTACGCCGAAGATGCCGTCCCAGAAGTTGATTTGGATTTTCTTCTCTATCGGCGGCTGAGGTATTCTCTCCTTAATTCTGTTGGAGAATATCATTGTAAGAACAGCAAAGGTTATGAAAATTATCGGAATAACGTATTTATACACATTGATATCAGCCCACTCGTCCTTTAAGAAGCCGATTGCCATAGGAATTACAAGCACCATAATTGAGTTGAGAAGATGCGAAAGCTTTAAGGGATAGGTGCGGACAAGTATTCTCTCTTGCATATTCGGGCTGATGTTCTGCGTGCAGGTTTCAAGGCAGTTGCTGAAGCCGAACAGATTATAAAGCGCGAACAGAGCGTTTGCTACCCATACTCTCGTGACCACGTTTGCAATATTGTAAACGGGAAGCCAGCCTATGAGCACTACCATTATGCACTTGGGCACAACGTCGCAATAGAGGAAATATTTGTATCTGCCGAATTTCGGAACAAGCTTTTTGCGCCAAAAGATATTTCTTGCGCCTGCCCAGCCGTTCCAGAGTATGTGTGTGCCGAGCATTTTTATAGCCGAAGCGGCGGATACGCCTCGTATGGAGTTCAATGCCGCAACGACGGCGTTTTGGGGATTGAGATATGCCGAGAAGTTGAACGCCATAAGGAATATGCCTATCGCTATCGAGCAGAAATAGACTGTGTACAGCGCCCGTTCCTTTTTCTTTGGTAAAAAGCCGAGGTTGTCATTGATTATCCAGCCGAGAATATCCCACAGCTTTTGAAGCGGCATATTTATAAGCGTGATTGCGGAAAACGCAACATAAGGCAGTTGATAATGATACATTATCAAATAGCAGCCTGCGGCAAACGATATGTATTCGAGCGTCTTTGTGCCCGAGTAGTTACTGCCGACAGCAAGCCAAATGTCAAGATATTCCTTGTAAGGAACATATTTTCCCTCGGCAGGCGTGTTCCAATGCTCTTTTATCTCGCCGAAGAGCCACTTGATTTTACCTGCAAGGGAGGTTTTCTTTTCTTCCATAATTTTCTCCCCCTGACAATACTTATAATAAATAATTTTACCATAATTTTGAAATTGCTTTCAACATAAAACGGATTTTGTGTTGATTTTCGTTGAAAGTGTATAACAAATTATATGTGAAGTTGTCATAAATAACAATAAAAAATGCTGATTTTTTTGTGAAAAACAGAAAATAAGCCGCCCGAATTTGGCTGAGTGTTCATAAGGAAGTATTGGTTTCTCGCATAAAAATTTATTATGCCTTTGTCGGAAAGTCTCACAAGGCGCCAGCTTTGCTTCGTTTCCCAACTTCCGCATAAACGAATTTTTATAGCTACGAAACTGCAACGCACTTCAAAATGATATATTTTTGATGCAAGAAAAGGCAAACCCCGCAGATAATGCTGGCGCATATCTGTGGGGTTTAACGCATTATTGTGCAAAAAGATGTTATTTTGAAGCAAAACTGCCTTATTAACTCTCAGCCTTACCGAGCGGCTGTAATGTTATTTAAGAGTTTATTGTATTATCACGGTTGCAAGTGAATTTTTTGGAAGCGTCAGCGTGTTTTTGTACTCTCCGTCATAAGCCGTGACAAATTGTTTTTCGTCTGTCGTGAGGATGACCTTCATTTTAGAAAAATCTCCGTCAAAGGAAATTTCGGCTTGCTCTTTTTCGTTTACGATTACCGTAACGGTTTTTCCGTCGGGAGTGAGGAACGAAAAGGCGTTGAGTCCGTTGTCATTCTCGGGAACGGTCAGGTTGTCAAGGCATACAGAGCCCACGGGAATGAATTTTGAATAGTGAGCAAGTGCGTAATACCGCTTGGCTTTTTTATATTCGCTGAAATAGTTTGTTGCAGAAAAAAGTCCGTCGGAATAATCCTTGCCGTCCTCCTTGACGGAAAACTGATTTACCGCAACCCATGAGGTCCAGCTTTCACAGCCTCCGAGAATAAAGTCCTGTCCGATAATCCTTGCGGTTATAAGGGCGGCTTTTACGCAGTCTGTGGGACTTTTGTTTGGAAGCTCGCACCATTCGCTCATATCAAAGCGGAATTCGGGATGTGCTTTGACGATTTCATTCTTGAAAACTAATCTTGTCTCGGGGGAATTGTCGGAATGATAGGAGTGATAGGCAAAAACGGGCATTACACTTTTAATTGTCTCGTCGCCTGCAAGAGCCTCTATATATCGCTTGGTTTCGCCGAGCATTTCTCCGCTTTCGGGGCCGTAAAGCAATACGGGAGTACCTCTTTTGAGTATTTCCTCGGCAAATAGATGAAAAACTTCTAAAACCTCTTCGCACTCATAATGACAGCCCTCCTGCCAGACGGAAGCGCCGCCCCATTGCCATTGCGGCTCGTTTATGGGACTTATGTATTTTACGGGGATACCCTCGCTTATAAATTCCTCGGCAATGTCGAGCATATAGTTTACAAATTTTTTGTAATTCATTTTCGGCAGGTTGCAGGTGTGCGGCAAAAGACTGCCCGAGCTCTGACCCGTCGAGGTCTGTGACCAATGAGGGGAGTTTGCAAAAAGAATTACCGTGTCAATTTTTCCTTTTTCAAGACAGAGCTTCATAAACTCTCTTGCGGTGCTGTCGCTGTTAAAATTGTATTTTCCCGTTTCCTTTATCTTGTCAAAGTCATAAAGGCTTTCGGTTCTGCGCCACATATTTTCTACACGGTTGTTGTCGGGGTCGAAGCCGCCGCCGATATTGTAGCGGTAAATATTGAGCCCGAGCCCGTCCTTGCCGTAAAGCAGCTCGGAAAGCTCGTTTGCGGCATTTCCTGCGCAATACTGACTCCACCAGCACGACGATGTGCCGAAGCCCTTTACTGTCTGCATTTTCTTTGGCGAGCGAAGCATTATTTTCATAGTTTTTCCCCGTTATCAGTTTAAGTCAATATCCTTTTGAATTCGTCCGTGCCACACGGCGTTTCCGATATTCACGGGCGAGGTCAAAACCTTTATTTTATTCTTAATTGCCGTAAACGGATTGCCGTCCCGTTCGACGTCGCAAAGACTCATAACGGAAATGCTGTCTTTAAGCTGTGCAAGGCTGAAGCGATTATCTTTATTTATCGTAACCGTCTTTTCTTCGTTTGGGAAGAGGTCAAAGAAATTGTCCGAGAACGGCTCTTGAGAAATACTGCTTTCAAGCTTTACAAGTCGGGAATAGCGGTCGCTTTTGAGTTTTATTTCAAGCCCTGTTGCCGTTTCGGTAATTCCCATCTCAATTTTTGCCGAGGGTAAGTGTATTTTCTTTTCTTTGTCGAACAAAAGCGTTCTGTCGGCTGTCAAAATATCGTTTTCAAAAAGCTTTATACGCATTACGGCACTGTGCTTGCCCGAGCCTTTAAGCAAATCTGAATTTTTAAGGTCGAAAGCAACGGTGCTTGAAAGTGCGGGTGCGGTTAAGCTTTTTTCGTCGGCACAAACGGTAATATCTTTGTTAAAATCAAATACCGAATAGGCAACACGAACGGTTTTGCTTTCGTCAAAATCGTTGAGAACAAACAGTTTTATATCGTTCTTCGTGTCCTCTGCCGAAACGCTCAAAGGTGCGTTGAAATTCCTTGCGCAATACTGCAAAGCCTTGTAATTGCCGTAATAATCATAGCTTGCCCAAGAGCATACGGGCCAACAATCGTTGAATTGCCAATACATAGCACCGTTGCACCTGCCTCTGTTTCTGCGCCAATGCTCGGTTGCGTCCTCGATACACTCCGATTGAGTTATCTGTGATAGATAAATGTAATCTTCAAATTTTTTCGGAAGATTAAAGCGTGAGGCGATATAGTATATCATTTTATCGTTGCCGTTAAGGCATTTTTGGTGCGAGAGGAAAACCTTGCTTGACAGCGACAGCTCACCGTCACCCGCAAATTCTCTTACGGTCTTTATGTCGGGCAAGCTTTCAAAGCCGAACTCCGAACAAAATCTTGTCATTCTTTTGCGATAAAATGTCATAGGCTTCAAGCCGTGCCAAACCGCCCAAAGATGCGTGTCGCCGACATTGTCACAATCAACGCCCTTGTTGTGCGATACTCCGCAGGGCGAGCCGGGAATATATGAGGTGTCGGGATCGTATTCTCTCAGCTCGGGTTCAAGAATTTCATAGAAAAACTTTTCGGTCCAAGAAATATAGTCTTTCATCAACATCCAGCCGTTGTGCATTTCTTCGATTTCGTTGTTTCCGCACCAAAGAGCCAATGACGGGTGGTCGCAAAGACGCTTGACATTGTATTTGACTTCTTCTTTAACATTGTTAAGAAAATCGTCTTTGAAAAACGGGTAAGCCTGACAGGCAAACTGAAAATCCTGCCAAATAAGAATACCCATTTCATCACATTTCGTGCAAAAATCGTCACTTGCGTAATAACCTCCGCCCCAAATACGAATCATATTCATATTTGAAAACCTGACGGCGTTGAGCATTTTTTCAAGTTGCTCCCCGTCAAATCTTGTAATAAACGAGTCGGGAGGAATGTAGTTTGAGCCCTTTATGAAAAGCGGAACTCCGTTTAACACGAATTTGAAATTTGAGCCGTATTCGTCACGGCTTCTGTCAAGATACAGGGTGCGAAGTCCGATTTTCTTTTCGTAAGAGTCAACTGCTTTCCCGTCTTTTTTCAAAACGGCTTTGACGGTATAAAGCGGCTGTTTTTCCTTGCGTGAAAGCTCATAGGTCTGCCAAAGCTCTGGGTTTTCGATTATAAAATCGGCACTCTCGCCGTCTTTTTTCAAAACAGTTCCGTCGGGGGAAATAACGCTCAGTTCACAGTCGATGTTATCAGCATATTTTTTCGTTTCTGTGCTTAATTTAACCGTAACTCTGCCGTCTGAATGAACTTGCTTTGCGGAAAGATAGGTAATTCGTGCGCTGTTTATGAAAACAAGGCTTATATCGTCGGATATTCCGCTCGGCGGCAAAACAGGACCCCAATCCCAGCCGAAATGCGACTGCGGCTTGCGGATATGCACAATGCCGTTTTGACCGTTGCTGTTCGGCGGCGCTGACTCTTTCTTATATATTTTTTCGACATAGTTTACAGGCGAATAGAGAATTATTTTAATTTCGTTTTCACCGTTTTTAAGGTGCTCTTTAACGGGAAATTCGTGCTTTATAAAGCAGTTGTCGGCACTTCCGATTTTCTCGCCGTTTATGAAAATATCGCATACGGTGTCAAGCATTTTGCAGGAGAGAATAATATCGTCGCTTACGAGCTGTTCTTCGTCGAGCGTGAAAGTCCTTTTGTATTCCCAATCCTTTTTGCCGACAAAGTCAGCGTCCTTTTCATTAAGACCTATAAACGGGTCCTCGATGATTTTGTTGTCGATTAAATCTAAAAAGTTGCAGCCGGGGACTGTTGCAGGATAATATTTATCCGTGTTACATTCCCGAAATTGCCATTTTCCGTTGAGTGAAAGCTCCATTTTTGCACCTCTTGCCGATAGTCTTTTGGAAATCATTTTAACAGAAAAATATAACCTATGCAATAAGCAATCACATATTTTAGGTTGACACAATCCGCTTCTTATGCTATCATCTTTAACACAAAACCCTAACGGGAGTGGATTTTTCAAGAGAAATCTTTTTTCGCCACGCAGAGATGCTCTGTGTGGCTTTTTTGTTGTGAGGTAAGAGATGGATAATAATTTTATGAAGGAAAAGAAAATTTTACCGCTTGTTATTTCAATGTCGTTGCCTATGGTGGTGTCAATGGCGGTAAACTCGCTTTATAATATCGTTGACAGCTACTTTGTCGCTAAAATAAGTGAGGACGCAATGACGGCACTTTCGCTTGTCTATCCCGTGCAAAGTCTTATGACGGCTATTGCGGTAGGCTTCGGAATAGGTATGAACGCAAGAATAGCCTATTGCCTCGGCGCAGGCAGAAAAAAAGAAGCTGACGAAGCGGCTGTAACAGGCTTGCTTTTGAGTGCGGTGCACGGCATTTTACTTATGATAATCTGCATTTTGGGTATGCGTTGGTTTTTGTCATTGTACACGGCTGACGAAGCGTTAATTGAGATGGGACTTGCCTATGCAAACAGGGCGTTCTTGTTTTCGGTTGTGATTATGCTCGGCATTTCGCTTGAAAAGGTGTTTCAGGCAGTCGGCAGAATGAACAGCACAATGGTTTGTATGCTGCTTGGCTTTATAACAAATATCGTGCTTGACCCGATTATGATTTTCGGCTTGCTCGGCTGTCCTAAAATGGGAATGTCGGGTGCGGCATACGCTACGGGTATAGGTCAGAGCGTAACGCTTTTGGCTTATGTTGCGGCTTTTATTATTTCTCCGTTGCCCGTATCGTTTTCAAAAAGAAATATCAGCTTTAATAAAGAGCTTGTGAAAAAGCTTTATTTAGTCGGCATACCCGCTTCGCTGAATATGGCACTGCCGTCAGTTCTCATTTCCTCGCTCAACGGAATTTTGGCTGCGTTCTCGGATAAATATGTGCTTGTACTCGGTGCGTATTATAAGCTTCAGACCTTTATTTATCTTTCGGCGAACGGAATTATTCAAGGCATCAGACCGCTTGTCAGCTTCAACTACGGAGCAGGCGAAAACAGCAGAGTCCGCAAGATTTTCGGCACGTCACTTGCGTTGACCTCGGGCATTATGGCGTTGGGCGTTGTGCTTTCCTTTATCATTCCCGACAAAATGATAGGACTTTTCACGGAAAATCCCGACACGGTGCAAATCGGCGTCAGGGCACTTCACATAATCTGCATAGGCTTCATATTCTCGGCAATGTCCGTTACCTGCTGCGGTGTGCTTGAGGCTCTCGGAAAAGGACTTGAATCACTTATAATTTCTTTCTCAAGATATGCTGTGATTATCATTCCTGCGGCTTATGTTTTGAGTAAATTTATGGGCGCACAGGGTGTGTTCTTCGCTTTCCCCGTCGCCGAAATTTTAACCGCCGTCGCATCATACATTATCTATCAAAGACTTAGAAAAAAAGAACTTAAATAAAAATAACGGAGCAACCTTTTCGAGTTGCTCCGTTTTGCATATAAGAATTATTTTGTTTCCTTTTCCTTTAGCATATCAATCATCATATGCGCCGATTTGTAAATATCTCCGCAGCCCATTGTCAGCACAAGGTCGCCCGATTTTGCATTTTTGACAACGTAATCGGCAACCTCCTTTTGAGTGTTGAACCAAACGGAATTCGGAATTTTTTCGGCTAACTGCGAGGTGTAAATTCCATAGGTGTTTGTTTCTCTCGAGCCCATAATTTCGGTCATAACGCACCTGTCGGGGATTTTGAGAACGTCCACGAACTCGTCAAAGTGCAAAACCGTTCTTGAATAGGTGAACGGCTGGAACACCGCCCAAACCGTGTTGTAACCCAATTTCATAGCCGCTTCGAGAGTAACTTTAAGCTCTGCGGGGTGATGAGCGTAATCGTCTATAAAGTCAATTCCACAGTAAGTGCCGAGCTTTTCAAAGCGTCTGCCCGCACCCGTAAAGCTTTCAAGTCCCTCAATGCAATCCTCAAACTTTGCACCTGAATATATTGCACTTGCGATTGAAGCGAGAGCGTTCAAAATATTGTGAATACCGGGTACGGCAAGTGAAATGTTGCCGAGTTTTTCGCCCTTATACATAACGTCAAAGCGAGTGTATGCGCCGTTTATAGACTCGATATTTTCGGCATAGTAATCGTTTTTATCCGAGAAGCCGAACGAAATCATATCCTTGCCCTCGATACCCTCAACGGCTTTCAGGGTGTTTTCGTCGTCGCCGTTGTAAATTACCGCACTTTTGGCAAGGCAGGCAAATTTATGGAAGCTCAAAATAAGATTGTCGAGCGTTTTGAAGTATTCCATATGATCCTCGTCAATGTTGAGGATAACCGCAACATTCGGGAAAAGGTGCAAAAATGTATCTACATATTCGCACGCCTCGCAGACGATTGTATCGCTCTTTCCCACTCTGCCGTAGCTGTCCGTAAGCGGAAGCTTGCCGCCTATAACCGCCGACGGGTCAAGACCGGCAGAGAGCATTGCCTGAACGGTCATTGAGGTAGTGGTCGTCTTGCCGTGAGTTCCGCAAATTCCGATACAGTTGTCAAAATGCTTCGTTACCTCGCCGAAAAGCTCTGCTCTCGTAAAGGTCGGAATACCGCTTGCAAGGGCAGCCTCCAGTTCTTCGTTTCCACGCTGAATTGCAGCGGAATAAACTATCATATCCGCACCCTTTATGTTTTCGGCTTTCTGCCCCATCATAACGGAAATACCAAGCTTGCGAATACGCTCAACTATTGAGCTTTCGTTGTTATCCGAGCCTTGGAGCGAATAACCTTTTGCGTGCAAAATCTCAGCAAGAGGGCACATACCGCTTCCGCCTATGCCGATAAAATGTATCCTTTTTGCGTTTTTTAAAACTTCGGAAATATTACTCATATATAATACCTGCTTAAATTATTTTATACATTATATTATATTGCAAAATCAGAAAATTTCAAACACTATTTTACCGATTGGCACAATAAATGTTTTCTTTTCATAGAATGTATTGTAGAATTAAGACGGAGGTATGCCGTATGGAAAAGAAAAATATAATTATTCTCGGCGGCGATAAACGCTTTGAATGGGTAAAAATGCAGCTGTCCGACAAGGGTTTTTCCGTTTGTGAATGTAAGAGCGAAACGGAGCTTTTATCACACACCGAAAACGGCAAAACGGTTGTTCTTCCGCTTCCTGTGAGTCGGGACGGCGTAAATATAAATATGAATTGTGCAAAGGAGCAAATAAGTCTCAAAACGCTTGTTTCCCGCCTTGAAAAAGGCGACACGGTAATAGGCGGAATTGTCAGCCCTCAATTAAAAGCCGAGCTTTATAAAAAAGGCGTTGCGGTTTTTGACTACTATGACGGCGAAATGATAAACGAAAACGCCGTGCTTACCGCAAAGGCTCTTTTGAACGTATTTTCGGAAAATGATATTGACTTTCACAATATGCGTTCTTTAATAACGGGCTTTGGCAGAACGGCGAGGGCGACGGCAGACTTGTTTTTTGCGGAAAATTGCGATTTTTCTATATGTGCAAGGAGTAAGCAAGCGGAAAGGCAGGCAAAGGATAAGAATTACGATTTCCTTTATCTTGACGCTCTTCCCGATAAAATCAAGGATTATCGGCTTGTTATCAATACCGTACCCGCCTTAATACTCAACGAAAAGGTTTTGTCCGAAGCGGATAAATCCACCGTTATTGTCGATATTGCCTCCGCACCGTTCGGGGCAGACGAAAATACGGCAAAAGCCTTTTCAATAAAGCTTATCAGAGCATTGTCCTTGCCCGGCAAATACTGTCCGAGGCAGGCAGGCGCTCTTATAGCGGACAGAATAGAGAGTATTTGTTCAGGAGGTAGGTAAATGGTAAATGTGGGCTTTGCAATGTGCGGCTCGTTCTGCACATTTTCTAAGGTTATCCCGCAGATGTCCGTCCTAAAGGAAATGGGATATAACGTTATCCCGATAATGTCACAAAACGCATATTCAACCGATACCCGTTTCGGAAAGGCAAAGACTTTTACGGACGAAATTTCCGAAATCACGGGCAACGAAATTATACACACGATTTATTCAGCCGAGCCGATAGGTCCTAAAAAAATGCTTGACGCACTTGTTGTCGCACCCTGTACGGGTAACACGCTCGGAAAGCTTGCAAACGGAATAACCGACACCTCGGTTACGCTTGCGGTGAAGGCTCATTTGAGAAATAACAGACCTGTTATTATCGCTGTTTCGACAAATGACGCACTCGGCGCATCGGCTAAAAATATCGGCTTACTTATGAATTCGAAAAATATGTATTTTGTGCCTTTAAGGCAGGACGACTGCATAAACAAACCGAACTCGACGGTTGCGGATTTTGAAAAGATACCCGAAACGCTTAAAAATGCTTTGACGGGTAAGCAGCTTGAGCCTATGATATTTTGAATAAGAATTTTTGACGGGAGCGCACTTGATTTAATGCGTTCCCGATTTTTTATAATAAAATTCCGTTGTTTTTGTACAAATCCGATAGAAATGTCTTGAAAACCCTTGCAAGAATGTTGATTTTGATTTATTATATACTACGAAAATAAAATCGTTTTCGTTTATTAAGGGAGGATACATAATGGCATTAAAACACGCAGACTTAATCGCAAAAATGACGCTTGAAGAAAAAGCGAGCATGTGCGACGGACTTGATTATTGGCACAGCCAGCCCGTTGACCGTTTGGGTATTAAATCGGTAAGCCTTAACGACGGACCTCACGGTATTCGTAAAAAGGGCGATCCGGATGCTGCAAAGAAGGGCGAAACAGACCTTCTCAAGGGCGTTCCGGCTATCTGCTTCCCCACGGCATCGGCTACGGCTTGCTCATGGGATACAGACCTTATCAGAAGAATGGGCGAGGCTCTCGGCGACGAGTGCAGAAAGGAAAGAGTTTCCGTTCTTTTGGGACCCGGTACTAATATTAAACGCTCGCCTCTTTGCGGAAGAAACTTTGAGTATTTCTCGGAGGATCCCGAGCTTGCAGGCGAGATGGCAGCTTCGTTTATCAACGGCGTTCAGTCAAAGGGTATCGGCACATCGCTCAAGCACTATGCCGCAAACAATCAGGAGACAAGACGTATGACCGTCAACACAGTAGCGGATGAAAGAACGCTTCGTGAGGTTTATCTCCGCCCGTTTGAAATTGCCGTTAAAAAGGCTCAGCCGTGGACAATAATGTGCGCTTATGAAAGACTTAACGGTCATTATTGCGCAGAAAATAAATGGCTTCTTACAGACGTTCTCCGTGACGATTGGGGCTATGAAAACCTTGTTGTAACAGACTGGGGTGCTGAAAACGAGAGAGTTCCGGGTCTTATAGCAGGTCAGGAAATCGAGATGCCCTCATCCTGCGGCGCAGGAACACAGAAAATTTGCGACGCTGTAAAGGACGGCTCACTTGACGTTGCTGTTCTCGACCACGCAGTTGACCTTATTCTTGATATGGTTGACAAGTCGGTTGTAACACTCGGCGAATACACCTATGACCCGAAAGAGCATCACCGCCTTGCAAGAGAGATTGCAGGTCAGTGCATGGTTCTTATGAAGAATGACAACAATCTTCTTCCTCTTAAAAAGGACGCTAAAATCGCCGTTATCGGAGAGATGGCAAAGAAGCCCCGTTATCAGGGCGCAGGCTCATCGCTTATCAACCCCATTGACCTCGACAATGCGTTTGACACAATGACTAAGGAAATGGGCGTAAGCGTTGAATATGCACAGGGCTATTCAACCGAAAAGAAAAATAAGATTTCTGACGATACATTTGTTAAAGAGGCTGTTGAAAAGGCAAAGAATGCAGAGGTTGCAGTTCTCTTTATCGGTCTTACAGACGAATTTGAGACAGAGGGTAACGACAGAAAGCACCTCGGTATTCCTCCGCTTCACAACAGACTTGTTGAGGAGGTTCTCAAGGTCAACAAGAATGTCGTAGTTGCACTTTCAGGCGGCTCTTCGGTTGAAATGCCGTGGGCTGACAAGGTTCCCGCTATCCTTAACGAGTTCCTTACAGGTCAGGCGGCAGGCAGTGCTGTTTGTGATATTCTCTTCGGCGACGTTAACCCCTCGGGTAAGCTTTCGGAGACATACCCCATTGCTCTTGAGGACAATTCAAGTGCTAACTACTTCCCCGGCACTCCTGTTTCGGTTGAGTACAGAGAGGGCATTTATGTAGGTTACAGATATTACGATACCGCAAACAAGGCAGTTCGTTTCCCGTTCGGTCACGGTCTTTCCTACACAACCTTTGAATACAGCGACATTAAACTGTCGGCTGACAGTATAAAGGATACAGACACCGTTACAGTTACCTTTAAGGTAAAGAACACAGGCTCAAGAGACGGTGCAGAGGTTGCACAGCTTTATGTTTCGGATGTTGAATCGACAATTTACAGACCTGTTAAAGAATTAAAGGGCTTTAAGAAGGTATTCCTTAAAGCAGGCGAGGAAAAAGAGGTTTCAATTGACCTTGAAAAGCGTGCGTTTGCGTTCTACAATGTTGACGCTCACGATTGGCAGGTTGAGTCGGGCGAGTTCAAGATTTTGGTCGGTGCGTCAAGCCGTGACATAAGACTTGAGGCTTCGCTCAACGTTGAATCGACAGTTGCTTACGCTGTTCCCGATTATCATAAGATGGCTCCGTCATACTACGGTGCAGACATTATGAATGTTTCCGACGGAGAATTCACGGCTGTTCTCGGTCATGAAATTCCCCCTTCGGTTCGTGATAAGAGCCAGCCTCTTAACTATCTCAACACCATTGAGGACGCTAAGGACGGCAAGTGGGGCGGCAGAATTTACAGAAAGCTCTTGAAGATGCTCGGCGAGGATACAATGATGGGAGCAGTAGCGGTACAGACACCCATTAAGAACTTTATTTCAATGAGCTTCGGTATATTCAGTCCTAAGATGGCTGACGGCTTGCTTCTCATTATTGATGAGGATAAGTTCTGGAGAGGTCTCGGTAAGATTATCGGCGGCTTCCTCTTCGGCGGCGGAATTAAAAAGCTCGGCAGACTTAAACAAATATAATATCAATAAAAATAAGGCACTCTTTCGTTTTGAAAGGGTGCCTTAACTGTTGCTTTTTTCGCTTTAACTGCGATTTTATTTTGTTGTAACCTCTGTGTATTTTGCACGGACAAGCCTTGATAGGTCGGCAGGGGAAAGCTCTACCTGCGTGCCGATTTTTCCGCCGCTTACGGTTATTGTCTCCTTGCTCTCTGCGGAAGAATCGATAACGGTCGGGAGCTGCTTTTTCATTCCGATAGGACTGCAGCCGCCACGGATATAGCCCGTTATCTGATTTATATCCTTGACGTGTATCATCTCGACTGATTTTTCGCCGACTGCCGAAGCGGAAAGCTTCAAATCAAGCTCCTTTTCAACAGGTATTACAAAGACATAAAACGCTTTTGACTTGCCCTGCAGAACAAGGGTTTTGAACACTCTTTCGGGGTCTTGCGAGAGCATTTTCGCAACGCTTACGCCGTCAACCGCAACGCCCTCCTCGTGTTCGTAAAAATGTGTTTTATATGCGACCTTTTCTTTATCAAGAATACGCATTACATTTGTTTTAATCTCTTTTTTACTCATACAAATACACTCTTGCCTCATACGGTCGAAGCGCACAGACGTTACGCCTTGACTCGGGATTTTCATAGTTGCAAAGGATAATCCTGCCCTTTGTCAAATCAAATTCTTCGGGTGCGTGGAAGGTAAAGGTTTCGTCCGAGAACGAACAAACCACAAGCGCACGCTTACCCTCATAATTACGCTCATAGCAGTAGATTACGTCGCTGTCGGCAAAATGCTCCTTGTAATCGCCGTATATGATTATCTTGTTTTCTTTTCTGACCTTTAATAATTTACGGTAGAAATTGAGGATTGAATTGGGGTCCTTTTCCTCGTTTTCAACGTTGATTTCCGTGTAATTCGGGTTTACGCCAAACCACGGCTTGACGGTCGAGAAGCCTGCATATTTGCTTGAGTCCCATTGAACGGGAGTGCGTGCGTTTTCACGGCTTGTCTTGTTGGCAATGTCAAGGTAACGCTTGCCCTTTATGCCGAATTTCGCAAAAAGCTTTTGATTGTTAAAGGTAACAACGTCCTTAAATTCGTTTATATCGTCAAGGTGGTTGTTGAGCATACCGATTTCCTGACCCTGATAAATAAACGGTGTGCCCGATTGCATAAAGCAAGCCGTTGCAAGCATTGTACCGCTTTCACGACGGAATTTTTCGTTGCCGTAACGGCTGATAATTCTCGGGTGGTCGTGATTTTCAAGGTAAAGTGCGTTCCAAGCCTTGCCGTAAAGGTCTTTCTGCCAATGTGTAAATGCTCTTTTTAATTTTTTAAGGCTAAACGGCATAGCAATTGTATCGGTCATAAAGCAGTCCGCCTGCATATGGTCAAAGCCAATCATCATATCAAGCTCGGGGTCGTCGCCCGAGGTGAATTCAATGCAGTCCTTTGAATTTGACATAGGTGACTCGCCGACAACGAAGCAATCGTATTTGTCAATCACGTCGTGGCGGAATTCTCTTAAATATTCATGAATATGGGGACCTTTTTTATAATGCTCAACGCCCGTTGATATCGGAAGCGGGAAGCCGTTGGGCAAGCCCTCTTTTTTTGAAATGAATGTGATAACATCCTCACGGAAGCCGTCAACGCCCATATCGAGCCAAAATCTCATAATCGATTTAACCTCTTCACGAACCTTCGGGTTATCCATATTGAGGTCGGGCTGTTTTTTAGCGAAAACGTGAAGATAATATTCGTCACGCTCGGGCACATATTCCCACGCACCGCCCTCAAAGGTCGAAAGCCAGTTGTTGGGGGGCTTTTTACCGTTCTTGCCCTTACCCTTTCTCCAGAAATAGTAATCGTGATAAGGGTTATCTCTGCTCTTTCGGCTTCCCTTGAACCATTCGTGCTCGTCGGAGGTGTGATTTACAACAAGGTCCATTATAACCTTAAGACCTCGCTTGTGAGCCTCGTCGAGAACCTTTTTGAACGTTTCAAGTCCGCCGTATTCCTCGGCAATATCCTTGTAGTCGGATATGTCGTAGCCGTAGTCCGCAAGCGGAGAGGGGTATATCGGAGAAAACCAAATTGCGTCAACGCCGAGGCTCTTTATGTAGTCGAGCTTATCGAGCACGCCGTAGAGGTCGCCGATACCGTCGCCGTTACCGTCCTTGAAGCTTCTGCACCAAATCTGGTAGACAGCCATTTCCTTGTACCAACCGTTATTCATAAAATCACATCCTGTATATATGATAAGTATGTTGCTTGCAATTTCATTTTAGCACACGTCGAATAAGAATACAATCGTCAATCGCAAAAAATGAACATTAAATTATCATTGTGTAAAGTAAATTGACAAATGTGAAAAAATTAACAAATAAACATTATTTTTTCTATCTTTATTAGGCGAAATTGCACTTGAATTTAATAAAAAATGTAATATAATATACCATTATAATATACGGTTAAAATGGGCAAACCGAGTGGGAAAGGCAGTGAGATTTTTTATGAAAGATGTGCTCAGGCTTATAGTTGATACCGATAAGGCGGCAAGGCTTAAAGTCCAAAAGGCTGTTGACGAGCGTGAAGCCCTTAATGAAAGCCTTACCAAAACAAAGGACGAAATTTATTCACGGTATGACGAGAAAGCGAAAGCTCTTATAAAAGAGGAGCGTGAAAATGCCGAGGCTGAAATAAAGAAGGAAAAGGCAAGCATAGACGCCGAGACCGAGAGGAAAAAGCAAGAGCTTAACGGGCTTTTTGAAAAAGAGCATAAGGCTTGGGAAGAGCATATTGTCAATGCGGTTATTTCCGAATGATTTCAGGCTGTAATTTATCGAAAGGAGGCAGAAGATGAGTAAAATATCCAATCTTGCCGGAAATGCGATACTTGCAAAGGCTCGGGCAATGAGTGCGGGGCTTTTAACTGACGAGGATTACACCTCGCTCATTAACTGCCGAAATGTAAACGAGGTTGTTTCGTACCTTCGTACAAACACCGTTTATTCCCAAGCGCAGTCGCTTGCGTCAACAACGTCTTTTTCAAAGTCGAGAACAGAGTCGGAAATTCGCCGATTTAATTACGGAAGAATTTCAAAGCTCGCTTCGTTTGAAAAGGCGATAGGGCAAAAGATGAATGAGCTTGTTTTCTTAAACTATGATATATCGCTCATTCTTTCGTGCGCCGACAGGCTTTCAAAGAACTCAATTTCAAAGTTTTCGCTCTTTGCTCCCGAGGCGTATTACAAGCGTTCGGAGCTTAACAGAATAGCTCTTGAGTCGGCTACGAATTTCAACGAGCTTTATGCGGCGCTTGAGGGCACAAGATACCAACACATTCTTGACATATTCAAAAACACAAATTCCGAGTTTACGATAACGGCGCTTGAAAACGCACTTTACCGTTATTTGTGCGATTATGCCGAGAAAAGCATAAAAAAGGAATATTCGGGCGACGTAAGCAAGGAGCTTACTAAAATACTTATGATGAAAGCGGATTTCAAGATGATTGAAAGCATATACCGTATGAAAAAGTATTTCCCGAAGCAACCCTGTAATTATGAAACGGTGTTCTATTCAAACTTTTCGGCGTTCTCAAAGGACGAAATTTCAGGATTGCTGTCCTGCACCGATACCGATGCGGTGTTCGACATTTTCAAAAAATCCGTTTACGGAAAATTTGTCGATGAGAGCTTAAAGGATAACATCGAAAAATGCACGCATTGCGCAATGCAGAAAATTAACAAAAAAAACCTGTTGTTTTCAACTGCTCCCGAGGTTGTAATGTTCAGCTACATAGGAATTCTTGAAAACGAAACAAAGAATATAGTTATGATTACCGAGGGCGTTGATTATTCGTTGCCGCCCGAGGAAATATCGGAATTTCTCATAAGATGAGAAAAATTTTTGAAAGGAGATAAAAATGGCAATCGAAAAAATGGAGCTTGTTAAAGTCAGCGGCTCACTTGAGAATATGCCTGAGGTTTGCGAAAAGCTCTGCGAATGTGAATGTTTCCATCCCGAGCAGGCAAACAAGCATATTTCGGCAGAGATGGGATTTATGCCGTTCACGGACGAAAACCCATATGCCGCACAGCTTTCCGAGGTTACGGAGCTTGCGTCGGGAATGGGAATAACTCCCGAGCTTGTCGAGCTTAAAAAAATGGCAGAGCTTTCCGACAAGGACAAAGAGTACATACACTCGGTCAAGGTCAAGCTTGACGACTATAACGAGCAGATAAATTCACTCAATGAACAAAAGGCGGTATGCGAAGCGGGTATCAAGAGCTATGAGCATTTCAAGGGTCTTGATGTTGACCTTGACGACATTGCCGACTGTGAGTTCATAAAGGTACGCTTCGGACATCTTCCGAAGGAGAGCTATCAAAGGCTCAACACCGTGTATAAGGATAATCCTTATGTTTTCTTCTATCCAAGCTCTGAGGACAAAACAGATTATTGGGGTGCGTATTTTGCACCTGTTGACAGGCTTGACGAAATCGACGGAATATTCGCATTCCTGTTCTTCGAGCCGACGCCGGTACCGGGTGCGGCAGGAACGGCAGACGAGGTTATCGAGCAGTGTAAAAAGAGCATTGAGATTATAACCTCAATTCTTGACGATACGCAGAAATCACTTTCGGAGTATTTGTCAAACGAGAAAGAGCATCTCAATTATCTCTATTCAAATTTGATGTACTTGAATTCGGTATATGAATTGAAGAGCTACGCATTGCACAATGAAAAGTTTTTCGCTTTTGTCGGCTATGTTCCGAAGAGCGAAACTGAAAAGTTCAAAGCGTCACTCGAAAGCGTTAAATCCGTGCAGATTGAATATGAGGACGCACCGAAGGACGACAGCGCAGTAGTTCCCGTCAAGTACAAAAAGCGTAATAAGCTGCTTGCCTTACTTGTCGAGCCATATAAATTCTATGTTGATATGTACGGCTCTCCGTCATATACGGATATAGACGTCACGGCATTTGTCGCAATAACATATACGGTACTTTTCGGTATAATGTTCGGCGACCTCGGTCAGGGCTTTGTGCTTGCGATACTCGGCTTCTGTATGTGGAAGTTCAAAAAGTCGGGACTCGGAAAGATACTTATTCCCTGCGGAATTTCATCAATGATATTCGGCTTTATATTCGGAAGCGTGTTCGGCTTTGAAGAGGCTCTCGACCCCGTTTATGAAAAGCTCGGTTGGGGCGGAAAGCCGTTGTCGGTTATGGACAGCATAAACACGGTGCTTCTGTTTGCGATTGCGATAGGCGTAGGTCTTATGGTTGTCGCAATGCTTATGAACATTTACGCTTGCATTAAGAGAAAGCATATCGGCGAAGCGATTTTCAGCCAAAACGGTCTTGTCGGACTTATACTTTATCTCTGCGGCGTAAACTTGGCTTCCGGTTTTATGGGCGGCCCCGCACCTATCCCGTCATCGGTAGGCTCGGCATTGCTCGGTGTGTGCGCATTCCTGTTGTTTATCAAGGAAATACCGATTGGAATTATCGACAAGCACCCCGATTGGAAGCCCGAGAGCGTTTCGGACTTTATTCTTCAGAATTTGTTCGAGCTTCTCGAATACATACTCTCTTATCTGTCGAACACGGTTTCGTTCCTTCGTGTAGGTGCTTTCGTGCTTGTCCACGCAGGTATGATGATGGTTGTTTTCTCGCTTGCGGGCGACAGTAAAAATATCTTCGTAATCGTTCTCGGTAACGTGCTTGTAATCGCACTTGAAGGCTTGCTTACAGGTATTCAGGCATTGAGACTTGAATATTACGAAATGTTCTCAAGGTTCTTTGACGGCAGCGGCATTGCCTATACGCCGTTTAAGTTGAATAAAAGCGTTAATAAATAATTTTTCGGAGGAATAAAAAATGACTACATTGTTTTATATCTTAATGGTACTCGCTCCCGTTGCTCTTTTTGCAACAGCTTTCATCGCAGTTAAAAACCGTTTCAGCGGTAAATCAATCAAGAAACCCCTTAAAATGAACATTGCCGTATTTGCGGTTTTGGTTGTTCTCATTTCAGTTCTTTGCGTAAACGTATTCGCTGCTGAAGAGCCCTCTGCAAGCTCAAGCGATGCTGCAACAACAAGCATTGCGACAGTTCCGACTAAAACCGACAACTCAAAGGGTCTCGGACTTCTCGCAGCAGGTCTTGTTACAGGTCTTGCAGGTATCGGCGGCGGTATCGCAGTTGCCGCAGGTGCTCCCGCAGCTATCGCAGCTACCGCAGAAAACCCGAAGTCATTCGGTAAGTCAATCATCTTCGTTGCATTGGGTGAGTCAATCGCTCTTTACGGCGTTGTTATTTCAATTCTTATTCTTAACAAAATATAAGGGTAAACAAAATGAAAATGCTACTTATTACCGACAGTCCGGACGCTATTATCGGTATGCGTCTTGCAGGGGTCGATACGGTTCGTGTCAAAAATCCCGAGGCTGCTCAAAAAGCGATAAAAAATGTCTATTCGGACTCGGAAATCGGTATAGTTTTTATCACGGCGTCGATTGAAAAAATGTGTAAAAACGAGATTTTTCAATTAAAGCAGGCAGGCAGACCGCTTGTGGCGGTTATCCCCGATTCCGACGGCAGCGGACAGAGTGCAAATGCCGTGGCGGAATACATTGCCGACGCAATAGGAATTAAGATTTGAATGCGAAGAGGTGAACGAATTGAGCGCTTTTGAAAACAATGCGGAAGCATTTGCCGACGCTATTCGCAAAATGGCAAAGGAAAAGTGCAAAACGATAAACGAAGAAACAGAGTTTATCAAAAATCAGCGAACCGAAGCATTTGAAAAGGATGCGCAGGCTCGTTGTAAGAGCAATATAAAATATGAAACGGCGAGAATCCGTTCAGACAAGAACAAGTCGGTTTCTTTGGCGAAGGAGGAGGCTAAAAAAGAGCTTTCTTCCTTGAGAAACGAGCTCACACAAAAGGTTTTTTCGGCTGCCAAAGAGCAGATCAAGAGCTTTACCGACAGCGACAAATACCTTGAATACCTTGTAAAATCCGCTGAAGAAATATATAAGGACGCTTCCGAAAGCACGGTTTATTATCTTTCGGAAAAGGACTTGAAGCACGCAGACGATATTAAAAAGGCTTTGAAAAATGACAGTTTGACATTTGAAAAAAGCCGTGAAATCGTTTTGGGCGGAGTTAAGGCTCACGATAAGGAGTCGGGTTGCCTTTATGACAACTCACTTGATGTAAAATTCGACGAACAGAAAGAATGGTTCATCGAAAATTCAGGCTTGAAGATATAAGGAGGGCAAGATTATGCAGGAAAATAAAATATTCGGCATTAACGGCCCTGTCGTTACCGTAAAAGGTAAGACCGACCTTGAAATGATGGAAACGGTTTATGTCGGAAATGCGGGACTTATCGGAGAGGTAATTAAAGTTGACTCCGATTTTACCACAATTCAGGTTTATGAGGAAACTACGGGACTTAAACCCGGTGAGCCGGTTGTTTCGACAGGCTCTCCCATGAGCGTTACGCTCGGCCCCGGAATACTCGGCAATATCTTTGACGGTATCGAAAGACCGTTGCCCGAGATTGAAAAGAAATTCGGACCGTTCATCGGCAGAGGTGCAAATTTCAGCTCTCTTGACACGGAAAAGAAATATTCCGTTACCGTAAAGGCAAAGGTGGGCGACCGTCTTTCGGGCGGAGATATTTTTGCCGAATGCCCCGAAACCGATATAATCACACATAAGGCAATGGTATCGCCGTACCTTTCGGGCGAGGTAACAGAGGTTGTTCCCGACGGCGAATATACGGTAAATGATACGATAATCAAGCTTAAAACCGACTCGGGCGAGATTAAAGAGCTCACTCTTTGTCAGAAATGGCCTATCCGTAACCCGAGACCGATTAAGAAAAGATTGCCTGCCGTTAAACCGCTTATCACGGGACAGAGAGTAATCGATTCCGTATTCCCGATTGCAAAGGGCGGTGCGGCTGCTATCCCCGGCGGCTTCGGTACAGGTAAAACAATGACACAGCACCAGCTTGCCAAATGGTGCGATGCGGATATTATCATCTATGTCGGCTGCGGCGAGCGTGGCAACGAAATGACTCAGGTTTTGACCGAGTTCTCGGAGCTTATCGACCCGAAATCACAAAAGCCGTTGCTTTCAAGAACGGTGCTTATTGCAAACACCTCGAATATGCCCGTTGCGGCTCGTGAGGCTTCAATTTACACAGGCATCACCCTTGCCGAGTATTACCGTGATATGGGTTATCACACGGCTCTTATGGCTGACTCGACCTCACGTTGGGCAGAGGCATTGCGTGAAATCTCGGGACGACTTGAGGAAATGCCTGCCGACGAAGGCTTCCCGGCTTATCTTCCCTCAAGACTTTCAGAGTTCTATGAGCGTTCGGGATATGTTGAAAACCTCAACTCCACAGAGGGTTCAATCACACTTATCGGTGCGGTTTCTCCGCAGGGCTCGGACTTCTCGGAGCCTGTCACACAGAACACAAAGAGATTTACCCGTTGCTTCTGGGCGCTTGATAAATCGCTCGCTTATGCAAGACACTATCCCGCAATCAACTGGAACTTGTCTTACAGCGAGTACATAGGCGACCTTTCGGCTTGGTTTAGGGACAATATCGCTCCCGACTTTACCGAAAAGCGTGAGGAAATCTGTTCGCTGTTGCTCGAAGAAAACTCACTTATGGAGATTGTAAAGCTTATCGGCTCGGACGTTCTTCCCGACGACCAGAAGCTCATAATCGAAACGGCGAGAGTAATAAGAGTAGGCTTTTTACAGCAAAACGCTTTCCATAAGGATGACACCTTCGTTCCGCTTGAAAAGCAGTATAAAATGATGGACGCAATTCTTCATCTTTACCACCGTTCAAAAGAGGTTATCGCAAGGCAGATACCCATTTCAAAGATACTTGCGACGGGACTTTTCGACAGACTTGTTCAGATGAAGTATGACGTGCCCAATGACAAGCTTTCAATGATAGACGACTGCATCAAGGACATTGATGTTCAGCTTGATTTAATAATGAGATAGGCAGGTGAGCAGAATTGATTATTAAGCACTTAAATATTGACGAAATCAACGGCTCTCTTGTCGTATTAGATCACGTAAAGGACGCTTCCGCAGAGGAAATGGTCGAGTTAAGACTCAATGACGGAACTGTCAGGACGGGCAGAATAGTTAAGATTGACGGCGAGAGAATTACCGTTCAGGTTTTTGAGGGAACAAGAGGAATTTCTATGAGCAACGTTACAACAACGCTTATGGGAAAGACTATGGAAGTTCCGCTTTCGCCCGAAATTCTCGGCAGAACTCTTGACGGACTCGGAAGACCCATTGACGGACTCGGCGAGATTTATCCCGACGAAAAAAGAGACGTAAACGGCGCACCGATCAACCCTGTTTCGAGAGAATATCCGAGAAACTTCATTCAGACGGGTATTTCTTCAATCGATGCTCTTACAACTCTTATCAGAGGTCAGAAGCTTCCGATTTTCTCAGGCTCGGGTATGAAACACAACGAGCTTGCCGTTCAGCTTGTCCGTCAGGCTACAATTTCCGACGGAGACGATTTTGCGATAGTTTTTGCCGCTATGGGCGTTAAGAACGACGTTGCTATGTACTTCCGCAACTCATTCGAGGAAGCAAATGTTATGAACAGGGTTGTTATGCTGTTAAACCTTGCAAACGATCCGATTATCGAAAGAATTATGACTCCCAAGTGTGCGCTTACCATCGCAGAGTACCTTGCGTTTACACTTCATAAGCACATACTTGTAATTATGACCGATATGACCTCATATTGCGAGGCGTTGCGTGAGTTCTCAAGCTCAAAGGGCGAAATTCCCGGACGTAAGGGCTTCCCCGGTTACCTTTATTCTGATTTGGCTTCTCTTTATGAGCGTGCGGGTATGATTAACGGCTGTGAGGGTTCGGTTACTCAAATTCCGATTCTTACAATGCCAAATGACGATATTACGCATCCCATTCCCGACCTTACGGGTTATATCACCGAGGGACAGATAGTTCTTGACCGTGAGCTTGACTACAAGGGTATTTATCCGCCCGTCAGCGTTCTTCCGTCGCTTTCCCGTCTTATGAAAGACGGCATCGGCGAGGGGGCAACGAGAGAGGACCATCAGACTCTTGCAAACCAGCTCCTTGCAACCTATGCAAAGGTGCAGGACGCAAAGGCTCTCGCATCGGTTATCGGTGAGGACGAGTTGAGCAAGGAAGATAAACTTCTTCTTAATTTCGGCAACGAGTTTGAAAAGAGATTTATCAATCAGAGCTTTACCGAGAACAGAAGCATAAACGAAACGCTTGATCTCGGCTGGGAGCTTCTTTCGGCATTGCCGAGAAATATGCTTGACCGTGTTGACGATAAGACTATCGAACAGCACTATAAGGGTGCAAAGAAATAAAATCAAAATGAAAGGAGCGTGAGTAAATGGCGCAGATTTTCCCGACAAAAGCCAACCTTATGGCTACTCAAAAATCGCTTTCTCTTGCAAAGCTCGGATATGAGCTTATGGACAGAAAAAGAAATATCCTTGTGCGTGAAATGATGCAGTTGGTTGACGAAGCAAAAGAGGTTGAAAGCACAATTAACGAGGCGTACAAAAAGGCTTATGCTTCGCTTCAAAAGGCGAATATCACGCTCGGACGTTGCTCCGATTACGCACGCACCGTTCCGCTTGACGAAACGCTCAAGGTTGATTATAAGAGCGTTATGGGTGTTGAAATTCCGCAGATAACTCTCGGCGAGCAGGATATGAAAAACTATTACGGTTTTGATACGACAAACTCATATCTTGACGAAGCTTATTTCAATTTTAACGAGGCTAAAAAGTTGAGCGTTAAGCTGGTAGAAACGCAGACTTCGATTTACCGCCTTGCCGATGCGATAAAGAAAACGCAGAAGCGAGCAAACGCACTCAACAACATTATGATACCGAAGTTTACGCAGACGGTTAAGTTCATTTCCGAAGCCCTCGACGAAAAAGAGCGTGAGGATTTCACTCGCCTCAAGGTCGTCAAGAGCACAAAGGAAAAGGCAAAGAACAAGTAATTATATATTTAAGCAGTAAAAAACAGGACTTCAAAGAAGTCCTGTTTTTGTATTTTGATTTATTTTTGAAGTCCTTTTGCAATTGAAATTAAATTGTCTAACTGCTCGTCGTCAAGAGACTTTGCGACGGAATAAAGCTCATTAGCCTTTGACGGATTTTCGGCTTCCGTATCGAAAAAGTCTTTAGGGGATATTTTCAGATATTCACATATATAGAAAAGTCCCGAGAGCGAGGGCATGGATTTTCCGCTTTCGATATTATTGATATAACCCGGATTTTGTCCCATTGATAAGCTCATATCCCGTGCCGAAATTCCTTTTGCTTCACGAAGCCGAGCCAATCGCAATGAAAAAACTTTTTCTGTCATACGCTACACCGCCTTTGTAATATATTGTAGCCTATACAACAGATAAATATATTTGATTAAATCCTATAAAGATGGTAAAATAACACTTTGTAGACGATATAATTCGAAAAATAGTGGGTGTGGTATGATGAAAAAGTCAACGACCTGTTGTTTTATCGGGCACAGGAAAATGAATAATGAGTTTGGAACTGAAACAAAATTAAACACTTTAATTTTTGGACTTGTTGAGCAGGGGGTAACACAATTTTTATTTGGTGACCATTCGGAGTTTAATGATTTGTGCTATGAAATTGTAACAAAACTCAAAAAAGATAATCCTAATATTTACAGAATACATTTCAGAACTAATTATCCCGAAGCCGACGAATACACAAAAGGCTTGTTGACTATGGGGTATGAGGAAAGTGTCTTTGCAAGTGAAATTGCTTTATCGGGAAAGGCTGTCTATATCGAGCGAAACCAAGCTATGATTAAAGCAAGCGATATATGTGTTTTTTATTGCAATCAAAGTGAATTTGTTACTTCAAAGTCAAGCAAAAGAAAAAGCGGAACAAAGCTTGCATATGATTATGCGGTATTGCATAATAAGAAAATATATAATTTGTATGAGGGAAATTGTATGATAAAAAATGATAGCACTAATTGAATTATATATCATACCGTAGGGACAACCCTTGCGGTTGTCCGTCAAAGGCTCCCTTGTAAAGGGAACTGTCGTTTTTTTGAAACAAAAAAATGACTGAGGGATTTTTATAAATTCGTATAAAATCAACCTTACAATCCCTCCGAGTTGCCTACGGCAACCCACCTCCCTTTACAAGGGAGGCTGAAAATGCGGTTGTCCGTGAATGTGAATTTATATCCAATGGTGTAGGGCGGTGGCTTGCTCCCGCCGAGGTAATTTGTGAATATATGACGGCTAACTGTTGTTATCAAATTTGAAAACATATGTGACCGTAGGGACAACCCTTGCGGTTGTCCGCTTTTCAAAACTGTATACTATGTCCTTACACAACCTGTATACTATCTTATTACACTACACACTGCGGTCGCCGTTAAATCACAACAAATCAACGGTTACAAAAAATTATATTTTTATATTATACCGTAGGGGCGAACTGTGTTCGCCTATTTTAATTGTCAGATGAAATTGTCAGGCGACCGCAGGTCGCCCCTACGGGTTGTGCGTGGATTTTAATGCCATTTTCAATCGTACGAGACATTATGCCTTCCTCTGACGAGGAAGGTGGCACGCCGTAGGCGTGACGGAAGGAGAGATAACGAAAGTTTGATTATAATTGCTTTCTCTCCCTCAGTTTCGCTACGCTCAACAGCTCCCTCGTCAGATGGAGCGGAATGTTTAATATAAATTTTAATTTAATATGCGACCGTAGGGACAGGGCTCGCCCCTGTCCGCAATAAATTTGATGTATAACCGAGCCGACGGACAACCGCAAGGGTTGTCCCTACGGTTCAATATATTTTTCAATTTGATAACACCCGATAACAGTTATATGTTCGTTGGTTTCCTCGGCGGCAGCAAGCCACCGCCCTACGCTGAGAAATTATGCTTGAGGGGTTGTATACGGCTACTGTAACAATAAAAAGCACATATATCGTAAATAGTAATAAAAAATATTAAATACTATATTGACAAGTCAGTAAATATATGTTATAACATAAGTAAAGGAGATGATTGAAATGAGCAAGCTTATTGCTGAATGTCCTGTATGTCACGGGGAATTAAAAATTTGTGCGTTAAAATGTGCTGATTGCGGATTGGAGCTTCGTAATGATTTTAAGCTGTCAGAATTTGATTTATTGTCGGAGGATGATTATAAATTTCTGATTTGCTTTTTGAAAAATAAAGGTAGCTTGAAATCGTTGCAGGAAGAAATGGGAATTTCTTATCCGTATGCTAAAAAAAAGCTCGATACATTATTGGTAAATCTCGGCTTGGCAGAGCCTGATGAAAATATTTTTACAATACCAGAGGAAATTGAAATGGATAACTTGTACTTTGATGAAAACAGCGTTAAAGCATCGGAAATAATAAAGAAAAAGCTCAAAGAAAACGGCGGCAGAGTAACTGTTTATACCCTCAGAGGATTGCCGTGTGAGGTGTGGGCGAACAGTGACGGCAATTCGTTTTCAAGCAATAAGCTCCCGACAAATGTGACCTTTACTTATGACCTTTTTGATGCTGTTGTCGATTTGCTTGTATCACAAAACGGTCACGCAAGAAAGGGTAACGGCAGAAACTATAAATTCGGCGATTCGGAATGTGACGAAACAACGGTCGTAGGTGCTCTTGCAAAAGCGTGGGGAAGGAAAAAAGGTGAGTCTGTCATTGACCCTGTTTTTGTAATTGCGTCAATTCTCGATTGGGCGGATATTGCAAGAAATACAAACGGCGAGTTGGTGCTTACTGCGTCTTACAGGAGCAAGTTAAGATAATGTCTTTATTCCTTTTGATTATTATTTTTATTCTTCGTTTTGTATATAAGCTGTTTTTTGATAATGATTATTGATGAAAAACGAACGGGCAGGAATTTTCCTGCCCGTCTTTTGATTTAATTATTCATTTCATCAATACTTCGGGAGATAGCGCTTAACCTCCCAATCGGTTACGCACATTTGATACTGCTTCCACTCACGGAGCTTACCCTCGAGGTACTTTTCGTACACATGCTCGCCGAGAGCCTCTTTGATAAACGGATCGCTTGCAAATTCATACATAGCGTCCTCAAGCGTTGAGGGAAGATTGTCAATTCCGTCAGCCTTGAGCTCTTCCGCCGTCATTTCATAAATGTTCTTCGAGGTGCTTTCGGGGGGTATAAGTCCTCTTTTAATGCCGTCAAGACCTGCTGCGAGGCAAAGAGCCATTTCAAGATAGGGGTTGCAGGCAGGGTCGGGAGAACGGAGCTCAACTCTTGTTCCCATACCTCTTGCGGTGGGAATTCTGATAAGCGTTGAACGGTTTGAAGCTGACCACGCAATGTATACTGGTGCTTCGTAGCCGGGAACAAGCCTCTTGTATGAGTTGACAAGCGGATTTGCAACCGCTGTAATTCCCTTTATGTGAGCGAGAACGCCTGCGATAAAGTGCAATGCCGTATCGGAAAGACCGTACTGCTTGTCGGGGTCGTAAAATGCGTTTTTACCGTCCTTCATAAGCGACATATTTGTATGCATACCCGAGCCGCAAATTCCGTAAACGGGCTTGGGCATAAAGGTTGCGTGAAGACCGTGACGGCGTGCATATGTTTTAACAACGTGCTTAAAGGTTATTACATTGTCGGCGGTTTTAAGAGCCTCGTCAAACTTGAAGTCGATTTCGTGCTGTCCCTCGGCACATTCGTGGTGAGAAGCTTCGATTTCAAAGCCCATCTCCTCAAGGCACATACAAATATCTCTTCTGCACTGCTCGCCCTGATCGGCAGGACCCATATCGAAATAGCCTGCGACGTCGCCTGTTTGAGTGGTGGGATTTCCCTCGTCGTCAAGCTGGAAGAGGAAAAATTCGCACTCGGGGCCTACATTAAAGGTAAAGCCCATATCGGCAGCCTCTTTCATAACCTTTTTCAATACGTTTCTCGGGTCGCCGAGGAACGGTGTAACGCCGTCGGTACGGTAAACGTCGCAAATAAGCCTTGCGGTTCTGTCTTTCCACGGCAAAATTACGAAAGAGTCATAGTCGGGGCGCAAATACATATCCGACTCGTTAATTCTTACAAAGCCTTCTATGGAAGAGCCGTCGAACATACACTTATTATCGAGAGCCTTTTCAAGCTGACTTCTTGTGATGGCAACGTTTTTTATCTGTCCGAAAATATCAATAAACTGAAGTCTGACAAATCTAACGTCTTTTTCTTCTGCAATTCTTAAAATGTCTTCTTTGGTGTAACCCATTGCGTTGCTCCTTTAATGAAAAACATGGCAATATCCGTCGATACTACGCCATAATAATATATACAATTATAACGATATAATTGTATTTTGTCAACGGAATATATGTAAATGCACAACCGATAAATTCAAATGCATATTGACTAAAAAAATATTTATGTTAAAATAGTCAGGTTGCTATAAAATTAGGAAAAGACGGTGTTTTTAATGAACATATCAAGCGCATTGGCTTCATTGCTCTCTGTCCCCTCGGATAATATGATTTACGTTGTAATAATGTTTATCATCGGACTTGTTCTTATAGTTAAGGGCGGAGATATTTTTGTTGACGCTGCGACCTGGATTGCAGAGGCTACGGGTATTCCGAAGTTTATTATCGGCGCTACGGTAGTAAGCTTTGCGACGACTCTCCCCGAAATGATAGTATCTGTAATTGCTGCGGCAAAGGGACAGAACGATATGGCTGTCGGCAACGCTGTCGGCTCGGTTACTGCCAATATCGGACTTATAATGAGTGTTTCGATACTCTGTATGCCTGCCCTCGTCAAGAGGAAAGAGGTTGCGTTTAAGGGAACGCTTATGATTGCTGCGGTAGCTGCACTTGCGCTGTTTATCGACAATCTCAGCCTTACAACCGCACAGAGCGTTATAATGATAATTATATTTGCCGTGTTTATGCTTGAGAACATTCTTCAGGGCAAAAGCTCACTCAGCGAAAGCAAGGACGACGAAAAGCCCGAGGTAAACGGCAAGAGCATTTTTGTAAATGTCTTCAAGTTCGTTTTAGGTGCATTGGGAATTGTTATCGGTGCTGATTTGCTCGTCGACGACGGCACGATTATCGCAAGAGGACTCGGCGTATCCGAGGCTATTATCGGCGTTACGATTATCGCTGTCGGAACATCGCTTCCCGAGCTTGTTACGACGATTACGGCTATTGCAAAGAAGCAGTCCGAGCTTTCAATCGGTAACATTATCGGTGCTAATATAATCGATATTACGCTCATTCTCCCCGTATGCGCATTCATCTCAAACGGTACGCTTGAAATCGGTAAGCAGTCGGCTTATCTTGATGTTTTCGTATGCCTTGCGGTTGCATTTATTGCGATTGTACCGACAATCATTACCAAAAAGCTCAACCGTTGGCAGGGCGCTTTGATGGTTTGCCTTTATATCGGCTACGTTGCCGTGCTTGTTACCAACTCGTCAATGGGATATCTTCCTTTCTGAATATAAAACCAAAGCGGCAGGAGACTGCCGCTTTTTTATGTTTTTTTACATTAAATAAATTTACAGATTATTATTCGTCAAAATACACTCAGAAGCCTTTGTATTTTCATTGACACACGGCGTAAATTATAGTATAATCCAAAGTAATAAAATAGATTTTTTGTGTGCGCTTTTGCGTATTTTATATGTGAGGTATGTAGATGTCAGATAATAAGAGGGATTTCGAAGATATAGAATTTGTTGCCGAAGCAAAGGATAATAAACCCAAAAAGAAAAGGTCTGAAAAGGGTAAAGATAAAAAACCTAAAAAGGACTCTAAGTTCAAACAAAAATGGATGGCTCTCAAAAAATGGCAGAGGGTTGTCATTATTGTTGTGTGCGTTATAGTTTTGTTGGCTCTTATCGCTCTTGCAACTGTTTACGGCGTGTACAACGGCTTTACCACCAACATAAGCCGAGAGGACTTGGGCGTTTCGGATGAAATCGAAAACAAATACGGTAAAACGGACGTGTTCAACGTTGCTGTTTTCGGTGTTGACACAAGAGACGCAGACTCCTTTAAGGGCTTGAGCGATACTATTATGATCGTCAGCATTGACGCAAAGAACAAGAGCGTCAAGCTCGTTTCTATCCTGAGGGACAGCTATGTTGCTATTGACGGTCACAAAAATCAGAAAATCACACATGCTTATTCGTTCGGCGGCGCCCCGCTTGCGATTAAGACGATAAACGAAAATTTCAATATGAATATTACCGATTATGCGACAATAAATATGCATAAGCTTGCAGACGCCATAAACATTCTCGGCGGTATAGACATTGAAATTACCGAGTCTGAGATGAATCAGATAAATCAGGAGGCTCTTTACGGAGACCCCAACGCACAGAGAGGTGCGGCGCTTGTTAAGAATTACGGACAGGTTCATCTTGACGGCGATCAGGCGGTTATTTTCTGCCGACTTCGTAAGCAGGACTCCGACGACGCACGTTCAAACAGACAAAAGATGGTTATAAACGCTCTTCTCACTCAGGCGAGAAAGGTCAGCCCCTCAAAGTATGCGGAGGTTGTTAAGACAATGATGTCGCTTTGCGAGACCTCGGTTCCCTTCAGTGAGATTATGAGCCTTGTTCCGCTTATCAATGAGGACGTTACAATCGAAACAATTACAGTCCCCGGCGAGCCTGATAACGCAATCGGCGGAAAATATGAGGGCGCATGGGTTTGGAGATATGACCTTGACGCCGCTTCCGACAGAATTCATATGTTCCTTTACGGAGAGCCGATACCCGAGTCCGAGAGGACGACAAAGAAGCAGTCTAAAAATGAGCCTGCCACAAAGGCGGCGACAGCCACGAAGAAGGCTGTTACCGCAACAAAAAAGCCCGTTCCGGCAGATAACACCGAGACGGCAGCGCAGAAGCCCGTTATCACAACCTCTCCGGTTCCCGTGACGCAGGCACCTGCACCCGAAACCACAACAAAGCCGACGCCCGAGACCACAAATCCCGAGTCAATCGGCGATGCAGCATAAACAACAATATATTAAACAATATTTTTGGAGGAAAGAATATGAAAGGTATTATTCTTGCAGGCGGTGCAGGCACAAGGCTCTATCCGTCAACTCTTGCAGTGTCAAAGCAGATTTTGACAGTCTATGACAAGCCGATGATCTATTATCCGATGTCAACTCTTATGCTCGCAAAGATCAAGGATGTTCTTATTATTTCAACACCCCGTGATCTTCCCTGCTACGAGGAGCTTTTCGGCGACGGCTCACAGCTTGGTATGCATATTGAATATGCCGTTCAGGATAAGCCGAGAGGACTTGCCGACGCATTTATAATCGGCGAGAAGTTTATCGGCGACGACAGCGTTTGCCTTGTCCTCGGCGACAATATATTCTACGGCTACGGCTTTTCCGAAAGACTTGCGAGAGCAAGCGCAAGGGAGTCGGGCGCAACGATTTTCGGTTATCATGTAAGCAACCCCACAGCATTCGGCGTTGTTGAATACGATAAGGATTGGAATGTTCTCTCAATCGAGGAGAAGCCCGAGCATCCGAAGTCAAACTACGCTGTTCCGGGACTTTATTTCTATGATAACGATGTAATTGAAATTGCAAAGAACGTTAAGCCCTCGGCAAGAGGCGAAATCGAAATCACTTCGATTAACAACGAATATTTGAGAAGAGGCACATTGAAGGTCGAGCTCTTCGGCAGAGGTATGGCTTGGCTTGATACGGGTACTCACAGGGCAATGCTTGACGCCGCTAACTTTATCGAGGCGGTTCAGACAAGACAGGGACTTTATGTCGCTTGCCTTGAGGAAATTGCTTACAATAACGGCTTTATAAATAAGGAACAGCTTCTTTCGCAGGCTGATAAGCTTAAAACTACCGAATACGGTCAGTACCTTTACAAGCTTGCAGGAAAGGAAACGGACTGATTAAGGTCTATTTCGGGAGGAATATAAAATATGAAAATACTGATTACGGGCTCGCACGGTCAGTTGGGAAACGAGCTTTCTCAAATGCTTAAAACGGGCGAAGCGGGTATCGGCAAAATAAGTGACGCATACAAAGGCTGTGAGGTTGTCGCAGTAGATGTTGAGGATCTTGATATTACCGACGCTGCCGCTGTAAGCTCCTTTGTTGAGAGGGAAAAGCCCGATGTTATCATCAACTGTGCGGCAATGACAAACGTTGACGGCTGCGAAACCAATTTTGAAGCTGCAATGAAGGTCAATGCGATAGGTCCGAGAAACCTTGCTGTTGCAAGTGAAAAATACGGCGCAAAATTCGTTCACGTTTCCACCGACTACGTTTTCAGAGGCGACGGAAACACTCCGAGATGCGAGTGGGACGAGGTAGGTCCGAACACGGTTTACGGTAAAAGTAAACTCCTCGGCGAAAAATATGTCAGCGAGCAATGTTCAAGATATTTCATTTTGAGAACGGCTTGGCTCTACGGTCTTATCGGTAAAAACTTTGTTAAGACTATGCGAAGACTCGGCAATATGAACGACGTTACAACGGTTGTTGACGATCAGAGAGGCAATCCCACAAACGCAAATGACCTTGCATATCATATTCTCAAGCTCGCTCTTACAGAGGAGTACGGAGTTTATCATTGCACGGGCGAGGGCGAATGCAGTTGGGCAGATTTTGCGGCAAGAATTATGGAGCTTTCGGGCTGTAAGGGAACGGTCGCAAAATGCACCTCCGAGGAATATTCGGCAAAATATCCGTCGGCTGCACCGAGACCTGCTTATTCATCGTTGAGAAATCTTATGCTTGAGTGCACAGTCGGCAATGAAATGCGTGACTGGGATACAGCACTTCAAGAGTATATTATAAAATTAGACGAAATGGAGAAAAATTCATGAAAACTTATCTTGTAACCGGCGGTGCCGGATTTATCGGTTCAAACTTTGTAATCTATATGCTCAACAAGTATGATGACGTTAAAATCATCAACGTTGACAAGCTTACATACGCAGGCAACCTTGAAAACCTCAAGAGCGTTGAGAACAATCCCAACTACTCTTTTGTTCAGGCTGACATTTGCGACAGGGAGGCTATTTCAAAGATTTTCAAAGAGAATGATATTGACTATGTTGTTAACTTCGCTGCTGAAAGCCACGTTGACAGAAGTATCACAAATCCCGAGATTTTCGTTGAGACAAACGTACTCGGCACAGTAAATATGCTTCAATGCGCTAAGGTTGCATGGCAGACAGGCGACGACGAGTACAAGGACGGCGTTAAGTATCTTCAGGTTTCAACCGATGAGGTTTACGGTACACTCGGTGCAGAGGGCTACTTTATGGAGACAACTCCGCTTGACCCTCACAGCCCCTATTCGTCAAGTAAGGCTTCTGCGGATATGTTCGTAAAGGCTTTCCATGACACCTATAAATTCCCGATCAACATTACCCGTTGCTCAAACAACTACGGCCCTTATCAGTTCCCCGAGAAGCTTATTCCGCTTATTATGAACAACACTCTTGCTCATAAGGATCTTCCCGTTTACGGTGACGGTATGCAGGTTCGTGACTGGCTCTATGTTGAGGATCACTGCAAGGCTATCGATATGGTTATCAGAGACGGTGTTGACGGCGAGGTTTACAATGTCGGCGGTCACAACGAAAGACCGAACATCTTTATCGTTAAGACAATTATCGAATATATCAAGGAAAACGTTGATCCCGAGGTTGGCGAGCATATGATTAAGTATGTTACAGACCGTAAGGGACATGACCGTCGTTACGGCATTGACCCGACCAAGATTAAGGACGCTCTCGGCTGGTATCCCGAGACAACATTTGAGGTTGGTATCAAGAAAACTCTCAAATGGTATCTTGACAATATGGATTGGGTTAAGAACGTTACAAGCGGTGCTTATCAGGATTACTATAAAAAGATGTACGGTGATAAATAATGGGAAAATTTAATTTTATCAAAACTCCGATAAAAGACGTTTATGTTATCGAGCCCACGGTTTTCGGAGATAACAGAGGTTATTTTATGGAAACATATCAGTATGAAGCTTTCAAGGAAGCAGGACTTGATATGGTTTTTGTGCAGGATAATCAGTCAAAGTCAAAGAAGGGTGTTCTCAGAGGACTCCATTTTCAGACTCAGAATTCGCAGGGCAAGCTTGTCAGAGTTGTAAGCGGCGAGGTTTTTGACGTTGCCGTTGACTTGAGACAGGGCAGCGAAACCTTCGGTAAGTGGTACGGCGTTGTACTCTCTGCCGAGAACAAAAAGCAGTTTTATATCCCCGAGGGCTTTGCTCACGGCTTCCTTGTTCTTTCGGATGAGGCGGAGTTCGTTTACAAATGCACAAGGTATTATGACCCCTCACACGAGGCAGGTCTTATGTGGAACGACCCCGACATCGGCATTGAGTGGCCGATAAGCGACGATATGGAAATTATCCTTTCAGAAAAGGATAAAGTTCATCAGTCATTCAAAGAATTTTCCGAAAAGAATGTGTTTTAATTATGACGGTATCAGTTGCACTTGCCGCATATAACGGTAAGGAATTTATCGAAGAACAAATAAATTCAATATTACCGCAACTGTCCGCCGAAGATGAAATTGTCATTTCCCTTGACCCCTCAACCGACGGTACAAGGGAAATGATTTGTTTTATTTCGGAAAAAGACCCGAGAGTCAAGCTTTTTGACGGAACGGGCAGGGGAGTTATAAAAAATTTCGAAAATGCGATTGAACATTGCAAGAATGATATTATTTTCCTTTGCGACCAAGATGATATTTGGCTTGACGGCAAGGTTGAAAGGGTAAAAAAAGAGTTCGAAAACCCTGAAACCGTACTTGTTATGCACGACGCGAAAATTGTTGACAGAGGGCTTAACACGATTGAAAGCTCATTTTTCGAGCAGAAAAAATCTGGTACGGGAATTGTAAAAAATCTTATCAAAAACACTTATATAGGTTGCTGTATGGCATTTAGAAGGTCATGCTGCGAATATCTTTTGCCGATACCCGAAAATATACCCATGCACGACCAATGGATAGGCTTAATGTGCGAGCGACACGGCAAAATTGCGCTGATAAATGAGCCGCTTATCCTTTACAGACGTCACGGCGGCAATGCTTCGTCGGACAAACATTCAAGCGTATTGAATATGATAAAATGGAGATTGCAGATGATTTCTGCCCTCTTAAAGAGATAATTATGAGTATCAATTTTTATGCCGTAATGGTAATTTACAACAGAAGGCTTGATGAAAGCCTTTCGTTTTCAACCTTGAAAAACACAGGTGTTGAGATTTTTGTATGCGACAACAGCACAAGGGATATGAAAAACCCGAGCTTTGAGAGCGAGAGGGTGCATATTCTCTCAATGGGCGGAAATGTCGGTCTTTCAAAGGCTTACAATAAGGCAGTTGAGAGCATTGACGGCAGGGACGGCTATATCTGTTTTTTTGACGATGACACGGCTGTTCCCGAAAATTATTTTGCCCTTATGGAAAAAGAAATTGAAAAAACGGGCGCAGACATTCTTTTGCCGTGTGTTTTCGACAGAAACGGCTATATGTCTCCGTGTAAAATCAGCGGCGTTTCGGTATCCGCAATTTCAAGCCTTGAAGAATTGAACGGGGACAATATTTCCGGTATAAACAGCGGTATGGCGGTTAAAGCAGAGGTGTTCAAAGCTTATCGGTATGATGAAAATTATTTTCTTGATTTTATCGACCATAAGTTTTTATCGGATATGAAAAAGCAAAAAAGGAAAATCGCAGCGGCGAAAAGCGTCGAGCTCAAGCAGAGCTTTTCGGCTAATGACTTCAGCGATATTAAAGCGGCAAGACGTAGATTTTCCGTTTTCAAAAATGACTACTCTCTGTTTTGCAGACAGGCGGGCGGATTGAAAAATAAGCTTATCGGTGCGCTTGTCATTGCAAAAAGATTTATAAATATTAACTTTATCGGGCGTTTGCGCTCAAAGTAAGGAGGTGCGTGATGGCGGAGCTTTCAATTTCCGTTGTAACATATAACAACAAGGACGAAATCGGCAGAGTTTTGAAAAGCGTAATTAAATACACAAAGGCGGTTGATTATGAAATAACCGTTGTCGATAACGCATCACAGGACGGAACTGTCGAATATATTAAAAATAATTTTCCGACGGTCAAGATTATCGAAACGGGTGTAAACAGGGGATTCGGTTTCGGACACAATAAAATGCTCGGTGCAAGCTCTGAATTTCACGCTGTGTTAAACCCCGATATTGAGCTTAGAAGCGACGTTTTGTCAGAACTTGTGAACTATCTTAAAGCAAATAAAGACGTTGCCCTTGTAACGCCGAAAATTCTCAATCCCGACGGCACACAGCAGTATCTTCCGAAGCGTAAGCCGACCTTCAAATATATGTTCTTTGGCAGGCTTTCACGCTATGTAAAGGCGCTTGAACCGATAAGAGACGAATACACAATGAAAAATACGTCTATGACCGAGCCGACGCAGATTGAGTTCTGTACGGGCTGCTTTATGGTTATGAGAACGGAGTATTTCAAAAAGGCAGGCGGTTTTGACGAACGCTTCTTTATGTATCTTGAGGATGTTGACTTGACCGAAAGGCTTTCAAAATACGGAAAAATTATGTTTTATCCGAGGGCGAGCGTCGTTCATAATTGGGAGGGCGGAAGCTCCAAAAACTTCAGACTTATGAAAATTCATATATCGTCTATGTTCAAGTATTTCAAAAAGCAAAGAGAAAACAAATAAAAGAGAATAAATAAAAATGTCCGTTTGAGGTCTTTCCCTCAGACGGACATTTTGTTTTTGCTTTGATTTAATCTTCCTTAAAATTGGGGACAAGCTCTTTTAAGAAATCCCTTGCTGTTGACGGGTCCATTGTCGGAATTGAATTTATGTGTTCAATGAGAATATTGTCGTCAAAATCAGTGGGTGCGGTAATAAAAATCTTGTTGTTTTCGGTTTTTCTCATACCGTCCTTTTCGCTCGGCAGGATAAGTTCTTCGTAGAGCTTTTCGCCCGGACGAAGTCCCGTAAACTGAATGTCAATATCAACATACGGCTCAAAGCCCGAGAGTTTAATAAGTTTTTCGGCGAGCGATACAATCTTAACGGGCTCACCCATATCGAGTACGAATATCTCTCCGCCCTTTGCAAGACCGCCCGCCTGAACGACAAGCTGAGCCGCTTCGGGAATTGTCATAAAGTATCTTGTAATATCGGGGTGAGTAACCGTAAGCGGTCCGCCCTTCTTGAGCTGTTCTTTGAAAAGCGGAATAACGCTTCCGTTCGAGCCGAGAACGTTACCGAAACGAACAGCGGCAAATTTCGTATGAGTCGATATTTTAGAGAAGTGCTGAATTATAAGTTCACAGCATCTCTTTGTAGCGCCCATAACATTTGTCGGGTTAACAGCCTTGTCCGTTGAAAGCAGAACGAAGTTGTCAACGCCGTATTCGTTTGCGCATTTTGCGGTGTTATATGTGCCGAGAACATTGTTCTTAATCGCTTCATAGGGACTGTCCTCCATAAGCGGAACGTGCTTGTGAGCTGCTGCATGGAAAACAGACGACGGATGGAATTCCTCAAAAATTTCTTTAAGCCTTGCATATTCCCTTACCGAGCCGACACGTATTTCAATCTTCGGATTGCCGAAATAGTGTAGGTCAAGGGAGTTTTTAAGAGCATAAGCATTGTTTTCGTAGATGTCAAAAATAACAATCTTTTCAGGATTGTAACGGGCAATCTGCCTGCAAAGCTCCGAACCGATACTTCCGCCGCCGCCTGTTACAAGAACGGTTTTGTCGGTAACATATTTACAAACATCGGGGTTCAATTTAATCTCGGGACGGGAAAGCAAGTCAAGAATGTCAACCGAGCGCATTTCTTTATATGAAACGCCTGCTCTTTCGAGGTTGGCAATATCAGGTGCGATTTTAACGGGAATACCTGTTTTGATAGCCTCGTCGAGTATCTGACGCTTTCTTTCGTCGTTGATTGACGGAATACAGAAAATTATCTCATCAATCGCATATTCCGAGCATACTTTTTCTATATCGTCGCAGTTGCCGACAACGGGTACACCGTTAACCAAGAGTCCGATTTTTGACTTATCATCATCAATAAGAGCCGCAGGGTTGCCGAATCTGTAAGAGTTGTTTTCAAAATCTCTGATAAGACTTGTACCTGCTTCGCCCGCACCGATAATAAGTATTTGTTTAAGATCTGCAAGGTGCATTTTTCTGTTGCGTTCGTGCTTAAACATAAGATATGAACGTGAGGCAAATCTTATGGCAAGACAAAACAGTATAATAATCAGCAGGCTGTCAAGGTACACGGTTCTCGGAAGCACGTTAAAGTAAAGCGTGCTTGTTGTGCCGTTTGCGATTAAATGCCTGTTTGCTTTCATAAGTATATAGTCACAAACCCACACTCCGCAGGTTCCGACTACGGTTGAAATCAAGTATTTTGCCATATCGGCAAGACCCGCATATCTCCAAGCCGTTTGGTAAACTCTGAATATCGTATAGGACAAAATGTAAATAAGAGTAACATAAGGCATTCTCAACGCCAGTTGTCTTATCAGGGCTGCGTCGGTGCGGAAAATCCAATATGTGGTTGTGGTTAAAAAGTAAACAAGGTTTACAATAATAATGTCGGCAAGAAGATACGCAGTATTTCTCTTGCCAAACCTTTTAGTGCCGAACCTACTCGGCTTTTTAGTTTTCAAGCTGTTTCCCCCTAAGCTTAATCTAATTCCCATATATAAAACATTTTACTATTAAATGACATTTGTGTCAATTGAAAAAATAATCCCAAAATAATATTGAAAGAATATAATTAAAATGTTAAAATAAAAAGGTTAAAAGATTATCTCTCGGAGGCGTAAGAACTTGTCTAAATATCGGTGGAAAATTGCAAATACCGACAAGGATTCTGCTGCGGTGATTGCTGAGGAATTCAGCCTTGAACCGTTGGCGGCTTTGCTTCTTGCGTCAAGGGAAATGACAGACTCGCAGGAAATTGAGAGCTTCCTTTTTGCCGACGGGCTTTTCAGGGACCCGTTTGAAATTGTCGATATGGATAAGGCGGTCGAGCGCATAGGCTGTGCTGTCGATAACGGCGAAAAAATTACTGTTTTCGGCGACTATGACGCTGACGGCGTTACCTCGACAACTCTTTTATATCTCTATTTAAAAGAGCAGGGTGCAAATGTCGATTATTATATCCCCGACAGAATATCTGAGGGATACGGAATTTCGTCGCAGGCGGTACAGACTTTTGCCGAGAACGGCACGAAGCTTATTATTACCGTCGATAACGGAATTTCGGCAGTCGAACAAGTAAAACTTGCCAATGAATTGGGCGTTGATGTAGTAATAACAGACCACCATAAAGTAGGCGATGTTCTTCCCGAAGCGGTTGCGGTTGTAAACCCTCACCGAGCTGACAGCGAATGTAATTTCCGTGAATATGCGGGCGTTGGTGTGGTTTTCAAGCTTGTTTGCGCTCTTGAAGGCGACAGCGACACGATATATGAAAAATATTCTGACCTTGCGGCTATCGGAACTTTGGCTGATGTTGTTCCGTTGATTGACGAAAACAGAATAATAGTCAAAAAGGGAATTGAGCTTATAAAACGCTCAAGCCGTTGCGGTATTGAGGCGTTAAAGGCTGTTTCCGGAACGGACAAAAGAGTTTTCAACGCAAATTCCGTGGCTTTCGGAATAGCACCGAGGATAAACGCCGCAGGCAGAATGAAATCGGCAAAAACGGCGGTTGAATTGCTTTTGTGTGACAATTCCGAAAAAGCAAATGCTATGGCGCAGGAGATTGATATAGCCAACAAAGAACGCCAGGCTATTGAAAGCGAAACCACCGATAAGGCTATTGAGATAATTGAGTCGAATGACAGCATAAAGTATGCGCCTGTTATTGTTGTATCGGGCGAAAATTGGCATCAGGGCGTAATCGGAATTGTCGCTTCAAGGCTTGTGACAAAATACGGCAAGCCTGCTATTGTAATTTCAACCGACGGGGAAACGGGCAAGGGCTCTTGCAGAAGTATTGAGGGCTTTTCGATTTATGACGCACTTTCTTCGGTCGGCGATATGCTTACGCACTTCGGCGGACACACTCTTGCCGCAGGCTTTGGAATTGACAAAAGCAAAATAGATGAATTTCGTCTAAAACTCGGCGAGTATGCGTATAAGACCTCAATGCCGTATCCCGAACTTAAAATTGACCTTAAAATAAACCCGTCGTTTATATCAAATGAGCTTCTTGATGTGCTTTCAATGTTCGAGCCGTTCGGCGCAAATAACCCTCAGCCTTGCTTTATGACGAAAAATGTCGTTTTGAAAGCTGTAAGACCTGTGGGAGAGGGAAAACACATTAGAATTATCTTTGAAAAGGACTTAAAAGAGTTTGGTGCGGTAATGTTTTCGCAGACCTTAGAGGATTTTCAGTATGAGGCAGGCGACGTTGTAAATATAGCTTTCAGAGTAGATAAAAACGAGTACAGGGGCGAAATCAAGCCGTCTGTAAGAATTGCGGATATAGGCTTTGCGGACACGGATTTTGATACGCTGAACGCTTCACGCAGAATATACGAAAAATTCAAGGAAAACACAGCCTTGACCGAAAAAGAACTGAAACTATTAACGCCCGACAGAGCGTTTTTTGCGAGCTGCTATAAATTTTTCAGGGCAAAAAAATCCGTCCTTCGTGACACCGAGACCTTTTGCCATAGGGCTAAATGCCCGTGTAAATATGCGGGAAAAGTGCTTGTCACAATGGACGTTTTAGAGGAACTTGGGCTTGTTGAGGGCGATTCTTCGAAAATCAGTCTTTCGCAAGCAGGCGAAAGGGTTGACCTTGCTTCCTCGTCGATACTTAAAAGACTTACACAAGGGGAGATGAGCGTATGACACAGAATAAAACGACAGAAAAAACACCGGATGAACTTTACAAGGAATTATATGCCCGTTGCAAAGCTGTGTTCTCGGCGGAGGATCTTGCAAGCATTGAAAAGGCATACCGCCTTGCCTCAGACGCTCATAAGGCACAGCTCAGATATTCGGGTCAGCCGTATATTATCCATCCGATAGCTGTTGCAAATATACTTTTGGATTTCGGAATGGACGCTCAGTCCGTTGCGGCGGCAATTTTGCACGATACCGTTGAGGACACCGATATTGAGCTTGAGGGGCTCGAAAAGGAGTTCGGCAAGGATATTGCAAGCCTTGTTGACGGCGTTACAAAACTCGGCAGAGTTCCGCTTTCAACAAAGGAGGAACAGCAGGCAGAGAACATCAGAAAAATGCTGCTTGCCATGTCGCACGATATAAGAGTAATCATCATAAAGCTTGCGGACAGACTTCACAATATGCGTACGCTTCAGTTTATGGCTCCGCAGAAAAGACGGGATATTGCGCTTGAAACGCTTGAAATTTATGCACCGATAGCCCACCGTTTGGGTATTCGAACCGCAAAAGAGGAACTTGAGGATCTGGCAATTCATTTCCTCGATCCGATAGCTTATGAGGATATTGAAAAAAGACTTTCCGAAACGAGCGAGTCAAGGACGGAATTTCTTGAGAACACGAAGCAGAAAATCAAGAGCAGAATTACCGAAACCGTCGGTGATGCAAGGATTGACGCAAGAATAAAATCCGTTCACGGCATTTACAGAAAAATGTATATGCAAAACAAATCCTTTGACGAGATTTACGATATTTATGCTATCAGAATTATCGTTGATAACCTTGCGGACTGTTATAACTGCCTCGGTGTTATCCACGATATGTTCACCCCGCTTCCGGGTAGATTTAAGGACTATATTTCAACGCCGAAGCCGAATATGTATCAGTCGCTTCATACTACGGTAATCGGTAAAGAGGGTATTCCGTTCGAGGTGCAGATAAGAACAAAGGAAATGCACAGAACCGCTGAATACGGTGTTGCGGCGCATTGGAAATACAAGCTCGGAATTTCGGGCAAGTCAAATATGGAGGAGCGTCTTGCGTGGGTTCGTCAGCTTCTTGAGGAACAGCAGGAAACGGGCGATGTCCGTGAAATTGTAAGAGCAATTAAATCGGACCTTGTACCCGAAGAGGCTTTTGTGTTTACGCCCAAGGGCGACGTTATCAGCATACCCGTAGGCTCAACCGTTATCGACTTTGCGTATGCTATTCATACCGCTGTCGGCAACAGAATGATAGGCGCAAAGGTTGACGGCAGAATTGTTCCGCTTGACTATGTGGTTAAGACGGGCGAGATTGTAGAAATTCTCACCTCGCCCCAGCAGAATAAAGGTCCGTCGAGGGATTGGCTTTCACTCGCAAAGACAAGCTCCGCAAGGAACAAGATTCGTTCTTGGTTTAAGAACGAGCGCAGAGAAGAGAATATCGCCGAGGGTAAGGCGGAGCTTGAAAGAGAGCTTCGTAAGAACTATATTCGTTTGACCGACGAGGAATATACAAGATTTATCGAAAACCTCGCTCATCATCAGCACTGTGCAAGCGTTGACGATTTGTACGCTTCGATAGGCTTCGGCGGAATTTCCGTTATGCGACTTATGCCGTATATCAAGGACGATTACAATAAAAATTACAAGCCGCACGAGGAAAAGACGATTGAAACCGTCCCGACAAAGCGTGTTCAAAACAAAGAGGGCGTTACCGTTGAGGGCATTGACGATATGCTCATCAAATTTTCCAAGTGCTGTAATCCGTTGCCGGGGGATAACATTATAGGCTTTATCACAAGAGGTCACGGTATATCAATTCACAAAAAGGATTGCCCGAATGTGCCCAAGGATATTTCAAAGGCTTCCGAGCCGGAGAGATGGG
The DNA here is from genome assembly GCA_052298855.1 of Candidatus Fimenecus sp. GTDB lineage: Bacteria > Bacillota > Clostridia > Oscillospirales > Acutalibacteraceae > Fimenecus. Next base: position 98,055 of record DAVZXP010000003.1, on the reverse strand, counting down.
TAAACGCTTCGTGGAACAATTCCTCAAAGCAGGAATTCCGTGCGGCGCTTCAGATAACGGCGCTTTCAAGGATAGGACTTATGGCGGACATTTCAATTCAGATTGCGGCTATGAGGGTAAACATTAACGACCTTTCGACAAGAGAGGCAAAGGACGGCAGATCGCTTATCAATATGACCGTCACGGTAAACAATGTCGAGCACCTCAAGAATGTAATTGCAAGAATTGAAAAAATCAACGGCGTTCTTTTGGTAGAGCGTCAAAATTCGATATAATAATAAAGGAATAAAAATATGAAAGCAGTAATTCAGAGAGTTAAAAACGCAAGGGTTGACGTTGACGAAAAGTCCGTCGGCGAAATTTCAGAGGGCTATCTTATACTTGTCGGCGTAATGGACGGCGACACGGAGGCTGACGCTGAAATACTTGCGAAAAAGACGGCTTCGCTTCGCATTTTCACAGACGAGGACGACAAAATGAACAAGTCTATCCTTGATATTGACGGTGAGGTGCTTGCGGTATCGCAGTTCACGCTTTGTGCAGATGTCAAGAAAGGAAACAGACCGTCATTTATAAATTCCGCTTCTCCCGACGAGGCGAACAGGCTCTATGAATACTACTGTTCAAAGCTTCTTGAAAACGGAGTGCGTAAGGTTGAAAAAGGCGTGTTCGGAGCGCATATGGAAGTATCGCTTCTCAACAACGGCCCTGTAACCATACTTTACGATACGGAGATTTGGAGAAAATAAAATGGCAATTACCGTAAAATCAATCCCGTTAGGTCCTGTCAGCGCAAACACATATATTTTAACGGACGTTGCAACGAATGAATGTGCCGTCATTGACGCAGGCGATTTTAACGAGGCGCTTAAAAGAGAGCTTGACGGCAAGAAAGTCAAGTATATATTGCTCACACACGGACACTTTGACCACATTTTAGGCGTACACGATTTGAAAGAATATACCAATGCCGAGGTTATGATACATAGGCTTGACGCAGAGTGTCTTTCAAATCCGAAAAGAAGCCTTGCCGAGTGGGGAGGCTGTGAGCAAAAAAGCGTTTCGGCTGACAGACTGCTTCAAGACGGCGACGAAATTATGCTCGGAGAGACGAAAATTAAGGTTATGCACACCCCCGGTCATACACCCGGCGGAGCTTGCTATATTATCGAAAGCGAAAAGACGGTTTTCACGGGCGACACGCTGTTTTCACTTACGGCAGGCAGAACCGATCTTTTGGGCGGAGATGATTTTATGCTTATTTCGTCACTTAAAAAGATTGCAGGGCTTGACGGCGACTATAAGGTTTATCCCGGTCATAACCGTTCGACCACGCTCGACTATGAGCGAACACATAACAGATATTTGCGGAGACTTGTATGATACTCGGTATTAAAAATCATAAATTTCAATACGAAGCGGAAAAGCTGACACGGGTGTTTTATCCGAATGAGAAAATAACCGTCGTAATCGGGGACAGTTTCCAAGACGGCGAGGCACTTTTGCTCACGGAGTTTACCGACAGCGAGGTTAGAGTTGTTTTTACCGACGAAGCGGGAAGCGTGCTTTACAGCGAAGAAAACAGCCTTTCGGGTGTTTCCGACGGTGAGCTTCTTATGGCGCAGATGATGTTCCGTGCACTTGTTAAAATCACGGGATATACGCCTAAATGGGGAATACTCACGGGTATTCGTCCCTCAAAGCTTTTGAGAAATCTCAAGGCGACCTACGGCGACGAAAAGGGCAGGGAAATTTTTATGCGTGATTACCTTGTTACGAAAGAAAAGACGGCTCTTGCGGACAGCGTTGCAAACACCGAGGAGAAAATCATTTCACTTTCAAGACCCGAGTCCTTCAGCCTCTATGTTTCAATTCCGTTTTGCCCGACAAGGTGCAGTTATTGTTCGTTTGTCTCCCACGCAATGACAAGCTCGCTTATTAAAAAGCTGATGCCCGATTATCTTGACTGTCTTAAAAAGGAAATTGAACTTACGGGCAAAATCGCAAAAAGTCTCGGCTTGCGACTTGAAAGCGTTTATTACGGCGGAGGCACCCCCACTACGCTCGAAGCCGACGAATTAAAATATGTGATTGAAGCTATTTCAGATAATTTCGATTTGTCAACCGTTCGTGAATACACAATCGAAGCGGGCAGACCTGATACGCTTACAAGAGAAAAATTCAAGGTTATGAAAGACGGCGGAGTTTCAAGAATAAGCATAAATCCGCAGACCTTTGACGATAAAATTTTAGAGGCCATCGGCAGAAAGCATACGGCGCAGATGGCTGAAAACGCATTTTATATTGCGAGAGAAGAGGGTTTTGACAATATCAACGCAGACTTAATAGCAGGCTTGCCGAATGATACTTTAGACGGCTTTTGTGCTTCGCTTGACAAGGCGTTGAACTTCTCGGCTGAAAACATAACCGTTCATACTCTTGCCTTGAAGCGTTCTTCTGTTATGGGAACTACATCGGGGCAGGTTGACACCGAAAAGAGCAATCTTGCAGGAAATATGCTCGACTATGCCTATTCCGAATTGACGGGCAACGGATATTTTCCGTACTATATGTACCGTCAGGCAAAATCGCTCGGCAACCTTGAAAACACAGGCTATTCAAAGCCCGATAAGGAATGTCTTTACAATATCTTTATGATGGAGGAATGTCATTCCGTCTTTGCGTTGGGCGGTGGCGGAGTTACAAGATTAAAAGCACCGAACGGCGACAAAATAAGCAGAATATTCAACTACAAATATCCGTATGAATATATTGACGGCTTTGCGGAGATTGTTAAAAGAAAAGACGAAATCATTAAATTTTACGACAGCTGTAAATAACCTAAAGGCAGGTAAGCGTTATGTCAAACAACAATAACAGAATTGAATATATAAACGAGCTGGCGAGGGAAAATCCGCAGGCTTTTGTCGCAAGGGCGGAGCTTCGTTACAGGAACATTATAAACAATATCGCAGAGAAGGCTCTCGACGATTTGGGCAGGAAAATTATAATGCTTGCAGGTCCGTCCGCTTCGGGCAAGACGACGACGGCTAAAAAAATCGCAGAGACCTTTACCTCACTCGGTATGATGACCTATGTTGTATCGCTTGACGATTTTTATAAGAACAGGTGCGACATTCCCGGATATGCCGAGGGTAACCCCGACTTTGAAACGGTCTATGCGCTTGATATTGATTTAATATCGGAAACCCTTAAAAGCCTTATGGCAGGCGAGGAAACGGAGCTTCCTATCTTTGACTTTACAACGGGTACGAGAAAGGACGCAGCTCGCAAAATAACGCTCGGAAAGAATGACGCCGTTATCGTTGAGGGACTTCACGCCTTGAATCCGATTGTCACAAGCGGACTTGACGGCTTAAAGCTTATGAAAATTTATATAAGCGTATCCTCGAGAATTTACGACGCAAAGGGAAGGATTGTTCTCAACAAGCGTAATCTCAGATTTATGAGACGGCTTATAAGAGATTATAATTTCAGAGCAAGCTCGGTTGAAAACACCTATGACCTTTGGCAGAGTGTTTGCGACGGCGAGGACAAATATCTGTTCCCGTATGAGGATATGGCGGACGTGAGAATTAACTCAATTCATATGTGCGAGCCGTGCCTTTTCAAAAACACGGTGCTCGAAATGCTTGAGGGTGCACAACTCAGCGAGGAGCATGCACGGGAAGCGAAAAAGCTCATACATTCCTTGAAGCAATTTGAGAGCGTGGATTTGGCGCTTGTGCCCGAGGACTCACTTTTGCGTGAATTTATAGGCTGATATGCTTTACTTTATATAAAAATAAATGTATAATATGTAGACTTATCGGAATGGGGTGTTCAGTTGGCAAACAATACAAAGCGGAAAAGTCAGTCGCTTCTCAACGGAGCAATGGTGCTTGCAGCCGCAACCTTGATTGTTAAAATTATCGGTATTCTCTATAAAATACCGCTTTCAAATATGGTCGGCGCAGTCGGAAGAGGATATTTTGACTCGGCATATAACCTTTATATTCCCGTGTATACCATTTCAATGGCAGGACTGCCCGTCGCAATTTCAAAAATGGTATCGCAGCAGATGGCACTCAAAAGGTACAGAGATGTAAGGCTTACCTTTAAGGTGGCGGCAAGGCTGTTTTTGATAACGGGTATCGGCGGAACCTTGCTTTTGCTCTTGCTCGCTTATCCTTACGCTTATCTTGCAAAGAGCTTGGAGGCTATCCCTGCCATACTTGCGATTACACCGTCAATTTTCTTCTGTTGTATTATGTCTATTTACAGAGGCTATTACAACGGTATGAGGAATATGACCCCTACCGCTATGTCGGAGGTGTGGGAGGCTGTCGGCAAGGTCGTTTTCGGTCTTGCGTGTGCGAAGCTTTCAATTTCATACGGCTATTCGAGGTTTGAACAGGGACTTACCGTTTACGGGAAAACAGTAACCACACATGCTGAACTTTCAAGTGCTATCTATCCTTATGCGGCGGCAGCGGCGGCAATCGGCGTTACCGTGGGCACGATTATCGGTATGATTTATATGATGATTTTGCATAAGGTAAAGGGCGACGGAATTACTCATGCGGAGCTTGCCGCTTCCCCGAAGCCTGCACAGTCAAGCACGATAGTAAAGGCTCTTTTCGGTCTTGCCGTACCCGTCGTTGCTTCCTCGCTTGTTTTCAGCGTTACAAACCTCATTGACTCAATGACAATTCAAAACAGGCTTGCGACAATGATTGAGGGCAACCTTGATTATATTAGAAATTTATATTCTGTCGAGCTTGCGCTTTCAAACGTGCTTGACGAGGATATTCCGAAATATCTTTACGGCGCATATACGATGTCGCTTGACTTTAAGAACCTTATCCCGTCAATTACCATGACTCTGGGAGTTAGCGCAATCCCTGCTCTTTCGGCGGCTTGGGCGTTAAAGGACACGAAGGCTCTTAAAAACTCGGTCGAGTCGGTGCTTCGTGTTACAATGATGTTCTCGCTTCCTGCGGGTATCGGAATGGGCGTTTTGGCTTATCCGATTTTGCAGATGATGTATGAAACGGGAAAATCGGCGGAGGCTGTTTCAATTGCCGCACCGATTATGGCGGCTTACGGTTACACGATATTTTTAATTTCACTTTCACAGCCGATGACAAATATGCTTCAGGCTCTCGGAAAGGCGAAAATTCCCGTAATATCGCTTTCGATAGGCGCAATCGCAAAGGTTATAACAAACTATATCTTTATCGGTATGCCGCAGCTCAACATTAACGGCGCAGTTGTCGGAACGGTTGTGTGCTATACGATAATCGTCGTGATAAACTTTGTTGCGCTTATAAGAACGGCAAGGGTAAAAATCGACTATATGTCGGTATTCGTAAAGCCAACCGTTTGCAGCGTGCTCTGCGGTGTTGCGGCAAGAACGAGCTTCGGCATTTTCAATGCGATTTTACCCGAAATTTACAAGGGCGACCACTCTATCACAAACATACTTGCTACGGCGATTGCGGTCGTTTTTGCGGTGATTGTTTACTTCATTTCCATGCTTTTGGTAAACGGAATAGTAAAAGAAGATATAATTATGCTTCCAAAGGGCGAAAAAATTGCCAAAACACTTGCAAAATATGGATTTATAGGTTAAAATAGATAAGGAAGTAACGTTTATGGCAGTAAATTTTGTATTAAAATTAAAATATGACGTATCCGACCTCTTGGAAATAATGAAAATTCTCCGTTCGCCCGAGGGCTGCCCTTGGGACAGGGAGCAAACTCATGAGTCGATTAAGAAATCGCTTATCGAGGAGACGTATGAGGTAGTTGAGGCTATCAATAAAAACGATAAAGAGCTTATGACCGAGGAATTGGGGGACGTGCTTTTGCAGGTCGTTTTCCATTCGCAAATCGGAGCTGAAAACGGCGAGTTTGATTTTTCCGATGTGTGCGACGGTATCTGTAAAAAGCTCATTGAACGCCATCCGCACGTTTTCGGCGACATAAGCGTTAAGGACAGCGGCGAGGTTATGGAGAATTGGGAGCAGATTAAGTCGAGGACCAAACACCGTAAAACCCAAACCGATAAAATGCTTTCCGTGCCCCGTGAGCTTCCGGCTCTTATGCGAAGTGCAAAAATTCAGGAGAAGGCTTCTAAGGTCGGCTTCGATTGGGAGGACGTATCGGGCGCATTCCAAAAGCTTTCAGAGGAGAGCGACGAGTTAAAGGCGGCTGTTCAAAATAATGATAAAGAAAATATGACCGAGGAGCTCGGCGACCTGCTTTTCTCTGCCGTGAACGTATCAAGATTTATAAATGTTGACGCCGAGGAGGCACTTACCGCTTCGACGGACAAGTTCTTAAATCGCTTTGCGATTGTGGAGCGACTTGCAAAGGAACGCAATATCGATATGAGCACAAGCTCGATTGAGGAGCTTGACAGCCTTTGGGATGAGGCTAAAAATATTACTAAGTCCAATTAAAAGTGCTCGCACTTTTGGAAATATTAAAAGTCTTTTAATAAAACGGAGGAGACAAAAATGAATAAGACAGATCTTATCGCAGCAGTAGCTGCAAAGGCAGACCTTTCAAAGAAGGACGCAGACGCAGCAGTTTCAGCTGTATTCGAAGCAGTAACAGAAGCTCTTGCAAAGGGCGACAAAGTTCAGCTTATCGGCTTTGGTACTTTCGAAGTACGTGCTCGTGCAGCTAAGCAGGGACGTAACCCCAAGACAGGCGAGGCTATGACAATCGCAGCTTCTAAGGTTCCCGCTTTCAAGGCTGGTCAGGCTCTCAAGAACGCTGTTAAATAATTCTTTTTAACATTTACAGGGGAAGATATTTTTATCTTCCCCTGTTTTTTTGTCGCACTTTGTGTTATTATATATAAAACAATTCTCGGAGGTAGACTATGCGACTTGACAAATATCTTAAAATATCCCGAATAATCAAGCGAAGAACCGTTGCGAACGAGGTGTGTGACGCAAAACACGTCACGGTGAACGGCAAGGTTGCAAGAGCCTCTTACGACGTAAAGGTCGGGGACGTAATCGAAATCCGCTTCGGCGAGAAAACAACGAAATACGAAGTTCTCAGCGTTTCGGAGTATGCGACAAAGGAACAGGCTTCCTCAATGTTCAAGGAGATATAAAAATACCGTACAGCTAAATTTAAGCTGTACGGTACTTTTGTTATGTTATGTATTTTACTTTATGTTTTCAGCCGCCGAGATAATCATCTTGACACATTCCTCGGGAGTGAAGGTTGAGGAGTTAATCATAAGGTCGTAATTTCTTCTGTCGCCCCAAATCTTGCCCGAGAAGTAGTTGTAATGCTTTGAGCGTGAACGGTTAGTTTCCTTAACGAGCTTTTCCGCCTTCTTCGGCTCAAGGCCGTATTTGTTGACAATTCTCTCAATCTTCTTGACGTCGTCGGCATAGATAAAGACGTTAAGACAGTCAAAATCATTTTCAAGAACGTAGTCCGCACATCTGCCGATAATTACGCAAGAGCCTTGCGAAGCATAACCTCTGATAATATCGCTCTCGACGATGTCGATTTTGTCGTGGAGAGGAAGCTCGCCTGTGCGTGAATAATTTCCCATAGCAAGATTGAACATAAGAGAGCTTGTGTATCTCTGCTCGTGCTCTGCGATAAAGTCAGCCGAAAGGCCTGTTTTCTCCGCCGCCTTGTCTATGATTTTCTTGTCATAAAAAGGAACATTGAGTTCTTTTGCCAAAAGCTCGCCGATTTTATGTCCGCCGCTTCCGAATTCACGGCTGATGGTAATAACAAGATTTTTTTTCATATTCAACACTTCCTTTTCATTTTGTATATATATTATAGCACAAATTCGCTCAAATGTTAATAGTAAATTGAAACAAAAGCCAAAATTGAATTTGAGTGCTTAAATTTTATATTATTTGAAAAGATTTTTAATTCTTGTTACGAAGCCCACAGTCTCCTGTGTCTCTGCCGTCTGCTCTGCCGACTGCTCGGGGACGGAAATTGCATCTGTTTTGTATGTGAAAACAACGTTCGAGGTCATATTCGAGGCTTTTTCCGTGAAAATGTCGTATTCGTTGCCGTAGGTGAGCCATTCCTTCATTTTCTCGGCAAGAAGCTGCTGCTTTTCCTCGGGGAGAGAGTCGAGAGTGGTGTATTTGCTTACGGTTTTCATAAGTGCGTCAACCTGTGCCGCCTTATCGTCGCTTGAAAGGTCGTTTATCATTTCAAGGACTTCCTTGTTGTCGTCAATGGTCTTTAATACGCCCTGAAGCTCATTGAGAGTTTCGGGCATATTGTCAAGCGATTGCTTGATTTCGGGGTCATTCATATCGTTTGAAAGCGATTGAAGAATGGGCATTATCTCATTCAAATCCTTTGCAAGCGTAGCAACCTCAGAGAAGCTTGAGGAGAGCTTCGGCAGAATTTCAAGCAGAGCCGCAACGGCAGGGTCGTTGAGAGTTGCCGAAATTGCGTCCAAATCCGTTTTGCTCAAATCGTCGGCAAGCTTTTCAAGCTTTTTGAGGTTTTCGTCGGTCATATAGGTACTGACGGTTTTAAGGAGCTTTTCGTTCTCACGGTAGAGCCTTACAGCCGTGTTGACAGAGCCGATAAGCTCATCGAACTTGTTTGAGTCGCCGTAAAGCACGCTTACCACCTTGTTTATATCAAGACCGTTAAGCGCTTTCTGAACGTCCTCAATGTCGGAGAGCACGCCTTTAATATCGTCAACGCTTTCGGGGAGTGTGCCCGTGCCGATTGAGCCGACTGCCGACAACGGAGCCGCCGCAAGCATAATGTTGCCCAATTCAAAATTCGTCGTTGTGGCGGTTATCGTAAACGAGTCTGCCGTGAGGGCGTTGAGCATTGAAAGATTGAGCTCGGAAAGTCCGAGGCTTTCGTCCGCACCGGGTACGCCCGTGAAGAATGCAATTTGCTTTGAGCCGTCGCTGAGAGCCGTGCCGTTTACGATATTAACGTTCGTGAATTTGTCCTCGGGCAAAATCATACCGCCGACAAAGAGCATCGGGCAATAAATATCATAGCTTTTCTTGTTGATTGTAACAGCCTTTTTAAGTGTGCTTGAAACGTCAATCTGAATTTTAACGTTTCCGCTTTTACCTGCAATTTCCTCCGCCGTCATTTCAACGTCGTCGAGGAAATAGCGTATGCTTATATTAAGCGGAGAGGACTTTTCGGTTGTGCCGCTGTAATAGAGGTCTGTGGTATCCATATTCCAATAGAGCTTGCCGTCTCTTACGTCTGCCGGTGTGAGCGTTTTGACGTTTGTGATATTCTCAAGCGAGCTTACGTCCTCGATAACCGTCTGCGGAGTATCGGTGTGAAGCCAATCGGTTACGTTTATCTTTTTGACCGTGCCGTCGGAGTTGAGATTTATATAAACTGTTTCCTGCTTTTTAACATTTTCGGCAAGGGTTGTGTAGTTCTGCTGAACATAGGTCTGCGTACCCCTTGCGTCGTCAAGAATTTCATTTCCCGTGGTTTTCTGCTTTCCGCAGCCCGCAAGCGAGAGGGCGAGAAGCGACACCGTCAAGCCGATGCTTATTACTTTTTTTGTTTTACTGTTAAACATTGTTCTTTGCCTCCTTGAAATGTTCCTTCTTAGCTTTAGAACGCCAATCCAAAGTCGTTTTGCTTATCGGCTTTTCGCATATACAAAGCAACGGAGTTAAGAAGAATATAATTACAAATGCGCTGATTACCGAGCCTCTTGCAAGCAGTGCGCATATACCCTTGATGATTGAAATATCGCAGATACAATATACGCCGAACGTTGCCGCAAAGAATACAGAAGCACTTTGAAGAATTGACCTTTCAGCCGCCGCCACCGCATTGATTGTTGCGTCGTGCTTTGAACGTCCGAGGCGAAGCTCCTCACGAAATCTCGTTGTGAGAAGTATTGCGTAGTCAACCGTAGCGCCGAGCTGAACGCAGTTGATAACCGTAGCATCTACAAAGGACATTGAGCTGCCCATTAAAACGCCGATTGCAAGGTTAATCCAAATCGCAAGCTCAATCGAAAGCACCAGAAGTATCGGCAGACTTATTGATTTAAGGGTTATTGCAATAAGAATGAATATCGCCGCTATCGAGAGAATACTCGTTACCGTGAAATCCCTGTCGGTAACCTCGATAAGGTCCTTTGCTATTGCGCCCTCGCCCGTCACATAGCCGCTTGGATCGTACTTGTGAACAATGGCGTTGAGTGCGTCAACCTGATTGTTAAGCTCATCTGTGGCGGTTGCGTATTTTGAGTTTACCATCATAAGCTGTAAGCCGTCTGCCTTGCAGATTTTCAAAATATCGTCGGGGATAATATCGTCGGGAATTGCAGGTCCTACGATGGAGTTGTACGCAAGGGTTGAGGCGATACCGTCAAGGCTTTTAATCTCGTTTTCCATTTGGATAATCTGACCCGACGGAAGCGTATCGTCAAAAATTATAAAATGCGTGGTAGCCATATCAAAATCGGATTTGAGCTTTTCAAGACCCTGTACGGATATAAAGCTTTCATTGAGTGCCTTATCCATACTGTAATACGGCGTTGCCTTTGACTGTACGAAGTAAGCGGGAATAATAAGTACAACGCAGATTATTGCAAGTAACTTCCTGTTTTTGTAAATCGAATTGTTGAGCTTCGGGAAAGAGGGCATAAGGCTCTTGTGCTTGTATTTTTCAATGTATTCCTCAAACACAAGGAGCATTTCGGGGAGAACAAATACAACAGTAAGTATACCCCATACAACGCCCTTTGCCATAACAAAGCCTATATCGAAGCCGAGGCGCAAACGCATAAAGCAGAGAGCAAGAAAGCCGAATATCGTCGTAAGCGAACTGCCGAGCAGGGCGGTTATCGATTTCGTAACGGCATTTGCCATAGCCTCTTCCCTTGTGGCGTAGCGTGTTTTCTCCTCACGGTATCTGTCGATAAGGAAAATTGAGTAGTCAACCGTAACACCGAGTTGGAGAATTGCCGCAATGCTCTGTGTAACAAAGGAAATTTCGCCTAAAAAGATATTCGTGCCCATATTATAGAGTATCGCAATACCGAGCGTTGCAAGCACGACGAACGGAAGCGCCCACGAGTCCATAAGAAGCGACATAATAATCAGTGCGAGAACAACCGCAACCGCTACATAAACAGGTGCTTGCGTGTCGCAGATTTCCTTTGTGTCCTCGACAATGGCCGTAAGACCGCTGATAAAGGTTTTGTCATTTATAAGTCCTTTGATTTGCTTTATCGTCTTTAGCGTTTCGTCGGATGAGCCTGCGTACTTGTACTGAACAAGCATCATTGTCTGATTGCCCGTTTTACTGTAAAAGACGTCCTTAAGTGCGTCGGGGATAATATCGGCAGGAATACTTACGTCCGCCAAATCATCCACCCAGAAAACTGCGCTGACGCCCTCTAATTTTGAAATTTCATCCTTTAACGCAGCGGTGTATTTCGAGGGCATATCCTCAATTACCAATATTGACATACCGGCGTTGTTAAAGGTTTCGTCAAGTATCTTCTCACCTTGAACCGACGAGAGATTGTCGGGCAAATACGACATTATATCGTAGTTTACTCGGGTGCACAAAAATCCTATAAGCGAGGGTATCAAAAGTATTACCGCTATCAACACGACCGTTTTAGGATGCTTTGCTTCCCACAATGCAATCCTTTTCAAATGTATCACCTCTTAATAATGTTTACTATGCTTGATTCTATTATTTGGCAAAGATGAGGCTTTAGCTCCTCTATCGTGTAGGGCGTTTCCCTGATTATTGCGTTACAGCAGGACGATACAATAAGCTCAATATAAAGATATAGCTTTGCACGTGCCTCCGCCTCGGCAACTCCGCAATTTACAAGCTCCGAAAAGATTTTTTCATAAAGCTCCTTGATAGGACCTTCTTTTGTCTGAGCAACCGCATTTACGCAGGTGTTGAGATTTTTTTCAATTAAAATGCAAAGCGTCTTGTTTTTCTGCAAAAAGTCCGAAAGATATTTAATGTAATGATGGACGCTTGTTGAAACGTCTCCGAAATCTTTCGGCTTGTACTCGTCGCTTAACAAGGACATATATTTTGAAGCCTTTTCGATTATAAGCGTTGAGATAAGGTCGTATCTGTCCTTGAAATAAAGATAGAAAGTACCCTTTGCAACGCCTGCACCCTTGACAATTTCATCAATTGAAACAAGGTGCGTTCCGTTCTTCTCAAAAAGCCCGAGTGCCGTGTCGAGAATTTTCGTGTATTTTTCATTCTTTTTCTTCGTAATCTTATCCAAAAAATCGCCTCCCGAGCAATAACTGACTAACAGTCATTTCCTTTTACCGCAACACATTTTAGCACAAACTGACTGTTAGTCAATATTACAAATTCAATATTAACAGATTGTTCATAATCAACAAAAAAATTGTTAAAGAATAAACAATTTAATGATTTACAAAAGCGAAAATATTTAGTAGAATAGAATATAGATATTGGGGGTTGAAAAATGAACGAAGAGGTTAAAAGGGTATTGAAAAAGCCGTTTTTCAACGGATTGAAGGACGGGATACCGATAGGTCTCGGGTATCTTGCGGTTTCGTTTTCGATAGGCTTGACTGCAAGAAATGTGGGAATGAGTGTTTTTCAAGGCTTCCTGATGAGCTTTTTCAACAATGCTTCGGCAGGAGAGGTTGCCGGTGTTTCCGCAATGTCGGACGGAGTAACCTATATTACTGCGGCATTGATAATACTCGTTACAAATGCAAGATATATTCTTATGAGCTGTGCTATGAGCCAGAAGTTTTCTCCCGATACTCCGCTTATACACAGATTTTTAATCGGCTTTGACTTGACCGACGAGCTTTTCGGAATTGCCGTTGCGTATCCGGGCTACATCAAGCCGTCCTATATGTACGGTGCTATGTCGTTTGCGCTTCCGATGTGGTCTATCGGGGGTATGTGCGGTATCGCTGTGGGAAATATTTTGCCTGACGTTATAATTACCGCTATGAGCGTTGCCGTTTACGGTATGTTTTTGGCGTTTATAATTCCGCCTTGCAGAAACAGCAAGCCGATAGCAATCGTCGTTATCTCAAGCTTTATAATCAGCGGACTTGCGAAGATTGCTCCTGTAATTTCAAAGGCTTCGGACAGCCTCAGAATAATCGTGCTTACAATCGTTATCTCTATCGCTGCGGCACTTTTGTTCCCCGTCGATGACGAAAAGCAGGAGGCGGCGAAATGAGTGGAAATCTTTATATTTATATTTTTATAATGGCAGGAATAAGCTACGTTTTGAGAACGCTTCCTATGGTTGTAATGAGAAAGCCTTTGAAAAACAAATTCTTAAAGTCGTTCCTTTTTTATCTTCCGTATGTAACGCTTACCGTTATGACCTTCCCCGCAATTATCACGGCTACGGGAGATTATGCTGCAGGCTTTGCGGCACTTGTTGTCGGAGCGTTGCTTGCGTACTTCACGAGAAATCTTTTTATCGTTGCTTGCGGCTGCTGTGCGTCGGTGCTGATACTTTCGCTCATACATTGAGGGCGGTATGCACAATAGCCAAAAACCGACACGTTTTTTGTGCTAATATTATGAAAGTAACCACCGTCGGAAAGGGTCAAAATTGTTGACTATAATACTTCGATATGATATACTTTTATTGTATTAAAAATACGGTTCTTTGCGACTGACGGATTTTGTGGAGTACCACAGGGGAACAAAGAATTTATAAGACTGAAAGCCGACCGTCTGGGCACATTTAACCTACATACAGGGTTAAGTGTGTCCTTTTTTGTTTTTTTGAAAATAGGAGGAAATCACTATGAAAAAAGTCGGAATTATTATGGGAAGCGACAGCGATTTGCCGATTATCAAAAAGTGTACCGATATGCTCGATTCACTCGAAATCGAATATACCGTTCACGTTTATTCGGCTCACCGCACACCCGAGCAGGCAGCTGCTTTCACAAAGTCGGCAAAGGCTGACGGCTACGGCGTAATTATCGCTGCGGCAGGTATGGCGGCTCATCTTGCAGGTGCAATAGCGGCGAACACAACACTTCCCGTTATCGGTATTCCGTGTAAATCGGCAGCATTGGACGGTATGGACGCATTGCTTTCAACTGTTATGATGCCTTCGGGCATTCCCGTTGCAACCGTTGCGATAAACGGCGGTGCGAATGCGGCGTTGCTTGCTGCTCAAATTCTCGCTCTTTCGGATGAGGGACTTTCAAATAGGCTTGTTGAAATGAGAGAGGAAAACACAAGGAAGGTTCTTGAAAAGGACGAAAAAATCTGTAAGGAATTCAGCAAATAATCAGCGAATTATTCAAATAAAAATATATTAAAGGAGATTTTAACAATGGAAAAAACAGTTCAGCTCTATGAGGGAAAAGCAAAAAAGGTATTTGCAACAGAGGATCCCGAAAAGGTAATAGTTTCATATAAAGATGACGCAACAGCTCTTGACGGTCTTAAAAAGGGCACAATCGTAGGCAAGGGTGCCATCAACAACCGTATGTCAAACTACCTTATGCAAATCCTTGAAAAGCACGGCGTTAAGACTCACTTTGTTGAAGAGCTTAACGACAATGAAACCGTTGTTAAAAAGGTTTCAATCGTTCCGCTTGAGGTTATCATCAGAAATATCTCGGCAGGTTCATTTGCAAAGCGTTTCGGCGTTGAAGAGGGCATTGTTTTTGCAGAGCCGACAATCGAGTTCTCATACAAGAATGACGATCTCCACGATCCGCTTATGAACGCTTACCACGCAATCGCACTCGGCGTTGCCACAAGAGAAGAAATCGAAACCATAAAGGCTATGGCATTCAAGGTAAACGAGGTGCTCAAGGAGTACTTCCTCGGTCTCGGCGTAAAGCTTGTTGACTTCAAACTTGAGTTCGGTAAGACTGCTGACGGCACTATCGTTCTTGCAGACGAGATTTCTCCCGACACCTGCCGTTTCTGGGACGCAGAGACAAACGAAAAGCTTGACAAGGACCGTTTCCGCAGAGATATGGGCGGCGTTGAGGACGCATACAAGGAAATGATGCGCAGAGTATTTGGCGAATAATTCTCGGAGGATAAAATATGGGTGGATTTTTTGGCGTTGTTTCTAAAGAGGATTGTATGCTTGATGTCTTTTTCGGCGTTGACTATCATTCTCATCTCGGCACACGCAGAGGCGGTCTTGCCGTCTACGATAAGCAAATCGGATTACAGAGAAAAATACACAACATTGAAAACGCTCCGTTCCGTACAAAATTTGAGCATATTTTTGAGGAGATGCACGGCACGTCGGCTATCGGTTGCATAAGCGACACCGACCCCCAGCCGTTGCTCATTCGCTCAAAGCTCGGCACGTTTGCAATTTGTACTGTCGGAATAATCAACAATTCCGACGAGCTTATAAATAAATATCTTATCACCGATTGCGGACATTTTGACGCTATGACGGGCGGTAAGGTAAACTCAAACGAGCTTGTCGCTTCGCTCATTAGCCTTAAAGATAATTTCAAAGAGGGCATTGAGTTTGCGCAGGACGTTATCGACGGTACGGCAACGATTATTTTGCTTACCGAAACAGGCTCGATAATCGCCGCAAGGGACGAACTTGGCAGATTGCCCGTTCAGATAGGCAAGAGCGAAACGGGATATGCCGTTTCATTTGAAAGCTATGCTTATGAAAAGCTCGGATATGATTTCGAGAGAGAATTGGGAGCTGCCGAAATTGTTGAAATCACAACAGACGGAATAACTCAGCTCAAAGCACCGAAAAAGAAGAAAAAAATCTGTGCTTTCCTTTGGAGCTATTACGGTTATCCGACCTCGACTTACGAGGGCGTAAACGTTGAGAAAATGCGCTATGACAACGGCAGAATTATGGCAAAGACCGATATTGAAACAGGCGTTTGCAACGGCGTTGACTATGTGGGCGGCGTTCCCGATTCGGGTACACCTCACGCAATCGGCTATTCCAACGAAAGCGGTATTCCGTTTGCGAGAGCGTTTATTAAATACACTCCCACTTGGTCAAGGAGCTTTATGCCGACAACTCAGTCGGAGAGAATTAAAATAGCAAAGATGAAGCAGATACCCGTTAAGGAGCTTATCGAGGGTAAAAATCTTCTCTTTGTCGATGACTCGATAGTTAGAGGAACTCAGCTTAAAGAAACGGTTGATTTTCTCTATGAAAGCGGTGCGAAATCAGTTCATATGCGCTCTGCGTGTCCGCCGATTATGTACGGCTGTAAATATCTCAATTTCTCAAGGTCAACAGGCGAAATGGAGCTTATCGCAAGGCGTGTTATTATGGAACTTGAGGGCGAAGAGGGCTTTAATCACATTGAAGAATATTCCGACGGCAAAACCGAAAGAGGTAAGGCGTTGAGGAAGAATATCTGTGAAAAGCTTCACTTGGCTTCGCTTGAATTCCAGAGCCTTGAGGGTATAATCGAGGCAATCGGACTTGATAAGGACGAGCTTTGCACATATTGCTGGAACGGAAAGGAATAAGGTTATGATTAACAATTCAAAATCAGATGTTTACGCTCAGGCGGGCGTTGATATTACGGCAGGCTATAAGGCTGTCGAGCTTATGAAAAAGCATATTGCTACAACAATGACTTCGGGTGTTTGCTCGGATGTCGGCGGTTTCGGCGGTCTTTTTGAGCTTGACCTCACAGGTATCACAAAGCCCGTACTTGTAAGCGGCACGGACGGTGTAGGTACAAAGTTGAAGCTCGCTTTCCTTATGGATAAGCACGATACGGTTGGTATTGACTGCGTTGCAATGTGCGTAAATGACATTATTTGCTGCGGTGCAAAGCCGCTTTTCTTCCTTGACTATATCGCTTGCGGAAAGAATGTTCCTGAGAAGATTGCAGATATAGTAAAGGGCGTTTGCGACGGCTGTGTTCAGTCGGGTGCGGCTCTTATCGGCGGCGAAACAGCAGAGATGCCCGGCTTCTATCCGATTGACGAATATGACCTTGCAGGCTATTGCACAGGCGTTGTTGATAAGGATAAAATCATTGACAATAAAACAATGTGCGAGGGCGATGTTATTATTGCGCTTCCCTCAAGCGGTGTTCACTCAAACGGATTTTCACTTGTCAGAAAGGTGTTTGACGTTGAAAATTCCGACATAAAGGCTCCTGTTGCCGAGCTTGGCGGAAAGTCGATAGGCGAAACACTCCTTACACCTACAAAAATTTATGTTAAACCCGTTCTTGCACTTATGGAGCAGGTTAAGGTTAAGGGTATTTCACACATTACGGGCGGCGGCTTCTATGAGAATATTCCGAGAAGTATCCCCGACGGACTTTGCGCTAAAATCGAGAGAAGCGCTGTTCGTGTACTTCCGATTTTTGAGCTTCTTGCAAAGACGGGCAATATTTCCGAAAGAGATATGTTCAACACCTTTAATATGGGCGTCGGAATGAGCATTGTTGTTTCAAAGGCTGACGCTGACAAGGCTCTTGAAACACTCAAGGCTAACGGCGAGGACGCTTATGTTATCGGCGAAATCGTTAAATCAGAAGATAAAATCGAAATTTGCTGATATTTTGGAGAGCATTATGCATACCGATAAAAAGAACATAGCCGTTCTCGTTTCGGGCGGCGGAACAAATTTGCAGGCGCTTATTGACGCAGAGAAAAGCGGAATAATCAAAAGCGGTAAAATCAAGCTTGTAATTTCAAACAAGGACGGTGCTTTCGCACTTGAAAGAGCAAAGAAAGCGGAGATTGACACCTACACGGTGCTTAAAAAGAATTTTAATTCTCATTCCGACTTTGAAAGCGAAATTATAAGAATACTTGACAAAAATGAAATCGACCTTATTGTCCTTGCAGGCTTTATGTCGATTTTGAGCGAGAATTTCACGACTCATTACAAAAACAGAATTCTCAATGTTCATCCGTCGCTTATTCCGTCATTTTGCGGCGAGGGCTTCTACGGACTTCATGTTCACGAGGCTGCTCTCAAAAAGGGCGTTAAGGTTACGGGCGCAACGGTGCATATCGTAAATGAAATTCCCGACGGCGGACCGATTGTTATGCAAAGGGCAGTTTATATCGAGGAAAACGATAATCCCGAGGTGCTTCAGAAACGGGTTATGGAGCAGGCGGAGTGGAAAATTCTCCCCGAATCGGTCGAGCTTATGTGCTCGGGTAAAATAAAAATCGAAAACGGCAGGACTTACCGCAATGAATGAGAACAAATTTACGGGTAAGGCGGAGCTTTATTCAAAGTACCGTCCGTCATATTCCGAAAAGCTTATTGATTGGCTTTATGAAATGACGAATGCCGAAACCGTGGCGGATATCGGCGCAGGCACGGGCATTTTCACATCCGCATTGCTCAAAAAACCGTGGAGCGTTACGGCGGTTGAGCCAAATTCGGATATGCTCTCGGTGCTCAAAAGCGATTTGGACGGCAAGGTAAAGACAGTTGTTGCCTCTGCGGAAAATACAACGCTTGATACGGAAAGCGTCAACCTTATAACCGTTGCACAGGCGTTCCATTGGTTCGATAAGGCGAGGTTCAAGGCGGAGTGCCAACGAATATTAACTCCCGACGGACACCTTGCAATCGTGTGGAATTCAAGATGTCAAAACGACCTTGAAGAAGAACGCAACAAAATCTGTATGAAATATTGCGACTGTTATCGAAGCGGTCATGTTCAGACGGGATATGACGACTTTGACAGCGATACATTTTTAAGAAACGAATATTTCAAAAGCACCGATTTTTTAAGACTCGAAAACGAAAGATTTGTTACACGAGAACAGTTTATCGGCGACAATCTTTCCCGTTCGTATGCACCGAAGCGTGATGACAGCGGCTATGACGGTTTTGTTTGTGAACTCGAAAGTGCTTTTTCAAAATACGAAAAAGACGGCAGGGTTTCGCAAAATTATATTACTGAATGTTATCTCGGTTCATTTTAATATATTTTGAAAGGATATTGCTTTATGGAGATAAAATCGATTAAGGAAGAGCTTAATTCTCTCGCATATCACGGCAGGGGAATTATGATAGGAAAGAGCGCAGACGGCAAAAAGGCTGTTACGGCTTATTTCATTATGGGCAGAAGTGAGAACAGCAGAAACCGTGTGTTCGTTGAGGACGGCGAGGGTATTCGCACTCAGGCTTTTGACGAGTCGAAGATGGTTGACCCCCACCTTATCATCTACGCTCCCGTAAGAGTTCTCGGTAACAAGACGATTGTTACAAACGGCGACCAGACCGATACGATTTATGAGCTTATGGACAAGCAGATGACCTTTGAGCAGGCTCTTCGCACAAGAGAGTTCGAGGACGACGCACCGAATTTCACACCGAGAATTTCGGGCATTATCCACCTTGACAACGGCGAAATGAATTACGCTATGTCAATCCTTAAATCGGCAGACGGTGACGGCAGCTCCTGTCAGAGATACACCTATGCGTATCAAAATCCCCTCTGCGGTAAAGCAAAATTCATCCACACTTATAAATGCGACGGAAATCCGCTTCCGAGTTTCGAGGGCGAGCCGAAAACGGTTGAGCTTCCCGATATGGATATTGATTCTCTTACAAAGCTTATCTGGGAAAATCTAAACGTAGACAACAAGGTTTCACTTTTCGTAAGATACATTGACATTAAAACAGGCAAATACGAGTCAAGAATAGTTAATAAAAACAAGTGAGGTAACGAAGATGAAAGAATTTGAACTTAAATACGGCTGTAACCCCAATCAGAAGCCGTCTAAAATTTATATGGAGGACGGAAGCGATTTGCCGATTGAGATTTTGTGCGGCAGACCCGGTTACATAAATTTCCTTGACGCTTTCAACTCCTGGCAGCTTGTAAAGGAGCTTAAAGAGGCTCTCGGACTTCCTGCTGTTACCTCATTCAAGCACGTTAGTCCCACTTCGGCGGCTGTTGGTATTCCGCTTTCGGATACTCTTAAAAAGGCTTGCTTTGTTGACGATATTGAGGGACTTGACGAGTCTCCGCTTGCTTGCGCTTATGCGAGAGCGAGAGGCACGGACAGAATGTGCTCCTTCGGCGACTGGGTTGCGCTTTCGGATGTTTGCGACGTTACCACCGCAAAGATGATTAAGCGTGAGGTTTCCGACGGAATTATCGCACCCGGATACGAGCCGGAGGCACTTGAAATTCTCAAGCAGAAAAGAAAAGGCAATTATAATATAGTTAAAATCGACCCGAATTATGTTCCCGCACCGCAGGAGAAAAAGCAGGTGTTCGGAATTACCTTTGAGCAGGGCAGAAACAATTTCAAAATTGACGCTGATTTGCTCAAAAATGTTGTTACAAAGAATAAGGACTTGCCCGAAAGCGCAGTTCGTGATTTGATTGTTGCGCTCATCACTCTTAAATACACACAGTCGAACTCGGTTTGTTATGCCGTTGACGGACAGGCTATCGGTGTCGGCGCAGGTCAGCAGTCAAGAATTCATTGCACACGTCTTGCAGGTACAAAGGCAGACACTTGGTTCTTGAGACAGGCAGACAAGGTTATCAATCTCCCGTTTAGAGAGGATATAGGCAGACCCGACAGAGACAATGTAATTGACGGATATATCAATCAGAACGAAGAAGATGTATGTGCAGACGGCGTATGGGAGAGGTATTTCACTGTAAAGCCCGAGCCCTTTACACACGAGGAACAAATGGCTTATCTTGCTACCAAAACCAACGTAGCATTAGGCTCTGACGCATTCTTCCCGTTCTCCGATAACATTGAGAGAGCGTTCCGTTCGGGTGTTAAATACATTGCAGAGCCGGGCGGCTCAATAAGAGATGACGTTGTTATTGATTGTTGCGATAAGCACGGTATGGCAATGGCGTTTACAGGTATGAGATTATTCCATCATTAAGAGGTAACACAATGAAAATAATGGTTGTCGGCGGTGGCGGAAGAGAACACGCTATCATCAAAAAAATCAAGGAAAACAAGGACGTTGAAAAAATTTATGCTCTTCCCGGAAACGGCGGTATGGCAAAGGACGCAGAGCTTGTAAATATCGGAGCTACGGATATTGAAAAGACTGTTAAGTTTGCGGTTGAGAACAAAATAGATTATGCCGTAGTAGCACCCGACGATCCGTTGGTGCTCGGTATGGTTGACGCACTTGAGGAAAAGGGTATTCCCTGCTTCGGACCGAGGAAAAATGCGGCTATAATCGAGGGAAGCAAGGTTTTCTCAAAAGACCTTATGAAAAAATATAACATTCCCACCGCACAGTATGAGGTTTTCACAGATGCCGACGAGGCTCTTAAATATGTTGAAAGCTGTCCTATCCCCACAGTCGTTAAGGCTGACGGTTTGGCTCTCGGCAAGGGCGTTATTATCGCAATGACAAGAGATGAGGCAAAGGACGCCGTTGTTTCGATAATGAAGGACAAGCAGTTCGGAAAAAGCGGCGACAGTATTGTAATTGAGGAATTTTTGACAGGCCCCGAGGTTTCGGTTCTCTCATTTACGGACGGTAAAACGGTTGTTCCTATGATTTCGTCAATGGATCACAAGCGTGCAGGTGACAATGACACGGGTCTTAATACGGGCGGTATGGGTACGGTTGCACCCAATCCTTATTACACAAAGGCAATCGCAGACGTATGTATGGAAAAGATTTTCTTGCCGACAATCGAGGCTATGAATAAAGAGGGCAGAACCTTTAAGGGTTGCCTTTACTTCGGTCTTATGCTCACCGAAAAAGGACCGAAGGTTATCGAGTACAACTGCCGTTTCGGCGACCCCGAGACGCAGGTTGTTCTTCCGCTTTTAGAGAGCGATTTGCTCACGGTTATGAAAGCGGTTACTGATGAAACCCTTGCCGATTGCGAGGTTAAATTCTCCGATAAAAGCGCTTGTTGTGTAATTATGGCTTCGGAGGGCTATCCCGTTAAATATGAAAAGGGATATGAAATTACAATACCCGAGGAAGTCGAGGATAATGTCTATGTTGCAGGTGCAAAACTTGAAAACGGAAAGCTTTTGACAAACGGCGGACGGGTTTTAGGCGTCACAAAGATTGCAGATACACTTGAACAGGCGATAGATTTGTCGTATAATGCCGTTGAGAAGGTTTGCTTCGGCAACGCTTATTACAGGCACGATATCGGACAAAAGGCGCTTAAATGCAAGGAGGTATAATTCTTGGTTTACAGAATTTTCGTTGAAAAGAAAAAGGAATTGGCAAACGAAGCCAAAGCATTACTCGGTGATGCAAGAAATCTTTTGGGCATTAAAAGCCTTGAAGACGTCAGAATTATAAACAGATATGACGCTGAAAACATCACTAAAGAGCTTTTTGATTATTCGGTTAAGACCGTATTTTCAGAGCCTCAGCTTGATATTGCAAGCGAAGAGATAAACACAGACGGTGCAACCGTTTTTGCTGTTGAGTATCTTCCCGGTCAGTTTGACCAGAGAGCAGATTCTGCCGCACAATGTATTCAGATTATTTCACAGGGCGACAGACCGCTTATCCGTTCGGCAAAGGTTTACGCTCTTTACGGCAAACTCTCACAGAGTGATATTGACGAGATTAAGAAATATGTTATAAACCCCGTTGAAGCAAGAGAGGCTACACTTGAAAAGTTTGAAACTTTGAAGGTTGATTATGCCGTTCCCACAACGGTTAAAACTCTTGACGGCTTTAACGCCTATGACGAAGCGGAGCTTGCAAAATTTGTTGACGACTACGGTCTTGCAATGGATAAAGACGATATTAAGTTCTGTCAGGACTACTTTAAGTCAGAGCACAGAGATCCCACCCTTACGGAAATCCGTATGATAGACACATATTGGTCGGATCATTGCCGTCACACAACATTCCTTACGGTTATCGACGACGCAAAGTTCGAGGACGAGCTTTTGCAGAAGGCTTATGATGACTATATGGCTGTTCGCAAGGATTTGGGCAGGACAAAGCCTGTTTGCCTTATGGATTTGGCAACGGTTGCCGTTAAATATTTGAAGAAAAACGGCAAGCTCAATAAACTTGACGAGTCCGAGGAAATCAACGCTTGTACAGTTAAAATCGAAATTGAGGTTGACGGCAAAAAAGAGCCGTGGCTTCTTCTCTTTAAGAATGAAACACATAACCACCCGACTGAAATTGAGCCGTTCGGCGGTGCCGCTACCTGTATCGGCGGTGCTATCCGTGACCCGCTTTCGGGCAGAAGCTATGTTTACGGCGCAATGCGTGTAACGGGTGCGGCTGATCCGACAGTTCCCGTAAGCGAGACAATTCCCGGTAAGCTTCCGCAGAGAAAGCTTGTTACAACCGCTGCCGCAGGCTATTCCTCATACGGCAACCAGATAGGTCTTGCAACAGGTATTGTTGATGAAATTTATCATCCCGGTTATGCTGCAAAGAGAATGGAAATCGGTGCGGTTATCGCTGCCGCTCCGCAGGAAAATGTAAGACGTGAAGTTCCCGACCCCGGCGATATTGTAATTCTCTTGGGCGGCAGAACAGGCCGTGACGGTATAGGCGGTGCAACAGGCTCTTCAAAGGCTCACAATGCACATTCGGTTGAAACCTGCGGTGCTGAGGTGCAAAAGGGTAACGCACCCGAGGAGAGAAAGCTTCAAAGGCTCTTCAGAAATAAAGAAGCTTGCCTTATGATTAAGCGTTGCAACGATTTCGGTGCAGGCGGTGTTTCGGTTGCTATCGGCGAGCTTGCAGACGGTCTTGATATTGACCTTAACGCAGTTCCGAAAAAATACGAGGGACTTGACGGCACAGAGCTTGCAATTTCCGAGTCGCAGGAGAGAATGGCTGTTGTTGTTGAGAAAGAAAATGTTGACGCATTTTTGGCTCTTGCACACAAGGAAAATCTTGAGGCTACTCCCGTTGCAGTCGTAAAGGCTGATCCCCGTCTTACAATGACTTGGAACGGCAACAAGATTGTCGATATAAGCCGTGAGTTCTTGAACTCAAACGGTGCGGATAAGCACATTACAATCACACCCGAAAAGCCTCAGGACTACAAAAAGATAATTGACGGCTCTTTCGTTGAAAATATGGAAAAGATGTCCTCGGATTTGAACATTTGCTCAAAGAGAGGCCTTTCGGAGCGCTTTGACTCTACTATCGGCGCAGGCACGGTTCTTATGCCTTTCGGCGGCAAAAATCAGAGAACACCCATTCAGGCAATGGTACAGAAGATAAGCGTTGAGAAAAAGCACACGGATGATTGTTCGCTTATGGCTTGGGGCTACAATCCGTTCATAACGGAAAAAAGTCCCTATCACGGCGCATATCTTGCAGTTGTAGAGTCTGTATGTAAACTCATTGCGACAGGTGCGAAGTTTGAAGATGTGTACCTCACATTCCAGGAGTATTTTGAAAAGCCCGGTCAGGACGGTAAGCGTTGGGGCAAGCCTCTTGCGGCATTGCTCGGTGCTTTCGAGGCTCAAAAGGAGCTTTCGATAGGCTCAATCGGCGGTAAGGACTCAATGAGCGGTTCGTTCGAGGATTTGGACGTTCCGCCCACACTCGTTTCGTTTGCTGTTACAACGGAAAAGACAAAGGATATTGTTTCGCCCGAGTTTAAGAAGGCAGGCGACAAGGTTGTTATTATAAGAACAGAGCTTGACGAAAACGGACTTCCGAAAACTTCAGCTTTGCTTGAAGCGTTCGACAAGGTGACCGAGCTTTTGAGAAGCGGAAAAGCAGTTTCCTGTTACACACTCGGTCTTGGCGGTATCGCTGAGGCGGTGCTTAAATCGGCAATGGGCAACGGCTTCGGCTTTAAGTTCGATTCAAAACTTTCACTTGACGATATATTCGGCTACAATTACGCTTCGTTCATTCTTGAAGTTGAAGATGCAGACGGTATGGAAATTGTCGGTGAGATAACAGAGGATAAGACCTTTGTTTACGGTGCGGAGAGCGTTTCGGCTGAAAAACTCGACAAACTCTATGAGGATAAGCTTGAAAAGGTATATTCCTGCAATATTACCGATGAGGCAAAGACGGTCGAGAGCTTCTCCTACAAGGCGGAGAGCTATCCCGCACCCGCTGTTAAGTGTGCAAGACCGAAAGTTCTTATCCCCGCATTCCCCGGCACTAACTGCGAGTTCGACAGCGCAAAAGCTGTGAGCGACGCAGGCGCAGAGCCTGAAATCATAGTTATCAAAAACCTTACATCATCTGCAATTCAGTCGAGTGTTGAGGAGTTTGCTACAAAACTCAAAACAGCACAGATGGTATTTATCCCCGGCGGCTTCTCGGGCGGCGACGAGCCTGACGGAAGCGGTAAGTTTATAACTGCTTTCTTCAGAAATGCGGCTGTCAAAGAGGGCGTTACCGACCTTCTTGAAAACAGAGACGGCCTTATGTGCGGTATCTGCAACGGCTTCCAGGCTCTTATTAAATTGGGACTTGTTCCATACGGAAAGATTATCGACACGGACGAAAATTGTCCAACGCTTACATTCAACACCATTGCAAGACACCAGTCGAAGATTGTAAGAACGAGAATTGCGTCAAATAAATCTCCGTGGCTTGCACTTACCGATGTCGGCGAAGTTTACAATGTTCCGATTTCACACGGCGAGGGCAGATTCTTGGCGAGCGAGGAGCTTATAAGAAAGCTTGCCGAGAACGGACAGATTGCAACGCAGTATGTTGACCTTGACGGTAACGCAACAAACGATGTTCAGTTCAACCCCAATGACTCAATGTTTGCTATCGAGGGTATCACTTCTCCCTACGGCAGAGTATTCGGTAAGATGGGACACAGCGAGCGTATCGGTTCGGGACTTTACAAAAACGTACCCGGCAATTATGATATTAAAATGTTTGAAGCGGCTGTTAAGTACTTCAAATAATAACTGTTAAAATCAATGAGTGGTTTAATTCAAATTTTGAGTTAAATCACTCATTATTTTGTTGACATCGGTGTTGTTCAATGGTATAATATCCAAAAGTAAATCTTTAATTCGATACAGAGAGATCGGCAAGATTTGTTATATGTATATGAATAAGGCGCAGGGATATTGCGTCGCTTGTTTATGCAGATAAGCCTTGCCGAAAAGCAAGGCTTTTATTATTATCGGAGGACTATATGAACAACATTATAAATGCTCAGATATGTACCTTGACATCGTTTCCTAAGTTCACAAAGGAAACGGTTTTAGACGCATTTTCCGAATTCGGAACAAGTGTTTATAATTCTTCTCAATATATGATTTTTCCCGGCTTCTGCGATGTGCATGTGCATTTGCGTCAGCCGGGCTTTTCTTATAAAGAGACGATAAAAACAGGCACTCAGGCATCGGCTCACGGCGGTTATACAACGGTCTTTTCAATGCCGAATTTAAAGCCTGTACCCGATTCTGCGGAACACTTGAAGGAGCAGCTTGACATAATCAAAAAGGACGCTGTTATAAATGTTTTGCCTTACGGTGCTATTACCGTCGGTCAAAACGGCGAAGAGCTTTCGGATATGGAGGGTATGGCAAAGGACGTAATCGCTTTTTCCGATGACGGCAGAGGTGTTCAGTCGGAGGAAATGATGAAAGAGGCTATGCTAAGGGCAAAGGCGCTCGGCAAGATTATCGTCGCTCATTGTGAGGATAATTCATTGCTTCACGGCGGATACATTCACGACGGCATTTACGCAAGCGAGCATTCGCACAGGGGCATTTGCTCGGAGAGTGAGTGGGGGCCTATTAAAAGAGATATTGAACTTTGCAAGCAGACAGGCTGTGCTTATCATGTTTGCCACATTTCCTGTAAGGAGAGCGTTGAGCTTATAAGGCAGGCTAAGGCAGAGGGCGTTAATATCACTTGCGAAACAGGACCGCATTATCTGATACTTACGGACGAGGATTTGAAAGAGGACGGAAAGTTCAAAATGAACCCACCGCTTCGCTCGAAAGAGGATAGGCAGGCTCTGATAGAAGGTGTGATAGACGGCACTATTGATATGATAGCAACCGACCACGCACCGCACAGTCAAGAGGAAAAATCAAGAGGACTTGAAAAGAGTGCTTTCGGAATTGTCGGAATTGAAACGGCTTTTCAGCTTCTCTACACGCAACTTGTTAAAAAGAATATAATCTCACTTGAAAGGCTTGTTGAGCTTTTGGCGGTTAATCCGAGAAAGCGATTCGGACTTGAATACGACAACAGCTTTACCGTGTGGGATTTAGATAAAAAAACCGTTATAAATCCGTCGGAATTTCTCTCAATGGGAAAAGCTACCCCGTTTGAGGGCGAAGAGGTTTTCGGCGAGTGCGAATTGACGGTTTGTAACGGCAAAACAGCATATAAGAAGTTTTAACATAAATAACGGAGGAAAAAAGTATGGCAAAAAGAACAGACATTAAAAAAGTATTGATTATCGGCTCGGGTCCTATCGTAATCGGTCAGGCTGCCGAGTTCGACTATGCAGGCACACAGGCTTGCCTTGCATTGAAAGAGGAGGGATATGAGGTTATTCTTTGTAACTCAAACCCTGCTACAATTATGACCGACACAACAATAGCGGATAAGGTTTATATGGAGCCTTTGACGCTTGAATATATCGCAAAAATTCTCCGTTACGAGCGTCCCGACGCAATCGTTCCGGGCATCGGCGGACAGACAGGTCTTAACCTTGCTATGCAGCTTGAAAAGAAAGGCATACTCAAGGAGTGCGGAACAAAGCTTCTCGGAACTTCAAGCGACAGTATCGAAAGAGCAGAGGACAGAGAGCTTTTCAAGGAAATGTGCGAGTCAATAGGCGAGCCGGTTATTCCGTCGGAGATAACCTACAATCTTGAAGAAGCTAAAAAGGCGGCTGTCGATATTGGCTATCCCGTTGTTTTGCGTCCTGCTTTCACATTGGGCGGAACAGGCGGCGGCTTTGCAAACAACGAGGAAGAGCTTGTTGAAATCGGCGTAAACGCATTCAAGCTCTCTCCCGTTCATCAGGTTCTTATCGAAAAGAGCGTTAAGGGTTACAAGGAAATCGAATTTGAGGTAATGAGAGACTCAAACGACCACGCAATCACAATTTGCGGTATGGAAAACATCGATCCCGTAGGTGTTCACACAGGCGACTCAATCGTTGTAGCTCCCATTCTTTCACTTAATGACCACGACCTTAAAATGCTCAACGACAGCGCAATAAAAATCATTCGTGAGCTTAAAATCGAGGGCGGCTGCAACGTTCAGTTCGCACTCAACCCCGAGTCAAGCGAATACTTCCTTATCGAGGTAAACCCGAGAGTTTCACGTTCTTCGGCACTTGCTTCAAAGGCAAGCGGTTATCCGATAGCAAGAGTTACGGCGAAAATAGCTATGGGTATGGCTCTTGAGGAAATCCCCGTTGCAGGCGGTACGGCGGCTATCGAGCCGAGCCTTGACTATATCGTTGCAAAATTCCCACGTTTCCCGTTCGACAAGTTTGTTGACGCACCGAACACACTCGGTACGCAGATGAAAGCGACGGGCGAGGTTATGGGTATCGGCTCAACACTTGAGGAGTGCTTGCTCAAGTCTGTCCGTTCACTTGAAACGGGCGTTTGCCACTTCCACCTTGCTAAATTTGACGGCTGCACCGACGAAGAGCTTATGAACTACATTCAGGAGTTCAAGGACGACAATATTTACGCAATATTCGAGCTTATCCGCAGAGGTGTTTCAATAGAAAAAATCCATGAGCTTACAAAGGTAACTGAGCTTTTCCTTGAAAGCTACAAGAGAATTGTGGAGATGGAAAACAAGCTCAAAGAGAACGTCGGCTCTGTCGAGGCTCTCAAAGAAGCAAAGGTTATGGGTATTTCCGACAAGTACATTTCACAGGTTTGGAATATGCCCGAAATCGACGTTTATAACACAAGAAAAGCAAACGGTATCATTCCCGTATTCAAAATGGTTGATACCCTCCACACAGGTAAGTACATAGCATATCTCTATTCCTCATACACGGGCGAGAACGCTTCAAGACTTACCGATAAAAAGAAAATAATCGTTCTCGGCGCAGGTCCTATCCGTATCGGTCAGGGCGTTGAGTTTGACTATTCGACCGTTCACGCTGTGCAGACAATCAAGCGTGCAGGCTATGAGGCAATAATCATCAACAACAACCCCGAAACAGTATCGACCGACTACACCACAGCGGACAAGCTCTATTTTGAACCGCTTACCCCCGAAGATGTTATGGCTATAATCGACTTTGAAAAGCCCGAGGGCGTAATCGCTTCGCTCGGCGGTCAGACTGCAATCAACCTTGCTCAACCGCTTATGGACAGAGGCGTTAAGATTATCGGCACGGACTGCGAGGCTATTGAAAAGGCAGAGAACAGAGACAGCTTTGAAAAAATCCTTAAAGACCTTGACATTCCTCAGCCTAAGGGCAAGGCAGTTACAAATATCGAGGACGGTCTTAAAGCGGCAAATGAAATCGGTTATCCCGTACTTGTTCGCCCCTCATTCGTTCTCGGCGGACGTGCTATGCAGATAGTTTCAAAGGACGAGGACTTGAAGCACTACCTTAAAACAGCGGTTGAAATTGACGAGGACAAGCCCGTTCTTGTTGACAAGTACATTCAGGGTAAAGAGGTTGAGGTTGACGCAATTTGCGACGGCATAAACGTATTTGTACCGGGCATTATGGAATTGGTTGAGAGAACAGGCGTTCACTCGGGCGACTCGATAAGCGTTTATCCGACCTTCTCAATTTCCGACAAGGTAAAGGGCATAATCTTGCAGTATGCGAAGAAGCTCGGTCTCGGAATAGGCATAATCGGTCTTTACAACATTCAGTTTATCGTTGACCCGCAGGACAATGTTTATATAATCGAGGTAAACCCCCGTTCGTCAAGAACAGTTCCGTTCCTCTCAAAAGCAACAGGCTATTCACTCGCCGATATTGCAACAGAGGTTATCCTCGGCAAGAGCTTAAAGGAGCAGGGTATTTTCGAGCTTTATCCCGAGGAGAAAAAGCGTCACTATGTAAAAGTTCCCGTATTCTCATTCAATAAGATTAAGGGACTTGACGCTTACCTTTCACCTGAAATGAAATCAACGGGAGAGGCTATTGGCTATGACGATAAGCTTCACCGTGCAATGTTCAAGGCTTTGACCGCTTCGGGTATGAATCTTCAGAATTACGGTACGGTGCTTGTAACGCTTGCGGACGAGGATAAGCAGGAGGCAATTCCGCTTATTCGCAGATTTTACAATATGGGCTTCAACATTGAGGCTACAAGCGGTACTGCCGACATATTGAAAAAGAACGGTATCCGCACAAGAGTAAGAGGTAAGATTTCCGAGGGAAGCGAAGAAATCCTCGATTCTATCCGTGCAGGTTATGTAAGCTATGTTATCAATACAAGAGCTATACTTTCGGGCAATCATTATGACGACGGCGTTGCAATTCGCCGCTGTGCTACCGAAAACAACGTAACAATGTTTACTTCACTTGATACCGTTCGTGTACTTCTCGATGTACTTGAGGAAACAACGCTTACAATTTCAACTATCGACGCTTAAGGAGATAAGATGAAACAGGTTCTATTGACGGTAAAGGAAAATATTCCGCTTACCGAAAATGTATATAAAATGACGCTTTGCGGCGATTGCTCGGATATTACCGCATCGGGTCAGTTTGTCAACATAAAATTAGACGGACTTTTCCTTCGTCGTCCCATCTCGGTTTGCGACAAGGACGGCGATACCCTTACAATAATATACAAGGTTGTCGGCAAGGGTACGCAGGCTATGAAAGAGCTCAAAAACGGTGCTGTTTTAGATGTGCTTACAGGTCTCGGAAACGGCTATGACCTTGAAAAAAGCGGAAACGCTCCGTTGCTTATCGGTGGCGGAGTTGGTGTACCGCCTATGTATTTGCTTGCTAAAAGGCTCATAGAGCAGGGCAAAAGGGTGTCTGTCGTATTGGGCTTTAACACAAAGAGCGAAGTCTTTTACGAAGATGAGTTCAAGGCTCTCGGCTGTGATGTTACGGTCACAACGGTTGACGGCAGTTACGGTGTAAAAGGCTTTGTTACAAATGCAATGGATAAAGACTACACATATTTCTATTGCTGCGGTCCCGAGCCTATGCTCAAAGCCGTGTACAAGACCTCGAACACTTCGGGTCAGTTCAGCTTCGAGGAGAGAATGGGCTGTGGCTTCGGTGCTTGTATGGGTTGCAGTTGTAAGACAATCACAGGCTATAAGCGAATTTGCAAGGATGGCCCTGTGCTTGAAAAGGAGGAAATTTTATGGGAAGATTAAGTGTAAACCTTTGCGGTATCGAGCTTGACAATCCCGTAATTCCTGCTTCGGGTACATTCGGTTTCGGATATGAATTTGCAGAACTTTACGATATAAATTGCCTCGGCACATTTTCGTTCAAAGGCACAACAAAGGACGCTCGCTTCGGAAATCCCACACCGAGAATTGCCGAATGTCCCTCGGGTATGATAAATGCCGTCGGACTTCAAAACCCCGGTGTCGAAAAGGTTATTTCAACCGAACTTCCGAAGCTTAAAAAGTGCTTTAACAAGCCTGTTATGGCAAATGTCAGCGGATTTTCTGTTGACGATTACGCCTACACCTGCGAAAAACTCGATAAAGAGGAGCAGGTCGGCTGGCTTGAGGTCAATGTCAGCTGTCCGAATGTTCACGGCGGCGGCATGAGCTTCGGCACAGACCCGAGTGCTGCGGCAGAGGTTACAAGGGCGGTAAAGAGCGTTACCGAAAAGCCCGTTATCGTTAAACTCTCGCCCAACGTAACGGATATAGTTGCGATTGCAAAGGCTTGCGAGGAGGCGGGAGCAGACGGAATAAGTCTTATCAATACAATGCTCGGAATGAGGATTGATTTGAATAAAAGACAGCCTGTTATCAAGAATAAAATGGGCGGATTTTCAGGCTCTGCGATATTCCCCGTGGCGGTGAGAATGGTGTATCAGGTATCTCACGCAGTAAAAATTCCCGTTGTCGGAATGGGCGGCGTAAGCTCTGCCGAGGACGTGGTTGAAATGATGATGGCAGGTGCAACGGCGGTTGAAATCGGCGCACAAAACCTTGTAAACCCCTATGCTTGCCGTGATATAATAAACGAACTTCCGTCGGTGCTTGATAAGTACAGAATAAATAATATCAGTGATATAATAGGAGTTGTTGAATAATGGGTAAGGATGTAATTGTAGCTTGCGACTTTGCAAGCGCTGAAAAAACTTATGAATTTCTTGACCTGTTTACAGAGCGTAAACCCTTTGTTAAAATCGGTATGGAGCTTTTCTATGCCGAGGGTCCGCAGATTGTTAAGAAAATTAAAAAGAGGGGACATAAAATTTTCCTCGATTTGAAGCTTCACGATATTCCCAACACAGTTAAAAAGTCAATGGCTGTTCTCTCACGCCTTGACGTTGATATTTGCAATCTTCACGCAGGCGGTACTGTCAGAATGATGGAGGCCGCTCTTGAGGGACTTACAAGAGAGGACGGCACAAGACCGCTTTTGATTGCCGTTACTCAGCTTACCTCGACCGATCAAGAGGCTATGGAGAATGACTTGCTCATTCACGAGCCGATTGACAAGGTTGTTATGCACTACGCACACAATGCGAAAATTGCAGGACTTGACGGCGTTGTTTGCTCTCCGCTTGAGGCACAAAAGGTACACGAGGTTTGCGGTAAAGACTTCCTGACCGTTACCCCCGGTGTTCGCTTTGCGGACGGAGACATAGGCGACCAAAAGCGTGTTATGACTCCTGCGCAGGCAAAGGAAATCGGCTCCGATTACATTGTTGTCGGCAGACCGATTACAGCGGCGGAAAACCCCGTTGAAGCATACGAGCGTTGTATAAAAGAATTTGTTGATTAAGGAGAATAGTGTGAAAATTACACTATTCACATAATTATAATGCCCTCAAAATTTACCTTTGGCAAAATTTTGAGATGGCAGAAATCACCATCACGCCTGTTCAGGCAACGCAGGTTAAATCGGTGATTATTCAATAAAATATTTGTTGCCTGAAAGGCTATGGTGAATATAATGGAACTCAAAGAACTTATTGCTAAGGATTTACTTAAAATTAAGGCGGTTTTCTTCCGCCCCGAAGAGCCGTTTACATGGGCAAGCGGAATTAAAAGCCCCGTTTACTGCGATAACAGACTCACTCTGACAGCTCCCGAAGTTCGCACAGATGTCGAAAAGGGCTTGGCTGAGCTTGTAAAGGAATATTATCCCGAGGCTGAGGTGCTTATGGGTACTTCAACCGCAGGAATCGCTCATGCGGCTATCACGGCACATCTTCTTGATATGCCTATGGGTTATGTTCGCTCGGGCGCAAAGGACCACGGCAGACAGAATCAGATTGAGGGCAGACTTGAAAAAGGTCAGAAGGTTGTTGTTGTCGAGGATCTTATTTCAACGGGCGGCAGTGTTATCGAGGTTGTAAATGTTCTTCGTGAGGCAGGCGCAGAGGTATTGGGCGTTGTTTCAATCTTCACTTACGGTATGCAGAAAGGTCTTGACAGACTTAAAGAGGCAGACGTTAAAAATGTTTCGCTTACCGACTTTGACCATATCGCAGAGGTTGCCGCACAGGAAGGCTATATCAAGCCCGAAGATATTAAAAAGCTTATCGCATTCAGAAACAATCCCTCGGATGAAAGCTGGATAGGTGCATAATAATTAGATTATAATGCCATCAAAATTTACCTTTGGCAAAATTTTGAGATGGCAGAAATCACCATCACGCCTGTTCAGGCAACGCAGGTTAAATTGGTGATTATTCAATAAACTATTTGTTGCCTGAAAGGCTATGGTGAACAATGAGAAGCATCATTGATATAATTGAGCTTTCAACAGAGGAATTGGACGAGCTTGTGAAAACGGCTTTGGATATAATCGACAATCCGAAAAAGTATGAAAACATCTGTAAAGGTAAAAAGCTTGCCACCTTATTCTTCGAGCCGTCAACAAGAACAAGAATGAGCTTCGAAGCGGCTATGTACGAATTGGGCGGTAACGTAATTTCAATGACGGATGCGGCTTCGTCCTCGGCTTCAAAGGGCGAGAGCGTGTCCGATACCGCAAAGGTTGTCAGCTGCTATGCGGACATAATCGCAATGAGACATCCGAAAGAGGGTGCGGCGTATGTTGCGGCAAGGGCGGCTTCTATTCCGGTTATAAACGCAGGCGACGGCGGTCATTGCCACCCGACTCAAACCCTTGCCGACTTGCTTACGATTTACCGTGAAAAGGGCAGGTTCAACGATTTGACCGTCGGACTTTGCGGAGACCTTAAATTCGGCAGAACGGTTCATTCGCTTATAAACGCTCTTTCAAGATACAGCGGAATTAAGTTTGTGCTTATTTCACCCGAAGAACTTAAGCTTCCGAGCTATGTTAAGCGTGATTCGATAAAAAATAAGAACATCCCCTATGTTCAGACGACCGACCTTGAAAGCGTAATGCCCGAGCTTGATATTCTCTATATGACAAGAGTTCAAAGGGAAAGGTTTTTCAACGAGGAGGATTATCTTCGCTTAAAGGACAGCTATATCCTCACTCCCGACAAACTCAAAAACGCAAAGAAAGACCTTACGATTATGCATCCGTTGCCGAGAGTAAATGAGATAAGCGTTGCAATCGACGACGATCCGAGAGCGTGCTATTTCAAGCAGGTTTTGAACGGAAAGTATATGCGTATGGCATTGATACTAAAGCTTTTGAAGGAGGCAGGCACGATATGAATATAGAGCCTATTCAAAACGGCGTGGTAATCGACCACATTGAAGCGGGCAGGGCAATGCAGCTTTATAAACTGCTCAATCTTGACAGCCTTGACGCCTCGGTTGCACTTATTAAGAACGTACCGAGCAAGAAAATGGGCAAAAAGGACATAATCAAGATTGATGCCGACATTGACCTTGATTTTGACGTTATCGGCTTTGTTGACCCGAGCGCAACCGTTGATATTATAAGAAACGGTGTGCTTGTCGAAAAGAAAAGCATTGCGCTCTCCGAAAAGCTCACGAACGTTATTTTCTGCAAAAACCCCCGTTGCATAACCTCGGTAGAGCAGGAGATAGATCACATTTTCAAGCTCTCAGACCCCGACAAAAAGGAATACCGCTGTATTTACTGCGAAACAAAGTATTCAAACTGATTTATAAAATAAAAAACACGCCATATGCCTTGTAAAAAGGTGTATGGCGTGTTTAATTTTGCGTTTGTTATTTCTTTGCAAGCGTGCGGTCATTGTTCGGAAGAAGCGTTACCTCACCGTTTTCACGGGTTTTGACCATATCGATAAGCCTCTGATTTGACGAGCCTCTGAATTGCAGGGTCAAGTCTTTGAGTTCATCAACATATTTTCCGTCAACGAGAACATCAATAAGCGATAACATTTCGTCCGTGACCTCGCATCTCGGGTGAGAACCGTCGGTTTTGAGGATTTCATAGGTAAAGCCCGTAAAGCACCAAATGTTCTTGTTCGGATATGCCTTTCGCACTCTTTTCAAAAACGGCACAAGCGCTCTTTGATTTTGCGGCTCCATAGGTTCTCCGCCCAAAAGAGTTAAACCGTTTATATAGTCGGGTTTGAGCATTTCAAGGAGCTTTTCTTCGGTCTCTTCGGTAAAAGGCTCTCCGAAGTCAAAATCCCAAGTCTGCGGTTGAAAGCAGTTCTTGCAATGATTTGTACAGCCCGAAACGAAAAGCGTAATGCGAACGCCTATTCCGTTTGCAATATCACAATCTTTAATTGTACTGTAATGCATAGATACTCCCTCTTATAAGTGAAGCACCCTGTCACGGATTTCCTGCGTTCTGCCCTGATTCCAGAACTGTGTGCCGATATAACCGCAGGTACGTCTTGCAACGTTCATTTTATCCTGATCGGTGTTGCCGCAGTTCGGACATCTCCAAATGAGCTTGCCCTCTTCCTCGACAATCTCGATTTCTCCGTCCCAACCGCATTCCTGACAGTAGTCGCTCTTTGTGTTAAGCTCTGCATAGATAATGTTGTCGTAAATGAACTTCATAACAGAGAGAACAGCGTCGATATTGTCCTGCATATCGGGAACCTCAACATAGCTTATCGCACCGCCGGGAGAAAGCTGCTGGAACTGTGACTCGAATTTGAGCTTGTCGAAAGCGGAAATGTTCTCCGAAACGTGAACGTGATAGCTGTTTGTGATATAACCCTTGTCCGTAATGCCGTCGATTATACCGAAACGGCGCTGAAGGCATTTTGCGAATTTGTAGGTCGTTGACTCAAGCGGAGTGCCGTAAAGCGAGTAGTCAATGTTTTCGGCTTTCTTCCACTCTGCGCACTTATCGTTCATCTTCTGCATAACGGCGAGTGCGAACGGTGTAGCCTCGGGATCTGTATGGCTCTTGCCTGTCATATACTTAACGCACTCATAAAGACCTGCATAGCCGAGTGAAATTGTGGAATATCCGTTGAAAAGGAGCTTGTCGATTGTCTCGCCCTTTTTAAGACGTGCCAATGCGCCGTACTGCCAAAGGATAGGAGCAACGTCTGACGGTGTGCCGAGCAATCTTTCGTGTCTGCAACGAAGTGCTCTGTGGCAAAGCTCAAGTCTTTCTTCAAAGATTGACCAGAATTTCTCCGTGTTACCGCCCGAAGAAAGTGCAACGTCGGGGAGGTTTATCGTAACAACGCCCTGATTAAATCTGCCGTAATACTTGTGCTTGCCGGGCTCATAGTTGCCTGCGTTTGCGATATTTCCGATACCCTTGTCGGTAAATCTGTCGGGAGTCAAGAAGCTGCGGCAGCCCATGCAGGTATAAACATCGCCCTTTAATTCAAGCATTTTCTTTTCCGAGATATAGTCGGGTACCATTCTCTTTGCGGTGCATTTAGCCGCAAGCTGTGTAAGATACCAATATTTTGAGTCCTCTGTGATATTATCCTCTTCGAGAGCATAGATAAGCTTCGGGAATGCAGGTGTTACATAAACGCCCTTTTCATTCTTAACGCCGTCAATTCTCTGCTTGAGCATTTCCTCGATAATAAGCGCAAGGTCAGCCTTTTCACGCTCGTTCTTTGCCTCGTTAAGATACATAAATACCGTGATGAACGGAGCTTGTCCGTTTGTTGTGAGAAGTGTGACAACCTGATACTGAATTGTCTGAACGCCACGCTTGATTTCGTCCTTAACTCTGAGCTCAACAAGCTCGTTCAATTTTTCCTCATTTACATCTATATTGAGAGCAGCCATTTCGTTTTCAACGATTTTGCGGAATTTCTGACGGCTTACGTCAACGAACGGAGCTAAATGAGCAAGCGTTATCGACTGACCGCCGTACTGGTTAGAAGCAACCTGTGCGATAATCTGCGTTGCGATATTGCAAGCGGTTGAAAAGCTGTGGGGACGCTCGATAAGAGTACCTGTGATAACAGTGCCGTTTTGAAGCATATCCTCAAGGTTTACAAGGTCGCAGTTGTGCATGTGCTGTGCAAAATAGTCGGCGTCGTGGAAATGAAGAATACCCTGATTGTGAGCGTCAACAATTTCCTGCGGCAAAAGAATACGTTCCGTAAGGTCCTTTGAAACCTCGCCTGCCATATAGTCTCTCTGCGTAGAGTTGACAATCGGGTTTTTGTTCGAATTCTCCTGCTTTGCCTCCTCGTTGTTGCACTCGATAAGGCTCATAATTTTCTCGTCCGTAGTATTTGACTGTCTGACAAGGCTACGGGTGTAGCGGTATGTGATATAGCTCTTTGCAACCTCATACGCACCGTGAGCCATGATCTGATACTCAACCAAGTCCTGAATTTCCTCGACTGACGGAGAACGGTTCATCTTAACGCAGGAAAACTCAACGCTTTCGGCAATCCTCTCAATCTGAGTCGCCGTCATACGCTCGTCCTCGTTAACGCTTTCATTCGCTTTTGTTATGGCTGCGGCGATTTTATCAATATCAAAAGAAACCTCAGCACCGTTACGCTTTAATACTTTCATCCATCCCACTCCTTCGAAATTTAGTCTGTATTCCTAACCGAAATGTCCGTATTTTGCGAATTGAACAAATTATACCACACTATATATAGATTTTCAAGAGCAATTATTCAGATTTTTTTACTAAATATTGTGTCCGAATGCTTAAAAGCACGCATTATCGGTATGTACGGACATTAAAAAATTTTTTATTTTATCCGTTTTATGTGAAAAATTTGACAATTATTGACAATATACGCATTTTATGCTATCTTATTATGCAGATAGAGGCGCAGCTTTGATTAGTAGCGTGGTAATTCGTCAGGAACGACGCACGCAAAAGGTAAAGCTGCCGAAACAGGGTAAAAAGTTCCGATATTATCCTGTTGGGCCGTAGGAAAATATCCTGCGGACTGTCACGGCGAGTGGAGAGCTATCGTACTTTTGTTATGACTTAATTCAGTACGGGCTTTTCTGCACCGTACTTTTTTATTTTAAGGAGAGGTAAAAATGAAATTCAAAAAAGCACTTCCGAAAATTCTTCTTGTGCTTGTCGTTGCGGCATTTATGCTTGCGGCGTCATTCACAGGCTCGATAACCTCGGCAACGGGCACCTTGTGGTCGCTTCTTCCGCCGGTTATCGCCATTGCGCTTGCACTCATAACAAAAGAGGTTTATTCCTCATTGTTTATAGGTATAGTTGTGGGCGGACTTCTGTCAACCTCATTCGGCGGACTTTCCACAATGGACGCAATAATCAACGACGGCTTTATTGAGGCTGTAAGATCACAGGCAGGTATATTCATCTTCCTTGTGCTCCTCGGCGTAATGGTTGCTCTTATCAACCGTGCAGGCGGCTCGGCGGCTTTCGGCACATGGGCTTCAAAGCACATTAAATCACGCTTCGGCGCAATGATGGCAACCTTCCTTCTCGGCGTTTTGATTTTTATCGACGACTATTTCAACTGCCTTACAGTCGGCGCAGTTATGAGACCTGTTACGGATAAGCATAATGTTTCAAGAGCAAAGCTTGCTTATCTTATCGATTCGACCGCCGCACCGATTTGTATGATAGCTCCGATTTCATCATGGGCTGCCGCAGTTTCATCTTATGCTCCCGAGGGCACAAGCGGTATTTCACTGTTTTGCAGTGCAATTCCCTACAACCTTTATTCGCTTCTTACATTCGTGTTTATCATTTCGCTTTCCGCAATGAAATTTGATTACGGCCCGATGAAGCTTCACGAGTACA
Source organism: Candidatus Fimenecus sp. (assembly GCA_052298855.1). Taxonomy (GTDB): domain Bacteria; phylum Bacillota; class Clostridia; order Oscillospirales; family Acutalibacteraceae; genus Fimenecus. The sequence goes on along the minus strand of DAVZXP010000003.1, from coordinate 58,861 downwards.
ACGCTATGAATAAAGGCGATTTGTTTACATACGGCGAAAAGGTCGGCGAGGACGAGGAGCCTGCTACCTCAAAGGGCAAGGTCATTGACCTTATCTTCCCGATTATCGTGCTTATAGTCGTATGCGTGTTCGCACTTGTGTATAAGGGCGGAATACTCGACGGCGAAACATTTGTAAGCGCATTTTCAAACACAGACGCAACAGAGGGACTTCCGTGGGGCGGAATTATCGCACTTGTCGTAACCATCGCATACTTTATCGCAAGACGTCTTATCCCCGCAAAAGAGGCTTTCGATTGCATTCCGAAGGGCTTTATCGCAATGGTACCTCCGATTCTCATTTTGACGCTTGCAACAACTCTTAAAAATATGACGGGACTTCTTGAGTCCGACGTTTTCGTAAAGACGGCACTTGAAAGTGCAGGAACACTCGATAAATTCCTCCCGGCAATCATCTTCCTTGTTGCGGTTGCTATTTCCTTTGCGACAGGCACATCTTGGGGCACCTTCGGCATACTTATTCCGATTGTTATCGCAATCTTCCCCGTCGGCAGCGAGATAGGCATTATCGGTATGTCGGCTTGCCTTGCAGGCTCTGTTTGCGGCGACCATTGCTCTCCGATTTCGGATACAACGATTATGTCCTCGGCAGGCGCACAGTGTCAGCACCTCAACCACGTTTCGACGCAGATTCCGTATTCGATAACAGTTGCCGTAATTTCATTTGTCGGCTATATCCTTGCAGGCTTCGTTCAGAAGTGGTATGTTGTTCTTCCCGTAATGGCTGTCGTTACAGTTGCTGTAATGCTTGTAATTAAAAGCGTTACAAAGAACAAAATGCCCGTTGAAGCTAAAAACTGACAATAAAACAAAATAAAATTACCCCCGACTGCGATAATAATTCGTAATCGGGGGAGTTTTTATGTAAAATTCAGTTTTTCAAAAACAGCTCTGAAAGAACGCTTTCTGCGTCCGTTACGGTAAATCCGCCGGGGGAATTTATAAAGTTTTTGACGTTTTCCCAACGCTCGCAGTATGCTTTGATTTGTTCGTTCGTCATTGAAATATCATCTGACTTGACAATCGAGAAAACCGTGCGTTCAAATTCGGGATAATTCATATTTATCATTGACAAAAGCTCCGTAGCCTCTGCGTTTTTATATTCAAGCGCACGCTTTACGAATGACGGCAAAAATACAGCGCAGGCAAGTCCGTGCGGTAAGCCGTAATCCTCTGTGAGCGTGTAGCCGAGGGTGTGCGGATAGCAGGTGCCTGTGGAATTTATCGCAAGTCCCGCAAAAAGCGAGCAGGCGTACAGTTCATCTCTTGTGTCCTTGTCGGGAAGCTCGTTTGTTTTTTCCATTTTTGTAAGCGAATTCCAAATTGACGGGATTGCACGCTTTGAATACATTTTCGACTGCTCGCCCGATTTATTGGATAAAAGGCTTTCGACTGCGTGGCAAAAAGCGTCGATTGCCGTCGAAACCGTAACACCCATAGGCATAGAATATGTATATTTCGGATCGGCAAAGGACACCTTAGCGTAGTAGTTTTCGCCGCTTACGCTCTTTTTTCTTCCGCTTTCGTTTGTGAGCACTGAAACGCCCGTGACCTCACTTCCCGTACCCGAGGTTGTGCCCACCAAAATTACGGGCAGGGGAGGAAGCATAGAGTCTCCCGTATATATATCGTCTGCCGATAAAAGCTTGTTCGAGGCATAGACGGCTATTGCCTTTGAAGCGTCAAGCTGACTTCCTCCGCCGACGCCTATGATATATTCAACTCCGAAGTCCCTTGCCACCTGACCTGCGTTTTGACAGTCGGTCGTAAGCGGATTTTGGGTTATGCCGTCGAAAATTGTGTATTCAACCGAGGCTTCGTTCAAAACGGTTTTTATATCACCAAGAGCACCGCTTTTAACAGACGAGCCCTTACCGCATACGATAAGACACCTCGTGCCGTATTTTGTGAAAACGTCCTTATTTCTGAAAATTGCGTCCTTGCCCGAAAAAACTCTGACGGGCATATAGAAATCGGAAAACATAATCTCACCTCATATAGATTTTAGCACAAAACATATATAATACACAATAGCTTATATAATATTGTTATTTATATAACAATTCTTGAACATTAGCAAAAATTATAATATAATAATGTAATGTAATAATAATGTCGAAAAGTGGGTGTAAGTATGAAGATAAAGAAAATTGCCGTTTTCCTTATCCTTTTTTCAATTACATTCGCTTTTTCTTCTTGTTCGGGCGCAGGCAAGGTGCAGGAGGCTTCCTCGTTTTCAATGGGCAGCGTCGTAAGCGTTAAGACCTATTGTAAAAATTCGCAGGCAGGTCAGAGCGTGTGTGACGAAATTACCGCTGAAATTTCACGCTTGGACAAGGTTATTTCAAAAAATGACAAGTCCGCCGAGCTTTATTCGGCAAATCAAAGCCTTTCAAACGGCGTGAAGGTCAGCCGTGAGCTTTTTGATATTGTGGAAAACACGAAAGAGCTTTTTTCTCTGTCCGGCAAAAAGACTGCCGTAACTTCGGGCGCTTTGACCGAGCTTTGGGGCTTTGATACGGACAATTTCAATGTTCCGAGCGACGAGGAAATTAAATCGGCTATCCCTCTTTGCGACGACTCTGCGCTTGAGCTTGACAGGAGCACTCTTACAATTAAAGCTAATCAAGGTCAGATATTAAATCTCGGTGCGGTCGGCAAGGGTGTTGCTTGCGACAAGGCGGTTAACATTCTTCTCTCGCATGAGGAAATAAAGGGTGCGGTTGTGTCTGTCGGCGGAAGTCTTGCTCTTTACGGCAAGCCGTCGGGCAAGGATAATTTCACAATCGGTATTCGCAATCCGTTCGGTGAGGTCAACGACACCTTTGCAACGCTCAAGCTTAGTTCCTGCTTCGTTTCGACCTCGGGAAGCTATGAAAAGACCTTTGAAAAGGACGGCGTTACTTATCATCATCTTTTGAATCTCACAACGGGAAAGCCTGCCGACAACGGACTTTGCTCTGTCACGGTGGTTGCTCATTCGGGGCTTGAAAGTGATGCTCTGTCAACGGTTTGCTTTGTTTTGGGCGAAGCGGCTTCGTATCCGATTTTGCAGAAATACAATGCGGAGGCTGTTTTCGTGTATTCCGATAAAACCGTCAGTGTTTCGGACGGACTTCAAGACTCGTTTACCTTGACGGACAAGGATTTTACGGTGGAATGATATGAAAAGAAAGCTCATTTCCCGCCGTGATTTGATATTGTTTGCGGTAATCGGCGTGCTGATTTTGCTTTCGGTGCTTATTCCGAAAATCATAAACGGCGGCGAAAAATACGTTACGGTAACAATCGACGGCGACACCGTGTATCACGATAAACTGTCGGTTGACAATGAAATTACGCTCGATAATAACATTAAAATAAAAATTGAAAACGGCGAGGCTTATTTCCTCGAAAGCGACTGCAAGGATAAGACCTGTATTAAAAGCGGAAAGCTCAAAAATTCGGGCGACGTTTCGGCTTGCTTGCCGAATAAAACCGTGCTTTCGGTAAAAGGAGAAAAGACAAGTTTTAACGCCGTAACATATTGATATGAAAAATAACACCTATAAAATTGCATTGTTCGGGGTGCTGTCGGCGGTTGCGCTGACGCTCTCGTATCTTGAGGGGCTTATTCCGACTGTGGCTTTTATGCCGCCGGGGGCAAAAATGGGCTTTTCGAATATTGCCACTATGTTTGCCGCTTCGTCAATGGGGATTGTAAGTGCACTTGCAATTACCTTTATAAAGGCGTTATTTGCAGGCATAACCCGAGGGGTAACGGCTTTTTTTATGAGCCTTTGCGGCGGAACACTCAGCACCGTCACAATGTATTTGCTTTTTAAGTTTTCCAAGAAAACAGGATATATGGCAATCGGAATTATCTGTGCACTTGTGCATAATTTCGGTCAGCTGATTGTTGCGATTATAACTGCGGGCAATTTATCCGTGTTGGGATATGCGCCCGTGTTGCTTATAAGCGGCACCGTAACAGGTGCTGTAACGGGAACAGTTTTGAGGGCGGTTATGCCTGCTCTCGAAAGGGTAACCGAAACTATCACTCGAAAAGGGGGAAAATAAATGCACTCTGAAATCATTAAACCCGTCAAAAAAGTACGGGGCGGTGTGAAGGTCTCACATGACAAGAACACCAAGGATATGCCTGTAAGACGAATTGAAGCGCCCGATTTTGTTACGCTTCCGATGAGTCAGCATATCGGCGCACCCTGTACGCCCGTTGTCAAGGTCGGCGACGAGGTAAAGGTAGGTCAGCTCATAGGAGATACGGACAAATTTGTATCAGCGCCCATACATTCATCTGTTTCGGGCAAGGTAACCGCTGTTAAGGAGATTAGAACCGCAACGGGAATGAAAACTCAGGCGGTTGTTATCGAAAACGACGGCGAGAACGCACTTTACGAGGGACTTGAAGTGCCGAATATCGACACAAGAGAGGACTTCTTAAAGGCTGTAAGGGCTTCGGGACTTGTAGGTCTCGGCGGTGCGGGCTTCCCGACACACGTTAAGTTAGGCTTTAAGCCCGATGCAGGAATCGACACGCTTATTATCAACGCTGCCGAGTGCGAGCCGTTTATCACAGTTGACTACCGTGAGTGCCTTGACAATTCATGGGACGTTTTCAACGGCGTTCATCTTGTAAAAGAGATGCTCGGCTTTAAGAAATGTATTATAGCGGTTGAGGACAACAAAAAAGAGGCTATTAAGGTACTTGAAAGAATAGCCGAGAAAGAGGACAAAAACGACGAAATCAAGGTTATGACCTTGAAGTCAAAGTATCCGCAGGGTGCGGAGAAAATGATGGTTCTCTCGGCAACAGGCAGAAAAGTACCGCCCGGAAAGCTTCCGGCAGATGTCGGCTGTGTTGTAATGAATGTGGCTTCGGCGGCATTTTTGTCAAGATACTGCAAAACGGGTAAACCGCTTGTTTCAAGGTCAATGACAGTTGACGGCTCGGCGATTTTAGAGCCTCAGAACATAAGAGTTCCCGTCGGCACGGAAATCGATTACATAATAAGCCGTTGCGGCGGATATAAAGAAGATCCGGTTAAAATCATCGCAGGCGGGCCTATGATGGGTACTTCGATTATCGACACCCACACACCTGTGTTAAAAAGCAATAACGCAATTCTTGTTCTCGGTAAAAAGGATGTCAGCATCAAGCCCGAAACGGATTGTATTTCCTGCGGCAGATGTGCAAAGGCTTGTCCTTTGAGCCTTATGCCGACAAAAATCGAACGCTTTGCAAAGGTAAAGGATATTGACGCACTTCAGAAATACGGCGCAATGGTTTGTATGGAATGTGGCTCGTGTGCTTATTCGTGTCCCGCAGGCAGACCGCTTGTTCAGTATATGAGAAATGCGAAAGCAATCATCAGAGAGGGGGCGCAGAAATGAGCGAGGAGAGAAAACTGACTGTCAGCGCTTCGCCGCACAGACGAACCGTTGACACAACAAGAGGAATAATGCTCGACGTTGTTATTGCGCTTATGCCGGCACTTGTGCTGTCGGTAGTGCTTTTCGGTTTCAGAGCGCTTCTTGTAACCTTGACGAGCGTGGTATTCTGCGTTTTGTTTGAGTTTTTAAGCCGTAAGGCTATGAAAAGAGAAAATACAATAGGCGACCTTTCGGCAGTTGTAACGGGCGTTTTGCTTGCGTTCAACCTGCCCTCGACAATTCCGCTTTGGATGGTTATTATCGGCGACGCAGTTGCGATAATCGTTGTTAAGCAGTTCTTCGGCGGTATAGGTCAGAACTTTGTTAACCCCGCATTAGTCGGCAGAATTGTTCTTATGACATCTTTCCCGACCTATGTAAACGACTATGTTGCTCCGTTTGCGTGGAGAATTAAAACACTTGACGCAGTTACAACGGCAACTCCTTTGGCACAGTTTGCAGGCAAGTATAATTCAGATGGTATCGCACAGACCTTGAACAGTCCCGAGCTTCCCGAGCTTGCAAAAATGTTCTTCGGCGTTCGTGGCGGTTGCCTCGGTGAAACCTGTGCGGCGGCTATTATTTTAGGCGCTCTTTATCTGTTTATCAGAAAGGTTATCTCACCGACAATTCCGCTTTTCTATATCGGAACGGTTGCCGTTATTATGCTTATCGTAGGCAAGGGCAGCGTTCCGTTTGTTCTCTATCAGCTTATGGCAGGCGGACTCTTGCTCGGTGCTGTGTTTATGGCTACCGACTACACCACCTCACCGATAAACTTCAGAGGCAAGATAATCTTTGCGATCGGTTGCGGTATTATAACCTCGCTTATAAGGGTTTTCGGCTCACTCCCCGAGGGTGTATCGTTCTCGATTATTCTTATGAACATTCTTGTTCCTCACATTGATAATCTTACGGCACAAAAACCGTTTGGCTTCATTAAAGAGAAGGTTAAAAAAGAGGAGGCGGCAAAATGAAAAAGTTAAACGCAAAAGAAATTTTAGTTCCTGCCGTTTCACTCTTTATAATTTGTCTTGTCGTTACGGCTCTTTTGGCGGTTACAAATATGGTAACTGCTCCGAAAATCGAACAGCTTGCCATTGAAACCCAGAACAATACCAAAAAGGTGGTTTTGAGCGATGCCGAGAGCTTTTCGGATGAAAAGACAGTTGAAAAGGACGGCACACAGTATACATATTTCGAGGGACTTTCAAAGTCCGAAGAAAAAGTCGGCTATGTGTTCCTGACTTCGGCTAAGGGCTACGGCGGAGATATTGATATTATGGTCGGCATAGATACCGAGGGAAGCGTTAAGGGTGTCGCAATCCTTTCGATAAGCGAAACCGCGGGTCTCGGTATGAACGCTAAAAACGATAAGTTCTTAAATCAGTATAAGGACAAAAATGCGGAAATTTCCGTTATTAAGACAGGCACACCGTCAGACAATGAAATTCAGGCTTTGACAGGTGCGACAATAACCTCTAAAGCGGTTACCTCGGCGGTAAATACGGCTTTGGATTTGTACAAGACGGCAGGAGGTGAGGCAAATGGCTGATAAGAAATCACTCGGACATGAGTTTACAAAGGGTATAATAAAGGAAAACCCCGTTTTAAGACTTGTACTCGGTACTTGCCCGACTCTTGCGACAACAACCTCGCTTGAGAGTGCTATCGGTATGGGACTTTCGGCTATGATAGTCCTCGTATGCTCAAACATTGTTATTTCGGCACTTCGTAAGGTAATTCCGCAAAAGGTCAGAATTCCTTGCTATATTGTAATTATCGCAGGCTTTGTTACAATCGTTCAGATGCTTGTAAAGGCATTTTTGCCATCCCTTGACGAACAGCTCGGCGTTTATCTTCCGCTTATCGTCGTAAACTGCATCATCCTCGGCAGAGCAGAGGCGTTTGCAGGTAAGAACTCCGTTGCGGCTTCGGCTCTTGACGGCTTGGGAATGGGCGTCGGCTTTACCTGTGCGCTTGCAATTATGGGTACTATCAGAGAGTTCCTCGGTTCAGGCTCACTTTACGGTCACGCAATTCTTCCCGAAAGCATACCTCCTATGACAATATTTGTATTGGCTCCCGGCGGATTTTTCGTTTTCGGTCTTGTAATGGCTTGCGCTAACAAGCTTGCAGAGGCAGGCGGCGGCAAAAAGGCAACCCTCGGCGGTTGTAAAGCTTGCCCGATGGCTGCTAACTGCGAAAAACTCGCTTCGGGCGAAAAATGCGGAGAAAAGGAGGTTGAAAAATAATGAAAATATTTTTCTCAATCCTTTTAACGGCAATTCTTACAAACAACTACATTCTTTCAAAGTTCCTCGGTATCTGTCCGTTCTTGGGCGTATCGAAGAAGCTTAACACGGCTGTCGGAATGAGCCTTGCGGTTATTTTCGTAATGCTTCTTTCTTCGGCTGTAACATATCCGCTTAATACGTTCCTTGACAATCACGGTCTCGGCTATCTCCAGACTATCGTGTTTATCTTGGTTATTGCGGCACTTGTTCAGCTTGTTGAAATCGTGCTTAAAAAGTACATTCCGGCACTTTACAGTTCACTCGGAATTTATCTTCCGCTTATCACAACAAACTGTGCGGTTTTGGGCGTTACGATACTTAATATCGACAACGGCTATTCATTCTCGCACGCTATGATAAACACCCTCGGTGCAGGTCTCGGCTTTATGGTTGCGATGGTTATGTTTGCGGGAGTTCGTTCAAAGCTTGAAAGCTGTGATATTCCGAAATTCCTGCAGGGACTTCCGATAACTCTTATATCGGCAAGCCTCACATCTCTCTCGTTCCTCGGCTTTACGGGACTTGTTGAGAATATGTTCGGTTAAGGGGGTAGAGTTATGAACGGAATTATTTCGGCGGTTATACTTGTCTGCGCTATCGGTCTTATAGCAGGCATAGGTCTTTCGATTGCTTCGGTTGTTATGGCTGTACCTAAGGACGAAAAGGCTGAACAAATCAGAGAGTGCTTACCCGGTGCAAACTGCGGTGCTTGCGGCTTTTCGGGTTGTGACGGTTACGCTTCGGCTCTTTCAAAGGGCGAAACCACCAAGACAAATCTTTGCGCTCCCGGCGGCTCGGAAGCGGCAAAGGGTATCGCAGAGGTTTTAGGCGTTAAGGCGGAGAGCGTTGAGCCTATGGCGGCATTCGTAAGATGTAACGGCACATCCTCGCATAACGGCGACAAGCTTGAATATGCAGGCGTGCAGAGCTGTAAATTGGCTTCTCAGCTTTTCGGCGGACCGAAGGATTGTATATACGGCTGTATCGGCTTCGGCGACTGCGTAAAGGAATGTGAATACGGCGCTCTTAAAATCTGCGACGGTGTTGCAAGAGTTGACCCGATGCTCTGTAAGGCTTGTAAAAAATGTATGTCGGTTTGCCCGAAAAATCTTATCGAGCTTTTGCCCATACACAAGTCTTTCGCAACGGTTACCTGCAGAAATCAGGATAAGGGTGCACTCACCCGTAAGGCTTGCGATGTCGGCTGTATCGGCTGTATGAAATGCGTTAAGGTCTGCGAAGCACAGGCTGTTACGGTTGAAAACAATGTCGCTTCGGTTGATGTTTCCAAATGTACCAATTGCGGAAAATGCGTTGAGGCTTGCCCGACCAAAGCGATTAAAACTATTACAATCGAATAATACAAACAAATAACACAAACAAAAAAATCGGCTGTCATCATTGATGACAGCCGATTTTATTAGTAGCCGATTTTTTTAGCAGCAGCCTGTTCTGTTGCAGCCGCAACCGTTGTCATTATCAGAGAGTAAAATAATGATGATAATGAGAATCAAAAGACAGTTGTTATTGAAAAAGTTGTTCACTGTGGTGCCTCCCTTCATCGTTCATCATTACATATTATGACAGGATGAAAAAATGTGTTAAAGGCAGATTAAAAAATTTGACCTTTAGGCAATTATAAAAAAAATAAAAATTTTGAAATTGTTAGAAAATCGAAGAAAATTAAAGAAAATACTCTGTCACACGCCGAAAACGAGAAAATTTGACCATTTTTGACCTTTGACTGTAAGAAAAAGTCGGCTATAATAATAATCACAAAGGTCAAAGAAAGTCAAAGTCAAAGAGAGGCGATAATCAAATGAATCTCAGTAAGGAAATAGCGAATATGATAATCGAAATGCTTGAAACGGACGGAACAAGCGCAGAAATTCGCCGAAATGACCTTGCGGAAAGAGTTGGCTGCGTACCCAGTCAGATAAATTATGTTATTTCATCACGTTTCACACCGGAGAGAGGATATATCGTCGAAAGTCAAAGAGGCGGCGGCGGATATATCAGAATTACAAGAGCGCAATATGACCTTTCAACATTAAAAATGCATCTTATAAATTCAATCGGCGAAAGCGTTGACGGAAAGACCTGTAAGGCTAACGTAATAAATCTTCACGACAGAGGGCTTTTAACCGACGAACAGGCAAAGCTTATCATGACAGCTGTATCGGACAATATTTATAAGGAATTGCCCGAGGAAAGCAGAAACAAATTCAGAGCGTCAATGTTCAAACAGATGCTTCTGAGCACAATGAAATAAAAAGGAGAGATAATTATGTTGTGTCAGAACTGTAAAAAAAATGAGGCTACCACTCATATAAAAACAATCGTAAACGGCGAGGCGACAGAGGCACATCTTTGCTCTGACTGTGCAAAGAGTCTCGGCTATGACGGAGTTTTTTCAGACTTCGGATTTAATTTTTCGGATATGTTAAGTTCATTCTTCTCAGAGCCTGTTATGGCAGGTCTCGGCGGAAGATCACTTCGCTGTGATAAATGCGGAAGCACTTTTAATGATATAGTAAGAAGCGGTAAAATCGGTTGCGGCGATTGCTATTCAACCTTTTACGATAAGCTCTTACCGTCACTTGAAAGGCTTCACGGCAGAACAAGTCACGAGGGAAAAATCCCGAACTGCATTGTAGAGGTGCCCGATAAGACCGAAAAGGAAAAATTACAGGATGAGCTTGACGAAGCGGTAAAATCGCAGGATTACGAAAAAGCCGCAGAGCTTCGGGATAAGATTAAAGAAATGGAAAGCGAGGAAAAATAAATGAGTAAATGGTACATCGGCGAGGGCGACCACAACGATATAGTCATTTCAACGAGGATAAGAATTGCGAGAAACCTTGCGGATTATCCGTTCCCCGTTCGCCTTGACAACAAGAGCAAAATCGAAGTAAACGAGAAAATAAGAGACGCTTTGGACGGCAAGGAAAACCTTACCTATACAGAGCTTAAAACTCTTACCCGTTCGCAGATAGTTTCCCTTGCGGAGAGGCATCTTATCAGTCCCGAGTTTGCGTCAAATTCCGATGCGAGAGCATTGCTTATGTCCGACAACGAGGATATAAGTATAATGCTTTGCGAGGAGGACCATGCAAGAATTCAGGTTATGAAATCGGGTCTTGCACTCAAGGAAGCATATGAGCTTGCGGATAAAATCGATACGGAAATCAACCAATCGCTCAAATATGCGTTTGACGAAAAGCTCGGTTATCTTACCCAATGTCCGACAAATCTCGGTACGGGTATGAGAGCCTCTGTGATGCTCCATTTACCGGCTCTTACCGCAAAAGGTCAAATCGGTTCGCTTGCCTCAACCGTTTCAAAGCTCGGTCTTACAATCAGAGGAGCTTACGGCGAGGGTATGTCGGCTATGGGCGACCTTTATCAGTTGAGCAATCAGGTATCACTCGGAATAAGCGAAAAATCGGCAATCGACAATCTTAAAACGATAACTCTTCAGCTGGCGGCTCAGGAACGCTCGGCACGAGAGGAAGCGGCTAAAAGTATCGAAACCGAGGATGCTGTTTTCAGAGCATACGGAATATTAAAATCGGCAAGAATATTAAGTACAAAAGAATTTATGAGTTTAATCTCCAAGGTTCGTTTGGGTGCTGTTTTGGGAATGATAAACACAGACCTTAAAACAATAAACGAGCTTATGGTATCAATGCAGCCTGCAACGATAAATGCCTTTGTCGGCAAAACGCTCAGTCTTGAAGAGCGTGATGTCGAGAGGGCAAAAATCGTAAGAGAAAGGCTATAACAGACATTGACGGGCGGAGATTTAATTCTCCGCTTGTTTTACAAGTAAAAGGAAAGGATGATGTTTTATGTTTAAATTCACAGGTTTTACGGAGAAAGCTAACAAGGCTCTCAACAAGGCGGTTGAGTGCGCACAAAACCTCGGTCACACCTATATAGGCAGTGAACATTTGCTTTTAGGTCTTTTGTCCGATACCGCAACCGTTGCGGGCGTTGTCCTCTCCGGCAGAAAGTTTTATTTTGATGATGTAGAGGAATACATTAAGCAGACAGTCGGCGTAGGTGTGCCCACTCAGTTAGGTGCGCAGGACTTCACGCCGAGAAGCAAGAGAATAATCGAAAATGCGGTTTATCTTGCAGGCAGAACAGGTAACTCCCTTGCAGGCACGGAGCATATTTTGCTTTCGATAGCAAGCGATGACTCCTGCTATGCTTATCAGATATTGGAGCGTGGCGGTGTCACGGCGGACAGCATTATGTCGGATATTTCAAAGAAGCTTATGAACACTTCTTCGACAAATGCAAACGACGACGGCAAGTCGGGCACGGGCAACGAAACCCTTGACCAATTCTCAAGAGATTTGACCGAGCTTGCACGTCAGGGCAAAATTGACCCCGTAATCGGCAGACACGACGAAATCGAGAGGGTTATTCAAATCCTTTCAAGGAGAACGAAGAACAACCCTTGCCTTATCGGCGAACCCGGTGTAGGTAAAACGGCTATCGCAGAGGGCTTGGCTCTTAAAATCGTGTCGGGCGAAGTTCCCGAAACGCTCAAAAATAAGAAGATTGTTTCTCTTGACCTTACAAGTATGGTCGCAGGTACAAAGTACAGAGGCGACTTTGAGGAAAGAATTAAAAAGGTTATCGACGAGGTTAAGGCGTCACCCGATATTATCTTGTTCATAGATGAGGTGCATACGCTTATCGGTACGGGCAGCGCAGAGGGTGCGGTTGATGCCGCTAACATTCTTAAGCCCTCGCTTGCAAGAGGTGAATTGCAGGTAATCGGCGCTACCACAATCGAGGAATACAGAAAGAATATCGAAAAGGATGCGGCGCTTGAAAGAAGATTTCAGCCTGTAATGGTTGACGAGCCGTCTAAGGAAGAGGCAATCGAAATATTAAAGGGCTTGCGTGATAAATACGAGGCTCATCACAAGGTTAAAATCACAGACTCGGCTATTAAAGAGGCTGTTGAGCTGTCGGTAAGATATATCGCAGACAGATACCTTCCCGATAAGGCGATTGACTTGATTGATGAGGCTGCTTCACGTGTAAGGCTTCGTGCCTTTACAGAGCCTCCCGAGCTCCATGAGCTTGAGCAGAAAAAGAAAGATATAGAAGCCGAGAAATTAAGTGCAGTAAACTCGCAGGACTTCGAGCTTGCGGCAAAACTTCGTGACGAGGAAAAAGAAATTTCAGACTCCCTTGAAAAGAAAAAAGAGGATTGGAAGAGCAAGGCGGGCAGAAGCAAGGACGAGGTTACGGAAAACGAGATTGCGGAAATCGTATCACTTTGGACAGGCGTTCCCACGGCTCAGCTGACACAGCAGGAAAGCGAAAGACTTCTTCATATGGAAGAAACGCTTCACAACCGAATTATCGGTCAGGACGAGGCTGTTAAGGCGGTTTCGAGAGCGATAAGACGTTCAAGAACAGGACTTAAAGACCCGAAGAAGCCCATTGGCTCATTCATCTTCTTAGGTCCCACAGGCGTAGGTAAAACAGAGCTTTGCAAGGCACTTGCACAGACCCTGTTCGGCGACGAAAACGCTATGATAAGACTTGATATGTCCGAGTATATGGAGAAGCACACGGTATCCCGTTTGGTAGGTTCGCCTCCCGGATATGTAGGCTATGAAGAAGGCGGTCAGCTCACCGAGAAAATCAGGAGAAAGCCCTATTCGGTTGTTCTCTTCGATGAGATTGAAAAGGCTCATCCCGATGTATTCAATATGCTTTTGCAGATTCTCGACGACGGTATCCTTACCGACTCGCAGGGCAGACGTGTTGACTTCAAAAACAGCGTTATCATAATGACCTCAAACGTCGGCGCAAAGCTTATAACTCAAAAGAGTGCCGATTTCGGCTTCACGGGAAAGGAAAATTCCGCAGAGGCAGCGATGGAAAAAGAGAAGATCAGAGAGGCTGTTATGGGAGAGCTTAAAAAGACCTTCCGCCCCGAATTCTTGAACCGTGTCGATGATATAATCGTATTCGACAGACTTCAGAAAGACGATATTAAGAAGATTGCGGTAAATCTCCTTGATTCACTTAAAAAGCGTGTCGAAGAGCTCGGTATCGGTATTGAATTTACCGATAAGGCAATAAGCGATATTGCCGACGCAGGCTTTGACGAGGTTTACGGCGCAAGACCTCTTAAAAGGGCAATTCAAAATAAGATTGAAAACCTTTTGTCTGAGGAAATGCTCGAAAACAAGGTAGTCAAAGGCAAGTCTTATATCTGCGATTCCGAGGACGGCAAATTCAGCTTCAAGGAAAAAAACGAGGAGCAGAAAGAGCCGAAGCCCGAGGAAAAAGCGGAGTAAAAAAATAATATGTTGCCCGATATAACACCTTGACGGCAAAAAGTTTAGCCTCTCCGATTCATTTCGGAGAGGCTAAATGTTGTTTATGCGGAATTTGAATGTTTGTGATACGGTGCAAACGACGACACGGTAGGGCGGTGGCTTGCTGCCGCCGAGGGAATTAACGAATATATAACGGGTATCGGCTGTAATTAAAATTGAATTGCACATCACATCGTAGGGGCGAACTGTGTTCGCCCGTTTTTTTGTTTGCTATGAATTGACGGGCGACCGCAGGTCGCCCCTACGGTCGTGCGGATATTTCAATATCATTTTCAGCCGAAAATTATCATATTTCAACAACAATATAACGGCGGGAGCAAGCCCCCGCCCTACTCCATTGGATATATAATTCATTCCGTGCGAAGCACCTGCTTCTTTTCATTTTTCACTCTTCACTTTTCATTATTTTCTGTCCGTCAGGGCATTTGCCACACTCCAAACTCTCAACATATTCAGTAAAACTTGACTTAATCCCTATATATAGTGTAAAATATATAAGTTATAATATATGTGTTTAAGGACGGAATAAAATGGCGAAGAAAGCGGAATATACCGAAGAAAGTATATCACAGTTAAAGGGCGCCGACAGGGTTCGTTTAAGACCTGCGGTTATTTTCGGCTCTGACGGAATTGAAGGCTGTGAGCATGCGGTTTTTGAAATTCTTTCAAACTCAATCGACGAGGCGAGAGAGGGATACGGCAACGAAATCACCGTTACAAAATTCCTTGACGGCTCGATTGAGGTTTTAGACCACGGCAGAGGTATGCCCATGGACTACAACGAGAAAGAGGGAAGATACAACTGGGAGCTTCTTTTCTGTGAGATGTATGCAGGAAGTAAATACAACACGAATAACGGCGGCACTTATGAGTATTCTCTCGGTCTTAACGGTTTGGGACTTTGTGCCACGCAGTATGCGTCTGAATATATGGAGGCGGAAATTCACAAAAACGGCTTCTGCTATAAGATGAATTTCGAGCACGGCGAGCCTGTCGGCGAGCTTCAAAAAGAGCCTTACAGCAAAAGGGACACGGGTACCCGTATTCGTTGGAAACCCGATTTGCAGGTTTTCACGGACATTGACATTCCGCTTGAATACTATCAGGAGACAATAAAGCGTCAGTCGGTTGTAAACGAGGGCGTTAAGTTCATATTAAGAGAACAGGTCGGCACAAATTCCTTTGAAAAGTATGAGTATTCATACGAACACGGAATTACCGACTATGTTAAGGAATTTGTCGGCGACAAGGCTTTTTCGTCCGTTCAGTTCTGGCAGACCGAGCGCAAGGGTAAGGACAGAGCCGATATGCCCGAATACAAGGTCAAAATGAACATTGCGCTGTGCTTCTCAAACAAGGTACAGCTTAAAGAATATTATCACAACTCAAGCTTTTTGGAGCACGGCGGCGCACCCGAAAAGGCGGTTAAAAGTGCATTCGTTTCGCAGATTGACTCTTATCTCAAAGCGAACAGCAGATACCTTAAAACCGACTCTAAAATTACATTTCAGGATGTTGACGACTGCCTTGTGCTTGTAATTTCGTCGTTCTCGACTCAGACCTCGTACGAAAATCAGACTAAAAAGGCAATTACAAACAAATTCATTCAAGAGGCAATGACAGAGTTTTTGAAGCACAGCCTTGAAGTGTATTTCATAGAAAACAAAATCGAAGCGGATAAGATAGCCGAGCAGGTGCTTATCAATATGCGTTCGAGAATTAAGGCTGAAAGCACAAGACTTAATATTAAAAAGACCTTGCAGTCAAGCAACAGTATGACTGACAGGATTGAAAAGTTCGTCGATTGCCGTTCAAAAGATGTAAACGAAAGAGAGATTTTCATAGTAGAGGGCGACTCGGCTCTCGGCGCTTGTAAGCAGGCGAGGGATTCTGCGTTTCAGGCGATTATGCCCGTCAGAGGTAAAATTCTCAACTGCTTAAAAGCTGAATATCCTAAGATTTTCAAGTCTGAAATCATTACGGATTTGATAAAGGTGCTCGGCTGCGGCGTTGAAGTAAGCTCAAAGGCTAACAAAAATCTTTCGCTTTTCAATATGGACAATCTTCGTTGGAACAAGGTCATAATCTGTACCGATGCCGATGTTGACGGTTTCCAGATCAGAACGCTTATTCTCACAATGATTTACCGACTTATGCCGACTCTCATTAAAGAGGGCAAGGTGTTTATCGCAGAATCTCCGCTTTATGAGATAAACTGTAAGGATGACACTTATTTCTGCTATACGGAAAAGGAAAAAGCGCAGGTGCTCGAAGAAATCGGCGACAAAAAATATACCGTTCAGCGTTCAAAGGGACTCGGTGAAAACGAACCCGAAATGATGTGGCTTACGACAATGAACCCGAAAACCCGCCGTCTTATCAAGGTTGAGCCGGATTACAGTCCCGAAGCGGTTGCGGACAAGTTCGATTTGCTTTTGGGCGACAATCTTCAGGGCAGAAAAGACTACATTGCCGAAAACGGCTATCAGTATATTGATTTGACCGATTTGTCATAAATAATCGCACAGATTGAATTTTATATCTTACAGCGGAAATATGATTTTATATCCCACAGCGTAGGGCGGTGGCTTGCTGTCGCCGTGAAAATCAGCGAATATATAACAACTAACGGTTGCTATCAAAATTGAATTTAATATGCGACCGTAGGGGCGACCTGCGGTCGCCCGTCAATTCATAGCAAATAAAAACGGGCGAACACAGTTCGCCCCTACGATATGATGTTCAATTTTATTCGATAATAACCAATAGTATGTATGTGTTTATCAGTCTGCTCGGCGGGAGCAAGCCCCCGCCCTACGCTGTAAAAGGAAATTGACGGATATATGATAACTAACGGCTGTTAGCAAATTAAAAAATATATCATACCGTTTGGTCAACCCTTGCGGTTGTCCGTGAATGTGAATTTGTATGTAATTCGCTGCGGACAGGGGCGAGCCCTGTCCCTACGGATTGTGCGAATATTTTAATGTAGCTTTCAAATGAAATCAGTAACACGAGGAGAAATAAATGGCTAAGAAAAAGAAAACCGAAATATCCCACGAAGAAGATTTGAACTTAAACGCTCATATCTCCGGTGCGGGTGAGGTTGTGCATCAAAACATTATCGACACGCTCGAAATAAACTATATGCCATATGCAATGAGCGTTATTATGTCGAGAGCAATCCCCGAAATTGACGGCTTCAAGCCCTCGCACAGAAAATTGCTCTACACTATGTATAAGATGGGACTTTTGAACGGCTCGACTATCAAGAGTGCAAACATTGTCGGTCGTACAATGCAGTTGAACCCTCACGGCGACGCCGCAATTTACGAAACAATGATTAGACTTGCACGTGGTAACGAAAGCTTGCTTCATCCGTATATCGAGTCAAAGGGTAACTTCGGTAAGTCCTATTCAAAAAATATGCAATATGCGGCTTCGAGATATACAGAGGCGAAGCTTGCTCCCATTGCGGCGGAGCTTTTCAGAGATATTGACAAGGACACGGTTGATTTTGTTCCGAACTATGATAACTCTATGCAAGAGCCGACCCTGTTCCCCGTAACATTTCCGTCGGTGCTTGTAAACGCAAATATGGGTATCGCCGTCGGTATGGCTTCAAATATTTGCTCTTTTAACTTGGGTGAAATTTGCAACACGACCATTGAACTTATCAAAGACCCCGACGCTGATATTATGGAAACGCTCAAAGCACCCGATTTTATCGGCGGCGGTCAGATTATCTATGACGAAGCGCTTATGCGTGAGATTTACCGCACGGGCAGAGGCAGTTTCAAGCTTCGTGCGAAATATAATTACGATAAATCGTCTAACTGTATTGATATATATGAAATTCCGGCTACCACAACGAGTGAGGCTATTATCGACAAGATAATCGACCTTGCAAAGGCGGGTAAGGTCAAGGAAATTTCCGATATTCGTGATGAGACGGACAAGAAAGGTCTTAAAATCACAATCGACTTAAAGCGAGGCACAGACCCCGACAAGCTTATGAAAAAGCTGTTCAAGTCAACTCCGCTTGAGGACTCTTTCGGCTGTAACTTCAATGTGCTTATCGCAGGCACGCCGAGGGTTTTGGGCGTTCGTGAGCTTTTGCTTGAGTGGATTGCGTTCAGAACTCAATGCGTAAACAGACGTGTTTATTTTGACCTCACAAAGGCAAAGGACAAGCTTCATTTGCTCGAGGGTTTGCAGAAAATTTTGCTTGATATTGACAAGGCGATTAAGATAATCCGTTCCACAGACGAGGAGCAAGAGGTTGTCCCGAACTTGATGATCGGCTTCGGAATCGACAAAATTCAGGCTGAGTATGTTGCCGAGATTAAACTTCGCCACCTCAACCGTGAATATATCTTAAAGCGTACCGCCGATATTGAGCAGCTTCGCAAGGATATTGAGGATATGGAGGATATTCTCTCCTCAAAATCAAGGGTTAAGAAGATTATCATTGCAGAGCTTAAAGAGGTTACGGAGAAGTACGATAAGCCGAGAAGAACGGAGATTATCTTTGCGGACGTCGAGGATGACGACGAGGAAATCGAAGAAATTCCCGATTATCCTGTTACTCTTTTCTTCACAAAAGAGGGATATTTCAAGAAAATCACTCCTCAATCGCTTCGAATGAGTGGTGAGCAGAAGCTCAAAGAGGGTGACGAGATAGTGCAGACTGTCGAGGCTTCAAACAACACCGACTTGCTGTTCTTTACCGATAAATGTCAGGTTTACAAGGCAAAAGCGGCTGATTTTTCGGACACAAAGGCGAGCGTATTGGGCGAATTTGTAGCTTCCGCACTTCAAATGGACAAGGACGAGTCTGCTGTTTATATGGCGGTTACAACAGACTACAAGGGCTATATGCTCTTCTTCTTCGAGAACGGCAAGGTTGCAAAGGTTGATATGAGCGCATATGAAACCAAAACAAACCGTAAGAAGCTTATCAAGGCATATTGTGACAAGTTCCCGATTGTTGCGATAAGGCATATCAAAGAGGACTGCGAAATTGTTATGAAATCGTCGTCGGGCAGAATATTGCTTCTCAACACGGGTGCGGTATCACCCAAGACCACAAAGGACACGCAGGGCGTGGGCGTTATGACGCAAAGGAAAAATCACCGACTTGAGAGCGTTACCGATTTTACCGAAGATATGTTCCAAAAGCCTGCAAGATACAGAACAAGAACGCTTCCGGCGGCAGGCTCGACTCTTTCAGCCGAGGATATGGGCGAGCAGCTAAGCCTTATATAACAGAATATAAAAAAACCAAGTACCAAAAAGGCACTTGGTTTTTTTGATATTTAATTTTAATTAGCCTTTGAGTTTTCTGACAATCTGTGTGAGTCTGTCAGCGTCAAAGATAATCGGTGTCGGATACAACGGATGAGCCTCTTTCATTGCTCTTTCAACGATAGTCGGAATATCCTCTTCCTTGATCTGCTCAAATGAAGTCGGGATAGCCATTCTCTCGTTCATAGCCTTGATTTCAGCAATAAAGCCCTTAGCAAGCTCTTCCTCTGTCTGACCGTTGATGCCGACGATTTCAGCAAGCTTTGCAAGTCTCGGATAAATCGTTGAGCCGTATTCCTCAAGAACAACGGGGAGAATTACCGAGTTTGCAAGACCGTGCGGAATACCGTACATACCGCCGAGGTTATGTGCGATAGCGTGAACGTAGCCGACATAAGCTCTTGTGAAAGCCATACCTGCATAGAAAGAAGCCAAAAGCATCTGACCTCTTGCTTCGACGTTCTGACCGTCATTATAGCAAGTTTCAAGGTTCTCAAAGATGAGCTTTGTTGCCTTTTCGGCATAATCCTCAGTCTCACGGGTATTTGATTTGCCTATGTATGCCTCAACCGCATGGGTGAGAGCGTCAAGACCTGTTGTCGAAGTAATCTTCTTGGGAAGTCCCGTTGTAAGCTCGGGGTCAAGTACCGCAAACTTGGGACGGAGACACGGGTCATTGATAGCGTATTTTTCGTGTGTCTGTGTGTTTGAAACAACAGCCGCAACGGTTGTTTCCGAGCCTGTACCTGCCGTGGTGGGAACAGCGAAGAAGGGGGGAAGCTTACGCATTACCTTCAAAACGCCTCTCATCTGAGGGATAGTTTTGTTAGGTCTTACAACTCTTGCGCAAGCAGCCTTAGCGCAGTCCATCGGAGAGCCGCCGCCGAAAGCTATCATAGCCTCACAGCCGTTTGAAACGAACATTTCTCTTGCTTCCTCAATGTTTTCGATTGAGGGGTTAGGCTGAACGCCGTCATAAACAACGTAGCTGATTCCTGCCTTGTCAAGTTCTTCAAAAAGACCGTCGAGCAAATTAAGGCTCATAAGTCCCTTATCGGTAACAACCATAACCTTGCCGATACCCTTTTCTTTGATAACGGACGGCAATTTACGGATTGAACCCGGTCCTGTAAGAAGCTGGGGTTCCGACCAATCAAGAAAGTAAAGCATTACCTTCATTACCTTCTGATAAGCACGGTAGTATGCAACTTTTAATGCCCACATAATTATAACACCTTTCAATTTATAATATTATATTTATTGTACAATTTTTAATTAGATAATGCAAGTATTATTATTAAATATTTCTTGAGAAATTTTGCTGTCGTGTTCAATAGCCTTAGAAAGCTCCGAGAGTGAGCCGAATTTCTCCTCGGGTCGCAAATAATCGGTCAGGCGTATCTCAATTTCCTTGCCGTAAATGTCGCCTTGAAAGTTGATTATATACGTTTCGCTGCGATAGCGTTCCGTGTGAACGGTAGGTCTTATTCCGATATTCGTAACAGACGGATAAACCTCGCCGTCAATAACGGTTTTTGAAGCGTAAACTCCGAATTTGAGCCTTACGAAATTGTCGGGGAAGAACTGATTTGCCGTCGGGAAACCGAGCGTTCTGCCACGCTTGTCGCCGTCAACAACGATTGAACGGTAGGAAAATTCCCTGCCGAGCATTGCGTTTGCCGATCTGACATCGCCGTCCGAAAGAAGATTGCGAATTTTAGTTGAGCTGACCGTTTCGCCGTTGTAGGTCTGAGTGGGTGCTATGTGCAGCTCAACCGAGTATTCCTCGCACAGCTTTCTAAGCTTTTCTACGTTGCCCTCGCCCCTTGCGCCGAACGTGTAGTTTTCACCGCAGGAGAGAGCCTTTGCGTTATATTTTTCAATCAAATATTTTTTGAAAAATTCGTCATAGGGCAAGTCGGCAATCTCCGAAAAGCTGACGTCTATAATCTTAACTCCGAGGCTTTCGATTATATCCCGTCTCATCTCGTCGGTTATGAGAGAGCAGGGAGCTTTGCCCGTGATTACCGAAAGCGGATGAACGTCAAAAAGCAGAACATACGGGTCATATTTATCTTTTTCCGACTGCAATATTACCTGCAAATGACCCTTGTGAAGCCCGTCAAATGTGCCTAATGCTATGGATTTTTCATTCACGGACATACACCCTCCTAACTTTAAGAAATTCGCCGTCCTTTTCAATTTCTCCGAGTCCCAAAAACTGCCTGTCGGGGGAATAAACCCTGTAAATTCCGTCGGAAATATTGTCTTTGAGCCTATCCCTCGACAATTCGCCGCCGTTTGAAAAACGCTTTGCCTGACCCTCTGTGACAAATACTTCGGGATAAATGTCAAAGCACCTTTCAATAGGCGTGATATACTTCTCCGCCGTGCCGTCGTTTACAGCCTTTTCAAGCTCCTCTAATGTAACGCAATTATTTATGGAAAAGCCGTTTGCCGAGGTTCTTCTCAAAGCTGTCATAACAGCACCGCAACCGAGGTCTTTGCCTATATCGTCAATAAGACTTCTTATGTAAGTACCCGCCGAGCACTCAACCGATATTGAAAAGCTGTCGCCTGAAAATTCGTCAAGCGTGAGGGAATATACGGTTATCTCCCTTGCCTCTCGCTCAATTTCAATGCCCTGACGTGCAAGCTCATAGAGCCTTTTTCCGTCCTTGCTTATCGCCGAGTACATAGGCGGTATCTGTTTGATTTTGCCCACATAATTTTTTAAGACATTTTCAAGCTGTTCCCTTGTGACATTGACCTCGTTTTCGGATAAAACCGTGCCCGTTGAGTCGAGCGTATCGGTTGTAACGCCGAGCCGAGCCCTTGCGGCATACCCTTTATCGTGAACGGGGAGCAAATCAATAAACCTTGTGCAATTTGAAAGCGCAATGGGAAGAACGCCCGTAGCCATAGGGTCGAGCGTTCCTGTGTGCCCTGCTTTTTTTACCGAGAGCAAGCGCCTTACTCTGTTCACGGCTGAAAAAGAGGTCATATTATTCGGTTTGTCAAGTAAAATGATACCCGTCATATACCTTTAAGTTCCGTTTCTATTATAGATAACAGTTTTTCTTTGTTTTCTTCGAGAGCTTCTCTTTCAAATGTACAGCCTGCCGCCCTTGAATGACCGCCGCCGCCGAAGTTCATACAAATCTTTGACGAATCAACAGGCTCGTGCGAGCGCATAGACACCTTGAAATTGCCATCCTTTGTTTCACGGAAAGTCACGGCAACCAAAACGCCCTCAATCTTCCTCGGCAGTCCTGCAATTCCGTCAAAATCGCCGTCCTTTGTGCCTGCCTGCTTCTGCATATCTGTTGTGACGGTCATAAACGCACATTTTCCGTCACAATGCATTTCAACCGTATTGAGTGCCGCCGCCTCAAGCTTGAAATAGCCGAGTGACTTCGTTTCAAACATAATTCTGTTTATTTCAAAGAAATTCGCACCGTGCTCAATCAAATCCGCAGCGATAATATGCGTTCTTGCCGTAACGCTTGAAAAAAGGAAACAACCTGTATCCGTCGCAATGCCCGTGTAAAGGCTGTTGGCAATATCCTTGTCAATTTCAACGTCCATTGCCTTGATTACGTTATATATAATCTCGCACGTCGCAGAGCAGCTTCTCAAGCAGAGATTTTCCGCAAATTCCTTGTTTGAAATATGGTGGTCAATGCAAAGACTCACACCGTGCTCATATTTCGCACGGTACTGTGCGCCGATAAGCTCCATATCCGCAACGTCAACCGCCACAACATACGGATTTTCCCCAACGTCGTCATTGTTCGAGTGGGCGATATATCCGTACTTTTCGGGGAACGGGTCGGTGCATACAACCTTTACCGTCTTGCCGAGCTTTTTCAAAGCGTGCAGGAGAGCAAAGCCGCTTCCTATCGTGTCGCCGTCGGGGTTTCTGTGCGTGAGTATAAGAATATTATCGTTTTCTCTCAACAGGCGAGCCGCCGATTTTTCGTCGATTTTATTCATCTTTATCCCTCGTAAGATCCTCAATTTTTTTGAAAATTTCCATACCGTGCTCAACGGAGTCATCTGCAACAAATTTCATTTCGGGCGTCTTGCGAAGTCGGAGCCTTGCGCCGACCTCGTGTCTGATTCTGCCCGTTGCGCTGACAAGACCCTTTACAGCCTCTTTTGCCGAGTCAATTCCGTCAAGAGCACTGATATATACCTTTGCGAATGAAAGGTCGTGACTTACATCAACCCTTACAACAGTGAGCATTTTATCCTTAACTCTCGGGTCTTTAAGCTCCCTGATTACGGCGATGATTTCACGCTTAATATCCTCGGACACTCTGTCCTGTCTGTAACTTGCCATTTTTACCTCCGAAAAAAGATTAAGCCTTAATCTCTTCCATTATGAACGCTTCGAGAATGTCGCCCTCCTTGATGTCATTGAACTTTTCAAGTCCCACGCCGCACTCATAGCCTGAGGCAACCTCTTTTGCGTCCTCCTTGAATCGTTTAAGAGAAGCGATAGCGTCCTCAAAGATAACAATACCGTCTCTTACAACTCTAATCTGTGAATTTCTTGTAATTTTACCGTCAAGAACATACGAGCCTGCAATCATACCCGCAGAGGAGAGCTTGAATACGTTACGAACCTCTGCTCTGCCGAGAACAACCTCACGGAACTTCGGTGCGAGCATACCCTTGATAGCCGCTTCGAGTTCTTCGATACAATCGTAAATAACTCTGTACATTCTCATATCAACGCCGTCTCTCTCGGCAATTTCAGCCGCAACGGGGTCGGGACGAACATTGAAGCCTACGATAATTGCATTAGATGCGTTTGCGAGCATAACATCGGACTCGTTAATTGCACCGACGCTTCCGTGGATAACCTTAACCTTAACCTCGTCATTTGAAAGCTTTTCAACGTTCTGCTTAACAGCCTCAACCGAGCCTTGAACGTCGGCTTTAACGATAATGTTAAGCTCTTTCATATCGCCCTGAGAAATTGAGGAGAAAAGGTTGTCGAGAGTAACTTTTTGATACTGCTTGAACTCTTCCTCTTTAGCCTCTCTCTTTCTCTGCTCAACGAGTTCACGGGCAAGTCTTTCATCAGAAACGGCGTCGAATGTGTCGCCTGCCTGCGGAACCTCCGCAAGTCCCATAATCTCAACGGGAACGGACGGTCCTGCCGAATCGAGCACCTTGCCGTTTTCGTTTGTCATAACTCTTACTCTGCCGACCGAAGAGCCTGCAACTATTGTGTCGCCTGTTTTAAGTGTACCGTTCTGAACAAGCACGGTAGCAACGGGACCTCTGCCCTTATCAAGCTTAGCCTCAATAACGATACCCTTTGCGGCACGGTTCGGGTTAGCCTTTAATTCAAGCATTTCAGCAACAAGGTTGATTGACTCAAGCACCTTGTCAATGCCCTGATGAGTTTTAGCCGAAACGGGGATACAGATAACGTCGCCGCCCCATTCTTCGGGAACAAGCTCGTGTTCTGTAAGCTGTTGCATAATTCTGTCGGGAGAAGCGTCGGGCTTATCCATCTTATTGATTGCTACGATAATTGAAACGTTAGCTGCCTTTGCGTGGTTTATAGCCTCGATTGTCTGGGGCATAATACCGTCGTCAGCGGCAACAACAAGGATTGCAATATCCGTAGCCATTGCACCTCTTGCACGCATTGAAGTAAACGCAGCGTGACCGGGGGTGTCAAGGAATGTGATTTTACCCTCGGGAGTCTGAACTCTGTATGCGCCGATATGCTGTGTGATACCGCCTGCCTCTGTGCTTGTAACCGAGGTGTTACGGATAGCGTCGAGCAATGAGGTCTTACCGTGGTCAACGTGTCCCATAACAACAACGACGGGGTCACGAGGTTGAAGATCCTCTTCCGCATCGACCGTATCGTCGATAATTCTCTCCTCGATTGTAACAACAACCTCTTTTTCAACCTTTGCGCCAAGCTCTGTTGCTACGATTTCAGCCGTATCGTAATCGATAACCTCGTTAACGGTTGCCATCATACCGAGTGCAAAGAGCTTTTTGATAACCTCTGCCGCTGTCATTTTAAGCAAAGCCGCAAGCTCGCCGACTGTGATTTCCTCGGGAACTGTAATTTTAATCTGCTTTTTAGCTCTCTCAGCCGCAATTCTCTTGAGTCTTTCAGCCTCGCTCTCGTGCTTGTGGCTTCTCATACCCTGCTTGCGATACTGCTTTGACTTCTGATTGAGCTTCTGCTTTCTTACAACATTGTCCGAGTTTCTGTCATTAGCCGGAGCAATGTTTTCGTATCTTTCATTGTATTTGTCAAGGTCAACCGAGCCTGCTCTTGTGTCAATGTGACGAACCTCGCCCTTTGTTCTTGACTGCATGGGCTTGTTGGGGTCTTTAACCTTTTTCTTGGGAAGCTCCTGATTTGAAGCCTTGTTATCTGCCTTTTCATTTGCTTTGGCAACAGGCTTTTTGTCAGCCGGCTTTTTATCCGAAGCCTTTTTAGCCGCTTCCTTCTTCGGTGCAGGCTCTTTATTTTCCTTCTGCATTGCAAAATAATCGTCAAAGCTTTCAACCGAATGCTGCTTTGTCAAAACATCAAAGATAACGTCCATTTCCTTATCTTCAAGTGTTGCCTGCGACTTCTTTTCGCCGTCAAAATATTTTCCCAAAAGCTCAATAAGAGCCTTACTCTGTATATTGAAGTCCTTTGCGACTTCGTTCAATTTATTCTTTTTAATCGCCATATATTATTCCTCCCTTATGAGTTGTGTTAATCTTTCGGCAAAACCTCTGTCATTGAGCGTTAAAACCGCCGTCGTCTTGTAACCGAGCGACGCACCGAGTTCGTTCATTGTGCAATCGACAACCGTACATTCCGCCTTGCCGGTTTCACAAAGCCTGCTCATTTCGTTTTTGAGCCTTTCGGAAGCGTCTTGACTTAAAACACAAAGCCACGCTTTCTTTTCTTTAATAGAAGCAACGCTTGCGTCATGTCCGAGGCTTATCTTGTCTGCCCGTCTTGCCATTCCGAGCAAATTCAACGCTTTATTATTCATTTTCAAGCTCGCTTTCCATAGCCTCATAGACTTCTGCGGGAATTGCACATTCAAATGCACGCTCAAGTCTTTTTGCCTTTTTAGCCTTTTCAAGACAGGAAACATCGGGACAAATATACGCGCCTCTGCCGTTTTTCTTTCCCGTAAGGTCAAGGCTTATATCGCCGTCAGCACTTTTAACGACACGAACAAGCTCCTTTTTGGGCTTCTGTTCCATACAACCTAAGCATTTTCGCATCGGGATTTTTTTAACTGCCATAATTTCATCTCCTGCCGATATAATAAGTAAATTGCTTTAAGATTAACCCTCGTAGAAACCGCTTTCGGGTTTAATGTCGATTTTCCAACCCGTAAGATGAGCCGCAAGACGAGCGTTCTGACCCTTGTTGCCGATAGCAAGCGAAAGCTGATGATCGGGAACGGTAACGTGGCAAACCTTGTTTTCCGCATCCTCGATTTCAACCTTGAGAACATTTGCCGGAGCAAGAGCCGCCGCAATGAACTCCTCGGGATTTTCGCTGTAATTTATAATGTCAATCTTCTCGCCGCCGAGAATGTCAACAATCTGATTTACTCTTGAGCCCTTAGGGCCGATGCAAGCGCCGATAGCGTCAACATTTTCATCCTTTGAGTGAACGGCAATTTTCGTTCTTGCGCCTGCCTCACGTGCAACCGAGTCAATGATAACTGTGCCCTCGTAAATTTCGGGAACTTCGAGTTCAAAAAGACGTCTTACAAGACCGGGGTGTCTTCTTGAAATCATAGCCTTAGGACCTTTATCCGTGTTCTTAACGTCAACGATAAATACCTTTATAAGCTGATCCTCATGAAGCACCTCGTCGGGAACCTGCTCCGATTTCGGAAGAATAGCCTCAGCCTTGCCGATTTCAAGCGTAGCGTTGCCCGTAACAGGATCGACACGCTGAACCTTAGCTGTAACAAGCTCCTGATTCTTTGACTGGAACTCCTCGAGAATCATACCCTTTTCAGCGTCTCTGATACCCTGACGGATAACGTGCTTTGCAGTCTGAGCCGCAATTCTGCCGAAGTCCTTTTTGCTGAGTTTAACCTTAACAATGTCGCCGACCTTGTATTTTTTCTTGATTTCCTGTGCGTCCTCAAGTGAAATTTCCGTATCGGGGTCAACAACCTCGTCAACTACCGTGCGGCAGTAATATACGTTCATTTCGCTTTTCTCGGGGTCGATTTCACAAGTGATAACGTCCTTGCCGTTGTACTCCTTTTTGACTGCTACGACAATCGCATTCTGAATTTTCTCATAGAGATATTCAGCGGGAATTCCTTTTTCCTTCTCCATAATTGCAACTGCTTCAAAAAATTCTTTATTCATTTTTTTCAAAACCTCCAAAATCATCGAGTTTTACCCACGATGCTTCTTTTTTATTAAATTCAATTGTCTCTCCGTTTTCGAGAGTCATTGAAATATTGCCGTTGTCATAAGAGGCGAGAGTGCCCTTGTACTCACGCTTGCCGTTTAAGGCGTGAATGAACTTAACCATAATTTTTTCGCCGAGATACTTTTCAAAATGAAAATCTCTTGTCAATTCTCTTTCGATACCGGGCGACTGAACCTGCAAAGAATAGCTCTGCTCAATCGGGTCAAGCCTGTCAAGCGGCTCGTCGATAGCGTGGCTCATATTAACGCAGTCGTCAATGTCAACGGGTCTGTCCTCTCTGTCAACAATAATGCGAAGATACCAATTGACGCCCTCCTTCTGAAAGCGAACGTCCCAAAGCACCAAACCGAGCTCGTCGGCAAGCGGCTTTGCAATGTCCCACACAACAGAAACGGTGTTCTTTTTCTTTTCTGCCATAATTCCTCCTATAAAATTAAGAGAGCGGGTTTGGAACCCACTCTCAGCTTAATCATATTCGTACCTTGACATAATAACACATATCATTATTTTTTGCAAGTGTTTTTTGCATATTTTAATAGTATATATATTATAAGTCGTCTGCGTCTTGTATCGGTCTGTCAACCTCCGTCGGATTTCCCGTATAGCTTCCGAGCACGTCGGAGGGTATTCCGTCGCCCGAGCCGTCCCAAATTTCAGCGAATTCCTCAGTCAGCTTATCGACCTTTTGGGCGACCTCTTTGCGTGATTTTTTGTTCTTTTTACTCATAATTCAATCCCCTTAAATAGCGTCTGCTTTATTAGTATTGGCAAAAAATTTAATAAAATTTATACGGATTTTTGATAAATTATTCCACAATTCTGTTGACATTGAATTGTGGAACTGTTATAATTCAATTTGTATAAAAGAGATTATGCCTATCGAGGCGTTAATGTAGAAGGGAAATAGCGTGATATGAAAAAAGTAATGTCAGTTTTGGTTGTTTTATCATTGTTGTTTACAGTTTGCGTTCCGGCATTTGCAGGTGCTAATGTTGATGCGTTGACCGACACTCAGCAGAAGGAGATTGCAGGTCTTGTTTTGGCTGCTGTTGAAAAGGGCAATGATCCTGAAACAATCGGCGGTAGAAATTTGATTAAGAGCAGCGTAATGTCAGGTATTAAGGATATTGCACCTTATAAAACCGCTTATGAAAGCGACGCTTCTTCAATCAAAACATTAGTTTCGGAGGCTGTTACGGCTGTTAAAGCTGACGCAGGCTTCTCGCAGAGCGCAGCCGCATCTCTTATAACTCTTCTTACAGGCGCAATAATCGACGTTATTAACCCGACAGAAACAACAACAGGCGGCACTACAACACCCTCAACGCCCGATCCTGAGCTCAGCGAGGAGCTTCAGAAATACGTTGACGTTCTTTCAAAGCTTAACGCTAAGCAGATTGAAAGCGTGCTCGTTTCCCTTATAGGCAATAAGGTTATCACCGTTGACGACGGCAAGGCTATCGTCAATGCACTTTATAAAAATAAGACAATAAACGCTGAAGAAAAAGAAACAATTTTGAAGGCTATCACTTCGGACGAGGCTTCGACAGGCGTGCTTGACGAGATTTTCAAGGGCTACACACCGTCTGACCTCGCACAGCTGTTCAGAGGCTTCGGCGACGCTATCAGCACAATCACTTCTGCTCTCGCAGGTCTTCTTAAAGGCAACAGCAACGGCGGTAACGGCGGCAACGGCAGCGGAAGCGGCAGCACATCTAACCCGACCGACATCCCCGCAACAGGCGACTATGCAATTCCTGCGGTCGCAGCGGTAGCACTCGCAGCAGGCGTTGCTCTTGTTCTTACAAGAAAAAAGCATGACGACAAATAATTGAATTCGTTTTAGAAAATTACATAGCAAATTTCGACGCACTCGTTGAGTGCGTCTTTTGTTTTTGTAAATGGGAAATAATATTGAAATTCAGCCAATCTGTAGGGACAACCCTTGCGGAAAAGGAGGAAATGTGTAGTGAGTGGAGACAGTCAAAGGCTGTTGCAAACGATACGAAGCAA
Source organism: Candidatus Fimenecus sp. (assembly GCA_052298855.1). Taxonomy (GTDB): domain Bacteria; phylum Bacillota; class Clostridia; order Oscillospirales; family Acutalibacteraceae; genus Fimenecus. The sequence continues at coordinate 28,920 of DAVZXP010000003.1, read as the reverse complement.
ACGACGACGTGGTAGGGCGGTGGCTTGCTGCCGCCGTTGGATTGTTGTTGATTTATGTTTATTTGCGGCTTTAATGACATTAAAACACACCAACAATCCGTAGGGACAGGGCTCGCCCCTGTCCGCTACAAATTACATATTAAATCAAATTCACGGACAGCCGCAAGGGCTGTCCCTACGGTCGCATATTAAATTCAATTTGATATCACCCGAAAGCAGTTTTGTTTTTGTTAGCTTGCTCCCACCGTTAAACGACAACGAATCAACGGTTACAAAACAGTTACATTTTTATATTATATCGTAGGGGCGAACTGTGTTCGCCCGTTTTTTATTTGCTATGAATCGACGGGCGACCGCAGGTCGCCCCTACGGGTTGTATGAAATTTTCAATATCGTTTCACCCGCAAATCATCATATACCAACAACCCGTAGGGACAGGGGCGAGCCCTGTCCCTACGGTCACACAAATCCGCCTTTGCAATTTTACATAAATTTTTTTGTGAACACATTTTAAATTATAATATTTTTATGGAAATTTTTTGTTAATTGTGATACAATATTTTAGTATATATTTTTAAGGCAAGAGAGGTTTGCAATATGGCATTTATTGAGGTCCGTAATGTAACAAAAACATATAAAACAGGCGAGGTTGAGATTAAAGCCGTCGATGAAATCGGCTTTGGTATCGACAAGGGCGAATTTGTCGTAATCGTCGGCCCGTCGGGCGCGGGCAAAACAACAATTCTTAATATTTTGGGCGGTATGGACACGGCAACTTCGGGTACTATTTTCGTCGATAACGCCGATATTACAAAATACAACGAGTCACAGCTTACCGCTTACAGGCGTGATGATGTCGGCTTCGTTTTCCAGTTCTACAACCTTGTGGGCAACCTCACAGCACTTGAAAATGTCGAGCTTGCGTTGCAAATTTCAAAAAATCCGCTTGATGCGTCCGATATGCTCAAGGAAGTAGGTCTTTCCAACAGACTTGACAACTTCCCCTCACAGCTTTCGGGCGGCGAACAGCAGAGAGTGTCAATTGCCCGTGCGCTTGCTAAAAATCCGAAGCTTCTTTTGTGCGACGAGCCGACAGGTGCGCTTGACTACATAACGGGTAAATCGATTTTGAAGCTTTTACAGGACACCTGCCGTGAAAAGGGCGTTACGGTTGTCGTAATCACTCACAACTCGGCACTTGCACCTATGGCGGATAAGGTAATCAAGGTTAAAAACGGCAGGGTTGACAAGCTTTTGCTCAATGAAAAGCCGACCCCCGTTGAATACATTGAATGGTAAAGGAAGAAAGAAATGACAAAATCGTTAAAAAAAGACTTCGGACGTGAAGTCAAAAGCAGTTTTGCGAGATTTCTTTCTATCCTTTTGATAGTGGCTCTCGGAACGGCTTTCTTTTCGGGAATTAAATCGGCAACGCCGGCTATGAAATCTTCTGCCGACAAGACCTATGACTCTGAAAATATGATGGATATTTGCGTTCAGGGTACGTTGGGCGTGACGGCAAAGGACATTGTCGAGATACTTAAAATTGCAGGCGTTGCGGACGCAGAGGGTGCGTACAGCGGTGATTTTCTTTGCTCGGGACACGACAGCGAGCTTGTAACCACCGTGCTTTCGCTGACCGACAGAATAAATCTTGTCAAGGTCACGGAGGGCAGATACCCCGAAAAATACAATGAGTGTATCGCAGATAAGCTCTTCCTTGAAAAGTCGGGCTATCAGATAGGCGACACCATAAAGCTCACAATGGGTACGGACGACGAGCTTTCGGACACGCTTGCGACCGATGAATTTACAATCGTCGGCGTGGGCACGACCTCGTATTATTTGAGTGACGACAGGGGCACGGCTTCTATCGGTAACGGCACTGTTGACGCTTTCCTTGTCATTCCTAAGGAAGCGTTTACACTTACCGCTTTCACAAAAATATTCGTAACGGTCAACGGTGCTTCGGCACTTAACTGCTTCTCGGGCAAGTACGAAAAGCTTGTTGACAGCGTTGCTTCAAACATAAACACAATAGCGGAAACACGCTGTAACGTCAGATACGACGAGTTCAAAAATGAGTCGGGCGACTTGATTGATAAGGCTGAAACACGCTTTGAGGAAAAGAAGCAAAAGGCTATGAAACAGCTTGAGAGTGCATATAAACAACTTTCAGACGCACAGGCGGAGCTTGACACCGCACAGGCTGAAATCAACGCACGCAAGCAGGAAATTGAAGATGCTCAGGAGCTTCTTGATTTGCAAGAGGGAAGCCTTGATGAGAACAGGCAAAAGATTGCTGAAGCTAAAAAGACTTTAGCCACGCTTCGTGCTCAACACAAGACCACCTCGGCACAGTTGGAGCAGGTTTCGGGCGCTATTACCAATATGGAGGAGGAGCTTCGTAAAAACGCAGGTAATATGACTACCGAGGAATATGCCGATGCAGCATTTCAGGTATATAGCTATAAGGCGATGGCACAGCTTTATCAAGGTCAGCTTGCGGCGTTGAAAGCCGGTATAGAGCAGGCGGAGGCTCAGATAGCAACCGCAGAGGAGATTTTAAACGGCAGTCCCGAGGCAATCGCAGAGGCAAGGGAGAAGCTTGCACAGGGCGACGAAGCTGTCAGGGAAGCGCAAAACATAGTTTCCGATAAAAAAGAACAGCTTGATGCGGCTACTGAAGAGTACAATCTTTCAAAAGAGGAGCTTGTTGCGGAGTTTAACTCGGCACAGGCAAAGCTTGATAAATATAAAGAGAAAATCGCAACCACGGAAGTTCCGGTTTGGTATGTAACGGACAGGGAAGCGGTAGCGTCTTTCGCTTCGTTTGAGAGTGACGCAAAGGGTATAAACGCCATAGGTACGGTGTTCCCGATAATCTTCTTCCTCGTTGCCGCATTGGTAAGCCTTACGACAATGACAAGAATGGTTGAGGAGAGAAGAACACAGATAGGCACATTTAAGGCACTCGGCTATTCTAAAGAAGCGATTGTTTCAAAATATGTGCTTTACGCTTTCATAGCAACGCTTGCAGGCGGAATTTTGGGCGTCGTTTTGGGCGAGACTCTGATTCCCGAGCTTGTTGTCAAAACGTATAAGATTATGTACGTAAACCTTACAAAGACAGCAAGCTTTGTAAACATTCCGTATGCGGTAACGGCAGTTGTAATTGCGGTGCTTTGCACAACGGGTGCGGCGTTGATTGCCTGCCGTCGCTCATTGAGAGAAAATCCCGCTTCTCTTATGCGACCGGAAGCTCCCAAGACAGGCAAAAAGATATTCCTTGAAAAATTCAAGGGCTTTTGGTCAAGGCTCAGCTTCTCACAAAAAGCTGCCCTTAGAAACCTTTTGAGATACAAAAAGCGACTTTATATGACGCTCTTCGGCGTTGCAGGCTGTATGGCATTGTTGCTTGTAGGCTTCGGTATTCGTGACTCTGTTTCTTCAATGACAAGAAATCAGTTCAACAAGATTTGGAACTATCAGGGTACAATTACCGTTGACGAGAGCCTTACAAGGACAGAGCGCCGACATTTGCTTTCCGAGGTTCAGAAAGTAGACGGCGTTGACGATTATCTTCAGACCTTCAGAACACTTACCTACGCAAACGCAAACGGAAAACAGCAGAACGCATATATCCTTGTTCCGCAGAACGTCGATTTCCTTTCGGAGTACATAACTCTTAAAACGAGAATCGGACACAAGCAGGTAAATATTACCGACGACGGCGTTATCATAACCGAAAAGCTTGCGAAAATGCTCGGCGTAAAAGAGGGCGACACCATTTCCTTTAAGACTGAAAAGGACGGAAATTCGACAGCTGAAACAAAGGTGCTTGCGGTTGTTGAAAACTACATATACCACTATATATATATGACCCCGACGGCATACAAAAACCTGTTCGGAGACTCGGCGGCACTCAATACGCTTCTTCTTCGCAGCAGCGCACAGGACAACAGCGAGCTTTCAAAACAGCTTTTGAAAATTGACGGTATAACCTCGGTTACAATGAACGTTGACACTCAAAAGCAGGTTGACGAGGCTATGAAAAACCTCAATATAATTGTCGCATTGATGATTATATCGGCAGGACTTTTGGCTGTTGTCGTACTTTATAACCTCAACAATATCAATATCACAGAGCGCAGGCGTGAGCTTGCAACCTTAAAGGTTTTGGGCTTCTATGACGGCGAGCTTGAAAGATATGTTTTCAGGGAGAATATCATTCTTACGGTTGTGGGTATGATACTCGGTATAATAATCGGCGTGGTGCTTCACTTCTTCATAATGCGAAGCGTTGAGACCGATACGATGATGTTCGGCAGGCAGATTAAGTGGTACAGCTACATTTTCAGCATTGTGCTGACTGTCGCTTTCACGATTTTGGTCAATGCCTTAATGTCGATAAAGCTGAGAAAAATCGATATGATAGAATCACTCAAGAGTACAGAATAACAAAGGAGAAATATAATGTTAAAGCAGTTTACGGCAGTTAAAGAGGGCGAAACGGTTGCCACAATGAAAACAAATATGGGCGACATTAAAATTAAATTTTTCAAAGAGGACGCACCCAAAGCGGTTGAAAACTTCCTCACTCACGCAAAAGACGGATATTATGACGGCTTGATTTTCCACCGTGTAATCAAGGACTTTATGATTCAGGGCGGAGATCCCAACGGCACGGGCACAGGCGGAGAGAGCATCTGGGGACATCCCTTTGAGGACGAATTTACCCCCGAGCTTCACAATTTCAGAGGCGCTCTTTGTATGGCTAACGCAGGCCCCTCGACAAACGGCAGTCAGTTCTTTATCGTTCAGGCGAAAGAGGTTTCCGACGATATGCTCGATCAGCTTCGTTGCGCAGACGAGAGATATTTCCCCACAGAGTGTATCGAAATGTACGAAAAAGAGGGCGGCACACCGTGGCTCGACTATCATCACACTGTTTTCGGTCAGGTAATTGAGGGTATGGACGTTGTCGATAAAATCGCAGACGTCAAGGTTGACTACTTTGCAAACAAGCCGTCAAAGGACATAGTTATCGAGAAAATCGAGCTTGAAACGGTATAAGAGGCACATATGTTATTTGAAAAAATCGGTGTAATCGATGAAAATTTCGATTACCAAAGCGATATGTATGTTTTAACGCAGGGCGACAGGATAACCTATGTCGGAAAAACAAGACCTGACGGCGAGTTTTCCGATATTTACAACGGAACAAACAAGGTTTTACTGCCCGGCTTTGTCAACGCTCACACCCATTCGACTATGACGCTTTTGAGGGGATATGCGGAAAATTTACCGCTTGAACGTTGGCTCAATGAAAAGGTTTTTCCGTTTGAGGACAGGCTGAATATCGACAGAGCCTATTACGGCACGCTGCTTTCGGCGGCTGAAATGCTCGCCTGCGGAACGACCTCGTTTTCCGATATGTACTTTTTTCAGGACGGAGTTATCAAGGCTGCCCGTGAAAGCGGAATGAAAATCAATTTCGGACGTTCGATTTCGTCATTTTCCGATGAAAAAAGTTTCTTCGACAGCTACCGTGTTAAAGAGGCGCTTGACGGCGTAAGGCAGTATCATAACACCGAGAACGGCAGAATAAAAATCGATATGTCGCTTCACTCGGAATATACAAATATGCTTTCAATGATTGAGCAGTTCGGCGAGTTTGCAAGGGAAAACGACTTCGGACAGGTCAATCATATTCATGTTTCGGAAACAAGGGCGGAGCACGAGAATTGCATAAAGAAATACAGCAAAACTCCCACAAGGCTTTTCTATGATGCAGGCGTGCTTGAAAGACCGACGGTTTTCGCTCATTGTGTATATATAAGCGACGAGGACAGGGATATTATCAAGGAAAACGGCGTCAGCGTTGCACATTGTCCTGCAAGCAATTTGAAGCTCGGCAGCGGCGTTTGCGATACAAATGCCTTGCTCGAAAGCGGCATAAACGTTGCAATCGGCACGGACTCCGCATCAAGCAACAACGGACTTGATATGCTCCGTGAAATGTACCTTGCGGCTATTCTTCCAAAGGGAATAACGGGCAGACCCGACGTTGTTTCGCCGAAAACAGTGCTTAAAATGGCAACCTATAACGGCGCACAGGCACAGCAGAGGCTTGACACGGGACTTATCAAGGAGGGTTACAAGGCTGATATTACGGTAATCGACACCGATAAGCCGAATATGTACCCGTCGTTTGACGTTGTGAGCAACATTGTTTATTCAGCCGAAAAATCAGATGTCGTTTTGACTATGGTTGACGGCAAGGTTTTATATAAAAACGGCGAATATACTACCATTGATATTGAGAAGCTCGGCTACGAGGTCAATAAAATCGTGGCAGAGGTAGTCTCGGAGGTTCAAAATGGATAAAATCGAAAAAATGCTTGATTTTCTCAAATCAAAAATCGATATTTCCCCCGAAACAGGCATAATTTTAGGCTCGGGACTCGGCTCGCTCGGTGAGAAAATCGAAAATCCCACCTATATTGACTACAAAGATATTGACGGCTTCCCCGTATCCACCGCACCCGGTCATAAGGGTAGGTTTATCGTGGGTACGCTCTCTGGCAGACCCGTTATTTGTATGCAGGGCAGATTTCATTTCTACGAGGGCTACGATATGAAGGATATTGTGCTTCCCGTAAGGCTTATGCACCTGCTCGGCGTTAAAAATTTGATTGTAACCAATGCCGCAGGCGGTATAAATAAGGATTTCAACGTCGGCGACCTTATGCTTATCAACGACCACATAAATTTTATGGGTACGAATGTGCTTATAGGCAAGAATGATGAGCGCTTCGGCGTGAGATTTCCCGATATGAGCTATGCCTACAACCCCGATTTGCGTGCGCTTGCGAAAAAATGCGCAGAGGCTGTCGGAGTTGAGGTCAAGGACGGTGTTTATATCGGTTGCACAGGTCCGTCATATGAAACTCCGGCTGAAATCAGAGCATTTCGTGTTTTGGGTGCGGACGCTGTCGGAATGTCAACCGTTCCCGAGGTTATAGCGGCTAATCATTGTAAAATGCGTGTTCTTGCGTTTTCTCTCATTTCAAATATGGCTTCGGGTATTCTCGACCAACCGCTGACAGAAGAGGAAGTCCTCGAGGCAGGCAGGAAAAAGGCTGAGGAAATGCAAAAGCTAATTATGAAGATAATCGGAGAACTGCCGAATGTTTGATTTACACGGTGAAACCGTCGCTTACGATACCGAAAACAATAAACTTGTAATAATTGACCAAACAAAGCTGCCCAATGAGACGGTTGTGCTCTCGCTCGGCAAAAAAGAGGAGATTTACACCGCAATTAAGGAATTAAAGCTCAGGGGAGCACCCTGTATCGGCGTGTCAACGGCGATTGCATTGTCAGTTCTTGCGAACGAGAGCAAGCAGACAGACGAGGACAGTTTTGTTTCTGAATTTTTGGAAAATTGTGAGTATATTTTGTCCTCAAGACCTACCGCAGTCAATCTTTTTTGGGCGGTTGAGGAGATGAAAAAAGTGCTTTTCTCCTGTAAAGGCGAAAACCTTGACAACATCAAAAAAGCCTTACAGGTCAAGGCTTTGCAGATACATAGCGACGACATCGAGTGTTGCAAACGAATTGGAGAGTACGGAGCGAGGCTCTTGGAAAATAAGAGTGCCGTTTTGACTCATTGTAACGCAGGCAGACTTGCTTGTGTGAAGTACGGAACGGCTTTGGCGCCTGTATATATCGCAAAAGAAAACGGTCATAGCCTAAAGGTCTATGCAGATGAAACCCGTCCGCTTTTGCAGGGGGCAAGGCTTACTTGCTATGAATTGGACAAAGCAGGAATTGACACAACTCTTATCTGCGACAATATGGCGTCTTATGTTATGAAAAACAAGCTTGTTGACGCCGTGCTTGTCGGAGCTGACAGGATTGCCGCAAACGGCGATACGGCAAACAAAATCGGCACATCGGGCGTTGCGATTTTGGCACAACACTACTCAATACCGTTTTATGTGTGCGCACCCGTATCGACCTTTGACAAAAACACGCTTACGGGCGATGACATAAAAATCGAAATGCGTTCATCCGACGAGGTAACCGAAATGCACTATCAGAAGCGTATGGCTCCCGACGGTGTTTCTGCGCTTAACCCTGCGTTTGATGTAACCGACGCAGATTTAATAACGGCATTTATTACAGACAAAGGCGTGTTCTCTGCCTGTGAAATAAATAAAAATTTATAACCCGAGGGGGAAGCCAATGGCAAAGTTAAAAGAATTTTTAGACTCGAAAATCGTCAAAAAGGACGTGGGCGAGGAGACCTATCTCACATGGAGAGAAACGATTTCTTACGCTCTCGGCAGAGGCGCACAGGGTATGTTTACCTCAATGACAGGCTCGAAATACCTCAACTACTTCTTGACAAACGTATTATTTTCAAGGTTTTCAAACCCGATGGGAATTGCCTCGAAAATCAGACTTTACTGCGGAATATTCGACGCTATCAATGACCCGATGATGGGCATTATCGTCGATAAGACACGTACTAAGGAAGGTCAGATGAGACCGTATATCCGCCGTGCTCCGTGGTTTATCGCCGCAGTAATGATTTTGTTCTTCGTGGGTATTCCCTCACAGATGCCCGATTGGATGTGTATTGCGTGGACAACCCTGCTTTTTGTAGGACTTGACGTTACATATACGGCGTTCGATATTCCTATGGGCGCATTGGCGTTTGCTATTACTCCGAACGGAATTGAACGAACAAAGCTTTACGGCGTGTCGTCGATTGTGCGTTCCGTTTCGGGTGTTTTGCCCGGCCTTTTCGTTGCGTGCGCAGGCTGGCTGCCTTACTTTAACACTCACACCGCAAAGGCTTACCTTACGGGCGGCTGTGTTTCGGCAATCGGCATACTTGTATTCACACGCTTTACGTTTAAGAACACAACGGAGAGGGCTGTTCATCACGAGGAGTCGCCATCTGTTGCGGAGTGCTTCTCACTTCTTTTCTCAAACAGACCGCTTCTTATGCTCTTCCTTGCAAACATTTTCTTCCTTATCGTAAAGGTTACAAATCAGGTTTCCTTCTACTTTGTAGCGGACCTTATGTTTACAACAAAATACAACGTTTTCATCGACGTTATCACATTCCCGGGCTTCCTTATCGCAGGTATCGGCGTTCCGAAGCTTGTTGAAAAGCTCGGCGCAAAATCAGACCCGAGAAAGTTCTTCAGAGCTTGCTGTATTATAGCAATCGTGCTTCACGTTTTATTCTATGTTACCTGCCGCAACGGCTATCTCGGCAAGGAAGTAGGAGAGGTCGTTTCGCTTCCGATAGGTATTCTTACGGTTATTTTCACAGGTCTTACCGCTGTTCCGCTTGAGTGTAAAAACCTTATGCAGAAGGAGATGGAGGCTGAGACTGTTGACTACGTTGAGTGGAAAACAGGCACAAGAGTTGAGGGTGTTATGCTTTCTCTTATGTCCTTTACGGGCAAGATTGAAAACTCCGTTTCGTCTGCTATCGGACTTGCAATACTTTCATACACGGGCTATATTTCTCACACAGAGGGCTCAATGATACAGAATATGGCAACGAACAAGGCGTTGTTCTTTATGACTACGCTTTTGCCTGCAATCGGCTATGGCCTTATGCTTATCCCGATGGCATTCTATAATATTTCGGGCAAGAGCCATCATATGATGATAGAGGAGCTCAAGGCAAGACACGAAAAGGAAGCTCTCAAAAAAGCAAATGCAAAGCAGTAATAAAACAACGCTCACCTTTATTGCCGACACGCACCACTATTCCGAAACGCTCGGAACAAGCGGCGAGGCGTATGAAAGGCGAAGCGGAACAGACCAGAAATGCTTGAGGGAAACGGGAGCTATTATCGACGCCGCACTCGAAGAGATTAAAGAGATAAATCCCGACGCACTTATGATAATCGGCGATATATCCGACGACGGCGAAAAAGCAAGCCACCTCGAGATGATTGAAAAGCTTAATAAATTTTCCGAAAAAATACCCGTCTGCGTTACCCTTGCAACCCACGATTGGTGCTGTGACGGCAACGCAAGGCGGTATGTCGGCGACAGGGTCTGCCACGATGTCGAGACTGTCACAAGCGAGGAATTGCACGAAATGTATTTTAACTTCGGACCGAGCAGGGCGAAGGAGGAATACATAACTCACCTCGGAACCTCGTCATATATTGTCGAGTTCCCGAACGATGTCGTGCTGTTTTCGCTTATCGACGATCAGGACGGCGAGGGTAATTCGGGCTTTATGCCGGAGCACCTCGAGTGGATAACGGACAGAATTAAAAAAGAGTCTGACAGCGGCAAATTGGTTATCGGTATGGAGCACCATCTGCTCTATCCGCATATTTCGCCGCTTATAACCGATAACGGCACCTGCTGTAAAAAGCACGAGATGTATATCGAAAAATTTGCCGAAGCGGGTATGCGTTTTCTGTTCGTCGGTCACAGCCATATTCAGCGCATTGATAAATATGTGTCTCCTACGGGCAAGGAGCTTTATGAGATAAATGTCGGCTCTCTTGTCGGCTATCCTGCGCCCATTGTAACCCTGACGGCTGATGAAAACACAGTTAAAATCGAAACCCGAAAGCTTTCGGGCTTTACCTATAACGGCGAAAAATACACCTCACGCTACTTTGAAATTCACGCACAAAACCTTGTCGGCAGAATACTCTCGTCCGCAAAGAACTCTGATAAGGAGTTCTATGTAAAGGATATGAGGGAGTACGGTATGGGCAGGAAAACGGCTCTCAAGCTGCGTCCCGTGCTAAAGGCTCTTGCGTGTACAGCCGATAAAATGTCCGTCAAGACTCTCGGCAAAATCATAAACGCCGTAACGCTCGGCACAACCTTTTCAAATTCCGACCTTGACGAATTGGCGGACAAGAGGATAATCGACATAGTAAACGAGCAGATTTTATCGGTGCTCGACGGCGCTTGTGTTAAGCATCCCGAAGGCTCGGCGTATTACAATGCGGTAACGAGCTTCGTCGGACTTCCCGACAGGGCGGTGAAGAGGCTTAAAATCAAAGACGAAAAAATCAACAGGCTTACCTCCTCGCTCAATACGGCGATAAGGGAAATTCTGACGGGCGGCGATTTGGACAATGAAACGCTCACGGTAAAAAGATAATCGACACAATAACGGTAATTGACAATAATCAATGGGCAGGCTTGAAAAAGCACGGCGGCTTTGATATAATTGCATTTAAGGTAATTAAAAGATAGGTAAGGGTAATTTAAGGCGTAACAGCCGAAAATTTGCAAAGAAAAAGGAGAATTACAATGTCAAAGCTTGACTCAATCAAACTTGCAGATTATACCCGAACCGAGGATTGGATAAACTCGATAAGCCATATGGTCGGAGGCGGACTTTCCGTTCTCGCAACCCTCCTGTGCATTTACAAGGCGTTTAAGGCTTGGTCGTGGCAGTATCTTATAGCGGCTTTAATCTACGGACTTACAATGATTGCTATGTACACCTGCTCGGCGGTTTATCACGCACTTCGTCCCAACAACGGAAAAAAGGCAATGAGAATGGTTGACCATTCAATGATATACCTTATGATAGCCGGAACGATAACCCCGTTTGCTTGGCTTGTCATAATGCCCGTGAACTTTAAAGCAGGCGTAGCGGTCTTGGCTGTTGCGTGGGTAACGGTCGTTATTGCAATGTTTATGACATTCTTTTTGTTCAACACAACGAAAACAATTCAGATGATTTTGTATCTTGCGCTCGGCTGGATGATTATCGTCTGCGTGAGGATACTCTGGAATTGTATTGACCACAGAGCCGTTTATTTGCTCGTCTCGGGCGGTATAGCTTACACGCTCGGAGCAATACTCTACGGTATCGGTGCGAAGAAAAAGTATTTCCACAGCGTGTTCCACTTCTTTGTGCTTGCAGGCTCAATACTTCATTTCTTCTCGTTGTTTTTATATGTGTTTACAGCATAAGCTTTATTTGCAAATTTAACAGCTTTTAACGGCTCAGGACAGGGACATCTCTGTCCTGTTTTTTTACAAATATTTCAAAAAAAGCAAACCGTTGCATTTAACAGCTATATATGGTATAATTAATTATCTGTATAGGAGTGTGAGAAAAATGAAGCTTAACGGTAAAGAAATTAAAAATTCCGACACTGATAACATTAAAGTTGAATTTGAGAAACAGAACAAAGAAGAAAAAATCGGTGCTTCAAGGGCTGCCGAAAACGAGTGCGTGGTTTTCACTCCGAACAGCGATAATAATAGTAAAGGCGCAAAGAAGCTGAAATCTCCTGAAGCTATAAAGAGAGCAAGAATGACGGGCGCTATCAGTACGGCGGTTGTCATTGTAACCGTTTTTGCCGTTGTCTATGCAAAAATCTATGCCGCACCGGCTGTTAAAAAAGCTCCCGATACTGTTAATGTTGCAATTGCGGAAACACTTACCGAAACGGAAACGGAAACCGAGACTGAAACGGAAACCGAGACTGAAACTGTTGCCGAAGTGACAGAGCCGATAACCCAGGTTGCGAAAGAAAAGCTTGTCAGAGATAAGAGCGTTACCGCACCTGTGGCTTCGGGTAACGATAAAGCCGATGAGGACGCAGGCGGCAATAAGGTGCTTGATTCTTCTGAAAAGGGGGAAGAAAAAACAACTGTTGTTGTTACGGCTCCCGCAATTCAAGAGCCGGTTCCGCCCACACCTACAACGAAGCCGTCCGAACCCGAAACTCAAGGCCCTACAACCAATCCCTCGCAGGGAGGAAACCTGATTACAAAGCTGACCTATATTGTGTCGGGCGGACTGCAAGGCTTTTACAGGGTAAACAATTCCGTGTTCTATTTTGACGGCGGCTCAAATCTTTTGAACGGTCATCAATCGATAAACGGAACAAGATATTTCTTCAACAATTACGGTGCACAGGCTTCGAGGACAGGAATTGACGTATCGAAGCATCAGGGCAAAATTGACTGGGCTCAGGTTAAATCCGCAGGTATTGACTACGCCATTTTGAGAATAGGCTACAGAGGCTACGGCTCTGCCGGCAGTATGAAACTTGATATTCAGTTTGAAAACAATATCAGCGGTGCAAAAGCAAACGGAATTGATGTCGGCATTTATTTCTATTCACAGGCGACGAATGTTGACGAGGCTTTGCAGGAGGCTGACCTTGTCCTCAATACTCTCAACGGCAGAAAGCTCCAATATCCGATTTACTTTGATACCGAGTATGCAAGAGGTGACAGAACGGGCAGAGCCGATAGAATTTCAAAACAGACAAGGACCGATTGTGCGGTTGCGTTCTGCGAAAAAATCAGAGCGAACGGCTATAAGGCAGGCGTTTATGCGAGCAAGTCGTTCTTTGATGACGAGCTTCAGTTCTCAAGGCTTTCGGGATATGAAATTTGGGTTGCTCACTACACTTCAAGTGTCACAAATTTCAGACATCCGTACAAGATGTGGCAATATTCCGACAAAGGCAGAGTTCCCGGCATTTACAACAATGTTGACCTTGATATTTCACTTTATGACTATAAAGCAGGCTCGAATATGAGCAGTAACGGCTCGGATGTTATCTTTGTAAATAATGCTTCGGACCTTGACAGATATAAGCTTGCAGAGGGACTTGTGAACAAGTACAAGGATAATCCGACCTCGGAAAACTACAATGCAGCATCTTCGGCTGTAAATTCTCTTTCGGACAGCAGAACCGTTTCCATTCTTAACGGAAAGCTCAACGGCTGAGTTCACAGATAAGACTTTGACAGCAAGTCGGTTTTCAAAATTTCTCTTGACAAAACCTTACAACGCTGTTAAAATACTATTGCCGCATATTAGGGGGCAGTGCGCCTAAACGCACTATAAAGCGGTTTTCCCGCCCTCAATAGCGAGACTATATTAAGGTAGGTAAAAAAATGTACGCAATCATCGTAACCGGCGGTAAGCAGTACAAGGTAGAGAACGGCGACGTTATCTATATTGAAAAGCTTGACGCAGAAGACAATGCTGAAGTAACCTTCGACAAGGTTCTTGCAGTTGGTGCTGACGACGGTATCAAGGTAGGTGCTCCGTATGTAGAGGGCGCAACTGTATCAGGCAAAGCACTCAAGACAGGCAAGGGTAAGAAAATCACAGTATTTACTTACAAGTGCAAGAAGAATGAAAAACGCAAGAAAGGTCATCGTCAGCCCTATACTAAGGTTGAGATTACCGGTATCAACGCTTAATTTCATTCTATGATAAGAGCAAAATTCACTTTCGGTGCAGACGACTGTGTTACAGGCTTCTCGGTTAAAGGTCATTCGGGATATGCAAGTCAGGGTGAGGATATAGTTTGCGCAAGTGTTTCCTCCGCCGTTTATATGACGGCTAACACAATAACGGAAATTATAAAAGTAACCCCCGACACACTTTCCGAAAGCGACGGTTTAATTGAGCTTCGCTTGAACGACGCCGACGCCGAAAAATCAAAAGACATTTTATCGGGCTTTCTGCTTCATATGACAGAGCTTGAAAAAATGTATCCGAATTTTATTAAAATCGAAAGAGGTGCTAAATAATGCTTAAAATAAACATTCAGTTGTTCGCTCATAAAAAAGGTATGGGTTCTACAAAGAACGGCAGAGACTCAGAGTCAAAGCGTCTTGGCGTTAAGCGTGCAGACGGTCAGTTCGTTCTTGCAGGCAACATCCTTGTAAGACAGCGTGGTACTCACATCCATCCCGGCGAGAATGTAGGTAAAGGCTCTGATGATACACTTTACGCAAAGATCGACGGTACAGTTAGATTTGAGAGAATGGATAAGAACCGCAAAAAGGTTAGCGTTTACGCTGTTGAGCAGTAATTTTTATCCTATGGAGTCAAGGCAAGAAGTAATTCTTGCCTTTTTTCTTTTCCTAAAAATCGTACGGATTTGTAAGATATATTTTGTATGTTCTCATAACGCCTGTGCGGGCTCGGTGCAAAAGCTGTGCGATTTCAAGCTCCTTGAACGTCTTAATCGCCGTGTTGTGACTGCAATTTAATATCTCACACGCCGTTTCAACCGTGCAAAAGACGAATACTTCATCGTCCGTATCGCAAAGCCCGTTTTTAGCCGAAAGCCTTGTCCGGTCAAAGAGAAATATATAAAGCAGCCTTGCGTTTGAGGAAAGTGCGGTAAATTTTCTGTCGGTAAAAAAGCATTTCGGGCAAACGGCAAAATTCAAATACGGATACCAAACTTCACTTTTTTTCAACCGATCATCTCCCTTCTATAAATAGTTATAACAGGGGTATGATGTAAACCAAAAAGCGTTACATTTTTGCAAAAATCAAAAAATAAATTTTTATAATCAGCTTTTGACTGCAATTAAACATATATTCTTATGTTAGAAGGATATATATTTTTAATTTATTTATTTTATTTTTAATAGCACGCAAAATTTGAGTTTTCGCCGATTAAAATATAAAGCTTGCTTGAGTTTTGAACATTCCTTAGTGAAAACGAAAAAGATTTCTAATAGAATATTGTTGATTTTTATCAAATAAAATTATATAATATATAAAACTGTCAAAGGAAACAATTTTATGCAGATAAATATGGTTGCTCCCTGTATCTTTGGCTTGGAAAGCCTTGTTGCAGACGAGCTTAAAAAAATGGATGCCCAAAATGTAACTGCCGAGAACGGCAGGGTCTTTTTTTCAGGCGACGAAAATATATTGGCAAGGGCAAATATACGCTCAAGGTTTTCCGAGCGTATTTACATAAATCTCGGTTCTTTCGAGGCTCACAGCTTCGAGGATTTGTTTCAGGGAACGAAGAAATTGCCGTGGGAAAAGTGGATTTCGGAATATGACGAGTTCCCCGTAAAGGGCTTTTCCGTCAATTCCGACCTTTTCAGCGTGAGCGACTGTCAGTCTATTATTAAAAAGGCTGTTGTCGAGAGATTAAAGAGCGTTTACAATATTGATTGGTTTGAGGAAACAGGCGCAAGGCATCAAATCGAGTTTTCCATAATCAAAAATAAGGTTACTTTGATGATAGACACCACGGGCGCAGGACTTCATAAGAGAGGCTACCGACCTGTTGCAAACGACGCACCGCTTAAAGAAACGCTTGCGGCGGCAATGTGCAGTCTTTCGAGACTTCGTCCGTATCACACGCTTTATGACCCAATGTGCGGCTCGGGAACAATTCTTATCGAGGGCGCAATGCTCGTTCACAACATAGCTCCCGGCGTTAAAAGGCATTTCTCCGCCGAACGCTTTGAGCAGATTGACTTTTCTGTTTGGGATAGGGAGAGAGAGCTTGCAAGAAGCCTTGAAATTCACGAAAGCGACTTTAGGGCATACGGCTCGGATATTGACCGCAACGCACTTGAAATTGCACGTCAGAACGCAATGAGAGCAGGAGTTTCCGATTATATCGAGCTTCGCCGTGCCGACCTAAAGGATTTCAAGCCCGTTACCGAGAGGGGAACGGTTATTTGCAATCCCCCTTACGGCGAGAGAATGTTGTCACAGGGTCAGGTCAGTGAAATCATTAAAACAATGGGAAGAGTATTCCCGAAAAAGCACGGATTCAGCTATTCGATTATCAGTCCGTCGGAGGACTTTGAGGATTTGTTTGCAAGGAAAGCCGATAAGCGCAGAAAGCTTTACAACGGTATGATTAAATGTCAAATGTATATGTATTTCAAATAGGCGGAGGCGTAAAATGAAGCATATTTTTATTGTTAACCCTACCAGCGGTAAGGGTGTTAAGGTAAAAAAATTCATTCCAACGGTTGAACAGTACATAAAAAATCACCCCGAGCTTGACGCAGAGGTTTATGTTACCAAAGCCTGCGGCGACGGTATGAGCTATGTCAAAAAGCTGGCTCAGACAGGCGAGGAAATAAGATTTTACGCCTGTGGCGGCGACGGTACGCTCTATGAGGTTGTAAACGGCTCTTATGAGTATCCGAACACGCAGGTTGCCGTAATTCCGCTTGGCTCGGGCAACGATTTTGTCAGAATTTTAGGCAACAAAGAAAAGCTTATCAATATCGACGCACAGGTAAACGGCACGGTTACAAAATTCGACCTTATAAAAGCAGGGGACAGGGTTGCAATCAACCAATGCTCTATGGGTCTTGATGCCGAAATATGCGCAAAACAGGCGGATATGAAGAAAATACCGGGCGTAAACGGTGAAGCGGCATACACCGTGGCACTTTTCTATTGCCTTGCAAAACGCCTTAATTCGTATTTTAAGGTTACCGTTGACGACGACAAGACTTTTGAGGGCAAAATGCTCTTTTCACTCTGTGCCAATTCCCGTTGGTACGGCGGCGGATATATGGGCGCACCGAAAGCGATACCCGACGACGGCTTGCTCGATTGTATTATAGTTGAGAATACAGTCAGCCGATTAAAGCTTGCAGGACTTGTAAATCAGTACAAGAACGGCCAGCATTTAGGCTGGGATTTCACAAACTTTTTAAGAGGCAAGAAAATGCACATCGAAAGCAAGGAGCCTGCGGCGGTAAATGTTGACGGCGAATGTCAGTATGTTACCGAGGCAACCTTTGAAATACTTGAGGGTGCGGCAAATCTTGTAATCCCCACAACCTCGGATTATCTTGAAAGAAAGGCTAAAGGCGAGCTTTGATAAAATGAGGCGGTATGAACAAAAAACGCAATTCATACCGCCTTTTATAAAATAACAGTTGACAAACATAGGGTAAAATGTGTATAATACTTTAGCGTTGTTAAATACGCTGCTATGGCTCAGGTGGTAGAGCACATCCTTGGTAAGGATGAGGTCGGCAGTTCGAGTCTGCCTAGCAGCTCCAAAAAGGCTAAGTCCTCGGACTTAGCTTTTTTGTTTTGCACGGAATAATTTGATTTTTCACGGTAGGGCGGGGGCTTGCTCCCGCCGAGAAAATTAACGGATATATAACGGCTAACGGTTGTTAGCAAATTGAAAATATATGCAACCGTAGGGGCGACCTGCGGTCGCCCGCCAATTCACAGCAAACAAAAAACGGGCGAACACAGTTCGCCCCTACGGTATAATATAAAAATATAATTGTTTGTACCCGTTGATTTGTTGTGATTTGACGGCGGTGGCTTGCTGCCGCCGAGAAAATTAACGGATATATGCGGTTATCGGCTGCTATTAAATTGAAATGCAGACGAAACTTAAGGCTCCCTCTGACGAGGGAGCTGTCATTTTTCGAAGAAAAATGACTGAGGGAGAGATAATGAAAGTTTGATTTTTATTGCTTTCTCTCCCTCAGTTTCGCTACGCTCAACAGCTCCCTCGTCAGAGGGAGCCTGTGTTTCATCAAATTTGAAAACATTTGCGGTCGCCCGCCAATTCACAGCAAACAAAAAACGGGCGAACACAGTTCGCCCCTACGGTACATCGTCGTTTGCACCGTATCGTTCGCAACAGCCTTTGGCTGTCTCTCACTCGCTATGCAACTCCTCCTTTTCCGCAAAAATCACGCTCGGCTCGCCTGTTCGGTTGTAAACGCCCTCTCGACGGCTCACTGTCGCTACCAACTTTTGCGGATTTATATATTGCTTTCAGCCGTGAATTGTCATTTATCAGCGACAATCTGACGGCGGCAGCATACGTTGCCCTACACCGTAGGATATAATTTATCACTCCATACGAAGCCTCAACTTTTGCGGATTTCGAACAGCCCCACTTGTAAGAAAGCTCCTCTAAACAAGAGGAGCTTTTGTCATATAATAAAATCTATTGAGCTTTTCAGCTTAAACCTTTCGGCGAGCTCTTGGAGGGTTATACCGTCAACATAGTTATTGACCGTATCATAAAGCCCTTTCCAAAAATCAAGGGTTGCGCATTGAGAAATTCTGTCGCAGTCGTTTTCCTCGTTTTCGAGACAGGGGATGGGGGCAAGATTTCCCTCGGTTATCCTCAAAATGTCGCCTGCCGTGTACTCTGACGGGTCTTTTGCCAGCTTGTAGCCGCCCTGCGGTCCTCTGACGCTTTTCAACATTCCTGCCTTGCCGAGCACCGACACTATCTGTTCAAGATATTTAACCGAGATATTCTGCCTTTCGGATATATCCTTTAACGCAATGTAGTCGCCGTTGCCGTGGAGGGTTAAATCGACCATCAATCGCAGAGCATATCTGCTTTTTGTTGAATATTTCATCTGTCAAAAACCTCCTCGACCGATTTCTTACACGGTACTGTCAAAAATACCTCATCATACTTCTTCTTCAATTCCTCAAAGCACCTTTCGGCACTTTCTTTATCCTCGAATACGCCGTAAATTGCCGCACCCGAGCCACTCATCATGGACATTTTTGCGCCGTGCTTTTTCATAAACGCTTTAAGATACGGTCTTTGAGGCACTTCGATTACCTGCTCAAACACGTTCATAGCCTTTTTATACATAAGCTCTCTGTCGTTGTGCTTCATAGCGTAGAGCATACCGCATCTGTCGCCGTGGCGAAGCCGCCTTGCCTCGTCAATGAGCTTGTACGCACCGAGCGTCGATACATCAACGGGCGGCTTGCAGATTAAAACATAACAGTTATCCAAATCGGGAAGCGGAGCGATAACCGAGCCTATATCGGTACACAATGCCGTTCCGCCGTGAATTGAAAACGGAACATCGGCACCGACTTTTTCGCCTATTTCACACAGTTCAAATGTGGAAAGCTTTGTGTCAAATAACTTGTCGAGCGCAAAAATAACGCCTGCACCGTCCGCACTTCCGCCTGCAAGACCTGCCGCCATCGGAATATGCTTTTCAATTTCTATTTCAATGCCGTTGTTCTCAAAAATATCCGTTTTGTCGAAAAAAGCCTTTGCCGCCTTGTAGGCAATATTCTTTTCATCCGTCGGAACACGGGGATCGGCGGTTATTATTTTTATGCCCGACTCTTCAGACCTGTCAACTCTGACATAGTCATAGCAGTCAACCGACTGCATAATCATATAAAGACTGTGATAGCCGTTGGGTAAAACTCCGACGACATCAAGCATAAGATTTATTTTTGCTGCGGCTTTAACTTTCATATATCGGCTCTTCCTTTTTAATATATTACCTAATATACCATATTTTTGAGGATATTACATCATTTTTTGAAAAAAAGTGAATTTTATATACTATTTATCGCCAAAATGTGATAAAATGTTTACATATAATTTTGGAGGTAACTTTTTATGCGTTCTATTATAACAGTTGTCGGAAAAGACACCGTAGGAATACTCGCAAGCGTTTCGGAGCTTTGTGCAAAGCATGAGGTCAATATAATTGAGGTTTCACAGTCGATTTTGCAGGAAATGTTCTGTATGATTATGCTCGTTGACGTTTCAAAGTGCAATGTTGAGTTTACCGCTTTCGCAGATGAGGCTGAAAAGCTCGGTGAGAATAAGGCGCTTAAAATCAACGTTATGCATGAGGATATTTTCAACTCCATGCACAGAATATAATCCTTATTAAGCTGAAAGGACATATTATATAATGATAAATACTCACGATATACTCGAAACTATAAATATGATTCAAGAGGAAAACCTCGATATTCGTACTATCACAATGGGTATTTCGCTTCTTGACTGTGCCGACTCGGATATTGACAGGGCTTGTGATAAGATTTATGACAAGATTTGCAAAAGAGCCGAAAACCTCGTTAAGACGGGCGAAAATATCGAAAGAGAGTACGGTATTCCGATTATCAACAAGAGGATTTCCGTTACTCCTATTGCAATGATTAGCGCCGCAAGCGGAGGCGACCCCGTAAAATATGCAAAGGTGCTTGATAAAGCGGCTAAAGAGGTAGGCGTAAACTTCCTCGGCGGTTATTCGGCTCTTGTTCAAAAGGGCTTTGCCGCAGGCGACGAAAGACTTATCAGAAGTATCCCCGAGGCTCTTGCCGTAACGGATAGGATTTGTTCGAGCGTAAATATCGGCTCTACAAAAGCAGGTATCAATATGGACGCCGTAAGACTTATGGGACAGATTGTCAAGGAGTCGGCGGAGAAAACGGTTGACAAGGGACTTGTAGGTCCGTCAAAGCTTGTAATTTTCTGTAACGCTCCCGACGATAACCCCTTTATGGCAGGCGCATTCCACGGCGCAGGCGAGCCCGACAGCGTAATAAACGTCGGTGTTTCGGGTCCGGGCGTTGTGCGTGCGGCTCTTTCTAAAATTCCCGACGCCGATATTACAGAGGTTGCGGATACGGTTAAAAAGACCGCCTTCAAAATCACAAGAGTCGGTCAGCTCGTTGCAAAGGTTGCTTCGGAAAGGCTCAATGTTCCGTTCGGAATTGTTGACCTGTCTTTGGCACCCACACCTGCTGTCGGCGACTCCGTTGCCCATATACTTGAAGAAATGGGACTTGAACAGTGCGGCGCTTGCGGTACGACTGCTTGCTTGGCACTTCTCAATGACGCAGTTAAAAAGGGCGGAGTTATGGCTTCTTCACACGTAGGCGGACTTTCGGGCGCATTTATCCCCGTTTCCGAGGACGCAGGTATGATTGACGCCGCAAGAAGTAAGGTGCTTTCGATTGAAAAGCTTGAGGCTATGACGGCTGTTTGCTCTGTCGGTCTTGATATGATTGCAATACCCGGCGACACCTCGGCAGAGGTTATTTCGGCTATCATTGCCGACGAAGCGGCTATCGGTATGGTAAACTCCAAGACAACTGCAGTCAGAGTTATCCCCGCTATCGGAAAGAAGGACGGCGAGGAAGTTGAGTTCGGCGGTCTGTTCGGTGTTTCTCC
This sequence comes from Candidatus Fimenecus sp., assembly GCA_052298855.1. GTDB lineage: Bacteria > Bacillota > Clostridia > Oscillospirales > Acutalibacteraceae > Fimenecus. The sequence continues at coordinate 7,150 of DAVZXP010000003.1, read as the reverse complement.
GATTATGAAGGTCAGCACCGCTTCTCCGGCTAAATTCATTTCAAGAGGCGGCAGAATTCCTGCTCCGTTGCAGAGCCTTAAAAACTGATTACAATAAATTCATAAAAAATTCAAGACGCCTTGTCTGTCGATTAAGCAGATAGGGCGTCTTATTTTAATTAAAAATGCAAGTTTTCCGTCTGAAAATTTCGTGTTTTTGGCTCGGAATATGCACAATTCGGTCGAATTCTGTAAAGGCATATGCACTTTTCCCAATTTTTACCAAAACAACTTTTAATCATAAAAACGGTTCAAAACTCTGTTCAAAATGTTAAAAACTTGATAAATCAAGGTTTGTTTTCGACATTTTTGTAAAGTGATTTGCTTTACATTGATTTTTACCTGATTTTTAACTATACATTCAGCCTATTAGAAAAAATTCTATTTGCAAGATTTTTTGCATAATTTAATATTGCGGAAAAATCGCAAATTTTGCCCTTTAATCCTCGATCGCCGTTTTAAGCAGCTGCATTGCAGGAAGAAAATCCTCTGTTTTGACAGATGAGCAGGATAAAAGAAGCTGCGGCTTTTCGGACTGATCTCCCGTTCTTAAAGAAATTCCGCTTTTCTCGGCACGCTTGATTATTTCGTCGGCAGAAAGCTCGCAGTCGAGTTCGAGTTTTATAATAAAGCCCGTTTGACCGATATGCGTTTTTGCCCTCTTGCCGAATACCGAGTGAATAGCGTTGTTCAGCTCAACCGCCTTTTGCGAATATAATTTTCTGACCTTTTTAATACGTCTTGACATATGCCCGTCTCTGATAAATTGGCAAAGTGCTATCTGGTCTGTTGTCGAAACCGTCTGACTGTAAGCGTTCGCCTTTTTCTTGTATGCCGATTTCAGCTTTTCGGGAAGAATCATAAAACTGATACGAATTGACGGAACGAGCAGCTTTGAAAATGTACCTATATATACAACATTTTCCCCGCCGTCAAGACCTTGCAAAGAGGGGGTGGGGCGGTTGAAATATCCGAACTCGCTGTCGTAGTCGTCTTCGATTATAAGCGTTCCGTTTTCGTGAGCTTTTTTAAGAAGCTCCAAACGCTCCTGCGTGGGCATAACGTCGCCCCAGCTGTTAATGTGCGACGGCGAAATATATATGACATCAGCATTGCTTTCGGATTTTGTAACGGTAAACTTGTGGTCATCAAATATCGCAATGCCCTGCAAGAACGACGAATCTCTGAAAAAAGCCGTCTTTTTGTCGCCGATTATTCCGCAGAGTATGTTCAAAAGACTTTGCACGCCTGCGCCGATAACAATATCGTCCTCGTTGCACATAACATTTCTGTTTTCTGTAATGTATTTTGAAAGCACCTGACGAAGCTCCGCCTCGCCCTGCACCTCACCGTAGGAGAGAAGTCTGTCATCTTGCCTCAATGCACTTTTTAAGTATCTGCGCCACAAATCGAAGTCGAAGCTTTCTCTGTCGGCTTTAAGTGAAGCGAAATCATATATAATCTCGTTCTTTTCAGTGCTGCTCTTTTTAATATTTTCGCTCTTTTTTTGAGAGTGCGAGGCAATATCCGTAACATAATATCCGCTTTGGGGCTTTGAGAGAATATACCCGTCGGCGGCAAGCTGTAAATATGCGTTCTCTACAGTTGTGCGGCTGACTCCGAGCTGGGCGGCACAACGGCGAATGGACGGAAGCCTTGACCTTTTCGGCAATTTTCCCGTCAGGATAAGCGATTTATAATAATCGTAAACTTCCATATATAAAATGTGTTCCCTGCCTGAAAGTTCCATAACTGTCCCCTTAACTTTTTTAATTTTTGGCTATTTTAATAATGACAAATCAGTTATATTATATATGGTATAAGAGAGAAATGCAAGTAGGTGATTATTTGAAGAGAATTGCGGCTGTAAACGATATATCGGGCTTTGGCAGATGTTCTCTTACGGCGGAATTACCCGTCATATCTGCCCTCGGAATCGAATGTTGCCCATTGCCGACTGCCGTTTTGTCAAATCAGACAGGCTATGACTCGTTTCATTGCATCGATTTGACTACGGAGCTTTCAAAATTTCTCGGCGAGTGGAAGAAGCTCGGCACGAAATTTGACGGCATACTTACAGGCTACATTGCTTCTGCAACACAGGCGGAGCTTATCTCGAAATTCATTGACGAGTTTTCAACCGAAGACACGGTTGTTGTTGTCGATCCCGTTATGGCTGACGACGGTCAGGTTTACAGCACTTATTCAAGGTCACTTTGTGCAAGGGTTGCACAGCTTGCGAAAAAAGCGGATATAATCACGCCTAATCTTACGGAGCTATGCATATTGGCAAGGCACAGCTATAAGGACCTTATTATGCAAAGCTCTCGTGCGGATTATCTTGAAACCGTTGAAAAAATTGCAAGAACGCTGCTTGTAGGAAACCTCAAGTGCGTTATAGTTACGGGTGTGCGCAGCTCGAGCTGTATTTGCAATATTCTTGTCGAAAAGGACAAGGTTTCTGTTTCAAAATCGGAGATTTTCGGCGGAAGTTATTCCGGAACAGGTGATATTTTTTCGAGTATCGTCTGCGCTCATGCCGTAAAAGGTACGAGTATGGTCTATGCGGTTGAGTCCGCAACAAGATTTTTAGAAAAATCCATAAAAGACTCCTACCGTGAGGGTACAGACCGAAACGACGGAGTTAATTTTCAGAAATATTTGGAGATGCTTACAAATGAGTAATGAAGCTAAAAAAACAACTAAAAAGGTTCAAACAAAACATCTTTATCTTATAGTGACGGCGGCACTTTGTGCGGCACTTATTGCGGTTATGACGGCTTTTGTCAAGTTCAATACCGGTATCAACGACGGCTATTTGCATTTCGGCGACAGTATGGTATACCTTGCGGCGTGCATACTTCCGCTTCCCTATGCAATGGTAGCGGCTGCAATCGGCGGCGCTCTTGCGGATATTCTCGCAGGTGCGGCTGTTTGGGCACCGTTCACGGCGGTAATCAAGGCATTGAACACTGTTCCGTTCGCTCTTATGTATACTCTTAAAGTTACAAAACAGCCGAACAGGATACTTAACAAGGCAACCGCAGGTATGCCCGTGCTTTCGGGACTTATAACCGTTTTCGGCTATCTTCTTGCCGAGGGAATACTCTATTCCTTCCCCACGGCTTGGACATCTGTTCCGTTCAGCATTATTCAGGCTGTCGGAAGTGCGATTATCTATTACATTGTTGCCGTTGCTCTTGATAAGATGAATTTTAAATCTAAAGTTATCAAATAATAGGAGCGATAAATATGGCAAACATTGTCTATACCTTTGAGGGTCACGTTTATTTGAACATTACAAATGCGTGTCCGTGCAAATGCGAATTTTGCATAAGAAATAACGGCGACAGCGTCGGAGATGCCGATACGCTTTGGTTTTCGGGACACAGTCCGTCGTTTGAGCAGGTCAAAAAGGAAATTGACGAGTTCGATTTCTCGGGCTACACGGGGGAAATTATCTTCTGCGGCTACGGCGAGCCTACTTGTGCTTATGACGTGTTTGTAAAAACCGCAAAATATTTAAGGGAAAAACTGCCCGAATGTAAGCTGAGAATTAACACAAACGGACTTTCCGATCTTCTCAACAAGCGCCCGACGGCAAAGGAAATCTGCGAGCTTATGGACACGGTTTCAATTTCTCTTAACGAGTATAATTCCGAAAAGTACGAGGCACTTTGCCATCCGAGCTTTGGGGCAAAGGCTTTCCCTGCAATCCTCAAATTTGCCGAGGACTGTAAGGCTTGCGGAGTAAACCTCAAATTCTCTGTTGTTGACGTTATTTCAAAGGAAGATATAGACGCTTGTCAGGCACTTGCGGATAAAATGGGTATTCCGTTAAGAGTCAGAAATTATACGGCAGACTGATATGAGCTACAAATTTTTTGAAAACAGGGAGTGTGAATTTTATCCCTGCCATAAAGGACTTGAAAAGCTCAACTGTCTTTTCTGCTATTGTCCGCTTTACTTAAAGGAAGACTGCGGCGGCAATTTCAAAATCCTCGAAAACGGAGTTAAGGATTGCTCAAATTGCCTTTTTCCTCATAAGGCGGAGAACTATGAAAAGGTAATTGAAAAATTATCGAATAAGTAACGAAAAGCACTCTTTTAGGGTGCTTTTTTTGTTGAAATTCAGCCTCCCTTTACAAGGAAGCCTATGTTTTAACAAATTTTCAAATCAGATAAAAGCCGTATATAAACCCTAAAATTGAATTTTACACGGTAGGGCGGGGGCTTGCTCCCGCCGAGGAAACTAACGAATATATGATAACTAACGGCTGTTATTAAAATTGAATTGAACATCACATCGTAGGGGCGAACTGTGTTCGCCCGTCAATTCACAGCAAACAAAAAACGGGCGAACACAGTTCGCCCCTACGGTCGCATATTAAATTCAATTTGATAGCACCCGAAAGCAGTTTTGTTTTTATTGGTTTGTTCGGACAGCCGCAAGGGCAATCAAAAATCAATCCGAAAAAAATTATAAAAAACTGTTGACATATAAAATAAAACGTGATATAGTAATTCCATACTTAACCGATAGGAAATATATAAAACCCACTTCGGAGGTATGGAAATGAATAAACTTAAAAAAATAAAAGCTCAACAATGTAACTGGCGTAACAGTCGAATGTGTTGCTCTTTATAATGAAAACAATACTAAAAATTTATTTATAAAGAGGTACTTAAAATGAGCAAAAACTATAAATTTGAAACCTTACAGCTTCACGTAGGACAGGAGCAGCCCGATCCGGCAACCGATTCAAGAGCCGTTCCGATTTATGCCACAACATCTTATGTTTTTCACGATTCGGCGCACGCTGCGGCACGCTTCGGACTTGCAGACGCAGGAAACATTTACGGCAGACTCACAAACTCAACGCAGGACGTTTTTGAAAAGAGAATAGCTGCTCTTGAGGGCGGAGTTGCGGCACTTGCGGTGGCTTCGGGTGCGGCGGCTATCACTTATACGCTTCAGGCACTTGCACAGGCAGGCGACCACATTGTCGCACAGAAAACGATTTACGGCGGAACATATAATCTTCTTGCCCACACTTTGAGCCAGTTCGGCGTTAGCACAAGCTTTGTCAACGCACACAATCTTGACGAACTTGAAAGCGCCATAAAGCCCGAAACCAAGGCGGTTTATATCGAAACGCTCGGCAATCCGAACAGCGATATTCCCGACATTGACAAAATCGCCGAAATCGCACACAAGCACGGACTTCCGCTTGTTGTTGACAACACCTTCGGCACTCCGTATTTTATAAGACCTATTGAGCACGGTGCGGATATTGTCGTCCATTCGGCTACGAAATTTATCGGCGGACACGGCACTACACTCGGCGGTGTAATCGTTGACTCGGGCAAGTTTGATTGGAAGAAGAGCGGAAAATACGCTCCCATTGCAGAGCCGAATCCGAGCTATCACGGAATTTCCTTTGCCGATGCGGTAGGACCTGCTGCTTTTGTAACATATATCAGGGCAATACTTCTTCGTGACGAGGGCGCAACAATCTCGCCGTTTGCGGCATTCCTGCTCCTTCAGGGCACGGAAACCCTTTCCTTGAGGCTTGACCGCCACGCAGAGAATACTAAAAAGGTTGTTGAATACCTTGCAAAGCATCCGCTTGTCGAAAAGGTAAATCATCCGTCGTTGCCCGACCATCCCGACCACGCACTTTATGAAAAATACTTCCCGAACGGCGGTGCAAGCATTTTTACGTTTGAGATAAAGGGCGGACAGAAGGAAGCTCACAAATTTATCGACAGCCTTGAAATTTTCTCGCTTCTTGCAAATGTTGCGGATGTGAAATCGCTTGTAATTCACCCTGCGACCACAACACATTCACAGTTAACCGAGCAGGAGCTTGAGGATCAGGGAATTAAGCAGAATACAATCAGACTTTCAATAGGCACGGAACATATCGACGATATTATCGCTGACCTTGAAAATGCCTTCAAAGCAATTGAAGAATAAGAGGAGAACAACACTATGTCAAAGATTTATAAGAGCTTATCCGAGCTTATCGGCAAAACACCGCTGCTTGAGCTTACAAATTACGAAAAGGAGAACGAGCTTTCAGCGACAATTCTCGCAAAGCTTGAATATTTCAATCCGGCAGGAAGCGTAAAGGACAGAATTGCCAAAGGAATTATCGAGGATGCCGAGAAAAAGGGCGTTCTCAAAAAGGGCGGTACGATAATCGAGCCTACAAGCGGAAATACGGGTATCGGAATTTCCTCGGTTGCCGCCGCAAGAGGATATAAGGTTATAATCACAATGCCCGAAACGATGTCTGTTGAAAGGCGACTGCTTATGAAAGCCTACGGTGCTGAGCTTGTTTTGACCGACGGCTCAAAGGGTATGACAGGCGCTATCGAAAAGGCAGAGGAGCTTCAAAAGGAAATTCCCGGCAGTATTATTGCAGGACAGTTTGTCAACGAAGCCAATCCGAGAACGCATTATGAAACGACAGGCCCCGAAATTTACGAGGATACCGACGGCAAGGTTGATATTTTCGTCGCAGGCGTAGGCACAGGCGGTACGCTTTCGGGTGTCGGCAAATATCTTAAAGAGAAAAATCCGAACGTAAAAATCATTGCGGTTGAGCCTGAAACCTCTCCCGTGCTTTCACAGGGTCACGGCGGTGCTCATAAAATTCAGGGTATCGGCGCAGGCTTTGTTCCGAAAACTCTTGATACAAGCGTTTATGATGAGGTAATTGCCGTACCGAATGAGCAGGCATTTGTTTCGAGCAGAGCCGTCACAAAGTCTGACGGACTTTTGGTAGGAATTTCCTCGGGCGCTGCGATTTATGCGGCAACAGAGCTCGCAAAACGCCCCGAAAACAAGGGCAAGACGATAGTTGCACTTCTCCCCGATACAGGCGAGAGATATTTGTCAACCGACCTTTTCAAGGATTAACAAGCCCCCCAAACACACTTCATATAAAGAAAACAGGTGTACGGTTTATTCATTTTCCGTGCACCTGTTTTTATTTTTTTGGGGGGTTATGTGTAGATGCGAATTTAGCATCCCACAGCGTAGGGCGTGTGGCTTGCTCCCGCCGTTAGATTATTGTTGATACATGATAATTTACGGCAAATA
>DAVZXP010000002.1:0-265314 GCA_052298855.1 Candidatus Fimenecus sp. | reverse complement strand
TAAAGCGTTCCTTTTCCCCCGGTAGAACCGGGGGTTTTCATCAATTGCTAGACAATAAAAAAAGGACTTTGGTTTAAACCAAAGTCCTTTTTTGGAGTATTGATATAAGTGCTTTTGAAAAATTTTCGTCTTGTTCGACAGTGCGTTTTGCAGGGCCCTTTGTTCTGCCCCCTGCCCGTCTGATTTTCTTTGAAATATGGCGTTGTGCCAAAAGAGAATCGATATTACTCTGTGAATAAATCAAGCCGTTTTGATTTAATACACAATCGGTTTTTGCAAGGCACATTGCCGCAAGCCCGTAATCCTGAGTTATGACAATATCGCCGTTTTTTATAAGGTTTACAATTCTGAAATCAGCACTGTCAGCACCCTTTGAAACCGTAATAATTTCGGCTTTATCGCCAAAATCAAAGCTATGTGAGGTGTCAGCAACAACACAGCATTTAACCCCAAACCTTTGAGCTATATCAAGGGTTAAATTAACAACCGGACAACCGTCCGCATCAATTACAATCATAAAATTTGCCTCTGTTATAAAAGATTTTCCATTTCTTTAACACAGTTTTGGCATATCCTTACGCCGTGATACTCTATAAGGTCATCAGCGCTGTTGCAAAAAAGACAAGCAGGCGTATATTTTTTCAAAATAACCATATCGTTATCGGTATAAATCTCAACCGCCGAGCCCTCCTCGGTAAGAGAAAGGAGCTTTCTTGTTTCCATAGGAAGCACAATTCTACCCATTTTGTCAATACTTCTGACAATTCCTGTCGATTTCATAATATCACCGCCAAACCAAGTGTGATTATAACATAATTTGTCAAAACCGTCAACATTTGGCAGAAAAAACGCAGCACATTCAAAAAGAATGTACTGCGTTAAAATTAAGCGTTAATTATCTTTCGATAAGCGATTCGCCCGTCATTTCCTTCGGCTTCTCAATACCCATAATATCAAGCATTGTCGGAGAAAGGTCGCAGAGCTTGCCACCCTTTTCTTTAAGCTTAAAGTCGTTGCCGTAGCCTGCAACGATAAGCGGAACGGGGTTTGTCGTATGAGCTGTAAACGGCGAACCGTCATCCTCATACATCTTATCAGCGTTACCGTGGTCAGCTGTGATAAGAATTACACCGTTCATTTTAAGTGTAGCATCGGCAAGCTTGCCGACGCACTCGTCAACGGTTTCAACAGCCTTAACAGCCGCATCAAACACGCCTGTATGTCCAACCATATCGCAGTTAGCATAGTTAAGAATAACAACATCATACTTGTCACTCAAAACTCTTTCACAAGCTGCGTCGCAAACCTCATAAGCACTCATTTCGGGCTTGAGGTCAAAGGTTGAAATCTTCGGAGAGTCAATAAGAACTCTGTCCTCACCGGGATAAACCTTTTCCTCGCCGCCGTTAAAGAAGAATGTAACATGAGCGTATTTCTGCGTTTCGGCAATTCTCAACTGCTTTAAGCCATGCTTTGAAATAATCTCGCCCATCGTATTGACAAGAGCCTCCGGCTTAAATGCAACATGAACGTTAGGCATTTCTGCGTCATACTGTGTCATACATACATAGTAAAGCGGGAAGAATGCTTTTCTTTCAAATCCCTTGAAGTCGGGGTCTACAAATGTTCTTGTAATTTCTCTTGCTCTGTCGGGACGGAAATTAAAGAAAATTACAGAATCATTTTCGCTGATGCTTTCGCCTTTTGAGCAAACAGTCGGCATAACAAACTCGTCTGTAAGATGCTTACCGTCGCCGTCGATAGTCTCATATGACTTTTTGACAGCCTCAACAGCATCATCTGTCTTTATTCCCTCGCCGTTAACCATTGTGTTATAAGCCATACCGACTCTATCCCACATATTGTCACGGTCCATAGCATAAAATCTGCCCATTACAGTTGCGATTTCGCCAACACCGATTTCCTTCATCTTTGCTTCAAGCTCTTCAATGTATTCAACGCCCGAAGCGGGAGGAACGTCACGACCGTCAAGAAGTGCGTGAACATAAACCTTTTCAAGTCCATTGTCCTTTGCGAGCTTCAAAAGTCCGTAAAGATGAGTGTTATGACTGTGAACGCCGCCGTCTGAAAGCAATCCGATTAAATGGAGAGCTGTACCGTTTTTTTTGCAGTTTTCAATTGCACCGACAAGTGCTTCATTCTCAAAGAAATCGCCGTCCTGAATTGACTTTGTAATTCTTGTAAGCTCTTGATAAACAACTCTGCCTGCGCCGATATTTGTATGACCTACTTCGGAGTTACCCATTTGTCCGTCGGGCAGACCGACATCCATTCCGGAAGCACCGATATAAGTCATGGGATATTCAGCCATAAGCTTATCAAGATTAGGCGTTTTTGCCGCCTTGATAGCATTGCCGTACTCGGACGGATTATTGCCAAAGCCGTCCATTATACATAAAACAACAGGTCTTTTCATATTTTCACCTTCACTCGATTATTTGGAAGCTGCTTTAACGATGATTGAGAAATCCTCGGCTTTAAGTGAAGCACCGCCGATAAGACCGCCGTCAACATTAACCTTTTCAAGAAGCTCATCAGCATTTTTAGCATTCATTGAACCGCCGTACTGAACTGTAACTGCTTCAGCAGCATCAGCACCGTATGCTTCAGCGATAGCGGCACGAACATATCCGTTACCCTCGTCAGCCTGCTCTGCAGTAGCTGTAACGCCTGTGCCGATTGCCCATACAGGCTCATAAGCTATGATAACATTCTTGAGCTGCTCAGGCTTAACGTTTGTAAGAGCCATCTTTGTCTGATATTTAAGAAGTGTTTCGGTGTAGCCGAGTTCTCTCTGCTCAAGAGTCTCGCCAACGCAAACGATAGCTGTAAAACCTGCATTAACAGCAGCAAGTGTACGAAGGTTAACAGTCTGATCAGTCTCGCCGAAATAAGTTCTTCTTTCAGAGTGACCGATAACTACATATTCAACGCCTGCTTCCTTAAGCATATCAGCCGAAATCTCGCCTGTGTATGCGCCCGAAGTCTTAAAGTGAATGTTTTCAGCACCGATTTTAATGTTTGAGCCTTTAGCTGCTTCAACAGCTGCGGGAATGTCGATATAGGGAACACAAAGAACAACGTCGCAATCCGCATCTGATACAAGAGGCTTCATCTCATTGATAAGAGCCGTTGTCTCAGACGGAGTTTTGTTCATTTTCCAGTTACCTGCAATAACTGCTTTTCTTACTGATTTTTTCATAATATTTTTCTCCTATTCATTGAAATTTGCAGGTAAGAATAACCTACCTGCAAATAATAAATTATTTCTTATCGTTAAGAGCTGCGATACCGGGAAGCTCTTTGCCCTCAAGATACTCAAGAGAAGCACCGCCGCCTGTTGAGATGTGTGACATCTTATCAGCGAAGCCAAGCTTCTGGATAGCAGCAGCAGAGTCGCCGCCGCCGATAATTGAGATAGCATTGCTGTCAGCGATTGCCGTTGCAACTGCGATTGTACCGGAAGCGAAGTTGTCCCACTCGGAAACGCCCATAGGTCCGTTCCAAATTACAGTGCCTGCATCCTTAACAGCATCAGCGAAAATTTCCTGTGTCTTAGGACCGATATCAAGACCCATCCAACCGTCGGGAATTTCATCTGAATTAACAATCATAGCCTCTGTATCGGGCTTATATTCCTTACCTACCTTGTTATCAACGGGAATAAGGAACTTAACGCCCTTATCCTTAGCCTTTTCCATCATTTCCTTAGCAAGGTCAACCTTGTCAGCCTCAAGAAGTGAATCGCCGATCTGATGACCGAGAGCCTTCATAAATGTATAAGCCATACCGCCGCCTATGATAAGTGTGTCGCACTTGTCAATAAGGTTTGTAATAACACCGATTTTATCCGATACCTTTGCGCCGCCGAGAATAGCAACGAGAGGTCTCTTCGGATTTTCAAGTGCGCCGCCGATAAACTGAATTTCCTTCTGAATGAGATAACCGCAAGCAGCAGGAAGATAATCAGCAACACCCGTTGTTGAAGAATGTGCTCTGTGAGCCGAGCCGAAAGCGTCATTTACATAGAGGTCTGCAAGAGCTGCAAATTTCTTTGAAAGCTCAGGATCATTCTTTGTCTCGCCGGGTTCAAAACGAACATTTTCAAGAAGAAGAACTTCGCCGTCTTTAAGAGAAGCGGCAAGCTTCTGTGCGCTTTCGCCGACAACGTCGTCAGCCATTTTTACTTCCTGTCCGAGAAGCTCAGAAAGTCTTTCAGCGACAGGCTTCATTGAAAATTCGGGATTAACCTCGCCCTTAGGACGACCGAGATGCGAACAAAGGATAACCTTTGCGCCGTTTTTGATAAGATATTTGATTGTGGGAAGCGAAGCAACAATTCTCTTATCGCTTGTAATAACTCCGTTTTCCATTTTTACGTTGAAGTCGCAACGAACAAGAACTCTTTTGCCCTTAACGTCAAAATCTTCAACAGTCATTTTGTTCAATGCACTGCTCATAGAGATACATCCTTTCAAATTTCAAATTCTTTCGCTCTATATTTTATAATAATTTTGTAAATATTTCAAGTCCTGAATCTTAATTTTCTGAAAATCAAAAATTATAAAATACGATATACATTTTTTATTTCGTCTACCCTGTTCAAAATCATTTTTTTGAGGGTATCCGGCTTTTTAACTTCAATTTTATTGCCATATTGAATTATCCATGATACAAGACCTTCGCTGACTGCGGCATTGATAATTATTTTGAATCTTTCATCCCCATGCTTCAAAATCGGAACGTTATCGCCGAACTTATCAATAATATCATCAATCAGTTCGTTTGAACAAATAAGCTCGACAGATTCAGGGTCGCCCGAAAACATACTGAAATGCTTATTCGCATAATCGGCAGAGTCAAAATAGTCCTTATATTCAGACACATCCGAAAAGCTTCTGCACGGGGAATCGGTAAGCACCTCAACGGATTTTATCCTGTCAACTCTTGTAATCATAATATTTGAGTAATTGCGATTGTTTCCGACAAGATAATAATGATCGTTCGACCAAATAAGCGCATAAGGGCTTATAAAATGCGTCTTTGTTTCATATTGGGTTTCGTTTGAAGCTGTTATTTTCCGCTTGCGATACTCAATTTGAACCTGTCTGTTTTCCTGAATTGCTGTGTGAAGCTTATCAATCGTATAATAAATATTTTCGTTTGTGCATTTAGGTCGGTTATCGACATAAACCTGATTCTTGATTTTCTCGGCCTGCGAGGTGCTGACAAGAGAATAAATTTTCGAGAGCAGCTGTTTCGTTTTCTTTTGCGTAATGAAATTAGCCGCCTGTATGGCGTCACAAAGAAGTCTGATTTCCGCTACCTCAAATTCTCTGTCGGCAATAAAATAGCCTGACTTCGGTGTGCGTGTCTTGATAATATCATACCCAAATTCCTGCAAAACAGAAATATCCTTATAAATGGATTTTCTTTCTGCTTCAATCCCGTGATTTTTAAGGTCTAAAATAATACTTTCAGTATCAAGAGGATTATTTTCATCACTGTTCCTCATAAGATTTTTCAGGATATAAAGTATCTTGATTTTCTGATTATATTTGTTAGCCATAGTAATTTTCTTTCCTTAAAATTTGAGCGAATTGTTTATTTCTTTGATAACATCCTCTTCGATTTTAAGCACCTTACGGTCATAGGTGTAGATGCCGTTATATTCATTCTCGACATCCGATACCTGTGTATAAATCGTTCCGCAAAGTCCCTTATCGATAAGCGGTATTATCTGCCTTTCATAAAGCTTTTTATATGCATTTGTAAGTGTGCTCTTATTCTTAAATTTCAGATATAAGCCAAAGGTCTTATTTTCAGACCAAGTATGTTTATCTACTCTGTTTTGATATCCACCGAACTCGGTAATTACAAAAGCACGTTCTTTGTCAAGCTTCGGCATTTTGACGGGCAGCACGTACTTGTGCATACTCTGAATATCGCCGCCGCCTTGATCGTACCAGCCGCTTGCGTGGTCAACAAGCCTTGTAGAATCAAGAGATTTTACATAATTGCATATTTTGAGAGCGTCAAACTGTCCCCAACCCTCGTTAAACGGAACCCAGCAGTAAATTGAAACAACATTGTAAAGCTGTTCTATCATTTCGCCAAGCTCACGCTTAAAATCATCTCTTGCCTTCTTCTCTTCTCTGTTGAATATTTTGTAATTGTCGTCCTTGACCTTTATTCCGAGATTAGGCAGCACACCGGCATATAAATCGCCTATGTATGCACCGCCGCTCATCATATCCTGCCAAACTATCATTCCAAGTCTGTCGCAGTGATAATACCAACGCATCGTCTCAATTTTTATGTGCTTTCTCAGCATATTAAATCCGAGACGCTTCATTTCTTTAATATCAAATATCATTGCCTCATCGCAAGGCGGAGTCAGACCTCCGTCGGGCCAATAGCCCTGATCGAGAAGTCCACGCTGAAAATACGGCTCGTTATTGAGAAACAGCCTTAAAATGCCGAATTTATCCGTGCCAAAGCTATACTTTCTCATACCGAAATAACTCTTAACGCTGTCAAGAATCTTGCCGTCTTTCTTAATTTCAAGCGTGAAATAGTAAAGCTTCGGTTCTTCGGGAGCCCACAGCTTAAAGCTCGGAATTTCAACATCCTCGTCAAGTGAAATATCCTTACAAACAATTTCGTCGCCATCATCAAACACAGTTAAGGAAAGCGTTGTTATTTCGTCGTTTGAGACATTTGATTTAATATTTATTATTCCTCTATCAATATCGGGAGTTGTCCTAATTTTTTCAATATGACACTCATTTACGCCCTCAAGCCAAACCGTCTGCCAAATGCCCGAGGTAGCCGTGTACCAAAAGCCGTGCGGGTGATTGTCTTGCTTACCTCTTTGTTGCCAACCCGATTCTGTAGGGTCATATACACAAACAGTAAGCGTGTTTTCGCCTTCAAGGAGATATTGGGTTATATCAAACGAAAAGCCGCAATAGCCACCCGTATGAGTGCCAACGAGCTGCTTATTGATATAGACCTTGCATTGCCAATCTACCGCTTCAAAATGAAGAAGTATATTTTTACCCTTTAATGCGTCGGAAAGTATAAATGTTCTTTGATACCACAGTCTGTCACTCGGTTTAAGAGGCTTTTCAACCCCCGAAAGCATACTTTCAACCGCAAAGGGAACGATTATTTTGCCTGAAAAATCAGAAACCCACTTTTCCCCTCTTGAAGAAATATAATAATCATATTCTCCGTTGAGATTTTGCCAACAAGAGCGTTCAAATTGAGGGCGAGGATACTCCGGTAACGGCAATTTTCTGTCAACCTTTTCAGTCCATAAGCTATCCATATAACAACCTCCTTTAATAAGCCTATTTTATAACAAATACAAGAATTTGTCTATTGAAATTTCATAAAATATTTGTTATAATACTCAAGCGCAAAAATATATAGTATGCACCTGTGGCGGAACTGGCAGACGCGTTAGATTTAGGATCTAATACCGAGAGGTGTGCAGGTTCGATTCCTGTCAGGTGCACCATCAAAAAAGACCGTTTGGAACGGTCTTTTTTTGTTGTTCAACATTATATTTAATCTATCTGATGAACTGTATGGAACTGATATACACCCGAAAGCTTGTCAATATTTTTAACTATGTCCATGGCGCCGCTCGCCGTGCTGTATAACGGGTCTTTCGCAACAACCGTTTCAATTCCCGTAGCGGTGCTTACAAGCTTATCCATTCCGTTGAGAAGTGCCGTACCGCCTGTCAATACAATTCCGTTATCCGAAATATCTCCGACGAGCTCAGGCGGTGTTTTTTCAAGCACATTCCGTATTCCGTTCATTATCAAATCGACCTGCTCACGAACGCAAGGGTAAATTTCCTCTGATGTAACCTCAAAAGAAATCGGCATATTGTCCGTTTCACTCTTGCCCGATACTATCATCGCAAGCTCTTCTTCCCTCGGCACTGCACTTCCGAGGCAAATTTTAATTCGCTCCGCCGTCAAAGGTCCGACGGTTATATCACGAGTCTTTTTCAAATGCTTTTGTATTGCGGCGTCAATCGAAAGTCCGCCGACTTTAACAGTATCGGCAACTGCAATACTGCCCATTGTTACAACAGACACGTCAACCTCACCGCCGCCCATATTTACAAGCAATCTACCCGAAAGAGCATCTTTTTGGAATCCAATACCGATTGCAGATGCGAGCGACTCCTCAACAAAGCACACCCTGCCTGCGCCTGCGGAGGTAACAATATCGATAAAGGTTCTTTTGTCAAGGTTTGTGCAGGCACTCGGAACTGCAATTATAACATTCGGCTTCAAAACCCTGTTGCCGCAAATTTTAAGCAGATAATGACCTAAAAGCTTCTGCGCCATAGTGTAGTTTGAGATTACACCGTTTACAACAGGATGAATAACCTCAATATTATCATCGGTTCTGCCCTCAATCGTATAAGCGCTGTTCCCAAAAGCAATGGGATATTTAGTTTCGGAGTCAACAGCGATAACCGTAGGCTCGTCAAGTACAATGCCTTTACCGTCAACAACCATAATTGTCGAAGATGAGCCGAAATCAACACCGATATTCATTCCTATCACTAAAAATCACCTGCTTTCTTATCCGAATAATTTTATCACACATATATAAAAAAGTAAAGGGAGATGTCCTTAGAACATCTCCCCTGTTTATAACCACAAAAGATTGATTATTTAACCATGCTTGCGATTTCGTCAGCAAAGTTCTCCTGCTTCTTTTCAATTCCCTCGCCCTTAGCAAGACGAACGAACGAATTGATTTTAATCTCTGCACCGAGAGCCTTTGCAACAGAGCTAACATAACCGCTAACAGAACCGTCAAAGAGGTCAGAACGAACGAACGGCTGCTCTGAAAGGCAGATTTCCTTAATCTGCTTTGAAATACGACCCTGAACAAGACCTGCGAAAATCTTGTTTTCAGCGATTTCAGCCTTGTGAGAAACTGCGATTTCAGCAAGTGTAGCATAAGCTTCTTTTGAAATGAAGTTTGTGAAGTTCTTTCTCTGCTTGTTATCAAGACCGTTGTAAATCTCGATATCCTCATCGCTCCACTTCTTCTCGGAAATAGCTTCTTCGATGATGCTGTTGAGAATCGGAATCGGCAATGAAGCAGGTGTGTTAAGAGCGCTCTCAACAACGATTGTCTTCATCTTCTCAAGCTCGTCAGCAGAAATATCATCCTTGCTCAAATACTCGGGGCTCATCGCTGCAACCTGCATTGCAACATTCTTGCCCATCTCGTTGAATTCGGGCTTAGCAGCAGTAGCGTCATCTGTATCAAAAGCAACCATAACGCCAACAGTACCGTTACCGTGAATGTATGTTACAACGTGACCGTCCATACGAGCAAATCTACGAACCTTCATATTCTCACGAAGTGCAAGGAATACCTCCTGAACAGCTTCCTCAACTGTATTGTCGCCGTCAGCAACCTTTGTTGCAAGAAGAGCATCAACATCTGCGGGGTTAGCTGTAACAACTGTCTTTGCAACAGCGTTTGCAAGGTTTACGAAGGGCTCGCCCTTAGCAACGAAGTCTGTCTCACAGTTGATTTCAACAAGAGCACCTGCTTTGCCGTCGTTGTAAGAAGCGATAACGCCCTCAGCAGCAACTCTGCTTGCCTTTTTAGCAGCAGAAGCAAGTCCCTTTTCTCTCAAAATTTCAATAGCCTTATCGATATCACCATCGGTTTCAACAAGAGCCTTTTTACAATCCATCATACCTACGCCTGTCTTCTCACGAAGAGCAACAACGTCTTTTGCTGTAAATGCCATAATATTTACCTCCGTTTATTTAATGCCCGCACAAACATTATGCACGGGCACTTAAAGTCAATTATTCAGCAGCTTCTTCAGTAGCTTCAGCTTCTGCATCGTCCTGTGCAGCTGCACCTGCCATACCCTGTCTGCCTTCGATAACTGCGTCAGCCATAGCGCCAGCAATAAGCTTTACTGCACGGATAGCGTCGTCGTTACCGGGGATAACATGATCGATTTCATCGGGATCGCAGTTTGTGTCAACGATAGCGATAATCGGAATACCGAGCTTCTTAGCTTCAGCAACTGCAATTCTTTCTTTTCTGGGGTCAACAATGAACATAGCAGCGGGCTGCTTCTTCATTTCTGTGATACCGCCCAAGAATCTTTCAAGCTTCTCTATCTCAAGCTCAAGCTTAGCAGCTTCTTTCTTCGGAAGCATATCAAATGTTCCGTCCTCCTGCATAGCCTTAAGCTGAGCAAGTCTCTTAATTCTCTTCTTAATTGTGTTGAAGTTTGTAAGCATACCGCCGAGCCAACGAGCGTTTACGTAAGGCATACCGCAACGGATAGCTTCTTCCTTAACGGAATCCTGAGCCTGCTTCTTTGTGCCGACGAAAAGAATTTCGTCGCCCTCGGCAGCGATGTCACGAACTACCATGTAAGCTTCTTCCAACTTTTTAACTGTCTTCTGAAGGTCGATGATGTAAATTCCGTTTCTTTCTGTGAAAATGTACTCAGCCATTTTCGGGTTCCATCTTCTGGTCTGGTGACCGAAGTGCACACCTGCTTCAAGCAGCTGTTTCATTGATACTACTGACATTATTTTGTCCTCCTTATTTTATCCTCCACACAGTTCAACTTACCGTAAGACATATAATATGCAATTTTACGGCAATCCCCGTGTGTGCGAATTGCTAAAGCATTATACCACTCAAAAGCAAGATTTTCAAGTGTTTTTTTAATATTTTTTATTTAATTGCAGAACAAATCATTTTGTTTCTTAAAAAGCTCGTTTTTCACCCTTTCGGTTTCCTCTTTTTCATAGCGGAATTTACCGTCTGAGTCCCTTGAAAGCAGCATACCCTCTTTTACGGAAAAATCAAAATCGTTCAAAGGATAATTAACCGCTTTACCGTCTTTTATAAGAACAACAATATTCTCCTCTATTCTGTCAACAGAAAAAAGCTCCATATGCTTTACCTCTCGCAATTAAAAGAAAAATTATTCCCGTCACATTCGATAACAATATTACCACGAACATCGGTTCTGTAATACGGAATTGACATACTCTCCAATTTTGCTATTGTTTCGGGATTGGGATGCTTATAGGAATTGTTTAAGCCGCAAGAAATCACAGCCGCTTGCGGATTTACCGCACGAAGATAATCAAGATCCGTTGATGTTCTGCTGCCGTGGTGCCCGAGCTTTATAACATCAGCCGAAACGTCATATCCTGCCGAAAGTATATCCTTTTCAGCCTTTGCCTCCGCATCGCCTTGAAATAAGAATTTTGTGTTACCGTACGTTACCTTAACAACAACCGAAGTATTGTTCAGCTCCTTATAATCCTTTACAGGCCCTAAAATATCAAATCTGATATCATCAAGATTATAGGTATCCCCTGCTTTTGCGGCATAAACCTTAGCCTTTGAGCTTGCAAGAGCATCCAAGAGATTTGAATAGACGTCCGAGGTTGGCGTATTTTCCTCTGTCAGACGAGTCATAATAACATTTTCAACCTCGTAATTGTTGATTATATCGTCCGCACTTCCTATATGGTCGGCGTGAGCATGAGTAAGAATTAAATAGTCAAGCTTCTTAACATTGTTTATTTCAAGATACGAAGCAATAGTTTTATATGAGTCTGTTTCGCCTGCGTCAATCATAATTGCTTTATCGCCACAGGTCATCAATATACAATCAGCCTGCCCGACATCTATAAAATGAACATAGAAATTACCCTCTTTTTCAACAACGCCGGAATTTACCTTAGTCCATTTAGAAATGTCTCCCCAAGTAGGCGCATTTGGCAAAACTGCAACCAAGATACAAACAATCATAAAAGCAGTAAATACTGCTGATTTTATTACAGACTTTTTATTATATGAGCGTGTGCGCCTTTTCTTTGCCATATTATGCCTCATCCGTATCAATCGGAGAAATTTCATCATCCACCGAAAGAATGTCGGTAGCGTCGGTAGCCTCTGATGCACCGCCTTGTGCAAGA
This sequence comes from Candidatus Fimenecus sp., assembly GCA_052298855.1. GTDB lineage: Bacteria > Bacillota > Clostridia > Oscillospirales > Acutalibacteraceae > Fimenecus. Next base: position 253,276 of record DAVZXP010000002.1, on the reverse strand, counting down.
GCGTTCATCTCGTACCATTGCTGCTTTGAAATAAGCACCTTACGAGGCTTACTGCCCTCAAACGGTCCGATAATTCCCCTTTCTTCAAGGTCGTCGATTATTCTTGACGCTCTCGCATATCCGAGCTTCAGCTTCTTCTGCAGCAAGGTTGTTGACGCAACCTGATTTTCAACGACCACTTCGATTGCTTTAGGAAGCATTTCATCTGCTTCGGACTCGCCGTCGGAATCCTGTCCCGCCGTGCCGCCGTTCTTTTTCTTATCAAGAGCCGCCTGACGCTCAATTTCTTGCATAACATCGTCGCTGTATTCTGACTGCTGTTGTGATTTTATAAAGTCAACAACATTTTCAACCTCTTTATCGGAAAGGAAACATCCTTGAATTCTCAACGGCTTTGCAATACCTACAGGATAGAACAGCATATCGCCGTTGCCGAGGAGCTTTTCTGCACCTGCGGAGTCAATAATTGTTCTTGAGTCGATTTGTGATGACGTTTTAAGTGTAAGTCTTGACGGAATATTAGCCTTGATAAGACCTGTGATAACGTCAACAGAGGGCCTCTGTGTTGCAATAACAAGGTGCATACCTGCCGCACGAGCCATCTGCGCAAGACGGCAAATCGAGTCCTCTACTTCGTGCGGAGAAGCCATCATAAGGTCGGAAAGCTCATCGATGAAAATAACGATTTGCGGCAATTTATCTCTGCCTATGCTTTGACAAATGCTGTTGTAGCCCTCGATGTCACGCACATTATTTTCCGAGAACATTTTATATCTTTGAAGCATCTCTGTAACCGCCCAAGCAAGAGCGCCTGCCGCCTTTCTCGGATCGGAAACAACGGGAACAATAAGATGAGGAATTCCGTTATAAACAGTAAACTCAACCTGCTTCGGGTCAATCATAAGAAGCTTAACCTCATCAGGCTTTGCGTTGTAAAGAATTGATACAATCATCGAGTTCATACATACGGATTTACCTGAACCCGTAGTACCTGCAACAAGCAAGTGCGGCATCTTTGCAAGGTCGGCATACATACAGTTACCTGCAATATCCTTGCCGAGTGCAACGCTCAATTTTGATTTTGCAACCGATTTCTTATAAAGGTCGGTATCGACAAGCTCGCGCAAAGAAACCATTGCCCTGTTCTTGTTCGGGATTTCAATTCCGACAGCCGCTTTATTCGGAATGGGTGCTTCAATTCTTACGCCCGAAGCGGCAAGATTAAGCGCAATATCGTCGGAAAGGCTTGTTATACGGCTGATTTTAACGCCTGCCGCAGGCTGAATTTCATATCGTGTAACAGACGGTCCTCTGCTTATATCAACAACTCTTGTTTCAACGCCGAAGCTTTTAAGAGTATCAACAAGCTTTGTTGCGTTATTTTTAAGCTCCTCTTCATAATTAGCGGAATTTCCGACCTTTGGCTGTGCAAGGCAATCAAGAGTCGGCAAAATATAGTTATCTTCAGATTTATCGACGTTCTCATCACTTTTCTTATCCGTACCGAGAGGAATATCGTTTGCCTTGATTTCAGCCGTCTTTTCGGGCGCAGACTTCAAAGCATCGGTTTTTTTTGCTTCTGTGTTTCCCGAATTCATATTTTTAATTATATCATCAAGCTGAACAGGTTTTGAATTAAGAGGTTCAACCGCCTGCGGTATTTCTTCGGGAGCTTCTTCAGCCGGCAAAACAAAATCGATTTGCTTTTTTGCCTTACGCTTTTTCTGTGCTTCCTCGTAACTTATAACATCATCGTTTTCCGATTCTTCATTTTCGCTATCATCCTCGCTGTCGGAATTGAATTTTTCGTGAACTCTTTCGTTTGTCATTTTGCCGATTTTCTTTGCAGGATTAACAATACCGTTAATAAGCTTGATAAGAGTTGTTCCCGTAACAAGCATAACAGCAAGGAAAATAAGTACAAGTATTATTGCGGCAGACGGTACTTTTGAACTGCCTGTAATGAGCAAAATCGCACCGCCGAGAATAGCGCCTACCGCACCGCTTCCGAATACGCTGCCGTCAATTCTGAAATAATTATAAGCGTCGGCTATATCTACGAAATAGTCAACCTCATCGCCTTTGAATGTGAAAATATGTATGGCACTGCTTATTAAAACCGTCAGCAATGCCGCCTCGGCAACCTTATAACCGACCTTTGAGTCAATTTTGTTAAGCGTTGCCATAATAGCGATATAAATTAGTATTATCGGCCAGATAAATGATGTAAAGCCGAAAAGACCGAACATCATTTCTCGGCAGAACCCCCAAAGACTTTCTCCCTTTATGAATACAAGGCATATCAAAAGCAACGAAACGCAAAACAGCACTATTGCATAAAGCTGTCTTTTTGAAGCGTTATCCTGCGGCTGCTTTCCGTTATCGCTTTTTTGTGATTTTGATTGAGTTTTTTGTGTGCGTGGTTTAGGCGCATTTTTCTTTGTGTTCTTACCGTTCTTTGCGGTTGCCATTTTTCTTCCTCCGAGAATTAAAATCAATTTACATCTTTTTCGTTTTTATCAAGAATCAGTCCGTACAAATAGTCAAGCGCATCCGAAAGTCCTCCAAGTTCGTCAATAAGACCCTCTTTTACGGCTGACTCACCGTCAAGCACCGTACCGACGTCCAACACAAGCTCGCCTGTATCCATCATAAGCTCACGAAAGCGGCTTGCGGATATGCCCGAGTTGGCTGTGACAAACCTGACAATTCTCTCCTGCATCTTATCAAAATAAGATAAGGTCTGCGGAACGCCCAAAACAAGTCCGTTCATTCGCACAGGATGGACGGTCATTGTAGCCGACGGCACAATAAACGAGCGTTTAGCCGAAACTGCAAGCGGCACACCTATTGAATGACCTCCGCCGAGAACCAACGACACAACGGGCGTTTTCATTCCGCTGATAAGCTCTGCTATGGCAAGACCCGCTTCAATATCACCGCCGACTGTATTGAGAATGACAATCAATCCTTCTATATCGTCACTTTCCTCAACGGCGACAAGCTGCGGTATAACATGCTCATATTTCGTCGTTTTGTTTTGCGGCGACAAAATAAAATGACCCTCAATTTGACCGATTATCGTAATACAATGGATATAATGTCCGAGCTTTGACACGGTAATCGAGCCGTTTGTGACTATCTGCTGCTCCCGTGGGAAATCCGACTGCTCGTGCTCTTCAGACTCGTCCTTTTGTTCGGGTTCGGAAACTGTTCCTGTCTGAAATTTGTAAAATTCGTTTATATCATTTTTCATAAATAAATCCTCCGTTAAAATTATTACCTTTTAACGAAGATTTATTTTTTGTTTCAAGATATTGTATCATAAAACACGTTACATATCAATAAACAGTTATTTTTTAAGAAAAAATTTTTTCTTTTACCATTGATAAATTATTGACAAATTATATATTATAGTATAGAATTAACTTTGTTAAAAAAGTTAACAACTTTTATAAGGAGAAACAAATTATGGGACTTACAGTTGCACAAAAATTGATTAAAACTCACCTTGTAAGCGGCGACATGACGGTCGGAAGCGAAGTCGGTCTTAAAATTGATCAGACTTTAACACAGGACGCTACCGGTACTATGGCTTATCTTGAATTTGAAGCTATGGGCATTGAGCGTGTTAAAACCGAGCTTTCGGTTGCTTATATCGACCACAACACGCTTCAAACAGGTTTTGAGAATGCAGACGACCACAGATTTATTCAGTCTGTTGCTAAAAAGAGAGGAATTCGTTTTTCTCGCCCCGGCAACGGAATCTGCCACCAGGTACACCTTGAAAGATTCGGCAAGCCCGGTAAAACTCTTATCGGTTCTGACAGCCACACTCCCACAGGCGGCGGTATCGGTATGCTTGCTATGGGTGCAGGCGGACTTGATGTAGCAGTTGCTATGGGCGGCGGAACATATTATATTACAATGCCCAAAATCGTAAATGTTCATCTTACAGGCGCTTTACAGCCTTATGTTGCGGCTAAAGATGTAATTCTTGAGGTTTTGAGAATTATGACCGTTAAGGGCGGAGTTGGTAAGATTATCGAGTATACAGGCGACGGTGTTAAAACTCTTTCCGTTCCCGAAAGAGCTACAATTACAAATATGGGCGCAGAGCTTGGCGCTACCACCTCTGTATTCCCGTCAGATGACGTTACAAAGGCTTTCCTTAAGGCGCAAGGCAGAGAAGAAGATTGGTCAGAGCTTAAAGCTGATGAAGATGCAGTTTATGACGAAACAATCGAAATCAATCTTTCTGAGCTTGAGCCTATGGCTGCTATGCCACATATGCCCGACAGAGTCAAAAAGGTTAAGGATATAGGCGAAATCAAGGTTGATCAGGTTTGTATCGGCTCTTGCACAAACTCCTCACTTATGGATATGCTCAAGGTTGCTGCTATTCTCAAAGGCAAAACCGTTTGCCCGTCAGTAAGCCTTTCAATCGCACCCGGCTCAAAGCAGGTGCTTAATATGCTCGCTCTCAACGGCGGACTTTCGGATATGATTTCGGCAGGTGCAAGAATTCTCGAAAGTGCTTGCGGTCCTTGTATCGGTATGGGTCAGTCGCCCAACTCCGCAGGCGTTTCTCTTCGTACCTTCAACAGAAACTTTCTCGGCCGTTCGGGAACAAAAGATGCAGGAATATATCTTGTAAGCCCCGAAGTTGCCGCTGTTTCAGCTTTGACAGGTAAGCTTACCGACCCGAGAACGCTCGGCGAACCGCTTAATATTCTTATGCCCGAGTCATTTATAGTAAACGACAATATGGTTGAGATGCCCGCTTCTCCCGAGGATGCAGACGAGGTTGAGGTTCTTTACGGCCCTAACATCAAGCCTTTCCCGACAACAGAGAAAATGCCCGAAAGCATTCAGGCAAAAGCAATTCTCAAGGTTGGCGACGACATCACAACAGACCATATTATGCCCGCAGGTGCAAAGATACTCCCCTATCGTTCAAACATTCCGCACCTTTCACAGTTCTGCTTCGCAGTTTGCGACGAAACGTTTGCAGAGCGTGCAAAGGCTGAGGGTAAGGGCTTTATTATCGGCGGTGCAAACTACGGTCAAGGCTCTTCCCGTGAGCACGCTGCTCTTGTTCCGCTTTATCTCGGAATTAAGGCTGTTATCACTAAGTCATTCGCAAGAATTCACTGTGCAAACCTTATAAACGCAGGTATTCTTCCGCTTAACTTTGCAAATGCGGATGACTATGACAAAATCGATCAGGGCGACGAGCTTGCTCTTAACAATATAAGAACCGCTATTCTCAACAACGAAACGGTATATCTCGAAAACATCACAAAGGGCGAGAAATACGAGCTTAAATATGACCTTTCACAGCGTCAGAAAGATATAATCGTTGACGGCGGTTTGCTTAACTACACAAAAGAAAACATATAAAACACGGAGGACAAAATAATGACAGAAGAAAATTTGCAGGCAGCCCTTAAAAAGTTTGAAGCTCTTGTGCGTGAACAGTCGGAGCGTTCTGACAGAATTAAGGCTGATAAAGAATTTATTGACTATGATAAGCTTGACAAAATCATCATCGGCGTTTGCGGCGGCGACGGTATAGGCCCGATTATCACAAAAGAGTCGGCAAGGGTCCTCGAGTATATGCTTGATGACGAGGTTAAAGCAGGCAAGGTAGAATTTAAGGTTATCGACGGCCTTACAATCGAAAACCGTATTGAGCATATGAAGGCTATCCCCGACGACGTACTTGCAGAGCTTAAATCCTGCCACGTTATCCTTAAAGGACCTACAACCACTCCTCAGGCAGGAAGCGGTATGCCCAACATCGAAAGTGCAAACGTTGCAATGCGTAAAGAGCTTGACCTTTTCGCAAATGTTCGTCCCGTTAAGGTTGCGGATCAGGGAATCGACTGGACATTTTTCCGTGAGAACACCGAGGGTGCTTATGCAGTAGGCTCAAAGGGCGTCAATGTTGATGATGACCTTGCTATCGACTTTGTTGTTACAACTTCTGAAGGTTCAGAAAGAATTGCAAGAATGGCATATGAATATGCAAAGAAGAATAACAAAGACCGTGTTTCAATCATAAACAAGGCTAATGTTATCAAAACAACTGACGGTAAGTTCCTCAACATCTGCAAAAAGGTCGGCGAGGAATATCCCGAAATCACAACAGATGAATGGTATATCGACATCACAACAGCAAAGCTTATTGACGAAAAGAGAAGAAAAGACTTCAAGGTGTTTGTTCTTCCCAACCTTTACGGCGATATTATTACCGACGAGGCTGCCGAGTTCCAGGGCGGCGTAGGCACAGCAGGAAGTGCTAACCTCGGTAAGAGATATGCAATGTTTGAGGCTATTCACGGCTCTGCTCCGAGAATGATTAAAGAAGGCAGAGGACAGTATGCAGACCCCTGTTCAATGCTTCGTGCTTCTGTTATGCTTCTTTCACATATCGGTAAACAGGAAAAAGCCGATCTTCTTGAAAAGGCACTTGATTACTGTATGTTTGAGGACAAGAAATATGTTATTACAGGCCGTGAAGACGGTGCTACTTGCTCTCAGTTCGGTGACTATGTAATGGAAACCGTAAAAAATCTTTCAAAGTGAGGATAGGTTATGGCTAAAAATACAGTCGTATCTGCATCGGTTATAAAACGATTGCCTCGTTATTACAGATTTTTAGGCGAAATGAAAAACAGCGGCACAGTCAGAATTTCTTCAGGCGAGCTGTCAAAGAAAATGGGCTTTACCGCCTCTCAAATCAGACAGGATTTGAACTGCTTCGGCGGCTTCGGTCAGCAAGGCTACGGCTATAATATCGAACAGCTTTATAAGGAAATCGGTAAGATTTTAGGTGTTGACAACAATGTTAAAACAATTCTTGTCGGCGCAGGTAATCTCGGAAAAGCCGTTGCTTCTCATATGTCGTTTGAGGAAAGAGGCTTTAATCTTATTGGTATATTCGATAAAAACGAAGCACTTGCAGGTCAGCTTGTCAGAAACATTCCGATAAGACACATAAGCGGAATGTATAATTTCTGTAAGGACAACTCCCCTGTTGTTGCGGTTTTGTGTATACCGAGCGATAATGCAAAAGAAATTACCGACGAGCTTATTACTCTCGGAATAAAAGGCTTTTGGAATTTCAGCCATTACGACATAGCTTCGGCGCATCCGGATGTCGCCGTTGAAAATGTACACCTTTCAGACAGCCTAATGACCTTGAGCTATCACGTGAGCAATTTGAAATAACAACCTACATATCAAAACACCCGTAATCATCAGAGATTACGGGTGTTTTTGTATTGGTTATATATTTCGAACGGCACAAATCATAAATTATTAAAATAATCCTCAATTCCTTGTGCTATTGCTTTAGCCATACGAGAATTTACATTATCGTCGCAGGCATACGTACATTCGGTCGGATTTGACAGATAGCCGCATTCAACAAGCACCGCAGGGCACTCTTCAATTCTTGTAACCCTGAACGGATAGTATCTGACTCCGCCGTCAGGTGCAACAACTTTGTTATACATATTAGAATTATTGGAATAAACGCTTCGCCATTCATTGGCAAGCCTTGCGTGAATACTTGACGCAAGCGGTTTCGAATAAGCTCTGTAATAATAAACCTCTGTTCCGCTTAAAGATGAGCTTGGAGAGGAATTGTGGTGAAGAGAAACGAATATATCGCCGCCTTGGCTTCTTGCAAGAGCCTGACGCTCATCAAGCGTTTTGCTTGTATCGCCCGTACGGAGTATTTTGACATTAAAGCCCTTGCTTTCCAAATCAGCTTTAACCTTCATTGCAAGCGACAAATTAAGTTTTGACTCATAAGTGCCGTTTACCGCAATAGCACCGCAGTCCTTGCCTCCGTGTCCCGGGTCGATTACTACGGTTGCACCTTTTGAGTGCGGTTTTTCATTAAATCTCAGCACAAGACGGTTATCAGAAGAATAGTAAGCCTTATATCCGTAAAACTTACCGGGATTTTTAAGATAAACTCTTAAAGTAGCTGTACCGTCATTACCGACATTTACCCATTCGGCAGAGCTTACAACAGAGCTTTTTGAAAATTTCACGCTGCCGTCCGCCGCATTGGTATATTTGAACACAAAATCAATATATTTTGATGTAAAAGAAGAAACATTAAATTTTCTGCCCGAATATCCCGTATAATACGACTGATTTCGCAAAACAGAGTAAAACGGCACTTTCCAATTCATTGTAATTTCAGCCGTGCTTTTCTCGTTTGAAGAAACCGTAGCGGTATTGGTCGGCATTACATATCCGTTAAATGAAGAAACATTCTTTTTTTCAACCTTTGTTCCCGAAAGCAGAATATAATACTCGGTATTGTCATAAACAGCTTCGCTCTTTATGTAGTCAACAGTACCTTTGATCAAAGGCGTATACTCGGGATTGGATTTATCATCTGCCGTGTTTGCGGGAACGGTCTCGGCATAGTCTGTATTCACTATACACATCAGGGCGTTTCCCTTTTGGTGATCAACATACGGAGACAGCACATTTACAAAACCGTTGCTGTCAATGCTCGGAGGAACTACCTCGCCCCTACCCGTTTCAATATTAACATTTGCAGAGGAAACAGGCTTAATTATAACTGTACCGCCCGCCATACTGTCCTTCATACCGTCAAGCGAAGCGTAAAAGGTTATTTTTCCGAGCTTAACGGATTTCGTTGCAGAAGCGGGAGCAGTAAAAACAGCTTGATAAGTATCGAACACATCGCCGCAAGCTACAACGGACATTGTGATTTTCTCTTTTCCGAGCATTGCGTAAACCTCGGAGTTTTTTAGAGCCTCGGCGGTAAGCGTGATTTCAGTTCCGCCGTCAACAGAAACCTTTCCTTTCGGAGAAACGGAATTTATAATTGAAAATTTATATGTAATCTTAAATTCAAAGGCTTCAACGCCGTTTGTAATAACAGCTGTGTTCTCACCCACGTTCAACTGCAAAGAATACGAAAAGCTTCCGTCCTCTGACTTTTCGATCGGAATATCATTTATTGTAAGCGGCAAATCCGGTCTGCAAACACCTGTAAAAACTATAGACGGCTCATTTACGGTAATTTTACTTTCTGTCGGAGACGTTATAACAAGCGTCTTTTCCTCTGCCGCAACCTCTTGAATCGCCTGCGCCAATGTTGCAGCTTCGTCAACTCTCGGCTGTTGAGGCTGTGCTTCCTTTAAGTATTTTAAGCCGACAAAACAAATGCCGACCGTTACGACTGCTAAAAGCATCATTTCTGCAATTCTAAGTATCTGCTTTTTCATTCCTGCGCTCCGTAAAAAATTTATATACGTTCATTGTATCATACTTTTTATTGTTTGTAACTCAAAAATATAATTGTTTACATTATTTTTTGAAAAAATATAGGAATAGGAATATAAAGCAATCCCGACGCTTTCGTTTTGTGAGCCGACAAACTTGATTTGCCGAGAAATTATATCGGCATTTTCCTGCCATTCCGAAATACCTGCACCTGCATATCTATCCTCTTTACCGTATTTATATACAGCAAGTCCGACGCACAAGCTTACATTTTCATTTCTTTCAAGTGCAAGCCATTTCAAGCATATATCCTCAAAAGGCTTGCTTTCGTTTTGAAAGCCGTAATACAGCTGCGGAATTATCAAATCAACATAACCGCCCGTCTTACACCATTTAGGTATATCGGCATAATAATTTGAAACATTCTTTTCAATGTCACCAGACGGACTTATGCTGAAAATCAAGCGTTTATCCTTTGATTTTACAACAGTATGAATATCGCTGACAAGGGAATTTACATTTTCACGCCGCCATTCGTCTAAAGACATTTTTCCGCCTGAGTTTGTATATTCTGCGTACTCCGTTTCGTCAAATGTGCTGTCTGTCGTCGGATAAAAATAATCGTCCATATGTATACCGTCAACATTATAATTATTTATAATTTCCCGAACACCGTCCAAAATCAGCTTGTGTACGGCGTCCTTCGCAGGATTAAAATATATACCGTTCGGAAGAACGATTACATTTCTGCCGTTATCGTTCGAACAATACCATTTTCTTGCAATGCTATCCTCGAATAAGGCGTTAATATCGGTTTTATATGATACTCTGTAAGGATTTATCCAAGCATCAATTTTCAGAGAATACTTATGAGCATATTCACACAAAATCTCAAGCGCGTCGTAGCCGATATATTCGCCTTGAACACCGCTTAAATATTCGCTTGCAGGGAAAAGCTCCGATTTATAAAAAGCGTCGCAAAAAGGACGAACTTGAACAAAAGCTCTGTTAAAGCCGTACTCTGCACAGCTTTTCATCATCGCCTCAACCTTGATTCTAAAAGCGTTCTCACTTTTATCGGCTTCAGATTTCATACTAAGCTCGTTATAATTTATCCATACCGCTTTTACACGCTCTGCCGTGCCTTTAATATTGTTTTCCTCCTGCTTCGGCACGGTTATATTTGTGCTTGTACAGGATGAGAGAAAAAAAGACAGCACAATAAAAATCAAAATAAATCTACGCATTTTAACACCTTCTTGACACAAAAAATGATTACCTCTATAATATATTCGGTGATAAAATGATTTATTATTTAATTTATTTTGCTGTTATTTCATTGATTTCCATAATAGTAACCGTCTATGACAAAAAGGCTGCGATAAGCGGTAAAAGACGAATAAGAGAGTCAACATTGTTGTTGCTTTCGGCACTCGGCGGCTCTTTGGCAATGTATATTACAATGAAAAAAATACGACACAAAACAAAGCACAAAAAGTTTATGATAGGTATTCCCGTTATTATGATTTTGCAAGCAGGAGTAATTGCTTATCTGTATTTCGTATACTACGGCGCAATGCCGTTATAAAAAATGACCTACAAATAATTGTAGGTCATTTTTGTTTTATTTGACTGCTGCTTCAACAAGCTTGTCCAAATCATCCTTATTAGGATGCGATAATGCTCGGTCGAAATTTTCAATCAGCATATCAATATTCGGAGGACAATTTGCTTGCTCTTTCATTTTGATATATCGGTCTTTTACAGACTGCGGCATTTTGCCTTGACACATATATTCGCCGATAACAGTGTTGCTTTCGTCAATAGCTTCCTTAGTTTTGGAAACGATTTTCTCGAAATACTCGTCGCTGCCGCCGAAGCCTGCCGTACCGAATAAAAATATTTTCTTATTTTTGAGCTTTTTAAGTAATTCTAATGCCTTACCGTCTGCCACCCCCTTATCGGTCCAAAATCCGACATATATAATATCAGACTCGGGTAAATCGTCGGTTATTTCACCGAAATAATCACATTTATCCTTTGGTAAAGCCGCTTTAAGAGCATCTGCAAGGTATCTTGTGTTGCCCGTTAAGCTGCTGAACAAAATAGAATATCTTTCATTTTGCATAAAATATACCTCTTTTCATTAATCACGGAATAAAAGCTGCAAGCCCATTACGATTACCCAGATATAAGCGCAGGTTTTCGGAATCATAAGCAAGCCGATTTTAGGCATCTTTTTGCTGAATAACGTAACGGGAAGATAGCAGCCAAACGAAATAATTATAGCCGCAACCATTCTTGTCATATGATAACCGTTTGCATTGCCTGAAATTGCATAAAGAATGATAACTCCGATACCCGTAACCGCAAAAACAGCATTTCTTATAACAGAAAGCTTCATGTTACCGTCTTCACTACACCAATTATTTTGAGGAAGGAAGCAAATAACAATTCTGATAACGGCGGAAATCCAAATTATAGCCTCAATCGCAACGGGTGCGCTGATTTCGGGAAATGTAAGCTTCCAAATGTAGAGTAAGATTATATAGAATACCGTCATTGTAATTGATGATACCTGCAAACCTATGCCCAACTGTCTGTTGATTTTTCACTACTTCCACGACCTGCCCTGATAATTCTCGGAACCAAGTGAAATGCATCTCCGCCGCAAAGCGTAAATGTAAGTATTCCGTAAAGGATAAACAAAACGTTGCCCTTTGAGAATACGAAGAATAAAATTCCCGCAATTAAGTCAAATGTTAAATAACAAGCGTCAAATATCGCTTCCATAACATCCGGCACCTGCGGTTTATAACTTTTTTCTTTCATACAATTACTCCTTTGTATTTAATTTGTTATAACAAATATAATTCTTAGCAAATATAATTCCCGCAATCAACAGCAGCGTTCTCTTTTTAACATAAAGCTTATTTTTCATTTTCCAGCTCCGAATGATTCTTTAAGTATTCATCTGCATTACAGCAAATCTTATCAAAAACCGACATACAAATCTGCTTTTCCTCATTTGTCAAACCGCTTAAAACATAGCTCGCAAAGTCTTTTTGAGCCTTTATTCCATCTTCAATAATCGGGTACGCCTTTTCCAAAAGGACGATTTCAATATGCTTTTTATTTTCTACGCTTTGAAGTCGTTTAATAAGCCCCCTGTCCTCCAACCCCTTTAACGAGGTTGAAACATGGGATTTTGTTGACTTTCTGATTTTTACAATATCGGCAGCAGTATTATGCTGAGGGTTATTGTGAAGAAACATAAGAATATCATACTGCATTTGAGTAAGACCGTATTCATCACAAACCTTGCTCGAAAGCAATTCATAACAGGTCGTTATGGTTTTGTGCTTATCCCAAAAGAACATATTTATCTCCTAACAATCGTTCTATTTAGAATGATTATATGCTTGTGATACTGTTTTGTCAACCATAAAATAAAAACAGGAGACAAATTTGCCTCCTGTAAAAAATTGCTGTTAAATTATTTTTCCTCATCATCAACAATGATTTCCAATATGCCCTCTTTTTCTTTTTTAGGCTTTGCTTTTTCCTGTTCCTCATAAATTTTCTTGCTTTCGGGGTCAAGAAACTCTTTGAAAATTTCAGGTCTTAAAACGCTGCTGTAAACTATGCTTCCGCAATCCTTGCAAATTGTATGAACAATTTGAGAGCCGAAAACTCCGCCTCTGACATCGGTATAAGCACAAGCATTTTCGGTTTGATAACCGTATGCCAGCATCCTTGAGCCGCAGTACGGACATTCCTCATAGACAATCTTTTTCATTAAAACCTGCCCTCCCTTAATCTCTTGTTTCTGTAAAACAAAACAACGGCAACAACAAGTAAAGCCAAACCTACAACAGCAAATGCAATAGCAAGCTTATAATAAATGCTATGCGTATTTTCAATTTCAACGGGTATGTTTAATGTCGCCTCTGTTTGTGTTACATTATTGACAGCTTGAGGTTCGGTAGTCGGCTGTGCTTGAGTTTGAGGCTCTGCGGTTACCGTTTCAACAGGTACTGTTGTTTCCTCGGAAGCTCTGACGCTGTTTATCTGATAAGTACGTCTTGCACCGTTTTCGGCAATAACATAGACAAAGGATTTATTTGAGCCTACATCAAGAGTAAGATAGCCCTTCGGAATATCAATTCTCGATTTACCGTCGGCGGCAACAGCATTGATTTCAAGACTTACCACATCATAAGGAACAGAAATCGAATACGTCCTCGTCGAACGCCTAAATTCGGGCGAAAGCTGAATTTCAACACTTGACCCATCTTGCCTTTTACCGATAACGCTCAAAGAAGCAAGATCGCTGTTTGAGGATTTTTTGTTATTTTGCTGTGCCTCGGGCTTAGGCGAATCAGGCTGTTCTTCCTGCTGTTCTGTTGTCACAGCTTCGGGAGGCTGTGCTTCTGTACCACCTTCCTCGGGTTCTGCAAAGACAGTAAAGCCAAACGTTAAAATAAGTATAAGAAGCAATGCAACAGTCCTGCATACAGACATACATTTATTCATAAGCTTCATATTCCTCCGCAATTTATTGGTTTAATATTACCATATATTTACATTAAATTCAATAAAAACCTCTCAAAGATGAGAGGTTTAAACTTTTACATTCTCAATGTTGAATTAAGGAAGCTTTTAAGTCGCTCGCTTTTAGGTGCGTCGAAGATTTCCTCGGGAGTACCCTGCTCGGCAAGCACGCCGTCGTCCATAAACACAACCTTATCGGAAACGCTTTTGGCAAAACCCATTTCGTGAGTAACGATAAGCATTGTTCTGCCCTCTTTTGCGAGATTTGAAATTACCTTTAACACCTCACCCGTAATTTCAGGGTCAAGTGCAGAGGTCGGCTCATCAAAGCACAAAAGCTTGGGAGAAAGCATAAGCGCTCTTGCAATGGCAACTCTCTGCTGCTGACCACCCGACAATTCGCACGGATAAGCGTCAAGCTTTTCCGCAAGACCGACACTTGCAATAATTGACTTTGCTTCTTCCTCAAGTGCGGTAAGCTGTTTTTTTCTTTCTTCTTTATCAACCTTTTTTGCCTTGAATTCCTCTTTCAAAAGTAATTCTTTTGCAAGCGTAACATTTTTCAAAACGCTGTACTGCGGAAAAAGATTGAAGTTCTGAAACACAAGTCCCGTGAGCAGCTGATTTTTTCTGTTTTCCTCGCTTGTACGTTTTCCTGCCTTTTCGCCGTCAAAAAGAGTGTTGCCGGCAACCTTGATTATACCGCTGTCAGCCTTTTCAAGACCTGTAATGCATCTCAAAAGAGTTGTTTTACCGCTTCCCGACGAGCCGATAAGCGACATAACCTTGCCTTCCTCAAGAGTAAGCGAAACGCCTTTAAGCACTTGGTTATCATCAAACGTTTTACGTAAATCGTTTATTTCCAATATATTCATTTCGCTCCCCCTTATACCTTAAAATAATCAAGCTTCTTTTCAAGCTTTGAGAAAAGAACAGTCAAAACGCCGTTAAACGCAAGATAATAAACCGCCGTAAAGAACAAAGGCCAAATAACGCCCGAAATACCGTGTGAGCCTTTCATAAACGACTGACCCGCCCAAATAATCTCCTGCAAAGCGATAATTCTTGAAAGCGATGTATCTTTTACAAGAGTAATAATCTCATTTGAAAGCGGAGGAATAATTCTCTTTATCATTTGAAGAAGCGTTACCTTGAAAAAGATTTGTGATTTAGACATACCGAGTACGATACCTGCCTCCTGCTGTCCTTTGGGAACGCTGACAATACCGCCTCTGAATATCTCGGAAAAATAGCACGCATAGTTGATTATAAACGCTACGCACGCCGCCAAAAATCTTCCGCTTTCTCCGCCTCCCCAAAGCTGAACGCCGAAAACAAGACCGGGGAAATAAAAGATAATAAGAAGCTGAATCATAAGCGGCGAGCCTCTTACAATCCAAACTAAAACTTTAATAAGTACTCTTAACGGCTTAAACTTTGACATTGAGCCAAACGACATAAGCAAGCCGAGTGGAATTGAACCGACCAATGTAAAAATAAACAATTTGAAGGTTTGCAGGAAACCGACGTTCAACGCATTGAAAACTATCGGGAACTGTTCTGCGAACTGACTCATAATAACTCCTAACACACCGAAACAGAGAGTACCTAAGTATTCTCTGTTCGGAAAATATATTCATTTTTGATAAGCTTATCTTATTTAATAATCGAGGCCTGAACGCCGTATTGTTCAGCTATCTTTTCCATTGTACCGTCTGCTGCCGAAGCTGCCAAGAACTCATTTGCTTTCTCAACAAGGTCGCTGCCCTTACGGAAGCCGATACCGTATTCCTCGTCGCAAAGATTAACCGTATAAGTAAGGTTTGCGTAGTTTGTTCCCTCGCCTACCATTGCAGCCGCCATAAGTCTGTCGATAACGGCAGCGTCACATGTGCCTGATTTAACCTCTAAAAGAGCAGATGCCTGATCGGAAACAGAGGTTATGTTAAAGCCGTTCTCCTTAGCTGCTTTTTCGCCTGCCGAGCCTGCCTCAACAGCAAATTTAAGATCTTTACATGCTTCAACGGTGTTATACTTATCGGCTACGTCCTTATTAACAATAACAACCTGACCGTTGTTGCAATAAGCTTTTGTACAATCCATTGATGATTTAACCTCATCGGTAAGAGTCATACCGTTCCATGCACAGTCAATCTTCTTATCGGAAAGCTCTAACGCTTTGTTGTCCCAATCAATAAGAACAAATTTTACATCAACGCCGAGGCTCTTTGCAAAAGCTCTTGCCATATCAGCATCATAGCCAACCCATTCATCACTGCCTGCTTTTTTGTAGTCCATAGGCTCAAACTCTGTAATACCTACTACCAAAGTACCTTTTTCCTTAACGTATTCAAGGTCCGAGGTTTCTGTTTTCTTAGCTCCGCAACCTGCAAACATACAAGCCACAAGAGCAAATGCGCAAATAACTGCAATTACTTTTTTCATTGTTTTCTCCTCCAAATTATCGAAAAATTCAAACTGCTTTATCGTGGTAAAGTGCTAATGTGCTAACATAGTAACACCAAACCGATTATTTGTCAATAGAATTTTGAAAAATTCCTGAAAATATTTTAAGATAGAAAATGTTAAATATATAAAAGTAAACAACCCCCACTGCAATTAAGCAATGGAGGTTGTTTGGTGCTGGTGACCGGACTTGAACCGGTACGGTATTGCTACCGAGGGATTTTAAGTCCCTTGCGTCTGCCGATTTCGCCACACCAGCAAATCACGCTTAAATATTATATATAAAATAGTCAATAAAGTCAATAACAGGTTGAGAAATAATTTTTTGAATTGACATTTAATTGGTATTTTAATTTGTGTTATATTTCCGTGTTGTCAGTTTTTTCACTCCTTTTTCTGCCACCGGCAGCGGAGTGTGAGCTCGTCTCAACGAGCACGCTCGTCGTGCCCATAACCCTAAACAAAAAAATAAACCTGCCATAAAGACAGGTTTTTTATGTCTTTGTACTGCATATTTGATACAATGTGACCACCCGTTCAAAAATGTGACCCTGTACTTGAAAATATGACCACCAAAAATGTTTCAAATATTTTTCCTTGTTCTTTAACTTTATAAATGGAACAATAAGCTTATAATACTATAAAATTATTATTTATTTAGATAAAAGTCATAAGTAAAATTTAGAATGGTAGTTTATATGAAAATATATAAACTTGTAAAATGGATAAAGTCAAAAATCTAAAAGAAGTTTCTCTAGATTCCTAATAAAAGTCAAAACTATCATTAAAACAACTAACAAATATTTTTAGTATAAAATAAAAAACATTATTTAGATAGATAACAGAAAAATGCTGAAAATATACTGAAAGAAAAACATCTTGATATATCATATAACTCATATTACACTGATAGTATATTTATGTTTTTTATAAAACTTTTTTGATAAAAACTACGATTTCACTCTTAACTAAAAATATAAAAAAGTCAGTGTGTTTTTAATACACTGACACAATTATATATTTATCAATATCGAAATTATATTTTTTTCCATAGTACAAGTTCTGCATTTTCGCCATTACAACCATATTTATATACAGCAATAAACTTTTCATTAGCAGCTACACCATAACATTTATCGCTTCCTTCAATATCAATCTGTTTTGCATAGTATTGTGTATCGTTATCAAGAATTTTAGTTTTATCCCCATTAGGAAGTATACATTCTATATTCAAGTAATTTCCATCCATAAGATTTAAAGAATTAAAATTCTCAAATTCTTTTATCCCAAGTTTCTTAATTTTTTCAAGTAAAACCTGTTCCATAAAATTCACCCTTTTTTATTTTATTTTACCAATATATATAACCAAGTCAATTCTTTCTAATTCAATTATTTCTATTTCCCCCGGTTGAACCGAGGATTTATTTCTGTGCTGAAGAGACAAAAAGTAGGACACTAAAAATTGTATCATTTTTAGTGTCCTATGGTGGTTGCGGGGGTGGGACTTGAACCTCACGACCTCCGGGTTATGAGCCCGACGAGCTACCAACTGCTCTACCCCGCGATATTTACTTTTCTCAAGTGCTCAAATATGATACTACAAAACTAATAAATTGTCAACAGTTTTTTTACATTAAATTAAAAAGCAAGCAAAAGAAAACTTATTTCTATTTTTCCAGCCTTGAAAATATTTCCAATTCCACATTCTTTATATGCTTCTGTACTTCTTTGTAATTCGGCATATACGCTTCAACAAGCAACCAAAAACGCTTTGAATGGTTAAGCTCTTTAATGTGGCAAAGCTCGTGAATTACAACATAATCAATCGCCTCTGTATCTGTAAGCATTAAAAGACAATTAAAGTTGAGGTTACCATTTGACGAGCAACTCCCCCACCGTGTTTTCTGCGCTCTGATCGAAACAGAATTGTATTTCACTCCGATTATATCAGACCAATATTCTACCCGTTGCGGAATATATTGCTTTGCTCTTACTTTGAGAGCTTTGATTTCATCATCGGTAAAAGCAGGACAAGACCCACTTTCTTCCATTCTCTTTTCATTTTCAATTATATGCTTTTCAAGCCAAGCTTTATTTTTATTATAAAATTCTTCAATTTGCCTATTGCTTGCAAATATCGGCGCACGCAAAATAACCGAGCCGTCTCGCTTCACTTCAAGAGAAAAAGTTTTTCTGTTGGATTTTACAATTTTTATCGTTTCCATTTTATCCGCCCGTGAAATTTAATCCAAAATTATTTTACCATATTTTTACACAAAAAAACATAAAAAGTTCATAAAAAAAGTATTGTAATTATTTTTGAAAATGCTATAATAATATCGTAAATGATTGTTAAACTATTGTCAATCATTTGTTTTGTTAAAAAAGCTTTTTGCTTTAGAATTCACATTTTTTAGGAGGCAAAAAATTATGGCAAGATTTACTCTTCCCAGAGACCTTTATCACGGTAAAGGTTCGCTCGAGGCTCTTAAGACTTTTAAGGGCAAGAAAGCAATTATTTGTGTCGGCGGCGGTTCAATGAAGCGTTTCGGCTTCCTTGACAAGGCTGAAGCATACCTTAAAGAAGCAGGTATGGAAGTTAAAATTTTTGACGGAATTGAATCAGACCCCTCTGTCGAGACCGTTATGCGTGGCGCACAGGCTATGATAGACTTCCAGCCCGACTGGATTGTTGCAATCGGCGGTGGTTCTCCTATCGACGCTGCAAAGGCAATGTGGATTAAATATGAATATCCCGAGTGCACATTTGAAGATATGTGCAAGGTATTCGGACTTCCCGAGCTTCGTAAAAAGGCTCATTTCTGTGCTGTTTCTTCGACTTCGGGTACTGCAACAGAGGTTACTGCGTTCTCAATCATTACAGACTATTCAAAGGGCATTAAATATCCGATAGCTGACTTTGAAATCACACCTGATGTCGCTATCGTTGACCCCGAGCTTGCTGAGACAATGCCGAAAAAGCTTGTCGCTCATACAGGTATGGACGCAATGACACACTCTGTTGAGGCTTATGTTTCAACAGCTAACAGCGATTATTCGGACCCGCTTGCAATTCACGCAATTGAAATGATTATGAAAGACCTTGTCCCGTCATATAACGGCGATATGGACGCAAGAGACCGTATGCACAACGCTCAATGCCTTGCAGGTATGGCTTTCTCAAATGCACTTCTCGGTATTGTTCACTCAATGGCACATAAGACAGGTGCTGCATTTGCAGACTACGGCGCTCATATTATTCACGGTGCTGCAAACGCTATGTATCTTCCCAAGGTTATCGCATTCAACGCAAAAGACGAAACAGCTAAAAAGCGTTATGGCGTAATCGTTGATTATATGGGTATCTGCGACAAATCAGCTTCCGATGATGAAAAGGTTGCGGCTTTGATTGCATATCTTCGTAAGATGAACGACGAGCTTAACATTCCGCATTGCATTAAGAACTACGGTGCAGACAGCTATCCGACCGAAAACGGCTTTGTTCCCGAGGATGTATTCCTTGAGAGACTTCATGATATTGCCGTCAATGCTATTGCAGACGCTTGCACAGGCTCTAACCCCCGTCAGCCCTCTGTTGAGGAAATGGAAAAGCTCCTCAAGTGCTGCTATTATGATACAGAGGTTGATTTCTAATCAACTTGAGTTTTGTTTAATCGAATCGGCTGTTTCACCGCAGCCGATTCTTTTTTAGGAAGAGATTATGGATAAAATTAGAGATAAAAACGGCTTGACCGAAGAAGAATTTTTAGAAAAATATAAAGAAAAGAACTATCCGAGACCTTATCTTACCGCAGATATTGTTGCTATCGGCTTAAAAGGCGAACTGAAAAAAATACTTTTGATACAACGTGGCGGACACCCGTTTATAAATATGTGGGCGTTGCCGGGCGGATTTTCACGCCAAACGGAAACAATGGAAGAGACCGCACACAGAGAATTGCTTGAAGAAACCGGGGTTAATTCCGAGTGCATCTCCCCTGTCGGTCTTTTCAGCAAGCCTGACAGAGACCCTCGTGGTTGGGTTGTTACGCAAGCGTATCTTTGCAAGGTTAATTTTACCGAATGTAAAGCACTTGCGGGAGATGACGCAAAAAACGCCGAATGGTTTGACCTGACAGTTAAAAATCAGATAATTACGCTTGATAATGGCGATTGCGTTATATCCTTCAAATGCGAAAACGGAAAAATCGAGTATACAAGTAAAGAAAAGCTCGCTTTCGACCACGCAGAGATTATCGCAAAAGCCATAGAGCTATTAAAATATGTATAGAAATCAACACGCCGACATAGCCGTAAAGGTTATGTCGGTTTTTTATAAATTTATATTGACAAATACCCCATAGGGGTATATTATAAATGCGTAAAAACGGTTAAAGGAGAAATAGTGTGAAAAATCACACTATTAATAATTATATTGCCCTCAAAATTTGCCTTTGGCAAAATTTTGAGATGGCAGAAATCACCATACACGCCTGTTCAGACAACGCAGGTTAAACCGGCGATTTTTAATAAACTATTTGTTGTCTGAAAGGCTATGGTGATTAATATGTCATGTAATAAAGAATGTTGTTCCTGTGAAAAGAATACACACAGGACAGATGAGGAAAAGAAAAAGCTGATAAACCGCCTAAACAGAATCGAGGGTCAGGTCAGAGGAATTAGGGGTATGATTGAAAAGGACGCATACTGTGCAGACGTGCTTGTTCAGTCTGCGGCGGTAAATGCGGCAATAAATTCTTTTAATAAAGATTTGCTTTCCCGTCATATACACTCCTGCGTTGTCAGAGATATTAAAAACGGTGACGAGGAAGTAATCGACGAGTTAATGAAGCTTATTTCAAAGCTTATGAAATAGAAAGGCTGATGTAAAATGACACAATTTTCAGTAACGGGAATGAGCTGTGCCGCATGCAGCGCAAGAGTTGAAAAAGCCGTTAATAATGTTGACGGTGTCACCTCCTGCTCGGTAAGTCTGCTGACAAATTCAATGGGCGTTGAGGGCACTGCTTCGGCAAAGGATATAATTTCAGCCGTAGAAAAGGCAGGCTACGGCGCTTCCTTGAAAGACGGTAACAAAGAACGTAAGAGCAGCGCATATAATGAGCTTGAGGACAAGGAAACACCGAAGCTTGTAAAAAGACTTGTAAGCTCGGTTGTATTTTTGGTAATACTGATGTATTTCTCAATGGGTCATATGATGTGGGGCTTTCCGCTGCCGAAATTCTATGAGGATAATCATATTGCAATGGGAATTACCCAGCTTTTGCTGACGGTTATCATAATGGTAATAAATCAACGCTTTTTTATCAGCGGTTACAAAGCGTTACTTAAAAGAGCTCCTAATATGGACACTCTTGTTGCGCTCGGCTCAACAGCGGCTTTTTTGTACAGCACCTATGCTCTTTTTGCTATGACAAGGGCGCAGGTTGACGGAAATATGCTAGCAGTAGAGGGCTATATGTCGGAGTTTTACTTTGAAAGCTCTGCAATGATACTCGCCCTTATTACCGTAGGTAAAACTCTTGAAGCAAGAGCAAAGGGAAAAACAACAGACGCATTAAAGTCTTTGATAAGGCTTGCGCCGAATACAGCAATAATCATTCAAAACGGCGAATATAAAGAAGTGCCTGTTGAAGAAGTAAAAGCCGGAGATATATTTGCGGTAAAGCCCGGCGAGAGCATTCCCACAGATGCAACAGTTATAAAGGGCGAAAGTGCAGTAAATGAGTCTGCTCTCACGGGAGAAAGCCTGCCTGTTGAAAAATCGGTTGGCGATAAAGTTTATGCAGGTACAATTAACACTTCGGGGTATCTTGAATGTACAGCCGATAAAATCGGTGAGGACACTACGCTTTCAAAAATAATTCAAACCGTAAGTGACGCTTCTGCAACAAAAGCACCTATTGCCAAGATTGCTGACAAAGTATCGGGCGTATTTGTTCCGGTTGTAATGGCAATAGCTTTTGCTACAACGGCTGTTTGGCTTATAGTAAACGGAAATTTCGGATATGCTCTTGCAAGAGGAATTTCCGTGCTTGTTATCAGCTGTCCGTGTGCCCTCGGACTTGCAACACCCGTTGCGATTATGGTCGGAAACGGCGTAGGCGCAAAAAACGGAATACTATTTAAAACAGCTGAAAGTCTTGAGCAGACAGGAAAAATCAACACGGTTGTTCTCGACAAAACAGGAACAATCACAAAAGGAGAACCTCAGGTAACAGATATATATTCGCCTATTACAGGCGAAAAAGAATTGATATTACTTGCCGCATCTTTAGAAAGTCAAAGCGAGCACCCGCTTGCCCTTGCAATAACCGAAAGAGCAAAAGCGGACGGAATTAAAACCGAAGAAATTACAGATTTCAAGGCTGTTTCAGGCAACGGACTTAAAGCAAAATTAAACGGCAAGGATATTTTCGGCGGAAATCTCAAATATATAAGCGATAAAGTCGATTTGCCGAGTGATATTACCAAAATCGCCGATAAATATTCAAGCGAGGGTAAAACTCCCCTGTTCTTTGCATACGATAATAAATTTTTGGGAATTATCGCCGTTGCGGATGTAATAAAATCAGACAGTCCCGAAGCTATAAAAGAATTGCAAAATATGGGAATTCGGGTTATAATGCTTACCGGAGATAACGAAAAAACCGCAAAGTCTATCGGTAAAAAAGCGGGTGTTGACGAGGTTATCGCAGGCGTTTTACCCGACGGCAAGGACGAGGTAATACGTTCGCTTCAAAAGGAAGGCTCTGTTGCTATGGTGGGCGACGGAATAAACGACGCCCCTGCCCTTACCCGTGCCGATATCGGAATGGCTATTGCGGCAGGCACGGATATTGCTATTGACTCTGCCGATATCGTCTTAATGCAAAGCAGTCTAAGGGACGTACCGGCAGCAATTAGACTTAGCCGCAGTACGCTCAAAAATATTCACGAAAATTTATTTTGGGCATTCTTCTACAATTCAATCGGTATACCGCTTGCAGCAGGCTTATTTGTGAAATTCGGCATTACATTAAATCCTATGTTCGGTGCGGCGGCAATGAGCTTGTCGAGCTTCTGCGTTGTAATGAATGCTTTAAGATTGAATTTCTGTAAAATTTATAGTGCGAAGCATGACCGAAAAACCAATAAATCACATTCAAAAAAGGAGAATAAAAAAATGGAAATTACAGTTAAAATCAACGGTATGATGTGTCCGCATTGCGAAAATCACGTTAAAACGGCTCTTGAAGAGCTTGAAAACGTAACGGAGGTTACCGCAGATTTCAAGAATGCACAGGCTGTCATAAAGGCAAGCGGTGCGGTTGACAGTAACAAAATTAAAGAAGCTGTGGAAAAGGCAGGATATGAATTTGTCGGAATCGAATAATATTAAAATTATCAAAACAGACGATATAAAAGCCTGTCTTGAAATAAGAAGAAAAGTATTTATTGATGAACAGAATGTGCCCTCAGAACTTGAAATTGACGATTATGACAGAAGAAATGACAAGTGTGAGCATTTTTTGATAACCGACAACGGCGCTAATGTAGGTACCTTTCGTCTAATATATGACAACTCCGAGATTGCACATATGCAACGGCTTTGCGTTCTTCCCAAAATGCGTGGAAAAGGCTATGGTTATGCCGCAATGTCGTTTTTGAAGAAAGAATGTAAAAAGCGTGGTAACAGTAGAATAACACTTGGCGCACAATGTCATGCTATTCCTTTTTATGAGAGCTGTGGCTTTGTTTGCGTTTCCGATATTTTTCTCGACGCAGGAATTGAACACAGGACAATGGAATGTGTGCTTTAATCTATAATTAAGGAGAACTATTTTGGTTTCAATACTTGTACTGATATATGTAGTCTTTATTTCGTTAGGTCTGCCCGACAGCGTTTTCGGCGTGGCTTGGCCCGTTGTACATACCGAATTCGGAATTGCAGAGTCGTTCGCTTCAATTTACAGTATTATTACGGGTATATGCTCGGGCGGTGCGAGTTTTGTCGCAGGATTTGTACTTCGAAAATTCGGAACACCGAAAGTTACATTCTTTTCTATACTTCTCACCGCAATAGGACTTATCGGAATGAGCTTTTCACCAAACATTTGGGTAATGATGTTCTTTGCGGTAGTTATGGGTTACGGCGCAGGTGCTATTGATACAGGAATTAACAACTATGTTTCATTGCATTTTAAAGCAAGGCATATGTCTTGGCTTCACGCATTTTGGGGCATCGGGGTTACATTAAGTCCCGCCATAATGTCTGCTTTTTTAGGCGGAGAACAAGGAAATTGGAGAAACGGCTACCGTGTTCTCGCCGTCATTCAATTTGCTATTGCCGCCGCAGTAGGAATTATGCTTCCGAAATGGATAAAAAAGGATAAAGAAAGTTCGCAAGAAGCTATTGAGAAGAATGAAAAAAGGAAACTGAAATTATCAGAGTTCAAAGGCTTATTACCGAGTATTCTCGCACTCGGGTTTTACTGCTCAATGGAGTTCATTGTCGGCACTTGGGGTGCTTCCTATGCCGTCAACGTCTATTCAATAGGTGCTGATACTGCGGCAAGGTGGGTTTCTGTATATTTCGGCGGAATAATGGCAGGCAGATTGCTATCGGGCTTTGTTTCAGATAAACTCGGCGACAATAATATGATAAGAATTGGTGCAGTTGCCTCCTTCGTCGGTATGCTTATTTTAATTTTGCCTATCGGAAGTAAAGCACTTATAGGTCTGTTTTTCATCGGTTTAGGCTTCGGACCCGTGTTCCCGAGCGTTTTACACGCCGTTCCCTCTCGCTTCGGCAAGGAGTTTTCGGCTGATTTAACGGGCTTTCATATGGGCGGTGCGTATGCCGTCGGATTTGCATTTCAGCTAACATTAGGTTATGCCGCAACGGGTACAACATTTAAAATAGTACCTTATGTTTTAGCGGCTCTTTTGTGTCTTATGACTGTTTGTAACGAAACTGCAATTAAACAAACAAAAAGGAATTTCAGTAATTGATTTTACGGAGATGAATATGGAAAAGCAGCCTTTTATAAGAAAATATGTCCCTTCAGACAGAGAAGCTGTCCGAAATATCTGCATTGAAACCGCCGACCCGACATTCAAAAAGAATAAAAAGCTTTTGGAATGTGTACCGATAATTTACAATGATTATTTCACACAGCAAGAGCCTGAGAATATATTTGTATTGGACAACGGCGACGGAAAAGCAGTCGGATATATTCTTTGCAGTGCGGACTACAACAAATTCATTAAAAAGAACAGAGATATTTATTTAAGGCGTGTCGCAAGAACACATTTTCCCTCCTGCTCTGTTTTGATTTTTTATCTTATGCAAATGAAAAAAATGAAAAAGTATCCAGTCCATTTGCATATTGATATTTTACCCGAATATCAACACAGAGGCTACGGAAGCGAGCTGATAAACACGCTTTGCGAGCACCTAAAGAAAAGCGGCTGCTCCCATCTGTCGATATGCGGTATAAGCAAAAAATCGGATGCTTACCGTTTTTATAAAAAGTGCGGATTTTATGAATTTTACGACTGTAGATTTAATAATGCATTGCTCACAAAAAAATTATAAAAAAATAATAATTTTTTCTTGACAACGTTTTTTCTCGGTAGTATAATTTCTTGCATAAAGACAAGGGCGTCTTTAAGTCTTAGGGCTTAAAGACGCCCTATCTCTATTTTTACAATAAAAGGCGACGGCGCCCAAGAGTATTTTGGGGTGCAGTTGCCTTTAATTTTATTAGAAAAGAGGAATTACTATGAAAACCGTACCCGAATTTTTTGGATGCAAAGTATTTGACGACAGAGTTATGAGAGCAAATCTTTCAGATGATGTCTATGCCTCGCTAAAAAAAACTATCGACGAGGGCGTACAGCTTGATATTACGGTCGCAAACGCTGTTGCAACCGCAATGAAGGATTGGGCAGTAGCAAACGGCGCAACACATTACACGCATTGGTTTCAGCCTTTAACCGGTATTACGGCAGAGAAGCACGACAGCTTTATTTCTCCCTCGCCCGATGGCGGAGTTATTATGGAATTTTCCGGAAAAGAGCTTATCAAGGGCGAGCCTGATGCGTCATCATTCCCCTCGGGCGGTTTAAGAGCAACCTTTGAAGCAAGAGGCTATACAGCTTGGGATCCTACCTCCTATGCTTTTATTAAAGGTAAAACGCTTTGCATACCGACCGCCTTTTGCTCATACGGCGGAGAAGCACTTGACAAGAAAACTCCTCTTTTAAGGTCAATGGAAGCTCTGAATGTACAGGCTTTGAGAATACTCAAGCTCTTTGGGCATGATGATGTAAAATGCGTCAGAACGTCGGTAGGTCCCGAGCAGGAATATTTCCTTATTACAAAAGAAATGTATGACAAGCGTCCTGATCTTCGTTTTACAGGCAGAACGCTTTTTGGAGCAAAATCTCCCAAAGGACAGGAATTGGACGACCACTATTTCGGTGTTATCAAGCCTAAGGTTGCCGAATATATGGAGGATCTTAACAACGAGCTTTGGAAGCTTGGAATTCTTGCAAAGACAGAGCATAACGAAGTAGCTCCCGCACAGCACGAATTAGCTCCGATTTATTCAACCACCAACATTGCAACAGACCACAATCAGCTTACAATGGAAATAATGCAGAAGGTTGCCACCAAGCACGGTCTTGTATGTTTGCTTCACGAAAAACCGTTTGCGGGCGTAAACGGAAGCGGTAAGCACAACAACTGGTCAATTTCAACCGACACAGGCATAAACCTTTTATCTCCCGGAGACACACCGTACGAAAACGCTCAGTTTCTGCTTTTCCTTTGTGCCGTTATCAAGGCTGTGGACGACTATCAGGACCTTTTGAGACTTTCGGTTGCAACCGCAGGAAACGACCACCGTCTCGGTGCAAACGAAGCTCCCCCTGCTGTTATTTCAATGTTCCTCGGAGATGAATTAAACGGTGTCCTTGAAGCTATCGAAAATGATACTCCTTATGAAACAGCTAAAAAGACCAAATTAAAGCTCGGCGTTGATGTTCTTCCGAAATTCAACAGGGATACAACAGACCGTAACCGTACTTCTCCGTTCGCATTTACGGGAAACAAATTTGAGTTCCGTATGCTCGGCTCATCGAACAGTATCGCTTGTGCAAACATAATGCTTAACACAGCTGTTGCCGAAAGCCTTAAAACCTATGCAGACAGGCTCGAAAACGCCGATAACTTTGAAGAAAAGCTTCATGAAATGATTAGGAAAACCATTAAAGACCATAAGCGTATAATTTTCAACGGCAACGGATATGATGACGCTTGGATTAAAGAGGCTACCGAGGAAAGAGGCTTATCAAACCTCAAAACCACACCCGACGCAATGCCTCATCTTCTTGACAAGAAAAATGTTGATATGTTGACCTCACACAAGGTGTTTACCTTTGCGGAGCTTAATTCAAGATGTGAAATAATGCTTGAAAACTATTGCAAGGCTGTTTCTATTGAAGCGTCAACAATGATTGAAATGTCAAAAATCGACATTTCCCCTGCAATCGCAAAATACACGGCAAGGCTTGCAAAAGCAATTAAGAACAAAAGGCTTGCAGACAGTTCGATTCCCTGCTCATATGAAACAAGTGTTCTCAAAAAGCTTTCAGAGCTCAATGACGGTATTGCTGTTAAGACCGATGAGCTTGAAAGCATACTTGCTTCACTTTCAGATTATACCGATATAGCTAAAGAGTCATTTGCTATTCGTGACAGTCTTATTCCCAAGATGGAAGAGGTGCGCAGCTTGTGCGACGAGGCAGAGACCTGTACGGCAAAAGAGTTTTGGCCTTATCCCTCATACGGCGATATACTGTTCAGCGTAAAATAATATAATTAAAAGCGTTTCGGATTTTCGTATTTTACGGAAGCCCGAAACGTTTATATAGAAAGCGGTTTTATATGTTTAACACCATTCATGAAGAATGCGGCGTTTTCGGAGTTTATTCCCCAACTGTGTCGGACGTCGCAAGGACAACCTATTACGGACTTTACGCTTTACAGCACCGAGGTCAGGAAAGTGCAGGAATTGTCGTAAACGATGACGGCGTTTTTTCGGTAAAGAAGGCTCTCGGTTTGGTTTCCGACGCCTTTTCTCAAAATGATTTAGACTCACTCGGGCAAGGCAGCATAGCTGTCGGTCATGTTCGTTATGCCACGACAGGCAGCGACAGTGCCGAAAATATCCAGCCGATTGTGGTAAATCATAACAAGGGTAAAATGGCTCTGTCGCACAACGGCAACCTTACCAACTCTTTTGAATTGAGGGAAATGCTCGAAGAAAAAGGAGCTATCTTTCACACAACAACGGATACAGAGGTTATCGCATATATTATAGTTCAGCAAAGGCTTCAATGCGGGTCCATCGAGCAAGCCGTATCGTCCGCAATGGACATTATCAAGGGAGCATATTCCCTTGTTATCTCGTCGCCGTCAAAGCTTATAGCGGTCAGGGACCCAAACGGTTTTCGCCCCCTATGCTACGGACAAATGCAGGACGGCTCAATAGTTTTCGCTTCCGAAAGCTGTGCTCTCGATGCCGTAAACGCAAAACATATCAGAGATTTACTTCCCGGTGAAATTGCTGTTGTCGAAAACGGAAAAATACATTTTGACACATCACATTGCAATTTAACACCGAGAAGTCTTTGTGTGTTTGAATATATTTATTTTGCACGCCCCGATTCGGTCATTGACGGCGTAAGCGTATCAATGGCACGTCAACAAGCAGGAAGATTTCTTGCAAAAGCATATCCCGTCGATGCGGATATTGTTGTCGGAGTCCCCGATTCGGGACTTGAAGCGGCACTCGGCTACTCGGCAGAATCGGGAATTCCGTATAATATCGGATTTACAAAAAACAAGTATATCGGTAGAACCTTTATCGCCCCCGAGCAAAGCTCAAGAGAAAAAGGCGTTAATATAAAATTAAACCCTATCAAGGAAATTATCAAAGGCAAAAAAATAGTTCTCGTTGACGACTCGATAGTCAGAGGAACAACAAGCAGACGAATCGTTGATTTGCTGTGGGCGGCGGGAGCTAAGGAAATACATATGAGAATAAGCGCTCCGCCCTTTGTATCCGCCTGCTACTACGGAACAGACATTGACAACGCAAAGGGACTCATAGCAAATAAGCACTCAATTGAAGGAATAGCAAAAATAATCGGCGTTACCTCGCTCGGTTATCTGCGAATGGAGGATGTAAGGCTTCTCACCGGAAAGGACACAGGCTTCTGTACAGCTTGTTTTGATGGTAAATACCCCATATGTCCGTCTGTACATTCCGAAAAATCAAGGTTTGAAAACAAAATCAGTGAAAATAAAAAAGGTTAGGTGAAAATTATGACAAAGTACATTTTTGTAACAGGCGGTGTTGTATCGGGACTCGGAAAAGGAATTACCGCCGCATCTCTCGGCAGACTTTTGAAATCAAGGGGCTTAAAGGTCGCTTCGCAGAAGCTTGACCCGTATATCAATGTTGACCCCGGCACTATGAGCCCGTATCAGCACGGCGAGGTTTATGTTACAGAGGACGGTGCTGAAACCGACCTTGACCTCGGACATTATGAAAGATTTATAGACGAGGACTTAAACAAATATTCGAACCTCACAACAGGTAAGGTTTATTGGAATGTTCTTAACAAGGAAAGACGTGGCGAATACCTCGGCTCAACAGTTCAGGTTATTCCTCATGTTACAAACGAGATAAAGGAATTCATATATTCAGTCGGCAAAAAAACAGAAGCAGACGTTGTAATTACCGAAATCGGCGGAACAATCGGCGACATTGAAAGCCAGCCGTTTCTTGAAGCGGTAAGGCAGATTTCACTTGAGGTCGGACGGGAAAACAGCTTGTTTATACATGTAACGCTTGTACCGTTTTTAAGCGGCTCCGACGAACACAAATCAAAGCCCACGCAACATTCAGTCAAGGAATTACAAGGCATGGGTATCAACCCGAACATAATAGTTCTACGCTGCGACAAGCCCCTTGAAAAATCCATTTTTCAGAAAATATCAATGTTCTGTAACGTTAAGCCCGACTGCGTAATCGAAAACATAACTCTCCCCTGTCTTTACGAAGCACCTTTAATGCTTGAAAAAGCGAACTTCTCAAGTGTTGTATGCCGTGAACTCGGTATTGATGCTCCGAAGGCTGACCTTGACGAATGGACGAGTATGGTTAAACGAATAAAGAAAAGAGAATATACGGTTGACATCGGACTTGTCGGAAAATACGTACAACTGCATGACGCCTATTTGTCGGTTGCCGAAGCATTAAGTCACGCAGGCTATACCCACAACTCTCATATAAATATCCATTGGATAGACTCGGAAACAATCACAAAAGAAACGGTAAACGATGTATTGGCAGATCTTGACGGAATTATCGTACCGGGCGGCTTTGGCTCAAGGGGTATTGAGGGTATGATACTTGCAGCGCAATATGCAAGAGAAAACTTTATTCCGTATTTCGGTATCTGCCTCGGTATGCAAATTGCTGTTATCGAGTATGCTCGCAATGTTGCGGGAATTTCCGATGCACATTCCGGAGAATTCGATGAGTTTTGCAAAAATAAGGTAATTGATTTTATGCCCGGTCAAAGTGATGATATTGACAAAGGCGGTACTCTCCGTCTCGGTGCTTATCCCTGCTGTATTCAGCCTAATACCACAATGGAAAAATGCTATAAATCCACCGAAATTTCAGAACGTCACCGTCACAGATACGAGTTTAATAACGAATACAGAGAAGCGTTGACATCGGCAGGTCTGACCCTCAGCGGATTATCTCCCGACGGCAGACTTGTTGAAACGGTTGAATTGTCCGACAGACCGTTTTATGTAGGTGTTCAATTTCATCCCGAATTCAAATCAAGACCAAATAAACCTCATCCGTTGTTTGAAGGCTTTATCGGTGCCTCTCTTGAAAGCAGGAGGAGTAAGTAATGATTAAAAAGCCCGATAGAAAAATAATTTTGGAAAACGGCTCACAGTACCTCGGCATAGGCTTTGCTGACCAAAGCGACAAGGTTGTGGAAATCGTTTTTAATACTTCTATGGTAGGATATCAGGAAATTCTTTCCGATCCGTCCTACACCGATCAGGGCGTCGTGTTTACATATCCGCTTATCGGGAACTACGGTATGGCAGACGACGACTACGAAACCGAAACCCCTACCGTAAGCGCTTTGATTGTCAGAGAATACAATCCTGAGCCGTCTAATTTCAGAAGCACGGCAACGCTTGAGGAGGTTATGCTCAGATACGGCATAGCAGGTATTTCTCAAGTTGATACAAGAAAGCTCACACGTGAAATAAGAAATTTCGGCAGCTGTAAAGCTCTTTTAACCTCTGCCGAAACATCGGTTGAGGACGGATTAAAAATCCTTTCAAGCACAGAAGTACCGCACGACGCAGTAAGCCGTGTCAGCAGAAAAAAGATTACGACCTACAATGTTGATAACGCAAAATTTCACATTGTTGCCATTGACTGCGGAATGAAGCAAAACATAGTCAGAGAGCTTAACCGTATCGGCTGCAATGTTACCGCAGTTCCGTTTGATACCGACAGCGAAATTATAAAATCGCTCTCCCCCGACGGCATTTTTATTTCAAACGGTCCGGGCAATCCGACAGATGTCCCCGAAGTTATAAACACAATTAAAAGCTTGCGTGGATTTTGCCCGATATTCGGAATTTGTCTCGGTCATCAGATAATTTCGCTCGCATACGGTGCAAAGACGTATAAACTCAAATTCGGTCATCGTGGCGGCAACCACCCTGTCAGAAATCTCTTGACAAACAGAGTGGAAATAACCTCGCAAAATCATTCGTATGCAGTTGAAAAGAACAGCTTGAACGACACCGAGCTTACCGTAACGCATATCAATCTTCTTGACGATACCGTTGAGGGCGTCGAATGTAAAAGAGACAAGGTATTTGCCGTACAATATCATCCTGAAAGCGCCCCCGGACCGCAGGACAGCACTTATCTGTTTGATAAATTTATAAATTTGATGGAGGAAAGCCGAAATGCCTAAGAGAACTGATATAAATAAAATTCTTGTTATCGGCTCGGGTCCTATTGTTATAGGTCAGGCAGCTGAATTTGATTATGCCGGCACACAGGCTTGCCTTGCACTTAAAGAAGAAGGATACGAGGTAATTCTCTGCAACTCAAACCCTGCTACCATTATGACCGACCCCGCAATAGCGGATAAGGTATATATGGAGCCGCTGACTCTTGAATACATTGCTAAAATCGTGCGCAAAGAGCGTCCCGACGCTATTTTAGCAGGTATAGGCGGACAGACAGGACTTAATCTTGCAATGCAGCTTGAGGAAAAGGGCGTTCTTCGTGAATGTAACGTCGAGCTGCTCGGCACAAAAAGCGACAGCATTAAAAAAGCCGAGGACAGAGAGCTTTTCAAGGAGCTTTGCGTTAACATAGGCGAGCCGATTCTCCCGTCTGAAATTGCAAACACAGAAGAAGAGGGCTTTAAGGTTGCAGAAGAAATCGGTTATCCCGTTGTTTTGAGACCTGCGTTCACACTCGGCGGAACGGGCGGCGGCTTTGCCGAAAACAGAGAGGAATTTACAGAGCTTATAAAAAATGCGTTAGCTCAATCCCCTGTTCATCAGGTGCTTATTGAAAAAAGCGTCAAGGGCTACAAGGAAATTGAATATGAGGTTATCCGTGACTCGGAGGACACCGCTATCACAATTTGTAATATGGAAAATGTTGACCCTGTTGGAATACATACGGGCGACTCAATTGTCGTTTGTCCCTCGCAAACGCTTACAAACAAGGAATACCATATGCTCCGTGACAGCGCACTTAAAATAATCAGAGCTTTGAAAATCGAGGGCGGCTGTAACGTTCAGTTTGCGCTTGACCCGAAATCGTTCCAATATTATCTTATCGAGGTAAACCCGAGAGTATCACGATCTTCGGCACTCGCTTCTAAGGCAAGCGGTTATCCGATAGCAAGAGTTTCCGCCAAAATAAGCGTTGGACTGTGCCTTGATGAAATTCATCTTGCAAATACACTTGCTTCATTTGAGCCTGCACTTGACTATGTTGTAACGAAAATGCCACGCTTTCCGTTTGACAAATTCACAGATGCAAATAATTCCTTGAGTACACAAATGAAAGCAACGGGCGAGGTTATGAGCGTAGGCAGAACGATTGAGGAAAGCCTGTTAAAAGCTGTTCGCTCACTTGAAATAGGTGCGTATCATCTCCATATAGCTAAATTTGACGATATGTCTACCGAGGACTTGTGTGAATATATCAAAATAGGAACTGACGACAGAATTTTTGCACTTGCCGAGCTGTTACGCAGAAGCATATCCGTCGAAGAGCTGAATTCGCTTACAAAAATCGACCTTTTATTCCTAAGAAAAATAAGGAATATTGTTGATATTGAAAGAGAATTGAAAGCAAACAGCGGTAGCGTTGATTATCTTAAATATGCAAAGAAAAACGGATTTTCCGATATTGAAATCGGCTATCTCTGGGATATGACATCGAGAGAAATTTTTGAATTGCGTAAAAAGCACGGTATTATGCCGACATACAAGATGATTGACACGTGTGCCTCCGAATTCAAAAGCTATGTTCCCTATTTTTACTCAACCTACGAAGAGGAAAACGAGTCCGTTGTGTCCGACCGTAAAAAAATAATTGTTCTCGGCTCGGGTCCGATTCGTATAGGTCAAGGGGTAGAGTTTGACTACTCAACCGTTCACGCCGTAAAGACAATTAAGGAAGCAGGCTACGAGGCTATAATAATTAACAATAATCCCGAAACCGTTTCAACCGACTACACAACCTCCGACAAGCTCTATTTCGAGCCTCTGTGCGTTGAGGACGTAATGAACATTATAACGCTTGAAAGTCCTGACGGCGTTATTGTTTCTCTCGGCGGTCAGACGGCTGTAAATCTTGCAGAGCCGCTTGACGAATACGGTGTAAAAATTATCGGAACGGACTGTGCAGCAATAGATAAAGCCGAAAACAGAGATTTGTTTGAAAAGCTGCTTGTTGAGCTTAATATTCCGCAGCCAAAGGGCTGTGCCGTTACTAACATTGAGGACGGAATATGTGCCGCAAAAGAAATCGGTTACCCTGTGCTTGTTCGCCCGTCATTTGTTTTAGGCGGCAGGGCAATGCAAATCGTCGCAAAAGAGGCTGACCTTCGTCACTACCTTAAAACAGCTGTTGAGATTGACGAAAACAAGCCTGTATTGGTTGACAAATATATAAAAGGTAAAGAACTTGAGGTTGACGCCATCTGCGACGGAAAGGATGTATTTATCCCCGGAATTATGGAGCTTGTCGAAAGAACGGGCGTTCACTCGGGAGACTCTATGAGCGTATATCCAACCTTCAGCGTATCGGACAAGGTAAAAGGCACCATCCTTGACTATGCAAAGCGGCTCGGCTTGGGAATCGGCATTGTCGGTCTTTACAACATACAATTTATCGTTGATGAAAACGAGAATGTTTATATAATCGAAGTAAATCCACGTTCGTCAAGAACAGTTCCTTTTCTTTCAAAATCCACAGGTTATTCACTTGCGGATATTGCGACTTATGCAATTCTCGGAATAAGCTTAAAGGAACAGGGAATTTTCGAGCTTTATCCCAAAGAAAAAAATCGTTGGTATGTTAAATCCCCCGCTTTTTCATTCTCAAAGCTTCGTGGTATGGACGCATATCTTTCACCCGAAATGAAATCAACCGGTGAGGCTATCGGTTATGATGATAAGCTTCACAGAGCTATGTACAAATCTCTTATCGCCTCGGGGTTAAAGCTGCAAAACTACGGTACTGTTATCGTAACCCTTGCCGACGAGGACAAAGAGGAAGCACTGCCGCTTGTAAAACGCTTTTACGATATGGGCTTTAATATTGAGGCGACTATCGGTACTGCGGATTTCTTAAAGGCTCACGGTATAAGAACAAGAGTTTTGAAAAAGCTGAGCGAGGGTAGTACGGAAATCCTTGAAGCGATAAGAGCAGGCTATGTCAGTTATATTGTGAACACAAGGGCAATTCTCTCAGGCGTTCACTATGAGGACGGCGTTGCAATCAGAAACTGCGCTGTTGAAAACGGAATTACAACCTTTACATCACTTGACACGGTTAAGGTGCTCCTTGATGTGCTTGAAGAAATTACAATGGGAATTTCAACTATTGATTCGTAGCTTGTGAAAATTTTCATATAAAATGATATTAAAATAAACGGACAACCGTAGGGGCGACCCTCGGTCGCCCGTCAATTCATAGCAAATTAAAAACGGGCGAACCCAGTTCGCCCCTACGATATAATATAAAAATATAATTATTTGTAACCGTTAATTTGTTGTGATTAAACGGCGGTAGCAAGCCACCGCCATACACTATGAGATATAATTCCATTTCGCCGACAATTATTAAATTTATCATCAAAATTTTGCTCCTTTTTTCCATTTATTTATACTCAGTTCATAATTTAATGTTTTAATATTGCAATCGGTCATTAAATTGACTATAATATTATGTGATTATTAAAAGGAACCGAGGAGAAGAAATGGAAAGAAGCAAACTTGATCCCACACCACAGGTACATCCGTACCCCGAAACTACAATGTTCGGAGCCGTTGAAATGGCAAAAAACACTTACCCGAAAGCTATTGCTTATGACTTTCAGGGCAAGCTTACTACATATACTCAGTTTGTAAAACATATTGAAGATGTCGCAAGAGGCTTTGTAAAAAACGGCATTAAGCGTGGCGATAAGGTTACAATTTGTATGCCTAATACTCCGCAGGGAATTATTTGCCTTTATGCACTTAACAGAATCGGTGCTATTGCAAATATGGTGCACCCCCTTTCGGCACAGAAAAACATCACTTTCTATCTTGATTTTTCAGAGAGCAAAATGATTCTTACTATGGATATGTTTTATGAAAAGGTCAAGGCAGCGGTTGACGAATCAAGCACAAACGCAAGAATTATCGTTGCAAGAATTCAGGACGAATTACCGCTTCCGCTCGGTGTTGTTTACTGCGTTGCAAAGAACACTAAGAATATGAAGTACCCCGACAGAAAGGGGGATTTTCTTTGGACGGACCTTGTAAAATCAGGAAAGGGCGTTACACTTCCCCCTGTTGATTACAGAAAGGATGAAACTGCCGTTATCCTTTACAGCGGCGGTACAAGCGGAAAGCAAAAAGGTATTATGCTCTCTGACTTGAGCTTTAACGCTATCGGTATGCAAATTGCTGAAATTTGCGGCGTTAATCTCAACGACAAGTGCTCGTTCCTTTCGGTTATGCCGATTTTTCACGGCTTCGGTCTCGGTATCGGTATTCACACAATACTTATTAACGGTGCACGCTGTATTCTTATGCCGCAGTTTACAACCGATTCTTATGCAAAAACAGTTTTAAAGAAAAAGCCGAACTTCATTGCAGGCGTTCCGACGCTTTATCAGGCATTGTTTGAAACAGACCGCTTCAACGGTCAGGATCTTTCCTTCCTTGTCGGTGTATTCTCGGGCGGCGACGCTTTAAGCCCCGAGCTTAAAAAGAAAGCCGATAAATTCTTGAGAGACCACAACGCAAACATTCAAATCCGTGAGGGCTACGGTCTTACCGAATGTGTTACAGCAAGCTGTGTTACTCCCTTTGACCGTTCAAAGCCCGGCAGTATCGGTCTTCCCTTGCGTGATACTACTTATAAAATTGTTGAACCGGGTACATTTAACGAGGTGCCGCTCGGCAAGGACGGCGAAATCATACTTTCAGGTCCGACTCTTATGCTCGGCTATCTTAAAGAGGAGCAAGAGACAAACGACACTCTTAAATATGACGAAAACGGTACAAAATGGCTCTTTACGGGCGATATGGGCTATATGGACGACGAGGGCTTTGTTTACTTCAAGCAGAGAATTAAGCGTATGATCGTTACAAGCGGTTACAACGTTTATCCGTCACGAATTGAAGATGTTATTGACAAGTGTCCCGATGTTAACTACTGCTGTGTTATCGGCGTTAAAGATCCTTATAAGATGCAGAAAATCAGAGCTTATATCGTTCTTAACGAGGGTGTTCCCGCAACCGCAGGCGAAAAGGAAAGAATTAAGGACTTCTGCAAGCCTTATCTTGACAGGTATGAGTGGCCCAAGGAAATTGAGTTCAGAGACGCTTTGCCGAGAACACTTGTAGGTAAAGTAGCATATCATACACTTGAAGAGGAAGCAGAAAAGAATGGATAAGCCTAAAAGCAGAAAAAGAATCAGAAGATACTACGGAACGGCAAAAAGATTTATCAAGGTAATGATAGCTGTTGTCGCACCGAAGCTTATGAAAAATCTTCACGCAACGGTTGAGCCGTACACCCCGAAACACGAAACCTTTATTATTATCGGAAACCACACCGACATATATGATCCGGGTTATCAAATGGTTGCCTTGAACAGATACATTCGATTTGTAGCTGCCGATTTCCTTTTAAGACTTAATCCGATTGCAAAATTTCTTCTCGGAACGCTTGAGGGTGTTATTGTAAAAGA
Source organism: Candidatus Fimenecus sp. (assembly GCA_052298855.1). Lineage (GTDB taxonomy): Bacteria > Bacillota > Clostridia > Oscillospirales > Acutalibacteraceae > Fimenecus. The sequence continues at coordinate 215,350 of DAVZXP010000002.1, read as the reverse complement.
AAGAAATAAATCCTCGGATATGTTGGTTGAGGAAATTCTCGAAAACCTCCGAGCAGATATTCCCGTAGGACTTCACGCCGAAGGTATGGTTACAACAAACGGTGAAACGGGCTATATTTCCCCCAACACAGGCAAGCTTGTTAAGGATTCCGGAGTTGCTCTTATAACATTCAGAACAGTCGGCGGATATCTTCGCAAGCCGAGATGGGCACATGTCGGCAGAAACGGTCCCGTGCACGGAAAAGTTGTAAATGAATACAGTCCCGAGGAATTGAGTAAATATTCCGTTGACGAAATAAACGAGATTATCAAGCGTGATATTTATGTCAACGCATATGAGGAGCAAAGAAAAAATCCTCATACATATTCAGGTGAAAAACTTGCCGAATATGCAGAGAGACTTCTCTATGTTTGTCCTAAATGCCGCAAGGTTGACACTCTTCACTCAAAAGACAACGAATTTACTTGCGAATGTGGATATACCGTTACGCAAGGTGAAGATGCTTTTTGGCACAGTGACAAAAACGAGGTTATCTTCGATAATGTTCTTGATTGGGATAAATGGCAGAGAAAAGAATGGAAAAATATTCTCTTATCTGCTGATGACGGCGTAATTATTTCTGAAGAGGAACAGACAGTTTCAACTGTTATCGACAATGAACCTCACACCCTTTCCGAGCATACAACAATCAATCTTTACAAGGATCGCTTTGAGCTTGTTGAAGAAGAAAATACAATAGTTCTCAAGCTTGATAAGCTTAAAAGAGTTCAGAATGCTTCATCGCAAAACCTTGTTATTATTGATGAGGACTCAACCTATTATCTTTTATCTTCAAAGCGTCCCCGTTCTTCTGACAAATACGTTGCCGCTTGGTACTATTTAACAGGAAGAGACTACAAATAAAAACAGTTACAAAACGCATAAAAAAAGACCTGACAAACGTCAGGTCTTTTTCAATTCTCAAATCATTTCTTAAAAAGCTTTGCTTTCAAAACGCCTTTTGGGTCTTTTATTAAAAGAACAGCTGTCCAAACGACAAGTCCGAGAGCTATTACAGAAAAACCCAAGAATGTGTCGTTGAGCATATCTGAAATTTCGGGAGTAAAGTATTCACTACCCATTTCGGCATACTCGAATATCGCATCAACAAACCACATAATCGAGGCACCCCAGAACATCCAACAAGGAACATCGAGGCGAAGCTCATTCTTGTCTGCGTTTTTGTACCAAATAACCGTGCATACAGTAGCAGCGATGGTTGTAATTAACAGTGTCATAATATTTAATTCCTTTAATCAGATATTTTATCCTGCTGTGTTGTTTTTTCAGCTCTCTTTTCAATTACCGAAGAAACAATAAGCATTACGCACCAAACCGCAGTCACAAGTAATGCCATTGTAACGCCAACCGTTGCCATTTCGTGAAGCATTTCTGCAGTATCCTCAGGATTACTCATTGCAGTTAAGAATGGGAAATAAGGAACAATTTCACCGTGCCAAAGGTGTTCAAAAGCAAGAAGGAACGAACCGCCCCAAAGAAGTTTGGTCAACCAACCAAGCTTTCTTGAAAACGGAATTTTGTTAGTTGTTTTTGCTTCGATTGTGCCAACAGCAGATTCTTTGGCAACTGTTTCCTCTTTCTTTTCAATTACTTTTTTTGCAGCCGTAGCGATAACAGCCTCGGCAACAGGAACTACAAAACAAGCCATACTTATATCTCCTTTTATTGTTTTATATGTGTTATAGCATTTTAATTATATTCTTGCAACGCCGGTAGCCTTTGCTGCTTCGGCAACTGCTTTTGCAACGGTTTTGCCGACTCTTTCGTCAAAAGCCTTGGGCAAAATGTACTCGGAATTGAGCTCATCATCCGAAACAAGAGAAGCAATCGCTCTTGCAGCAGCAATCTTCATTTCCTCGTTGATATCACTCGCTCTGCAATCAAGAGTTCCCCTGAAAATTCCCGGGAAAGCAAGAACATTGTTTATCTGATTTGGGAAATCACTTCTGCCTGTGCCGACAACAGCCGCACCTGCTTTTTTAGCGAGGTCGGGCATAATCTCGGGAACGGGATTTGACATAGGAAGAACAATGGGCTTATCCGCCATTGATTTAACCATCTCTTCACTGACAATACCCGGTGCAGAAACACCTACAAATATATCTGCGCCTCTCATAGCATCGGCAAGAGTGCCTGTTTTTCTTTCAGGATTTGTAAACTCTGCTATTGCTTTTTTGGCATCGTTAAGCGTTTCGTCTCCCTTACAGATAATACCCTTGCTGTCGCACATAATAACGCTCTTAATTCCCTGTGAAATTAGAAGCTTTGCGATCGCAATTCCTGCCGCGCCCGCACCTGAAAATACTGCGGTACAATCTTCAATTTTCTTGTTAACGACACGCAAAGCGTTGATAACAGCCGCCGCTACTACAACAGCCGTACCGTGCTGGTCATCATGGAAAATCGGTATATCGGTTTTCTCCTTGAGCTTTCTTTCAATTTCAAAGCATCTTGGTGCTGAAATATCTTCAAGGTTTACACCGCCGAAGGAGCCTGCCAAAAGTGAAATGCAATTAACGATTTCGTCAACATCCTTTGAACGAACACAAAGCGGAATGGCATCGACGTCGCCGAACTCCTTGAACAAAACGCACTTGCCCTCCATAACAGGCATACCTGCTTCGGGTCCGATATCGCCAAGACCGAGAACTGCCGTACCGTCGGTTACGACTGCAACCGTGTTCCAACGTCTTGTAAGCTCATAGGATTTTGAAATATCCTTTTGAATTTCAAGACACGGCTGAGCAACACCGGGTGTATATGCCAAAGAAAGAGCGTCCTTATCGTTCGCCTTTGCCCTTGTCTTAACTTCAATTTTTCCTTTCCACTCGTAGTGGAGTCTCAAAGATTCCTTTGCGTAATCCATTTTGCACCTCAAATATACTAAAAATTATATCCTAAAGCTTAAAATTAGGAAATGGAAGTCCTTGTTTTAAGTTTAGTGTTCTATCCAATCTCTCGAACGCTCAACCGCACGAAGCCAGCCGTGATAAAGTTCGTTGCGTTTTTCGATTTCCATCTTAGGCTCAAAGAGCTTGTCGACCTGACGGATTTTTGAAAGCTCGTCAATATCCTTCCAGAAGCCGACAGCAAGACCTGCAAGATATGCCGCTCCGAGAGCCGTTGTTTCAACCATTTTAGGTCTGTTAACAGGTGTGCGGATAAGGTCGGACTGAATTTGCATCATAACATCCGATACAGATGCGCCGCCGTCAACGCGAAGCTCGTAAAGATTTATATCAGAATCCTGCTTCATAGCTTCAAGCAAATCTGTCATTTGGAAGGCAATGGCTTCAAGCACCGAGCGGCAAATGTGCGCACGGTTAATGCCTCGTGTAATTCCCACGATAGTTCCCCTTGCATACATATCCCAATACGGCGCACCGAGACCCGTAAACGCAGGAACAAAATAAATTCCGTCTGCATCCGGCACGCTTTCCGCTAATTCATCACACCTTGCGGCGTGGTCGATAATATGTAAATCATCTCTCAACCATTTAATTACAGAGCCTGCGTTGAATGCCGAGCCCTCAATAGCATAGGTTACCTTATCGCCGATACCCCAAGCAACACCCGTAACGAGATTGTTATGGGATTCAACTCTCTTTTCGCCTGTATTCATAAGCAAGAAGCAGCCTGTACCGTAGGTGTTCTTGGCCTGACCTGCCTCAAAGCAGCCCTGACCGAACAAAGCGGCAGGCTGGTCGCCGATAGCACCTGCAATCGGTATGTCGACAAGGTCCTCAAAGCCGAGAATACCGGGCTCAACCTTACCGTAAACCTGACTTGACGGAACAGCCTTAGGCAAAATCGACATAGGAATGCCAAGCTTTTTGCAAATATGCTCATCCCAACAGAGCTTATCAACGTCGAACAACATTGTTCGTGACGCATTGGAATAGTCAGTTACGTGAACCTTACCTGCTGTTAAATTCCATATAAGCCAAGTCTCAACCGTACCGAAAAGAAGCTGACCCGCATCCGCAAGTATTCTCGCACCCGGTACATTGTCAAGAACCCATTTGATTTTCGTCGCCGAGAAATAAGCGTCAACTACAAGACCCGTATGGTCTTTTATGTACTTGCAAAACTCCTCGTCCTTTTTAAGTTCCTCGCAAATGTCGGCAGTTCTTCTGCACTGCCAAACAATAGCGTTGTAAATCGGTTTTCCTGTACCCTTATCCCACAAAATCGTGGTTTCACGCTGATTTGTTATACCGAGTGCCGCAATATCCGACGGATAAATTCGTCTTTCACTAAGCACCTCGGTAACAGCCTGAAATTGTGAGAAGAGTATTTCCATAGGATTATGCTCAACCCAACCGGGCTTAGGATAAATCTGATTAAACTCGTGTTGTGATTTGAGAACGATCTTTCCGTTCTTATCGAACAAAATTGCCCTTGAACTTGTCGTTCCCTGATCCAATGCCATTACATACTTTGCCAAAACTAACACCCCTGTTAATTTAATTATTGTTATATTGCTTATTTTTCAGCAATTTTACGTACCTTTGCATCATCGATTAAATTGTGTAGCCCTTGCCAATGGAAAATCCTGCGTCCGAACACAATTTTTTCAACGTCAGACCTTAACCTTGACGGATTAGCCTGCTTCAATGTCGCATATCTGACATGATAAATATTAAGATAGTCATAATACTCTCCGAGTGAGCACAAAAACCTGTCATAGCTTTTGTCCTCGGGCTGTGACCATGCCGTTTCGCAAAATGCCGCTATTCTCGGAAATAAATTATAATCCGCTTTATTCCTCGTCTTAACATATTCCGTCCAAAGAGACGCCTCAACGCCTAAAATATGACCGCCGTCAATTTCGGGATTATACTCATAAACCTTTTTAAGACTGTTTGTACCGTGAGGAAAATCGAAATAATATGGAAATGTGCTGGAATTTACGACTACCCTGCCCGATTTCAGCTCGTCGGGAACAAGCTTTTTGTTCCTCTCAAGCGAGCAAGCGTTCCAATATATATTCTTATCAAGCAGCTCCGTTCCCGACTCTGACTCAAAGTTCCACATCATTGATGTATAGCCCTTTTCATTGAGATAACGGTTTACACGGGACATAAAATAGTTCTGCAATACGTCCTCGTTGCTTATCCCCTCTTTTTTCATCAATGCTTGACAATTGGGACACAGCTTCCAACGCATTTTAACAGCTTCATCACCGCCGAGATGAATTATCTTATCGGGGAATAGCTCCATAAGCTCGTCAAGTACGTCAAAAACAAATTTGTATGTACTTTCCTTACCTGCACATAAAATATCGTGTTTAACGCCCCAATGAGTTGCAACGCTCAGTTCTCTGTCAAAGCAGCTCAAATAAGGATAGCAAGCAATCGCCGAAACCGTATGGCCGGGAATATCAAACTCGGGTATTACCTTAATAAATCGATCGTGGCAATACTTAACAATATCCTGAATCTGCTCTTGAGTAAAATATCCCTCATAGCTCTTAAAGCCGAAATTCGTATGCGAACGCTTCTGACCTTTTTTGGTAAGCTCGGGATACTTTTTTATCTCAACACGCCAGCCCTGATCCTCGGTCAAATGCCAATGAAAAACATTGAGCTTGTGCATTGCCATAAGATTGACAAATCTCTTAATATCCTTGACCGATTGACAATATCTTCCGCTGTCAATCATAAACCCTCTGTATTTATACATCGGCTTATCGTTAATTTCAAGAGCAGGTATTTTTCCAAAGCTCTGTAAAAGCATCTGCTTGAGAGTTTGCAAGCCATAAAAAAGACCGCAGTCTGTTTTTGCGATTATCTTAACAATGGAGTCCTCGCAAACAATTCTGTATCCCTCGTCATCTTCAATTTCATCTGAATATGTCAAAATAATACAGTTTTCGTTTTTTTCTTCTCTGTGAAGTCTTATGTCAAAAATCTTTTTGATAAAATCACGAAATTCATCAATAATAAGCGGTACCTTTGTAATGGTTGTTTCCCCTGTAAGATAGAAACCGGGGCGTCCGCTTTTAATGATTATTTCGTTCGGTTGAGGTATAATATTTAACATAAACATTCCTTTGATATAGATTTTATATTCAAGCAAGAGTATTATACCAAATTTTTTTAGGAATAACAACAATAATATTGTATTTTTCTATTGCATTTGAGATGTTTTTATATTATAATAATTATGCCTTAATTAGGTCATGTACCGTGTTGGTCCTGTGCGACAGCGCTCTGTGAATCATGTCAGGCGAGGAATCGAGCAGCATTAAGCGGTCAGCCTGTGCGATACAGTCAAGCCTGCACGGTGCATGACCGAGTTAAGGCTATTATTTTGTAAAGGTGTGAGAAAATGTATCAGGTGCTTTACCGCAAGTGGAGACCGCAAGTATTTACTGATGTTTACGGACAAGAACACATTACCGAAACCTTGATGAATGCCGTTGATACAGGCAGAGTTTCCCACGCCTATCTTTTTACAGGTTCAAGAGGAACAGGCAAAACAACCTGTGCCAAAATTCTTGCAAAGGCTGTAAACTGCGAGCATCCCGTCAACGGCAATCCTTGTAATGAATGTGCTTCGTGTAGAGGAATTGACGACGGCTCCGTTGTTGATGTTGTGGAAATAGATGCAGCTTCAAACAACGGCGTTGACAATATTCGTGATTTGCGTGAGGAAACAAATTATATGCCCTCAAGCGTAAAATACAGAGTATATATAATCGACGAGGTTCATATGCTCTCGACGGGTGCATTTAACGCCTTGTTAAAAACACTTGAAGAGCCGCCCGAGCACGTTAAATTTATTCTTGCAACAACCGAGGTGCATAAGCTCCCTTCGACAATTCTTTCCCGTTGTCAGAGATTTGATTTTAAAAGGATTTCTCCCGAGAATATTTCAAGCAGATTAAAATATGTTGCCGAGCAGGAAAATATCGACCTTACCGACGAGGGCGCAATGCTTATCGCAAGAGTATCCGACGGAGGTATGCGTGACGCTCTTTCACTGCTTGACAGATGTGCTTCTTACGGCAAAAAAATAACCGAAGAATTGGCGAGCGACGCTGCAGGAATTGCAGGAAAAGAACACATTTATTCGCTTGTAAACGCAATTAGGGACAGAGATTGCACTTCTGCCCTTGAAATACTTAACAGTCTTTACGAAAATTCGTGTGATATGGAAAGGCTCTTTTCCGAACTCATATCACATTTCCGCAATATGATGATTACCCTGACTGTTCCCACATATAAAAGCTTGATTTTGGCGTCGGATACCGAGGCTGAAAAAATCAAAGCGCAGGCGCAGTCGCTTTCACTTGCTACCGTGCTTTCCGCTATGGAAACGCTTAACAATGCAATATATGATTTGAAAAAGGGCGACAACAAAAAAATAACCGCAGAAATGGTTATGATAAAACTTTGCTCTCCCGAACTTGTAAGCGATAATGCTGCTTTGCTTCGCAGAATTTCAGAACTTGAAGCAAAAATTTCTTCGGGCAGCATTACCGTTAAAGCAGCTCCGGAGAAAAAGGCTGAAAATCCGTTTTTCTCTCATAAAGAGCCACAAAAAGCAGTAGACGAAGCTCCGATTCTCAATGAAGAGCCGAAGCCGATACACGAAACTGTTAAAACGGAAATTCCCGTTTCACAGCAGGTTGAAGCTCCGAAGCCTGTCTCCCCTGCCGTATCAAGCAATGAAGAAATTAAGCCGTTTTTGAAATGGTCTGACATTCTTGATATTGTTCAGCAATCAGACCCGATGATTATGAGCTTTCTCAATAATTCAACAGCATATATTAAAGACGGTTGTATGTGCATTAAGCCGACAAATCCGATTTTGCAGCAGTTCATCACAAAGAAAGAGCATTCGGAGGTTATTCTCAATGCCATAAAGGAAGTTACTGGGCAAGACTTGAAAATTTCCCTTGTAACAGACGCACAGCCCGTAAAAAAAGAAAAAGCACCCGTAGCGACGTCAAATATGAGCCCTCTCGACTCTCTTTTTGAACGAGCAAAGGGCCTTGATATTCAAATAATCGAACAATAAGGAGATATAAAAATGAAAGCAAGAATACCCAACCAAGGCGCAGGCGGAAATATGATGAAAAGAATACAGGAAATGCAGCAGAATATGCAGACTCTTCAGGAAGAGCTTGCAGTTGCAGAATATTCCGCTTCTTCGGGCGGCGGAGCAGTTGATGTAACGGTTAACGGCTCGCACGAGGTTAAAAAGGTTACAATTAAACCCGAGGTTGTTGACCCCGAGGATGTTGAAATGCTTGAAGATATGCTTATTGCCGCACTTAACGAGGCAATGAGAAAGGCTGACGAAACAGCCGAAAGAGAAATGGGAAAGATTACCGGCGGAATTAACATTCCCGGTATGAACGGTATGTTTTAATGGCTAACTATGTTCCCGCACTCGATAGACTTGTCGAGGAATTCCGTAAAATGCCGTCAATAGGAACAAAATCCGCTGAGAGATTGGCTTTCTATGTTCTCTCACTCAAGGATAAGGATATTCAATCCCTTACAGACGCAATTACGAACGCCCACGACAAAATTCATCAATGCAAAGTTTGTAAAAATCTCACGGAAAATGAGATATGCACGATTTGTGCGAGTGAAAAGAGAGACAGAAGCGTCATCTGCGTGGTTTCCGATCCGAGAGACGTTGTCGCACTTGAAAAAACACACGAATACAGAGGACTTTATCACGTTTTGCACGGAGTTATTTCCCCTATGAACGGCGTAGGTCCCGAGCAGTTGACAATTAAAGACTTAATGTCAAGATTATCCGACAATACTGTTAAAGAGATAATTATGGCGACAGACCCGACTATCGAGGGTGAAGCAACAGCAATGTACATTTCAAGACTTCTCAAGCCCTTTGATATTACGGTTACACGCCTTGCTTACGGTATTCCCGTGGGTGCGGAGCTTGAATATGCGGACGAGGTCACTCTTTCCCGAGCTCTCGAATGGCGTAGAGAGATATAACAGGTAGACTTATGAATGAAAACAGCAGAACAGTTGCACAAAACAAAAAAGCATATCACGACTACTTTGTGCTCGAGGAGTACGAAGCAGGCATTGAGTTGTTCGGAACTGAGGTCAAGAGTATCCGTCAAGGCAGAGTAAACCTTAAAGACGCTTGGTGCAGTATCGACAGCGGAGAAATATTTGTAAACGGTATGCATATAAGCCCTTACGAGCAGGGAAACATTTTCAACCGTGACCCGCTCAGGAAGAAAAAACTGCTTATGCACAAAAAAGAAATTCATAAGCTATACGGCACAATTAAGCAACAAGGTTTAACCTTGATTCCCCTCTCCGTTTATTTCAATAAAGGAAAGGCAAAAATCAAGGTCGGACTTTGCAAGGGTAAAAAGATTTACGATAAGCGTGATGTTGCCGCAAAAAAAGAAGCGAACAGATCAATCGACAGAGAAATCAAGGAACGAATGAGATAAATTTTCTCAACCCGTTTCATTTCAAGTGTTCATTTTTGATATATAATAATTTATATATATTCTAAAAAATGGGGGCGAAAGGATTTCGACGGGGATTTTGATACGCAATAAGCGAGCGGTGGCGAGGAACCACCATAAAAGCCTCAAAGTTTAGAAATAAACGACAAAAACGAAGTTTTACTTGCTGCCTAATTAGGCGGCTGTTCCCTCGGGAAGTACTGCGGTCCCGAACGGAGCATCAAGTAGCAGTAAATGTGAATGAGTAACCGCCTTGTAGCTCATCACACACAACAGGGCTACCAAAATCAAACGCCTGTCGTTAGGCTTTTGACAGAGGGAATGTTAATATAGCGAATACGCTCGTAGAAAGTTGCGGGGAGAGATTTTCGGACGCGGTTTCGATTACCGCCGCCTCCACCAGCAAAGAATAATCCGAAGCTTGTTATCATCGGTAACAGTTTCGGATTTTCTGTTTATATAAGTTATATAAGCACATTTCTTAAATGTTAATATTATCCCGTTTTTATTGACAAAAGTAGAAATTATCATGTAAAATAATAGCGTAAATATCATTTATAAAGGAAGTGCGTTAATGGCAAAAAAAATAACAGCAGTTTTGTTAGCATTATGTATGATAATTTCACTCCTGCCAATGTTCGTTCAGGCAACATCAAAGCCTGATATTCAGGTAGGCGATTATATTAAAATGGGTACATATAACAGTGCTTCGATTCTCTGGCGCTGTGTAAGCATTGACGATAACGGTCCGCTTATGCTTGCAGACAGAATTGTTGACACTCTTGCATATGATGCCAAAACAAATGACAATAGCAATTCAAAATCGCACAGCAGAAGCTATAAGCGTGATGATTACGGCTCAAATTATTGGAAAGACAGTAATATGCGCTCATGGCTTAATTCCACCGCTTCAGCAGGAAGCGTTGATTGGCTTTGCGGAAATCCGCCGAAAGACGGATATGTCAGCGGAACAAGTGCTTATAACAACAAAGCCGGTTTCTTGAATGAGTTTACAAAGTCTGAAATTGCTGCTATGAAAACCGTTACTCAACGCTCTCTTGTTTCTCACCCCGAATACAATAAAGGCATTGTCGAGGGTGATGCAAATTCAGATTTGTACTACTATACAGACATTTCAGATGCGGTAGCAAATTATGACAATGCATATTTTGAAACCACAACCGAAAAAGTATTTCTTCTTGATGTAAAGCAAGCAAATGCTGTTTGGAAAAATCTCAAAAGCTATTATGTTGCATATAACAATGACGGTATGGCATGGCCTTATTGGCTTCGCACTCCTGTAACCGATTGCAATCACGATATGCGCTATATCAGTTCATCGGGTCAGGTTGGTCGTTATGCTCCGTGGTATTCCGATTTGGGTGTAAGACCTGCGTTTTATCTTGATACCGAATATTTTGTTTCCACTGCGGGTACCGGCTCGCAGAGCAATCCTTATATCGGCTCTGCTCCCAACAAGCAGGAAAATGACTATACAATTTCAGATCCTGCCGAGGAAGCAAATCCTGATTGGAATGTCAGCACCGAGCAAAGTATTCAGCTCACTCTCGGTCCGTGGTACTCAAAAGACGGAAAATACTCTAATCCAACCATTCCTGTTTATACTATTCAAAAAACACGCAGTGACACAGAAAATATGGTTATTGTCGTGTGTGGCGAGGGATACACAAAAAGTCAGCAAGGCAAATTCATCAATGATGTCAAGCGACTTTGGCAGGATGCGATGAAATATGAACCGTATCGCAGCTATGCCGACAGGTTTAATGTTTACGCTCTTTGCACAGCCTCCGAATCAACTTTTGACAATGGCGGAAGCACATTTTTTGATGTTATAGTTGATAAATATAATTCACCTGTTATTTCCAATAACCTCACCGGAAGTCAGTGGAAAAATCATATTTTTGAGAGGTGTATCGGCCCCGAATTTATTGAAAAAATTCACGATGCTCATATCAAAAAAACAACCGATCCAAACACAATACCAATGAAGCCCAACGGTGATTGGAACGAATATGAACCGTATTATTATGTTCACGATTATATTGCACAGTTTGCTATGGTTGTAAATACAAAATCCGATTTCGGCGGTGCATATAACAACCGTGAATACGGCTTACATTATTTTATTTCGTCATCAGACAGCTACCGTGCATCAAAAACTTTTGCTCACGAGTTCGGGCACGGTTTACTCGGCCTTGGCGATGAATACAGTAACGGATATTTGCTTGAGGATAAGGAACTTAAATCGCTCAATCTTTCCTCAGTGGAAGACCCCTTAAAGATTAAATGGAATCAACTTTTAGGCTTTAGAAACACTTATACCTGCCGTAACGCTTATGGCTCAAAAATGCTTGTGTCAAGCTACGAATGTATAATGAGAGACACAAACTATCAATTCTGCGAGGTTTGTCGTTTGCAAGGCTACAAGCGAATGTCACAGCTTGTTAAAGATGCGGATTTATATGTTGCACCGCCTGAAGTTAAAGAATACACAGGAGCTTATTCTAAACCGTCTGATTTTACCGACCTTGAAGTTAGCTCGTACTATAATTACACCAATAATCGCAATGACAGGCTTTTAAGCGGTAACAGTAAAAACAGATTTAATACTAATATGAACGGCAAAGAGATTGAACTTCGCACCGTCATTCAAAATATTTCAGATAAGCAAGCACGGCAGATAAAATTCAAAATGTGGATTAAGCATTCCGACGGAAGTGTTGCAACCGATTCATCGGGTAAGCCGCTTCAAACAACAAAAACCTTTGATATTCCCGTTTGGAACGATAAAGCAAATTTCTGGCCGATCGGTGCATTGGACCACATCAAAAGTGATTTTAATTCAGGCTTAAAAAGCTGCTCACTTATTTATCATATTCCGTCTGATGCACAGCTTATGAACGGTGACACCGTAGCTTTTGAAGTGACTGACGAAAACGGTACTGTCTTGGCTGATGATAATACGGAAACACAGCGTTATACATCTGTTTCCATTCAATATAAATTTGAAGACGGCTCTGAAATTCCGAACACAGCCGGCGGAACATTCACTGTTCCTTACGGCACAAAGCTCAATTTAACACCGCCGAAATCACTTTATGGTTACGACTTTGTAAAGGCTGACGGCTTAAACACTCCTATCGTTTCAGACGGTACTGTTATTACATATTATTATAAAAACAAAACCGTTCCCGAAAAGCCTGCACCTGTAATTAACACAATTTCACTTTCACTTGAAAGCAGTATAACCATGAATTTCAAGGTGCTTAAAGATAGCGTTTCGTCTTTTGACGATTTCTATGTAACTGCTAAATTTGGCGAAAAAGAAGAAAAAATTACCGAATATAAGCAGAACGGAAATTACTATGTATTCTCATATAAAGGCATCAATCCGCAGCTTATGAACGATGAGATAACAGCCGTTTTACACGCTAAAAACGGGAATAAGGAATATACAAGTCCTCAAAAGGTAATGAGCGTCAAAGAATATGCTTATACTATGCTTGACAGATACAGTACCGAGGAACATTCAAAGCTTCGTACTTTACTTGTAGATTTGCTGAACTATGGTGCAATGGCACAGAAATATGTTGGATATAAAACAGATCATCTTGTTAATTCCGACCTTACCGATGCTCAAAAAAGTTGGGCGAGTAAGAATATCGGGGATTTTAAAAATATCAGAGACTTTAATTTCAAAACCATAAGTAATCCTTCTGTGCAGTGGAATGCCTGCGGTTTGGTGCTTAACAATTCAATTATGATCAGAGCAAAATTTTCGGCAAAAGACGTTGAAAACAAGACCGTTGAATTTGCTTTTAGAAACACAAAATTCATCTATGACAAAAATGATTTTGTCAATAACGGCGATGGCACATATTATGTTTATTGCAATGAACTTTTTGCTCATGAGTTGAGTAATGAAATTCTTATCACGGTTTACGAAAACGGCATTCCTTGCAGTAATACAATGCGTTTCAGCGTTGAATCTTATGCAAGCACTGTTCAGCAGTCAAGTGAATATAAAGGCACAGCCCTTGACGATTTAACGCAAGCTATGATGCGTTACGGAAAATCAGCTGTCGCTTATAGAACTTAAAAGGAGAAAAAGAAATGAAAGAAAAATATTCTGCTCCGTCCTTTGAAGTAACGGAGTTTTGTATGACCGATATTATTACTGTCAGCAGTGTGCCAACTACTTCAGTAGACGTAACAGGACCAATCGAGCTTCCCGATCTTTAATATTTAAGATACAAAGCTGTTGTATTAGAATGGATTTAACCTCAATACAACAGCTTTTATTTTATTACGAAAACTCTTTTGTTTTTTTTAACTATAAAACACTTTGCAAACAATAAAAACCGCCACTTTATAAGTGACGGTTAATTTAATGAAATATTATTGTTTTGACAAAAGCCAAACAACTAATTTGATTCAAGACTATTAGTTGAAATATCTCTTGAGAAGTCCCTCAAAAGCTTTGCCGTGTCTTGCTTCGTCACGAGCCATTTCATGAACTGTATCGTGAATTGCATCAAGACCTTCTTCCTTTGCTCTCTTTGCAAGCTCAAACTTGCCGAGTGTAGCGCCGTTTTCAGCTTCTGCTCTCATTTCAAGGTTTTTCTTTGTGCTGTCAGTAACAACTTCGCCAAGAAGTTCTGCAAACTTTGCAGCGTGCTCAGCCTCTTCGTAAGCTGCCTTTTCCCAATAAAGACCGATTTCGGGATAGCCCTCTCTGTGAGCAACTCTTGCCATTGCAAGATACATACCAACCTCAGAGCATTCGCCGCTGAAATTAGCACGCAATCCCTCAAGAATATCCTCGGGAACGTCTTTTGCAACGCCTACAACGTGCTCTGCTGCCCAAGATCTTGATGACTCTTCAACTTCTTTGAACATTGAACCGGGAACGCCGCACTGGGGGCACTTTTCGGGGGGATTATCTCCCTCATGAACATAACCACATACAGGACATACAAATTTTTTCATTTTTAATTCCTCCAACAATTTAATAATTTATTATTTATTATTCTACGGTTAAACGCTTTTTACACTCTCCGCATTTACCGTAAAAAATTAAGCTGTAACCATCTGCTTCGCCGTCAAAATTTTGCAAACACATATTCATAATCGACGGCTCAAGCGGCTCTGTCAACAAATCAAAATATCTTCCGCACAAAGTGCATTTGAAATGATAATGCTGATTTGTATTAGCGTCAAAATGCTCCTCCCCACCGAGAGTAAGACCGATTATTTTTCCGCTGTCACGGAGAACCGAAAGATTGCGATAGAGTGTTCCGAGACTTAAATTCGGAAGCTCATCACGAACAGACATATAAAGTTCCATAGCGGTCGGATGGTCATATCTGTTTTTCAAGTTTTCGTAAATCGTTTCTCTTTGACGGCTATAACGCTTTTCCTGCACCTTGTTTCTCCGTTTATTTTATTTCAATAACCGTTACCGAATTTTCGTCTTGCTAATCAGTAATGATTATCGTTATTGATATATTAGCACACTTATTTTCAAATGTCAACACTTATTTTTCATTTTTTCAAAAATCAAAACCGCCAATGCTAACTGAATTAACATCGGCGGTAGATTTTATAAGTTTATGTAAAATTACTGTTTAGCACCGTTATCAAACATCTCAAGAGCCTTAACAGAAGCGGCAAAGCAGTTTGCAAGTCCGTTTGTGTTCATATTGTCATAGGTATCTCTTCTTGTATGATAATAGTTTTCAAGCTTGTGGTTAAGACCCGTTACGCCCGTTGCACGGAAGCCTGCCTGTGCAAAAGCAGCAGAGTCTGTTGCACCGCCGAGGGGCGGAACCCAACCCTTTTTACAAGGAATATCAACAGCCTTAGCAGCTTCCATAAACAGATCCGAAACATCCTTATCAGCCTTAACAGTACCGTTAAGGTCACGGTAGTTTGTCATAAGGTATTTGGGGTCGTAAATCGTGTCATATGAAATGATAAATGTCGGAACATCGTCAAATTCGCCCTGATGAGCCTCACACCAAGCCTTAGCACCTCTGAGTCCTGCTTCCTCAGAACCTGTAAGTACAACGCCAAGCTCTGTGTTTTCAAGTTCAATACCCTCATCCTTGAGAGCCTTGAGAATTGCAATACCCATATAGCAGCCTGAAAGGTTGTCGTTTGCACCGTCAACAACTCTGTTCTTGTTCCACATCCAATAAAGACCGACGAGGAACGGAACAAAGAGAAGTCCCCAAAGAGCAATCTTTGTCAATCCTTCTACCGAGCCAACCGTGCCGAAAGCCCTGCCCTGTGCGCAAGCCATAATCGAAAGGACAAGATAGAAAACCGCACCGATAGCGCAGATAACAGCGTGTCCCTCAAAGCCTACACCGCCGAGTGCGTAGTTAACAGGCCACTCCCAAGCAGCGTCGGGATGTCCGTTAAATATAATACGGCGTTTAACCTCCCCTGTCGGCTTTTTGAGAGCCGTAACATTATGTCCTGTTTTTTCGGGGAAACATTTGTCAATAAACTTTTTATACAAACCGAACTGCATAAGCACAATAAAGAGCCCCGCAACAATAAGAATTGCGGAAACAATCGGTGCTACAAAGAACAACGGAATTGCAAGAAGAACGAAAGTGATTGTAAAGTAAATCCAACCAAAGAATGAACCGGGATTTTCTTTGAACGACTCTACATCAGCTCTGTCACAGCCGCAATCCTTTTTAAGGACCTCAGCCATATACTCGCAAGCCTGCTGTTCGCCCTTAGAACCGGGATCTCTTTTTTCAAAGTCCTTACAGATATGAGTGATTTCATCAACCATATACTGAGCAGCTTCGTCTTTTTTGTTGATAATTTTTGTTAAATCCATAACCCTTGCCTCCTATTTATTATATAAACGATATTTTATCATAAAAATAGTTGAATATCAATAAAAATTTGATTTTCTATTGCAAAAAAATTGTTTTTTTTATATACTTATATATATTTATAGAAAGAAGCATATAATTAAATGAACATAACACCGCAGGCACTTGATTTTCTTTTTGAAAACAGGCTCAAAGACAGTAAAGAATGGTATAAAGAGCATAAAGATATTCACACAAGGCTTGTTGTTGAGCCGTTTCGTGAATTTGTCGTAAATATTACGCCGTATATGAACGAAATTGACCCCGCAATCATATGCAATCCGAAAAAAATATCAAGAATATACCGTGACGCACGCTTTTCAAAGGATAAATCCATATTCAAGGACAATCAATGGTGCTGCTTTATGAACAGCGACAGAAAGGAATTGTACGAGGGTCTCCCCTCTTTTTTCTTTGATTTTTCACCAAGAGGCTTCAAATACGGCTGCGGATATTATAAGGCTGGCAAGGGCAGTATCGAGGCATTGCGTTCTCTTGTGCTGAAAAAGGATAAGACTTATCTTGCCGCAAGAAAGGCTGTCGAGTCGGACAGCAGATATATTTTGGATTGCAACCCCTATAAAAAGGACCATTTCCCAGAGGCGGATGAAATCGACCGTTCGTGGCTTAACATAAGAGATTTTTGCGTTTTAATCGACAGTACGGATTTCGACCTGCTTTTCAGCGACAATTTAGCCGACGAAATCGGAAAGGAATTCATAAAGCTAAAACCTGTATATGACTTCCTTATGAAAGCTGAAAGCATAAATACCGAAAGGATGAAAAAACAAGCTTAAGAAGGGATAACCATAAAAAACAATAAAGTTAAAAAAGCAGTCAGCATTTTTGCGGCAATCACAAATCTGCTGCTGTTTACCGTTAAAATATATATTGCAATCTCAACCAACAGCATCAGCATTTATGTAGACTCGTTAAACTCACTTGCAGACACCTTCGTTTGCCTGTTTGCGTTTATCGGGTTTATTATCAGTGCAATCGAGCCGAATGAAAAATATCCTTTCGGCTACGGCAAGGCAGAGGAGCTTATCAACCTTCTGCTGTCAACCGTGATACTTATGACGGGCTTTGTATTTGTGTACACCTCGCTTCAGAGACTTATGTATCCCGTCCCCGTCTGGTACTCAACAAAATATGCCGCTACCATAGGCGGTACGGCACTCGTCAAGCTGATAATGGGCATTATTTTCAACCGTATTAACAAAAAACATAAATCCGATATTATTAAGAATTTAAGCATTGACAGCATTCTTGATTTCTTTATGTCGTTCTGTATTGTAATTTCATTTACGCTGACCTCAAAATTCGGCTATGCGATAGATTCCGTTATGGGTCTTGTCGCTGCGGCGATTGTAATTGTCAGCGGTTCAAAATCGTTTTCCTCTTCCTGCAAAGTCGCTATCGGGAAGCGTGATAACAATGCCTGCGAAAAAGCACAGGCTCTTATTAAAAATATCAACGGCGTTGCAGAGGTTAACAGCCTTCAATGCCACACATACGGCGACAGAAAAATAATATCTGCCGAAATAACAGTCACGTGCAGCACCGCAAAAGAGACGGCGGAGCTTACGAAGCTGTTAAAAAATATTATAAAAAATAAATTAGGTTATGATTTGCAAATAACCGTAGGGGGGGTTCTATGAGTGAAAAGGTCAAGGTTAAGGGAAAGCATAAGAAAAGATTTTTGAAATTTTTGTGCATATTCCTGTGCGTAGTAATCGTCTATGTTGCGATTACCACCCTAATTACCGTAATCGGGTTAAAAGCAAACAGGAACAAAATAAAAACAATTTCAAAGGTCGCTTATGAAAATCAGCTTGTGCCCGAAAATTATGACAACGGCTGTTGGAACATCAAAACCGACAGGGATATTAAAGTAGTTCAGCTTACCGACGTACATCTCGGAGGCGGCTATCTCTCGATAAACAAGGACTCAAAGGCAATCAATGCGGTTGCGGCTATGCTGACAGCCGAAAAACCCGACCTTGTAATAGTTACAGGTGACATTTCATTTCCTGTACCTTTTCAATCAGGCACATTTAATAACAAGTCGTCAGCTACTCTTTTTGCAGAGCTTATGGAAACACTCGGTATTTATTGGGTAGCTTGTTACGGAAACCACGATACAGAGTTGTACAGCTATTATACACGAGAAGAAATCACCGAAATTTACTCAAAATATCCGCACTCGCTTATGCAGGTCGGTCCCGAAGATGTTGACGGTTGCGGTAACCAAATAATAAATATTGTAAATTCGGATAACATAATCACCCGTTCTCTTATTCTCTTTGATTCACATTCTTATATTGACAGCGACGCTCTCGGAATCGCTTGGAAATATGATAACATTCATGATAATCAAATTGAATGGTATAAAAATTCCGTGAAAGCTCTTACAGAACAAAACGCACAAGCTATTTCAAAACTTCCTGCCGAAAGAGCAGCATTATATGATGCTTCTGCACCTGTAAAAAGTTCGGCATTTATGCATATTCCGCTTGTTGAATATGAAGATGCTTGGAAAGAATATGCCGCAAATGGATATAAAGATACAGAAAATGTAAAACTTAATTATGGAACTGTCGGCGAGAAAAACGAAATGATTTGCTGTGGTGTAGGTGAAGATATGCTCTTTGAGACTATGCTTGAGCTTGGCTCGACCGACTCAATATTCTGCGGTCACGACCACCTTAACAATTTCTCGATTAACTATAAGTCCATCAATCTTAACTATGGTATGAGCATTGACTATCTTGCTTACAGCGGTATTTCAAGAATAGGCTCACAGCGTGGCTGCGGTGTATTAAATATAGATACCGAGGGCAACCTAACCTCAAAGAATGAAAACTATTATCAGGAAAAATATCTTTCGCCGTATGTCAAGGAAGAAGTTACAATGCAGGAGCTCAATTCAAATATGCCGTAAGGAGTATATTATGCGTATTACCGATATCATCAGAAAAAAGCGAGACGGTTTTGCTTTAAGCGAGGAAGAAATATGCTTTTTCGTCAACGGCTATGTTAACGGAGAAATTCCCGATTATCAAATCGCCGCACTGCTGATGGCAATTTATTTCAACGATATGAATGACGACGAAACCGTTTTCCTCACAAAAGCAATGCTGAATTCGGGCGAAAAGGTTGATTTATCAAATATCGACGGTGTTAAGGTCGATAAGCACTCAACGGGCGGCGTCGGAGATAAAACAACACTTATTTGTGCTCCAATTGCCGCCGCTTGCGGTGTGAAAATCGCAAAAATGTCCGGTAGGGGTCTCGGACATACGGGCGGAACGGTGGATAAGCTTGAATCCATACCGGGATTTAACACGTCTATTGACCGTGAGAAATTTTTTGAAACGGTAAACAAGACGGGTATTTGCGTTGTAGGTCAATCGGGCAACCTCTGCCCTGCCGACAAAAAGATTTACGCCCTGCGTGACGTAACGGAAACCGTTGATAAAATCTGTTTAATTGCATCAAGCATAATGAGCAAAAAATTGGCTTCGGGAAGCGATAAAATACTGCTCGATGTTAAGGTCGGAAGCGGTGCTTTTATGAAAGACCTCCCCTCCGCCGAAAAGTTAGCCGAAACTATGGTCAAAATAGGCAATAATGCAGGAAAGCAGACAAAGGCTTTAATTACAAATATGGATATTCCGCTCGGAAAGGCTGTCGGAAACAATCTTGAGGTTATCGAAGCCGTTGAAACGCTTAACGGCAACGGTCCCGAGGATTTAACGCTTGTTTCCGTTGAACTTGCGGCAAATATGATAAGCCTTGCAACAGGCGAAAATATGGACATTTGCCGTAAAAAGGCTCAAAATGCGATAAATGATAAATCAGCTCTTAACAAGCTTGCCGATATGGTTAAATACCAAGGTGGAGATGAAAGCTTTATCTACGACACCTCGCTTTTCAAAAAGGCAACATATTCACGTGATTTCATCAGCCGAAAAGACGGTTATATTGTTAAAACCGACGCCGAAAAATGCGGAATAGCCTGCGTATATCTCGGAGCGGGCAGAGAGAAAAAGGATGATAAACTCGACAACACCGCCGGACTTATTTTCCATAAAAAGACAGGCGATAAGGTTTCTTGCGGTGATGTTATCGCTACATTGTATTCGTGTGACGACAGCTTATTTGACAGCGCAATAAATGAATTGTCAAATGCGTTCAAAATCGGCGATAAAAAGCCGAAAAAGCAGGAACTTATACTAAAAATAGCGGAATAATAAAAAATGATACACAAAATACAAACAATTTTTGTTTTTTGGATTGACTTTTTTGTTAATTTATTGTAAATTATAAGGGTATTATTTTGCAAAATTGTCCAAGCATTGAAAGGGGAAAAAACAATGGCAAAAAAAGAAAAGATTCCGTCAACACCGGAGTCACGTGCACAAAAGCTCGCAGACACACAGGAAGTTCGCAAGGCGTTCAAAAAGACATTCATTCCTGCATTGGCAGTTTGTCTTTCACTCTTGCTCATTTACTCTGTTTGCTACATATCATTCTTTGATCCTGAAAAAGAATTGGCTGAAAAAGGCATTACTACCGTAAATACAAACAATACAGGTAACAACGGTTCTTCTTCAAGCGGCAGCGCAGGCGGCAGCTCTTCGGGCAGCTCTTCAAATGACACTGCTAACGGCGGCTCTTCATCTTCGGGTAACGAGGCAGCTGCTCCCAGCGGCGATGTTAAAGAAATTTCCGCTTCAAGCTCAACCGCTGATGTTGTTGCATATTTCAACACTGCAATCAATAAGGTTAAGCCCAACGCTAAGCAGGTTACTCTTAACAAAGAAACAAACAGCAAAGCAGGCGATTTAGAAGGTAACCTTCCCTCATCACTTATCAGCATGGCTAACTCGCTTATTGAAAGCAATATGGGCGACAAGGATCTTTCAAAGCTTGATCCAGGCTTGGTAAACGCTACCACCGCAGATCAGAAGAACAAAATGTTCCCTGTTGAAAATGAAAGCTGGTCAAGTAAGCTTACTGCTGACGACGTTGACAGCGCAACAGTTACAGATAACGGCAGCACATATGAAATCGTTATCAAGGTTAAGGCTGATGAGCCGAGCGAGGCTACTGCTCACGGTCAGGGACACAACGGCAAGGCTTTCTCGATAATTATGCCTACAATCGTTACTGATAACGCAGGTCCTGCCGCAAGCATAATCAAAGAGGTTAAAACAGGTCACAAGGACGGCGTAATTAAGGTTACTGTTGACAAAGCAACAGGCAATGTTACTCAAGCAAATTACCATTTTGTTTGGACTCTTTCACTTAAAGCATTGGGTGCAACAATCTCTATACCCTTCGGTCTTGATAAAGACTTCACTATTGCTTGGTAATTACCGATAAACATCAAAAGCTCTCCTATTTTTGGAGAGCTTTTTTCGTATTTATTGTGTTATTTTGTTGACAATATGGTCATATATGGTATAATTATATTACTAAATTATATTTTTCATGAGGTGGAAGATTATGGCAGATAAGAAAACCGTAATGCTCACCGGTGGCTCTGGCAACATGGGCTTTGCCGGCTTCAAAGAGCTTTATGCGAAGAAAGACAAGTTCAACATCACTCTTCTTTTGAGAGGCAGTGAAAAGAACAGAGAAAAGTTCAAGGCTTACCTTAACGATCCGTCAGTTAGAATCGTTTGGGGCGACCTTACCAAGTACGAGGATGTTCTCGACGCTATCAACGGCGCAGACTATGTTCTCCACGTTGGCGGTATGGTTTCTCCCACAGCTGACTGGAAGCCTTACAGAACACAGAAAACAAATATCGGCGCTGCTGAACACATCTGCAATGCAGTTAAGGCTCAGCCCAATCCCGATGCAGTTAAGGTTTGCTACATAGGTACCGTTGCTGAGACAGGCGACAGAAACTATCCTATCCATTGGGGTCGTTGCGGTGACCCGCTTAAGGTTTCAATCTACGACCACTATGCAGTTTCAAAGTGCCGTGCTGAGGCAGTTTTTGTTGAAAGCGGACTTAAAAATTGGGTTGTAATGCGTCAGTCAGGTATCCTCTACCCCAACATTCTTAAAAATATGGATCCGATCATGTTCCACGTACCGATCAACGGCGTTCTCGAGTGGTGTACTGTTGAGGACTCAGGTCGTTTGCTTGCTAACCTTTGCGACGAAGATGCAAAGGGCAACCTCGGTAGCGACTTCTGGAATCACTTCTACAACATCGGTTCAGGTAAGGAATACAGAATTTCTAACTATGAATTCGAGTGTCTTCTTCTTGGTACACTTGGTCTTGCAGGTCCCGAGAAGCTCTTTGATCCTAACTGGTTCATCACAAAGAACTTCCACGGTCAGTTCTATGCAGACGGCGACAAGCTCGAAAACTTCCTTCACTTCCGTGAAAATCTTCCTGTTAAGGACTATTTCAACCGTCTTGCCGATCAGGTTGAATTCTACTTCAAGATTCCGAGATATCTTCCGAAGGGCCTCGTAGCTGCTTGTGCTAAGCCCTTTATGAAGAAGATTGCTTCTACTCCCGACTTTGGTACTCTTGACTGGGTAGCTAAGGACAATAAGGTTCGTATGAGCGCTTACTTCGGCTCAAAGGCTGAATGGGAGAAGATTCCTTCAAAGTGGGAAGACTTCGAAATCATCAAGTTTGATAAGGACAACAGTGCTGCTGAACAGTTCAAGCTTGACCACGGCTATGATGAGTCAAAGCCCGAATCAGAGCTTGACATCAACGATATGAAGAAGGCTGCTGAGTTCCGTGGCGGTGAGTGCCTTTCAGACACAATGACTAAGGGCGATTTGGCTACAAAGCTTAAATGGAAATGCGGTTACTGCGGCGCAGAATTTGAAGCAAGCCCTGCTCTTATTCTTCTTGGCGGACATTGGTGCCCCGAGTGCTTCATTCCTCATAAGGCTTGGGATTACGACGCAATCGCTAAGACTAACCCCTTCTTCGCACAGGTTTGGTATCCGAACCACACTAAAGATGAGCACAACAAGTACGATTTCGACGAGTTGTTCCACATCAACGGCGTTGCTTGGGATGACATTAAGCACTAATCTTAATTATAAAACAACATTAACCGACTTGCTTTTGCAAGTCGGTTTTCTTTATCTATCTCCCCTGTTTACATATAAAAAAGGCGTTATCTTTCGATAACGCCAAATTTATTGTTTTGGTAATTATTCGCCCTTCATTTCAAGGAGCTTAACCTTACCATCGAATGCAGCCTGAGAAACCTTAATCGAATCTGTGATAGCAGCTTTGATATCGTCCTCTTCTACGCCCAACTCAAGGCAATACTTCTTGTCGATGAAAAGGTTGTAATCCATGATGTCGGGAAGCTGCATCGGATCCATACCTGATTCAATGCCTCTCTTAGCATAATCCTTAACAATCTTATGCATACCCATTCTCATCATCCACGGAGCAACAGTAACAACCTTTCTGCCGTGCATTCCTCTTGCATCGAATACGATAGCAAGGAACTCAGGCCATGTCATGTTGTACATACCGATCGGGATTGCTTCAAAGCCGGTCTTACCTGCCTTGTTTTCAGCAGCACCTGCGATAACCTGACCAACCTGACGGCAAGTAAGCATTGCAGTACCGCCCTTCGGATACATTGTAAAAGGCCATTTGTCCATAAACTCGATCTGCTCAATAAGAACAGTCCAAACGGGCTTTCTGCCGGGCTGTGTACCGAAGATGTAGGGAAGCTCAAGAACACAAGCTGAGAAGTTCTCGTCGCAAGCATCCTCGCAAACCTTCTCCTGAATCATTCTTGACTTCATGTAGGGATTTCTCTCTTCAAGCTTCATATCGGGTCTTATCTTATTAAGATATGAGAAATAAGAACCGAGAACAACTGCTCTCTTAACACCTGCTTTTTTGCAAAGCGGGAAAATTCTCTCAAGCGGAGCAATGTTAAACTTGTGGTAATAATCCATTACAGGATACGGGAACTCAACTCTCTCGTCAACGCCTGCAGCGAAGATGAAAACGTCAGAGCCCTCGAGCATCTTTTCGATTTCTTCGTCCGACTTCTTATTGATGTCGCCGAAAATAATCTCCATCTCCTCGGGGATGGGTGCACCTTCCGGAAGAGGCGGAAGAGCAACGCTTGTTACCTGGTGGCCTCTTTTAATAAGAGTAGTTGCAGCTTCGCAACCAAGAAGACCTGTACCACCGATCATAAATACTTTCATAGTGGACCTCCAATATGTTTTTACGGGCTGTGCCCGAATGAATAACTTAGTTTTTTATTAGTCTTTGAATACGGGATCAAACAACGGAAGCTTTGAAACCTTCATAACAGCAGAAAAAAGTCTGCCGCCCTGAACAGGCATAATTCTTCCGAAGTAGTTCATAAACGCAGCATCGAAGCCGTGAACTCCGAGAGGACGCTTGAGCTTAATATCTCTCATAATCATATTTACCATTTTATCGCAAGGTGTGCTTACTGCGTTGAGCATCTTTGTACCCTTATCGTCGGTTGAGCTCTGATCTCTGAAAATGTCAGTCTTTGTAAAGCCGGGGCAAACGATACCAACATAGCACTTACCTCTCAATTCCTCTCTGAGAGCCTCAGAAAGTGACTTCAAGGCAGCCTTAGAAGCAGAGTAAACCGATGTGCCGGCAAGCGTCATAAGAGCCGCAGAAGAGTCAACGTTGATGATTGCGGGTGTTGATGACTCAAGAAGCACCGGCAAAAGAGCATGGATTGAATAAACTGCCGAATAGAAGTTAATATCCATAGCCTTCTTTATGTAGTCGATTGTGTAATTCTGAAATCTGTCAAACTTGGGAAGAATTCCGGCATTGTTGATAAGAACGTCGGGATGAATGTCATTATCTCTAAGATAAGTAACAAAATCAATCCAATTCTGCTCAACAGAAACGTCAAAAAGCTGATAAGAGAACTTGTCAGCATACTCGCCGAGCTCCTCAACAACCTTTTTCATTTTTTCTTCGCTTCTTGCAATACCGATGACAGTACAGCCGTGTTCCTTGATAAGACGCTCTGCAACGCCCTTACCCATACCGCCTGAAGCGCCGGTGATGATAACAGTTTTGTTATTCATCCAGTTAGTGTTCATAAGCACACTCCTTCATTTTTATTTATATCCCATATATTATACAACATTAAAAAATTTTTTCAAGAGAATAACCTAAATTTGTTAAAAATTCGTCAAAAAAAGTTATTGCAAAAATGATTATTTATGTTATACTATAAGAGCAAACAGAACAAATCCGAAAAACACTGTGAAAAAGGTCAGTAGATTTACCGATTTTACGAATTCAAGAGAGAATTTGCATTAGCTGGGAGCAAATTTATTCCGACGGCAGATTGAAATTTCACTTTGGAGTGGTGTGGCTGAACCTTTAGTAGGTCACAACGGCAGCCTCCGTTACAGGCAAGGGAGTGTTAGCTCTTTTCCAATCGGGTGGTTTACGGTATTTTTCTCCGTTCCTATTTGGGGCGGAGTTTTTGTTTTGTTAATATATTTATTTCAATATCGAAAGGAAGAGAAAAATGAAAGAACAACTCAGCAAAATTCACGAGTCTGCAAAAGCTGAATTAGCCGAGCTTTCAAGTATTCAAGAGCTTGAAAATTTCAGAGTACAGGTTCTTGGTAAGAAAGGCAAATTAACCGCTATTCTCAAGCAGATGGGTACGCTTTCCGCAGAGGAAAGGCCGAAAATAGGTCAGCTTGCAAACGAAGTCAGACAGAGCATCGAGGAAATGCTCAAGGAGAAAACAGCTCAATTAAAGGAAAAAGAGCTTGAAGCAAAGCTCGCAAACGAGACTATCGACGTTACGCTCCCCGGTGTTGTTGCACCTATCGGTCACAAGCACCCGCTTTCAATCGTGCTTGACGAGGTTAAGGACATATTTATAGGTATGGGCTTCCAGATTGCGACAGGCCCCGAGGTCGAATGGGATTATTACAACTTTGAAGCGCTCAATCTTCCGCCTGACCACCCTGCAAGGGATACTCAGGATACCTTCTATATTACAGAAAAGATGCTTTTGAGGACTCAGACCTCCCCTGTTCAAATTCGAGTTATGGAAAAGCAAAATCCGCCTATCAGAATTATTGCACCCGGCAGAGTTTACCGTTCTGATGCAGTTGACGCAACACACTCCCCCTATTTCCATCAGATTGAGGGACTTGTTGTTGACGAGGGTATTACAATGGGCGACTTAAAGGGTAACCTTATGCAGTTTGCAAAACGTCTTTATGGCGAAAATACCGAAATTCGTTTAAGACCGCACCACTTCCCCTTTACAGAACCGTCATGCGAAATTGACGTTACCTGCTTCAAATGCGGCGGTAAGGGCTGTCCTATGTGTAAGGGCGAAGGCTGGGTAGAGATACTCGGTGGCGGTATGGTTCATCCGAAGGTTCTTCAAAACGGCGGAGTTGACTCCGAAAAATACACAGGCTATGCGTTTGGCATAGGTCTTGAAAGACTTACAATGTTTAGATTTAATATTGACGATATGCGCTTGTTGTTTGAAAACGATATGCGTTTCTTGAGTCAGTTTTAAGGAGGTGTCGAGATGAATTTATCAAAAAAATGGATGAGCGATTATGTTACCCTTGATGTTACCGACAAGCAATTTGCAGACGGTATGACCATTTCAGGTTCAAAGGTTGAGGGCTTTGAAAAAGAGGGCGAAGAAATTAAAAATGTAGTTGTGGGCAGAGTCGATTCGCTTGAAAAGCACCCCGATTCAGACCATCTTTGGATATGTCAAATAAATGTCGGCACACCTGAGGATATTCAGATAGTTACAGGTGCACAAAACCTTAAGGTCGGCGATATTGTTCCTGTTGCTATGGACAACAGCTATGTTGTCGGCGGACACCATATTAAAAAAGGCAAGCTTCGTGGCGTTGAGTCAAACGGTATGCTCTGTTCACTCGGCGAACTCGGACTTACAATTCACGATTTTCCATACGCTGTCGAAGACGGTATTTTCGTATTGGGCGACGATTGCGATTTAACACTCGGCAAGGATATTCACGAGGCTATCGGTCTTGATGATGTTGTTACGGAATTTGAAATCACTTCTAACAGAGCAGACTGCCTTTCTATTGTCGGTCTTGCAAGAGAAGCAGCCGCAACATTTGATGCAGAGCTTAACGTTCCCACACCCGAGGTTAAAAGCACTCACGGTGATGTAAACGAGATACTTTCCGTTGAAATTAAAGAGCCGTCTCTTTGTTACAGATATGCGGGTGCAGTTGTTGAAAATGTCAGAATCAAGCCCTCTCCGAGATGGATGAGAGAGCGACTTCGTGCTTGCGGTGTTCGTCCGATTAACAACATTGTTGATATTACAAACTATGTTATGCTTGAATTCGGTCAGCCTATGCACGCATTTGACCTTAGATACCTTGACGGTAACAAAGTTATTGTTCGCAGAGCTGAAAACGGTGAAAAAATCACAACTCTTGACGGTATTGAGAGAGAACTCAACTCTGAAATGCTCGTTATCGCAGATGAAAACAAGCCCGTTGCCGTTGCAGGTGTTATGGGCGGCGAATATTCGGGAATTATGGACGATACAACTACAATCGTATTTGAATCGGCTATGTTTAACGGTGTTTCCGTAAGACGCACCGCAAAGGCTCTCGGAATGAGAACAGAGGCTTCTGCAAGATACGAAAAAGAACTTGATGCAACAGGCTGCTTGCGTTCACTTATCCGTGCTTTGCAGTTGGTTGAAATGCTTGATGCAGGCGATGTTGTAGGCGGTGTAGTTGATTGTGACCACAGCGACAAAACTCCCGTTACGCTTCCCTTTAAACCCGAATGGGTAAACAGCTTTATCGGTATTGACCTCACGGCAGACGAGCAGAAAAAAATTCTTGAAAAAATCGGCTTTGAGGTTAAGGACGGTATGATTATTGCTCCGTCATTCAGAAATGATATTGAGCATCAGGCTGACATTTCCGAGGAAATTGCAAGATTTTACGGATATGACAAAATCCCCGACAGAGCACTTTCGGGTGTTGCCGACGGCAGATATACCGACGAACAAATGCTTGAAAAGAAAGTAACCGAAACTATGCTTTCGGCAGGATATTCGGAAGTTTGCACTTATACATTTATAAGTCCTAAAGAATTTGACAAAATTATGCTTCCTAAGGACAGCGAGCTTCGCAACTGTGTTGTAATTTCCAATCCCTTGGGCGAGGACACCTCGGTTATGAGAACAACGGCAATTCCGTCAATTCTTCAGGTGCTTTCAAAGAACTATAACAACCGTAATGCAGAGGCTGCAATTTATGAAATCGGACCTGTTTATAAGTCAAACGGCACAGAGGAACTTCCCGACGAGCCGTCGCTTGTTACAATCGGTCTTTACGGCGATAAATACGATTTCTTCAACATTAAGGGCGTTGTTGAAACGGTTATGGACGCTGTCGGCATTAAGAATTACGATATTGACAGACTTGCAAGCAACCCGATATTCCACCCCGGCAGAGCTGCCGTTATCAGCGTAAACGGTAAGGAATTGGCTATATTCGGCGAGGTTCATCCGACTGTCAGAAGCAACTATTCAATCGGTACTCGTTGCTATGTAGCGCAGATTTCGATGGATGTTTTGTTTGAAAACAGACTTGTTGAAAAGGTTTACACTCCCCTCCCCAAATTCCCTGCTCTTACAAGAGATTTGGCATTTGTTTGCGAGAAGAGTATTCCTGTTGTATCGCTTGAAAAGGTTATCGCTTCGGCTATCGGCAAAACTCTTGAAAACATTTCATTGTTTGATGTTTACGAGGGAAGTCAGGTTGAAAACGGTATGAAGAGTGTTGCATTCAGCTTAAAGCTTCGTTCGGGCGAAAGAACCCTTACTGACGATGACGCAGACAGTGCAGTCGGCAAGGCTGTCAAGGCACTTGAAAAAATCGGAATTAAGCTTCGAAGCTGATTTTGATTACAGAATAATCTATGTCTATGCACCCTCTTTTGAGGGTGCATTTTTGTTGTAAATTTTACATCCAATGGTGTAGGACGGTATCTTGCTGCCGCCGAACAAGCTAACAAAACAAAACTGCTTTCGGGTGTTATCGAATTGGAAAAATTATGCGTCCGTAGGGACAGTCCTTGCGGCTGTCCGTTAACATGATTATATATCGAATTCAATTCGTGCTGCCGACGTTAGATTGTTGTTGAAATATATCGATTTGCGGCTAAAATCACATTAAAATACACCCACAACCCGTAGGGACAACCCTTGCGGTTGTCCATTGATTTGATTTTATATGAAATTTGTTGCGGACAGGGGCAAGCCCTGTCCCTACGGTATGACATTGAATTAAATTTGCTAACAGCTTTTAGCCGTTATATATACGTTAATTACCACGGCGGGAGCAAGCCACCCGCCCTACCGAGCAAAATTGAATTTGTGGGTATCACAACCTCTCCGAGTTGCCTTTACACAAGGGAGGCTGAAAATGCGATTGTTGTGAATTAAGACCAATATATTTCTTGCAAAATTTTCAAATCAATTTTTGAAACATTAGCGGAAAATTACATAGAATGTTAATGTGCAAATCAGCAACGGCTTTTAAGCGGTGGCAAAAGCCCACAGAACAGCCGCTTTATTCGGGCTTTGCACAAAAATAAAGGGAAGCAAAACGCTTCCCTTTCAATTTTTAATTTGACTTTATCAGTCTTCGTTTTCCTCTTTAATTTTATCAATCGTTTCTTTGGAAATTGTCTGTGTTTCGCCGTGTTTAACCTGCGACATACAAAGAAGAGCAAGTGCAAAGCAAATCGGACAATAGATAAACAACGACCAATAATTTACCTGACCGTCTGCCGTCATAAGCTTTGTAAGGTCAAACATACCGCCTACAAGTACAGGACCTACTATTGAAGCGGAGAAGGTTGCCGTATAATAATAGCCTGTAAATGTGCCTACCCTATCAAGTCCGCCGATTTCAAGAACAAGCGGAAGTGTATTGATTGTAACAAACGCAATAAGGATACCGCCGCAAACAATCGCAATATAAAGAAGCGGATTCCATTTTGTAAGTGCGTATGTGAGGAAAAGAACGAGAACGCCTATCCAACCGGACATAATAGTCTTTTTTCTGCCGAATTTCTGTCCGAGCTTTCCTGCCGGAAGTGCACCGATAACCGTAGCCGCCGCAAAGAGCGTAATTACAAGCGATGCGTCTGCCGAGGAAAAGCCTAACTCGGTTGTAGCAAATGACGTGAAATATGTGTTGATTGAGTCGGTAGCGTTCGAGTTGAAGAAAAGAGCAATAAGCATAAATATAAGGCTCTTTTTCTCGCCCTTTGTAAGTCCCATTGATTTGATTGACTGCTTTTCGTCACTCGTGGGATTCGACTTTTCGTAATCGGCTTTAATTCTAAGCGACTCTTCTTTTGTAATTCTGCTGTCAGGCTCTTTAACAAAGAAAAGAACGACCAACAAGCACACAACCATTACAACAGAGCCGAAAACGAACACATTGTTTCTAATCTGCGCTTCGGTTGCGTTTGGTGTGATAAACGTAATAAGCTTACCTGCAACAGTACCGAGAACAACGCCGATACCACCCATAATATTGATTATTGCATTACCCTCGCCTCTGATTTCAGACGGAGTGAAGTCCGGCATCATTGCAACAACGGGAGAACGCCACGTTGACATAAGGAAGTTAAAAACTATAATGTCAAGCATCAAAATTCCAAGCACCTGTATTCTCGGAATAAAGATAAACAGCAACGCACAAAGCGGAATACCGTACATTAAGAACGGCTTTCTCTTGCCGAATCTTGTATGCGTGCGGTCGGAAATCCTGCCGAATAACGGTTGAAAAACTACGCCGAAAATGTTATCGATTACCATAATAACGCCGACTGCCGTACTTGACCAAGCAAGATTTGCGATTGTGCTGTTTTCCCTTAAAATAAGCGGAACATAAGCATTGTAAATTATCCACGCAATTTGAACTGCCATAAAGCCGAAGCCTGTGAGCATAGTATGTGGATAATGGAGCTTACCGTTTGGTTTTGCACAGAAAAACTTGTTATCCATAACCCTTTTTACTCCTTTTTTATTCCCTTAGGAATAATATATGTCATTCGACAGTTTAATACTACCAAATTAAAGATAATTTTGCAATAGTTAATCCTCAAGAATTACCTTGGATTTTTTCCATTTTTCGGAGCGTACATACCAAAGTCCGATAAACACGCTGAACACCGAAGCACAGCCTATCGCAAGACCGACTCCGTTAAAGCCCATATTAAACCAATAAACAGTCGCATACGCAAAAGGTACACGGATTATAATTGAATTAAAGAATGAGTTGAACAATGCAAAGGAGGTATCGCCTGCCGCAATGGCAAGTCCGTTAAACGAGAACAAAAATGCCGTAAACAGATAGTCGATGGCAATAAGTCTTAAATACGGAATACCCGTTTCAATGACCTCAACATCATCCGTAAACACTCTGAAAAGTATCTCAGGGAACGCTTCTACCACAACCATTACCGCTACCGAAAATACAAAAGCAAGCACTAAGCCTACACGCATGGTTTTCCTTGCTCTTTCATACTCGCCTGCGCCGATATTTTGACCTGCCATTGAAGAAATAGCGTTTGAAAACGCAAGACCGGGCAAAATCGCAAACGAGTTTATTTTGCCCCCGATTCCCTGACAAGCCGCCGCAACCTCGGCATTCGGAAGTGAATTTACAAGTGCTGTAAGCGTCATAAAGGAAAGCGATATTACAAGGCTTTGAATTGCGCTCGGGAGACCTATTTTGAAAAGCAAAACAGCCTTTTGCTTTTCTATCTTAAAATCTTTAGCGGTATAGCCCTTAAAGAAGCCTGTTTTTGATAAATATACAACCGAAAGCACGAAGCTTATAGCCTGTGCGAAAATTGTTGCGTAAGCAGCACCCGAAGCACCCATTTTGAATTTACCGACAAGTACAACGTCAAGCACAACATTGATAAGTGCCGCAATCATTACAAAATACAGCGGTCGTTTAGAGTCGCCGAGGCCTCTTAAAACAGCACAAACAGCATTGTAACCAAACATAAACACCGTTCCTGCCATACATATATTAAGGTACGAAAGCGTCTCCGAAAATGCGCTTTCGGGGGTTTTAAGAAGCATAAGCAACGGCTTTCCCGTAAGAAGCATAAGAACAGTAATTACAATGCTCAAAACAAGATACAAGGTTGACATTGTGCCTATTGTCTTTTTCTGGTCGTCATACTTTTTAGCACCGAGATACTGCGCTACAAGTATCGTTCCCGATATAGCAAGTCCGCCTGCCGCACCTGTAATGAGAATGTTGACCTGACCGCCGATTGAAACGCCTGTAATTCCCGCTTTGCCGCAAAACTGACCGACAACAATCATATCAACAACGCTGTAAAGTGCTTGAAGTATGTTTGACAAAAGGAACGGCATAGCGAATTTTATAAGGTTTTTTGTTACGCTGCCCTTTGTTAAATCTTTTCTGAACTTATCCGACATCCTATCGAAATATCCTTTCTCTCACAAAATAACAAGGACGGAAAATCCGCCCTTGCGATTATTTTTTCTTTGCTTTTCCGTAAAGCTTTCTGCCGACCTTACGAAGCTTAATGCTTTCGTTTCTGTATCGCTCGAAAACAATTTCAACAATCACAAATCCGACAGCAACCAAAACAGCGGCAACAATTCTGCCGTTTGTGACTGTTTTTTGATTTTTATCATCCGTTGACCTGTCGTTGAGTGAATTGAGAGCCTTTGACAGCTCATAATATTCATTCTCAAGAGCATTTGCACAAACAGAGCTTGAAAGCACGTCTTTGCTGACGGTAAGCCTGTTCTTTAGATTAGTTGCGGAATATGTGCTGCAAAGAGTGAGGTCGGTTTTCGAAGCCTCATCGCAGAGCTCCGAAAGTCTTGCTCTCGCATTTTCCGTACGCTTTGAATACTCCGAAAGCTGCTCCGTATTATCTGTAATTATAACTGAAAAGCCCCTTGAGGTAACATCATCCCAATAAAGCTGTGTGTCCGCACGCTTACCGCTGAGGGTTGGGTCTGTCATATCGATAACGGCACGGACTTTGCCCTGAGCCTTCGCAACTGTATTCTTATTAAAGGTCATAGAATAAGCGTTTGACGAGCCGAGAAGCACGCCCGCAACACCTGCGTTGACCGTTCTCTTTATATATGACCTTGATTTCCAAACGACTGTGCCCTTGAATTTTGAAAAGACAATCGGCATAGCGGACTTGCCCGAAAGCCAAGAGGAAATCTCCTTTTTGCCTGCTTCAAGCATAAGCACACAGGAATTAAGACGGTTGTTATCGCTGAGTAAGGTATAAATCTCGTCTTTATACTCCCAAGCGTTTTCAATTAACAAAACGGTTTTCCCGTCAACAGCCTGTAACGCTTCCAACAAAGTCGGAATTTTATACTCTGTCGCTGTTTGCGACACTCCGCCCTTACCGTTTTTAAGGAAATACTCACGAAGCTCATAAATCCCCGTTTCGGAAACGGTTTTGTTTACCGTATTGCCCTGTGAGTCAACGCACATTCTTGATAGCTTATCGTCCGACATCAAAACAAGCTCACCGTCTGCAGTTGCTTTAACTCTTACAGCTACCATATCCGCACCCTTCTGTACAGCAGAAGCAATAGCCTCAATTGAGTTTTCGGGATAATGTGCGGTATCCCCGTATTTCGATACACAGATAAGCTTTGTAGACTCATTTCTCAGAGCACTGACAGTTTCCTCGGGAGAAACCGCATAAGCCGAGAAGCTCAACGAAGAAATAACGGTTATTACACATAAAGCAATTAAAAAAATGCGTTTTCTGACCTTCGTCATCATTTATCTCCTTAAAGCATAGAAAAATTCTGTAATATTATAGCAAATAAAAAATATTTTTACAAGTAGTCAACAGTATATTTTGACAGCCTTTATAAGACGTTATACAATATTTAGTATAAAAATAAAAGTGCACAAAAATTCTTAGTTATTTTTTAACTCAATAGTAACTTTTCCGTGTTGATTAAGGGAATTTTTTGTGATAAAATAGACACAAATTTTTGTGAGTGGGGAAGTATTATGCCTTTTAACGAGAAATTCAAAGAACTCCGACAGTCAAAGCTGCCGCCTCTTACGCAGACGGACCTTGCGAATGTGCTCGGAATGACGCAGAGAAAGATTTCGTTCCTTGAAACGGGCGCAACAGAGCCGTCCTTGAGGGACTTAAAGGCTATCTGTATGTATTTTCAGGTTTCGGCAGATTATTTGCTTGATTTACCGAACACACTTGAAAGAAAATAATGACTAAAAAGCAACTCACTCTTAAATCAGTCGAAGCATTAAAAGAGGCATATCCCGAGGCAATTTGCTCGCTTGTATATTCAGACCCACTACAATTACTTATTGCGACAAGACTTTCCGCACAATGCACGGATGCAAGAGTAAATCTTGTTACACCCGAGCTTTTTGAAAAGTATAAAACGCTTGATGACCTTGCAAATGCAGAGGTTACAGATATTGAAAAAATTATCCGTTCCTGCGGATTTTATCATGACAAGGCAAGAGATATTGTCGGTATAGCTAAAAAAATCAAATCTGATTTTAACGGCGAAGTCCCCTCTACTATTGAAGAACTGACTTCCTTGCCCGGCGTCGGAAGAAAAACCGCAAATCTTATTATGGGTGATGTTTTTCATGCACCGTCAAGCGTTGTTACGGATACACATTTAATCAGGATTTCAAACCGCATAGGTCTTGTTGACACAAAAGACCCAAAAAAAGTAGAATTTGAATTGCGTAAGCTTCTCCCTCCCGACGAGAGCAACGACTTTTGTCACAGAACTGTGCTTCACGGCAGAGCAGTTTGCACCGCAAGGAAAGCACATTGCGATATTTGCACATTAAAGGATTTTTGTAAGAAAAAGATATAAGCTATAAGGATAAAACATATGCTGTCACTTAACCCGTCATATTACGGTTCGGTATTCGTTACGCCGAAGATAATTGTTGAAAAGTATATAAAAATGGCGAGCTTCTGCGCCTTAAAATCACTGCTTTGGATACTTAACAACCAAGGCGGTAATTTTTCTGTGGAGGAAATCGCAAAGGCAATCGGCTCTTCGGTTGCAGATACAGGCGAAGCTATTGAATATTGGGTAAACGAGGGAATACTTATAAAGAACGGAGAAAGTGCCGCTGCCCCCTCTCCCACCGTCAGCGACTCGCATCTTAAATCGAAAGAGCCTGCGAATAAGCCTGAAAAGGAAGAAACCAAAAAGGCTGAAAAAGCACCTGCACCCGAAATCAAACTTGTCCGCCCGACCTATGAGCAGGTTGTAAAAAGAATTGCAGAGGATGAAAACATTGCAGGGCTTCTCAACCAAGCACAGATTATGTTCGGCAAATCCTTGGGATACAACAATCAGTCTGCAATTATTCAAATGTATGACGATTACGGACTCGGCATTGACGTTATTCTTACCCTTATACAATATTGTATAAGCACAGGTAAAAACGCAACCGCATATATGCTTTCGACGGCAAAGACATTTTACGATAAAAACATCGACACTCTTGAAAAGGCTAACAAATTTGTTGATGACAGCAATAAGGTTGCCGTTATATACAGTGAGTTTTGCCAATTCACAGGCATTTCAGCTCCAAAGCCTACACCTAAGCAGACCGAATATTTTATGAACTGGAACGATATGGGCTTTTCGGTTGAAATGATGGTATTGGCTTACAACGAAACCATTGACCGCAAGGGAAAAATCAGCTTTAGCTACACAAATAAAATTCTTGAAAATTGGCATAACAGCGGCTATAAAACGCCCGAGGACGTTGAAAACGCAAAGGAAGCATATAAAAAGCAAAAGCAAGGCACCTCCGAGCGTTCGTACGACATTAACAAAGCGGTTGAGCAGGCTACAAACGGCGAGCTTGTATATAAGAAGAAAAAGAGGGATGTAAAATGAAATACTCCAACAAAGCAATTTCCGACGCTTTGAGCGTTATAAACTCACGCAGAAGAAACGCCGAAGCAAAGGCTGAGGAAAGAGCAATAAATTTCAAAACCGAGCATCCCGAGCTTGCTGAAATCGAGCGTGAAATGGCTGATACGACTCTCGGTCTTTTTAAGGCTATCAGCAACTGTCCCGATCCCAAAAAAGTTGTAAACGAGCTTAAAGAAAAGAATTTAGGCTTTCAAAAAGCAAGAAAAGCATTGTTCGAGGCTTGCGGTGTTGACGAAAGCTACTTAAAGCCTGATTACACCTGTAAAAAATGTAACGATACAGGTTATCATGACGGTAAAATGTGCGAATGTCTTGAAAAGCTGCTCAAAAAAAGTGCTTTCGACGAGCTTGCACAGGCTTGTCCGCTTAAAATTTCAAAATTCGAGGATTTTGACCCGTCAATTCAGAAAACTGTGTCGGCAAAGAAAAAAGCAACCGATATATTAAAGTTTTGCGAGGAGTATGCCAATGATTTCGACACCGACTCCCCCAGCCTCTTCCTTTACGGTGAAACCGGCTTGGGCAAAACGCATCTTTCAC
Source organism: Candidatus Fimenecus sp. (assembly GCA_052298855.1). Classification (GTDB taxonomy): domain Bacteria; phylum Bacillota; class Clostridia; order Oscillospirales; family Acutalibacteraceae; genus Fimenecus. The sequence continues at coordinate 178,294 of DAVZXP010000002.1, read as the reverse complement.
TTGCGATTGCAGGCACGGTTATAAAAAACGGCTACGGTGTTGTTTACGGCTCGGCACAGAACTTATTTACAATGCTTGAAAGAGAGCGTTTTGGCAGAAGCGAGGCCCCCGACGGCACAACAGAGGAAAAGCTTTTATGCTGTGATTTGCTCATTTTAGACGACCTCGGCGCAGAGTTCTCGACGCAGTTTACCGTTGCAGAGCTTTACAATATAATCAATACAAGAATGGCAAAGGAGCTTCCGACTATAATCAACTCAAACGTTCCGATCGAAGAATTGGAAAAGCGTTATACCTCGAGAGTAACCTCACGAATTATCGGCTCTTATCAAATGATACAGTTTGTCGGAAATGACGTAAGACAATTAAAGAAATAACATAACGGCACAGGTACTTCAAAATGAAGCGTCTGTGCCGTTTTATATTTCAATAAATTCATCACAAAAACAAATTTTAAAATTTTATAAAAACATCTTGACAAAAAATTGTTTATAAACTATTATGTAACTGTACTAATTGTAATAGCACAGTTAATACAGTGATAACGGAGGTGATGATTTGCGTGTTTTCATTGATTACCGTTCACGAACTCCGATTTATGAACAGATAAAAGAACAGATAATAAAGCTTATAAATTGCGGCGAGCTCAAAAGCGGTGATCAGCTTCAATCGTTACGGCAGCTGTCGTCAGAGCTGTCCATCAACATCAATACGGTTAAGAGAGCGTTGTCCGAGCTTGAAGATCAAGGAATTGTATATTCTGTTGCCGGAAAAGGAGTTTTCATAGCGGACACCCCGAATTCAGACGCATTTCTTACTTCTTCGCTTGAGACGGTTGAAACGGCAATAACAAATGCCAAGGTTTTAGGCGTTCAAAAATCCGATATTCTAAAATTGATAGAAAATATTTATACAGGAGATGATTAAACAATGATAGAAATCAAAAATGTTACTAAAAAATTTGACAATTTTGTTGCTATCGAGGACATTAGCTTTAATGTTGAGCCGACCTCTATTTACGGTCTTATAGGCTACAACGGCGCAGGTAAAACGACCTTGCTCAAAACCGTTGCAGGCATATACAGAGCCGACGGAGGCGAGGTTTTGCTTGACGGTCAGCGTTCTTTCGATAATGACGACAACAGGAAGGATCTTTTCTATATCCCCGATGACCTCTACTTCCCGCTTAATTCAACTCCGCTTTCAATGGCTAAGTTCTATGCGGACTATTACCCGAATTTTCATATGAAAACATTTGAAAATCTTATCGAGGTTTTCGGTCTTGATAAGAAAAAGAGAATCAGAGGCTTTTCAAAGGGTATGCAAAGACAGACGGAAATTATTTTAGGTCTTGCGTCAAATCCGAAATATCTTTTGCTTGACGAAACCTTTGACGGACTTGACCCGCAGAAAAAAGAGATTTCCAAAAAGCTCTTCCTTGAATATATCGCACAGAGCGAGGCTTCGATTATCATTTCCTCGCACAACCTTACAGAGCTTTCAAACCTTTGCGACCATGTCGGTCTTATCAACGGTAAAAAGCTTACTATGGACTGCTGTGTTGACGATATTTCACAGAACTACTGCAAGTTCAGACTTATCTTTGACAGAGATATTAAAGAATCAGATTTTGCAGGCTTCAAGTATAAGTCGCTTGACATTGATTCAAAGATAGCAACAATTATTTTCGAGGGCAATGCCAAAGAACAGGCAGAAAAACTCAAAGCACTCAATCCGATTGCCATCGACGAATATAAACTCACTATGGAAGAAGTATTCTTAAATGAAATGGAGGACAAGAAATATGATATCACCAAGATATTCGAATGACAGAGTTGACGCAAACGATTTGAAAAGAAGCTTTTTAAGTATTCTCCCCTATTCGGCGGTTGCGTTTTTAGCTCTTGTAGTGTTCCATGTTGCACCCGTACTTTCTTATGTATTTTCAGAGTCGTTCAAGACTGAAAAAATGCAAAAAAACGTACTTTTCTATTTCCTTAACTCAAATAACTCGTTTTCAAGCTTAATCCAAATCGGAATGGTTATTTGCGGAATGCTCATGGCATTTACAATGTTTCAATTTCTTCTCAAAAAGAAGTCCGTAAATGTATATTTGAGTTTTGGTATGACACGTTCAAAGCTGTATATCAACAGACTTTTTGCGGCGGTTCTTTCACTCTTCGTTGCAACCTTCATTCCCACATTTTTAACCTTTATCATTAACCTTGTAAACTTCGGTGCAAACTCGGCTCTTACAAGCGTGTTCTGTTACATCTTCTTGATGGAATTTGTCAGCGGTCTTGCAGGCTTTGCTCTTGCTTCGGCAGTAATGACATTTTCAGGTTGCACAATTGAAGCAGTTATTACAACAATCGGTTTGTCTGCGATTCCGACCTTTATTTCGGGAACGATTGACAATTTATCAACCATCGTAAGAGGTTACACCTACAACGCGGGTGCCGATATAGCAAGACGCACCGGAGGAAACCTTTTCAACATTTGGACTTTTGCGGTAGATGCCGAAAATCTTAACGGTAAATCAACCGAGTTCACTTCTGAAAAGACATTCATTCTTTTAGGAAAACTTACTAAGAAATCTGAATTCAAAGCTTTCCAGAGTATTGATATGGAAGTGCTTGCCCCGATTCTTATGTGGCTTGCAATAAGCATTATCCTTATCGGCATCGGAACAGTCTTTATGAACAAGAGAAAGAGCGAAAACTCCAACTCCTTTGGTAAGTTCTATTTAGCAAGTGTGTCTAACGGACTTTTAGTATATATGATCGTTGTCAATGCTCTTGCATCGGTATTAAAGCGAGCATATGTTGATGTATACGACTCTCCCCTTCATCAAAATCTTACTTTAATCTTGCTTATTGTATTCGGTGTCACCATTCTTGCGTTCTTCCTTGTCGAACTGATACTCAGAAGAAACTTCAAGGCTACATTAAAGACACTTCCCGTTTACGCTCTCGCTTTTGCGGTAACAATTTTCGGATTTGTTTACTATGGCACAAGTTGTTTCGGTGCTTACAATAAGCTTCCTGATATTTCGCAGGTTAAATCCGTTTCAATGGATATTCAAGACAGCAGAGGCACAAAGCTCCAAAACCTCGCAATCCATTCAAAATTCCTTTCTGAAAATGCAGAGGACATTAAAACGGCTTATGCAATGTTTGATATGGTTAAAGCCGACAAGCATTATAAGGGTGCCGAGTATGAAGGAAGTATCGGATTTAAGATTGTTCTCAAGGACGGAACAGAAATCAACAGAAGATATGCAGTATATACCCCTGATGTTTATAACAAATACAAAAGAACAGTATATAATACTCAATTCTTTAAGGATTTCTTAAAACAAGTTCTTGTTGATGGCAAAGCAACCTCAGAGGACGATTCCCACACCGACGAACACGGTAATCCATCGTTAACTTATTCTTCTGCTGATCAAGCCTATACCGGTGGTGGAGAATGGTATTATGTAGGTCCGTCTTATCTCGTTGACAATTACTATACAAACAGCGCAACAGCAAACCTTGATACAATAGAAGATATTGACGGCTTAAAGGAAGCTATATATAAGGATTATATTGCAATGTCCTATGAGGACGCATATACCAACACCCGCATTCCTGTCGGTGCGATTGCAACAGCAATTGAAGTAGCTAAAAATACAAATACAAAGCTCAACGGCAAATACGGATACTATTATTCGGAGGACGAATATAATTTTTATGGTTATGAAGGCCCCGAAGCAACACAGCAAAAAGAGGATAAATGCGTTAAGGGCAGTGCGTTTTCTTCATTCTATATCTATCCCAATATGACAAATACGATTAAATTCCTCAACGATAACGGCTTAATGCCTCTTGCTTACACGGGTAAGGTTAAGGAAGTTTATTATGCAGACACAAGCTATTCCGCAAATAAAATAATCAGCCACTACGCTGACGGTTCCAAGCTCGAAAACAAATATGAAGCATTTGATTTCTCGCAGGCTTTGAGTGTTGATAATTACGGCGCTGTTGCGGACGGTATGCCTGAAACAATAAGCTATATGGACTTTATTAAGAACGCATATACAAAGGCGGGGCTTACACTTAATACAGTATCGGGCGACAAGGCTAATGAAATCGCTTCAAAGGCTATCCCCTATTATGCTCCCGACCACGGCGTTGAAATAAAGGGACGACACATTTTGATTGTTTACGACGACAACACAATTACTTCTCTTTATGTTCCCGAGGGCAATATGGCAGTATTCGGATAAAGCTTAATAAACAGCAAAAGGCACTCTTTCAAAAACGAAAGAGTGCCTTAACTTTTGCACTTGTAAAAAAGGACAAAAAAATAGCCCCCCTATTGGAGAACTACTTTTGTTAATGTCGGCGCCGACCTATTTTCCCGGGCCGCTTCCAGCCAAGTATTTTCGGCACGAATGAGCTTAACTACCGTGTTCGGGATGGGAACGGGTGGACCCTCATCGTAATAAACACCGACTTGTGAGAAACTCTGTTTTGTGACTCATCTCTCAAGTGCAAGACAGAGTATACCACAAGCGTTTTCAAAAATCAAGTGTTTTTTTAATATTTTTTTATTTTTTTATGAATTATTCTTTAATGTACACTTTTTCGACTTTTCCGATGTAAATTTTGTGGAAATCGCCGTTAGCGTAATTATCCATAATGCTTTCGTCAATAAAGCTGTCGGGAGTCATATCGCAAGCGGCAATTTTCTTGAGAACCATAACAACGTTAGCCTGTTCAAACGAAACCGCATTGTTAACATCAATCGGTACAAAGCCCGTTTCCTTTGCTTTATCTATATCCCTGCCCGACTTCGAGCCGCATAGACCTAATTCCTTTTTATATTCGCCGTCAAAGAACGAAAGCGTAAATGTATCATTCTTCTCCATATAACCAAATGTGTGTCTCTGAGGGCGTACAAAGCACGCTACAACGTCTTTTCCCCAAAGCTCGCCTACAAGTCCCCAACTGACCGTCATAGTGTTCCAGTCGCTTATATCGCCTGCTGTGAGCAATGCCCAATCGTCAGCTATCATTTCGACGGGAGATTTTTTCAAATCTCTGATATTTATTTCTTTAAGCATAAAAAAGCCTCCTTAATTGTTTACTTAATTATTATATACTATTTTCTGTTTTATGACAACAAAAAGCGGAGAAATCCGAAAGCTCAAATCTCTCCGCCAAATTTTTTACAGCTTATCAATACTGTTCGCTCTGACCCTGATTATAGAAATATCCGAACGGGTTGTAGGACTGTGTTGTGGACTCCTCCGCAACGGTCGTGTTGTTGCCCTTATCCTCAACAAGTGCGACGGTAACCTCAAACTCTGTAATCTGATAATTGTTATCAACGTGGCATATCGTGAGCGTGAGCTTATCGCCTACCTTTGAATTTTCAATCAAATCAGGAAGCTTATCCGTTGTGTCAAGGTCTTCACCGTTTACCTTTGTGATAAGGTCGCCGGGTGCAACCTGTGTATTTACAAGCGGACTGTCCGTTGTAATGCTCTTAATAACAAGTGTGCCAGCAGGAAGTCCCTTAACGCCGACAAGCATACTGTATGTCTGACTTGCCTGTGCAGGCGTATAGGTTATACCAAGCTTTGCTCTGTCGGTAACATATCCGTGTTCGATAATATCGTTGTAAACGGCAACAAAGGTTGAGCTCGGTACGGAGAAGCCCATACCCTCATAATCGGTGCTTGAAATCTTTGAGGAGTTAATGCCTACAAGCTGTCCCTTTGAGTTTACAAGTGCACCGCCTGAGTTGCCGGGGTTAATTGCCGCCGTATGCTGTATACACTCCATTTCATAGCCTATGCTGCTGTTTATAGGTCTTGCAATAGCAGAAACCATACCGTTTGTAAATGAGCCTGCGAAATCTACACCGCCGGGGTTACCGATAGCATAAATCGTTTCGCCTACGCTCAAAGAATCAGAGTCGCCTATTTCAATAGCTTTAAGACCTGTCTTTGCAATTCTCATAACCGCAATATCCGTCTTTGCATCATAGCCGATAAGCGTTGCATCATACTGCGAATCATCATAAAGCTGTACTTTAATTGTTCCGCCGCCCGAAACTACGTGAGCACAGGTAATAATGTAGGTGTATTTGCCGTCTTTATCCTCGCCGACAATAACGCCCGAGCCTTCGCCGCTTTTCATATTCGCACCGCTGTTTGAATAAACAAGCACGCCTACCGAGGACTCTTTAACCTTATTGTAAACACCTACTGCCGTAAGCTCTCCCGAGCTGTCAGTCTCAGAAGCAGATCCAGAAGCGGCTGCCGAAAGCGTAGGACCGTCAACCTTAACCTTTGAGCTGTCCTTTTTATTGACAATTGAGAACACGGTAAGAAATACCGAGAGTGCCGCTATGACTGCAACGACAATTATAAATATCTTTAAGCCGTTCTTTTTGCCTTTTTCATTATGGGTAGGTACAAAGTTGTCATTTGCCGTATAACCGCCGTTTTGAGCGTTATATGAGTTTCCTGCGTGGAAGGGGCGATTTTGCTGTGAATTCTGTCCGTAATAGACGTAATTCGGAGTTCTGCCATAGCCGTAGCTCTGGTTATTAGGGTTGCTTTGTCCGTAATATCCGCCGTTATTTTGAGGGTTATTATAGCTGTTAGTATACGGAGAATATCCGTTCGCTCCGCCCTGATTATTTGAGCCATGCCCCTGCGGTTGACTGCTTGCGCTGTCGGAGCTTACATTTTGATTAAACTCCTCTTTCTTTTCGGTGTTTTCCGAAGGTTCATTGTTCGGTGTCTTGTTTTCATCAAATTCGCTCATAGATTAAGCCTCCTGTTATGCCTTATTCCGATAATCGTTCGGAATAGTAAATTCAAATTGAGTATATTCATCCTCGACGCTTTCAGCGCTGACCGTACCGCCGTGAAGCTCTACAACGGTCTTAACAATGTAAAGACCGAGTCCTGCGCTTTTAGTGTCGTAGCTTCTTGATTTATCTACCTTATAAAACCTCTCAAACACCTTAGAAAGCTCTTCATTTGAAATACCTGCACCGGTGTTTCTTATCTTCACGCTGACGGTGTTATTATCATTGTTTTCTACAAAAACAAAAATTCTTCCGTTTTCCGTGAATTTAACCGCATTGTCAACAAGGTTGTATATAACCTGATGGATAAGATCCTCATCGGCACAAACGGTGGTCGGAACAAGTGCGTCAAGTCCGCAAATTTCAATATTTTTCTGCTCAATCTGTTGCTCGAACGAGACAAGAACATTGAATATATCATTACAAATATTGAAATTAACGGGGTTTAAGTTCAGCTCCCCTGCCTCGATTTTGGAAATATTAAGCATTGCAACAACAAGCCTTGAAAGCCGCTTCGTCTCATTGGAAACTATTTCAAGATAATGCTTTTCCTTTTCGGGGGGGATTGTTCCGTCGAGTATTCCGTCGATAAATCCGCTGATTGTCGTCATAGGTGTTTTAAGCTCATGCGATACATTCGCAACAAAGCTTCGCCGTGAGCTTTCATATAATGCCAAGCTTGACGCCATTGAGTTAAACGCCCTCAACAAATGTGCTAATTCCGTGTCGTCATTCTTTTTAACCTTAACACGATAACTGAAATCGCCCTTTGCATAGCATTTTGTTGCTCTCGACATATCCTTCAAGGGACTTAAAAGGTCATTTGTAAAGAAATAGGTTGCAATGGCACCGATTACAAGAGCAAATAACGAACCTACCAAAAATATCTTCATGGAATTTGAAAGATAGTTGAGCGCTCCCGTTGAAGCAGGCTTTACCGCAAAGACTATCGCTACCGTTTTACCGTCCACTATAACTGGGCTTGCCGAATACATCTGCGATTTGGTATAAACACCGTCAAGGGTTGAAGCAGGACTTGACGATCCGTTTTCGCCAATAGAATTTATTATTGATTGCGGAATGGTGTAAAAGCTGTGTACTATGCACTCGCCGTTACTGCTGATTTCAAAATTATCGGAAACCAAATCCTTGCAAAGTATAACCCTGCCGTCCATATTGCAAACATAAATGTCTGCATCGATAGCCTCCGAAATCATTGAAATATTATTACAAAGTATAAACGTTGCGTTTCTCATATCCGGCTGCATTCGGTTTGTAAGAATTTCCTCTGTTAAATCGGCAACCTGCTTTGTGTTTTCGGAGAGCATTTTCATCGTTTCTTTTGTCCAATTATTTGTTCCGAAGAAGCTTACCGCAACTGCAAGTATTACAAAGCAAAGAATTTCCAAAACGAAGAATGCGAAAAAATATTTAATGAATATAGAACGCCTTTTGAAAGCGTTTTTTAACCTTTTGGGCAAAGAGCCTCTTCTTGTGTTCGGCATATTGCTTAATCCTTCGTTTCGAATTTATAGCCGACGCCCCAAACGGTTTTAAGCTCCCATTTATCGGAAACGCCCTCTAATTTTTCACGAAGTCTTTTAACGTGAACGTCAACCGTTCTTGAGTCTCCGTAATAATCGAAGCCCCAAACCTCATCAAGAAGCTGATCTCTCGAGAAAACCCTGTTTGGATTGGAGGCAAGGTGGAAAATAAGCTCCAGCTCCTTAGGCGGAGTATCGACCTGAACACCGTTGACCTTCATCTCGTAATTTTCAAGGTTTATTGAAAGCTTATCAAAATTAACTTCCTTTGTGTTTGCGGGACCTGCCGAGCCGACACTTCTTCTCAAAACAGCCTTGATTCTTGCAACAATTTCCTTTGTATCAAAAGGCTTTGTAACATAGTCGTCTGCACCGAGCTCAAGTCCGAGCACCTTGTCAAAGGTTTCGCCCTTAGCCGTGAGCATAATTATCGGCTTATCGGAGAATTTGCGTATCTCTCTGCATACCTGCCAGCCGTCAAGCCCGGGAAGCATAATATCAAGCAAAACCAAATCGGGCGTTTCCGCCTTAAATGTGTCAACGGCACTCATACCGTCATTAACTATCTTTGTAGCATAGCCCTCTTTTTCAAGATAGAGTCTTAAAAGCTCGCAAATATTGACATCATCGTCAACAATCATAATTTTTTCGTTAGCCATTTTCATTTCCTCCTGCCCTGTGTTTTCTAAATAATACTGTAAAAATAATAATTAAATATGAACAAACATCAAACAATTGTTTAATTGTGAACGGCGACGTTATTTTGAAAACTTGAATATCGTCCTCGACACAAACGGTTTTTCGGGTGAAAAGATATTGCTTATGAATTCCTCGTGGTTTGCAGCGTCGGGGAAATACTGTGTTTCAAGGCAAAAGCCCGTTCTGTATTCAATAGGCTTTCCTGCCTTGCCGATCTGTGTACCGTTCATATAGTTGCCGATATAGAACTGTGAGCCGGGCAAGTCCGTATAAGCTTCAAGAACAATTCCGCTTTTATCGGATTTAACAACCGCAAATTTTTTAAGCGTTCCGTCATATCCCGAAATTGCAAAGTTATGGTCATAGCCTCTGCCGATTATCAGCTGCTCGTCCTTTTCGTCAACGTCTCTTTCTATCGTCTTGGGTATTCTGAAATCGAAAGCCGTGCCTGTAACGTCTCTTATTTCGCCTGTCGGGATAGCGTCATTGTCGGTAGGCGTATAAGCATCGCAGAAGAGCTGCACCTCATGGTCTACAATCTGACCGCCGTCAAAGCCCTTGAGGTTAAAGTAAGCGTGGTTTGTGATATTAAGCGGACATTTTTCGGTTGGTACGCAATTATAATCGATTATAACTTCGTTGTCATTAGTGAATGTGAATTTAACCTCATTGTCAACTTCTCCCGGGAAGCCCTCTGCTCCGTTAGGGCTGTGATAGGTAAATTTAACGCTGTTATCCCCTATAATTTCACTGCTCCAAACAACCGTTTCGTACTCGTGGTTGCTGTGAAGAGTAAATTTGCCGTCAACATTCTTTGTTATCTGATAATTTTTACCGTCAATGGTAATTCCCTTGCCTGCAATTCTGTTTGCAACTCTGCCGACTGTTCTGCCCTGAGAGTCCGTGCAAAGCTCCTGCCCCTCAACCGTATCAAAGCCGACAAGGACATCAAGCATATTGCCGTTTTTATCGGGAACAACGATTTTATTAAGAGTTGCGCCGTAATCCACAAGTTCTATATATGCTCCGTTATCGTTTGTAACAGTAAAAGAATGGACATCTCTGCCGTCCTTAAGCTTTCCGTAAAAGTTCTTTTCAATTTTCATAGTTTGTCCCTCCGTACAAAAATATATGATAAGTATATAATTATTGATAATTTGTGTCAAGAATTAGGGTGTTGTTTTATTGACTTTTAGCTCATTTAATTGTATTCTTATACTATATTTAATAAGGAGAAATGGCATGGAAGTTTTTCTTGAACAATTTGACTATTTTGTACGCTATATTTTCGCCGCATTCGCTGTTGTGATACTTCTCAGATGTGTATTTTCGCTTTTCCGTTCAAGACCGAGACGGGAATCAATGGCAACGCTTATAAATCTTGCCGACGACACGGAAATTGATATTGAAAATTGGGAAACGTCAATCGGCAGGAGTCGTTCGTGCGATATTTCATTGAAAAAGTACGGCACGGTTTCGAGATTTCATGCTGTGCTTGCGCTTCGTAAGGACGGCTGGTTCATATTTGACACCGACTCTAAAACAGGTGTCTATGTAAACGGCAAGCAAATTCGTCACGCAGCTAAAATATCCGACGGAGATACGGTTTCATTTGGTAATGCCGTTATGAAATTTGCTTCTCATGGCTACGGTGTTGAAGCAGAGGGAGATGAAGGACAGGCTGTTGACTTTACAAATGCAACAAGGCTTGTAAACCTTGCCGACAAAAGTGCATATTACCTCAACGGCAGTTGCCTTTTCGGCAGAGGCAGAAATTGTAATATTTGTCTTCCTATGAGCGATATTTCAAAGGAACACGCAGAGGTTTATCTTACAAAGGACGGCTGGATGATTGCCGACCTCAATTCGGAAAACGGAACTTACTTAAACGGAGAGCTTGTGTTTGACGCATATCCCCTTTACGACGGCGATGTTATAACAATCGGCTCTTACAGCTTTATGTTCAGAGAATAAGGGGGTGTTACTGTGTCTGATAAAATAAAAAAAGATAAAAAGAAAACACATAAAAGAAAAATGAGATACAGACGCCCTGTAAACTGGCTCTTTCTCTTGCTTTTAATGACCGCTTTTCAGATTTTCTGCGCTATTCAAATTTTGACAAACGGCGGAGAGGATATTGTAAAGGGAACTATTATAGCCGTATTTGCTCTTTATATTACGGTTGAATGGACATATTTCATTGTTTTTGCAGGTTTTTTGAGAAGAAAAAGCTTTGAAGTTGAACTTATAGCATTCTTCCTCTCGGGAATCGGTCTTGCGCTTACAACAAGCGTTTATCCGAACAAGGCATATACACAGCTTATCGCAATTCTCCTCGGTATCGGCGTATTTATTGTCCTGCTTTGGATTTTAAGCGATATTGACAGAGTTGTTAAGCTTCGTATGCCCGTTGCAATTCTTTCTATCGCCGCTTTGGTATTCACGCTTATATTTGCAAAGAACATCAACGGTGCAAGAAACTGGATTATTATCGGCGACGGACTTTTGTCAATTCAGACCTCTGAAATCGTAAAGGTCGCATTCATTTTTGTCGGTGCGGCAACGCTCGAAACCTTGCAGTCAACCAAGCTTTTGACAAAATATATTATCTTTGCGATAACTTGCGTTGGCTTGTTATTTATAATGAAGGATTTCGGTACTGCGCTTATTTTCTTCTTCACATTCGTTATAATCGCATTTTTGCGTTCGGGCGATATTAAAACAATTTTCCTTATCTGTGCAGGTGCGCTCATCGGCGGCATCGGTGTTTTGACCTTTAAGCCGTATGTCGCAAACCGATTTAATTCGTACCGTCACATTTGGGAAGTTGCCGACACAAAGGGCTATCAGCAGGTTAGGCTTTTGATTTATTCCGTCAGCGGCGGACTGTTCGGACTCGGACTCGGCAACGGAAAATTGAGAGGTATATACGCCTCAACCGAGGACCTTGCTTTCGGTATGGTGTGTGAGGAATTCGGAATTATAATCGCCTTTACGGTACTGCTTACCTTCGTCGCATTGGTCGTTTACAGTATCAGATACTCCGTAGCGGCACGCTCGTCTTTTTATTCGATTGCAGCCTGCGCTGCTTCCGCACTTTTGCTTTTCCAAACAGCACTTCACGTTTTCGGTGCAACAGATTTACTTCCGTGGACAGGTGTTACGCTTCCGTTTATCAGCCGAGGCGGATCGAGTATGATGTGCTGCTGGGGACTTGTGGCGTTGATTAAGGCGATAGATGTTAAAACCTATAAGCGTTACGATAAAGTTGTAAAGGGGTGATAAGGAATGAAAACACTTTCAAGAAGAGCTTGGGTTCTTTATTTGTTGGCAATAGCTTTCATCTCGGGTGCGTGCATTCTTTTCTATACCTTTTACACAAATGCAGACGCTTGGTCAATGAAAAAAGCTAACAGGCATATTTATTCTTCGGGTAGTCTTACCACGGCAGGTGCGGTTTATGACTCGACAGGAGCTGTTTTGGCTCAAACCGTTGACGGCAAAAGAGTGTATAACAAAGATAAAGATATAAGAGTGTCAACCCTGCATATACTCGGCGACTCACAGGGTTATATTTCCACGGGCGTTCAGACCTCTTATAAGGATATTTTAACGGGCTACGATTTTGTAAACGGTATATATGATCTTAAAAAATACGGGAAAGGCTCCGATATTACGCTTACCGTAAATGCAGAGCTTAACAAGGCAGCTTATGAAGCTCTCGGCACTAATAAGGGTACTGTCGGTGTTTATAACTATAAGACAGGCGAGCTGCTCTGCGTTGTTTCAAAGCCGTCTTACGACATTATGAACAAGCCGACCGAGAGCATTAACAATGACAAGAAGGGAGAATATGACGGCGTATATCTCAACAGGTTTTTCTCCGGCGTCTATACACCCGGCTCTACCTTTAAGGTTATTACTGCAGCAAGCGCCATTGACAACATTCCCGATATTGACTCTCAAACCTTCAAATGTACGGGCGAGTATAAGGTTGACGGCGGCTCGGTTAAATGCTTGTCAACTCACGGAAAGGTAAACTTTGAAAAAGCGCTTAACCAATCGTGTAACAGTGCATTTGCTCAAATTGCAATAGAGCTCGGTGCGGAAAGCTTGACAAATACAGTAACCGCACTCGGCTTCGGTCAAGCATATAAGATAGGAAATGTTCGTCTTGCAAAAAGCTCGTTTGACCTTACAAATGCCTCTAACCTTGACATCGGTTGGGCAGGTATCGGTCAGTACACGACAAGAGTTAATCCCTGTCATATGCTTATGATTGTCGGTGCTATCGCTAACGGCGGCACTTCCCCCACTCCCTATTTTGTAAAGGCGATAACCTCTCCGACAGGCTCTGTAAAATCAACGCAAACCACTTATCTTCAACCGTATTTTTCAGAAAGTACGGCAGGGAAGCTTAACGATATGCTTCGTTCCGACGTTGTAAACTATTACGGCGACGGAAAATTCAGCGGACTTAAAATGTGCGGTAAAACAGGTACGGCTGAAGTAAGCACAGGCGATAACGGTCTTGCACCTCACGCTTGGTTTATCGGATATTCTCAAAGAGAGGATTTACCGCTTGCCGTTGTCGTTGTCGTTGAAAACGGCGGAGGTGGAGGCTCGGTAGCTATCCCCGTGGCAAGCAAAACTATGAAAAAAGCAGCTTCAATTTATGCAGGAAAATAATGGAGATTTTATGAAATACTATTCAGTTGAAAATTACGGTGCGCTCGCAGACGGCGTAACAAATGACGCAAAAGCAATTCAGTCTGCAATTGACGACGCTGAAAAAAACGGCGGCGGAACTGTTGTCCTTGAAAGCGGAAAGACATATTATTCAAGCTCGATTGTAATGAAAAGAAATGTTGAGCTTCACCTTCAAAAGGGCTCCCGTCTTAAAGCTACAAGCAATATCGACGAATATTTCCGTCCGTGCAATTTTATAAACGATAAAACAAATACGCTTATCGGAAATCCCGTTACGGGCAAGCCGTCATTTTGCTTTATTTACGGCTTTGAGGCTGACGGATGCTCTATCACGGGCGAAGGCACAATCGACGCAAACGGACACGCTTTCGTTGAGCGCAAGGATAAATATTATGTAACGGGCAATTTCTATCCCCGTCCGACTGTAATATACATTGAAAAAAGCAATCACATTTCATTTGAAAAAATTACGATTGTTGACGCTCCGTTTTGGACTCTTCATCCGGCAGGCTGTAATGATGTGCTCATTTCGCAAATCAGAATACTCAACGCCCTTGACGTTGCAAATTCAGACGGTGTTGACCCCGACCATAGCAGTAACGTGCGAATTCTCGGTTGTCATATCGAATGTGCGGATGATTGCATATGCCTTAAAACCTCAAAAGGCAACAGCGAATATGGTGCGTGTGAGAATATAATCATTTCCGACTGTACGCTTATTTCAACCTCTGCCGCCATAAAAATCGGTACGGAGGGTGTCGGAGATTTCAGAAATATCCTCGTTCAAAATTGTATAATTTCAAAAAGCAACAGAGGTCTTTCAATCCAAATCAGAGATGACGGAAACGTTGAAAACGTTAGCTACTCAAATATAATTATCGAAACAAGACGCTTTTGTCCCGATTGGTGGGGCACTGCCGAGCCGATTGTCATTACGACCTTTGACAGAGATGAAAATACCAAATCGGGTCATATCAAAAACATCAGATTTTCAAATATTACCTGCAATGGTGAAAACGGCGTGCTGATTCACGGCACAGAAGCAAATATTATAGAGAATATCACATTTGAAAACGTCGGTGTTGAGCTTTCCAAGACCTCAAAATGGGAAACAGGTCTTTATGATATGCGCCCCGGTCTTAATAAGGAAATCGAAAAGCATAAAAACTCCGGATTCTTTATCAGAAACGCTAAAAACGTAACAATATCAAAATCAAGCGTTAATTGGGGAAATGTCTGTGATGATTATGCGTATGCAATTGACAGCGAAAATTGTGAAAATCTTGTTGTTGACAGATTTTCAGGCACTTCCGCCGACGAGAAATGTGAAAGTGTGGTTATAAATTGAAAACACTGTACATAACAGACCTTGACGGCACATTTCTCAATGATAATGCAGAGGTTTCAAAGAAAAGCCGAGAAATTATAAACAATCTTTCAAAAGACGGCTTGCTTTTTTCGGTTGCCACAGCAAGAAGCCTATTATCAGCAAGGGAATTACTCGACGGAATTGATTTTAACGCTCCGATTGTTCTTTCAAGCGGTGTATTTGTATATGATATGAAAGAGAAAAAGACAGTAAACTGCTTTTATCTTTCTGATAATAGCTTCAGCAAAATAATAAGAATATTTGAGAACGCAGATAAATCGCCGTTCGTTTTCTTTTTCAATAAAGCTACGGAAGAATACGATTTGCAGTTTACAAGCCTTAAATTGCCAATACACAGGGAATATTATGAAGCTCGCCGCAGGAGTATGGGAAATATAATTCATCAGGCGGATAAAATTTGTGCAAAAGACGGCTTTGTGCCTGTTTTTGTATCGCTTTGCGATAAGTATGAGGATTTGTTGCCGATAACCGAGCAATTAGACCGTTTGGACGGTGTGGGTTATTCATTTTACGGCGACACATATACGCAATATTGGTTTTTAGAGGTTTTCAATAAAAAGGCAACTAAGCTCAAGGGGCTTGAAATTGTCAAGGATTATGTCAAAGCCGATAAGGTCATAGCCTTCGGCGACAACAGAAACGACCTTCCCCTGTTCTCGGGCACAGACGAAAAATATGCAGTCGGCAATGCCGTTGACGAATTAAAGGCGGTTGCAACGAAAATTATAGGCTCTAACAACGAAAACAGCGTCGCAAGGTTTATAAATGAAGATTTCAAAAATTGTTTTATTGACAATAACTCGTAAAAATGATATTATATTCGGGCGTCAAAAGACGCTTTGAATATATTTGCAGAAGTGGCGGAATAGGCAGACGCTCAGGTCTCAGAAGCCTGTGAATGTGAGTTCGTGTGGGTTCAAGTCCCATCTTCTGCACCAAAAAGAGCAAGCAATTTTTATTGCTTGTTCTTTTTTATTTGTTTGTAAAAAGGAAAATGATGGGACTTAAACCCCCTCGCCGAAAGGCGAACATAAATCGTTGCCGTTGACGGCAAAGCGTAGCGACGCCGTCAGGTCCCATCTTCTGCACCACGTCGTCACGGGCTTTGTATCGTTCGTGACGGCTTTTTCTATAACAGAAGCTTTTCTAACGAATGGGTGATTTCGGCCTTCAAAACAGAACTCGATTTTTTGAATTTTGTGTATGATGATGGTCATTACGGCAAAATGTGGCGAACAGTAATTTATAATTACGGACATTTAGGCGTAAGATATTTTAAACTTGGTGATAAAGCTAATGCATTGAAAAACTTCAGAAAGATGTGCGACCTTGCTATTAAATTTGATGAAATGGACAGAATAACAACTATGCGCTCAGTAATGTTTGAAGGTAATAAATTTGATAAGCATACTTTAGGCACTACCTATGTTGCAAAAATGCAGACAAAAAAGCTTTTGTCTGAAAAGTGTCCGTTGTCAAAAGATTTCAAGGAATCTGATGAATTTAAGAAAATACTTTCAAGTCTTGAATAATAAATTCCATACGAAACAAAGGCACTCTTTAACAGGGTGACTTTGTAGCATTTATTATGTCAGTTTTTGGATGTCAAGTCTTTTATAAATGGAACTACCGCCAACAGAGAACTGACCGCCGGCAAAATACTAAACAAGAAGAACAGCATTGCAAATAAAGCGGTGTATTCCGCACTTTCTCTCGCAACAAAACCGTTTGCAATATACTCATTCAGTTTGGCCGTTTCGGCACTCGTGAAGCCTATTACCATATATCCTGCACTCGATATCAATGAAGAAGCACCGCTTTGAATTTTAATGATTGACGTTTGGAAAGAGAAGAACAATGCTGTCGGCTTTGTACCTGACAGTTTGTATTCTAACTCTACCGCATCATCAATAAGCAGGGTGCGAATGTTTGAAGCAAGGCTCAAAAAACTGCCTGATACAAGTGAGAGTATGAACATAACCGCAAAATTTCCTAAAGTGTTCATTGTTGTTTTGTTGCCGAGATACAATATAAAAATCATAATGTTTGGCAGTATGGATACAAGGTTGCATATCACATAGGCTTTCTCATTTCCGAGTTTTCTTGAAAGTATAGGTACAAGAAAAGTCGAAAGCATTAAACCGACAAAACTACCTGTACCGAGCAAGAATGTATAAAGAAAGGTAAGACCTGAATTTTTGCTTGAAAAGTAAAAGGCAACCAACGCAGGCAAGACCACTCCTTGCAAAGCACTCATTGAAGAGAACAGTCCTGATATGATAATTTTCCGCAAAAGAGGATTGGTAAGTATATATCTGTACTGTTGCTTCTCATTAGAACTCTTCTTTTCGGTATATTGTAACCGTTCTTTTGATACGGTTAACTGATAAAGAATATAGCCGACAATTGAGAAAACAAGAGTAATAATGAAAAATGCATTTCGTTCATCTGTTTGTGTTCCGCCAAGTGCTCCTGAAGCTGCAAAAGCAAGCGGCTGAACAATTAGACAACAAATACTGCAGACCATTGCACCGACTGGGCGTAAAGAAAGAAGATTTGTACGTTCTCGTTCATCTGCACACAGTACATTGGGATAACTTATCATAGGTATGTCACCAAATGAAAACATTACCTCCCACAGAATGAAAACAGCAAACCCATAAACTATAATTGTTGTGTTTTCAAGTATGCTATTATTGTCAGAATAAATCTTAATCACAAAGCAAAGGACTGTTATTATTGCTGTAGGCAAAGGTAAATATCGCAGATATTTTGCTAACGACCATTTGCTTTTATTAATGAATGCGCCTATAAGCGGGTCTTTAATAGCATCAAATATTTTTGCCGTACTGAGTATGATTCCGAGCCAAAAGGCTGGGATAAGAATTGTAAATTGAAGGTAGTAGGCAAAGCAGGATGATACAAGGGCATATAATATGTTCTGCCCTGACAGACCTAAAAGATAGCGTGTTTTTTCGTTATGCAGTTTTGTTTTCATTGTGAAACTCCTTTCGGTGCATACTATTGGTATGTATAATGGCGAAATTTATTGCCGCAGGTGCGGCTTATTTTTGATTCATACTTTTGGTATGTATACTGCCTTAATAAATTGCCACCGAGGTGGCAACCTATCATTTTCTGTTATCCATTTCGTTAATTTGCTTATTCATATTGTAAACCGCCGGATACATATCAGCAACATCGACACCGAGCATTGCCATCACACCTAAAATTACCTGACACTTTTTCTCAATGTCCTCATCACTCATTGAAAAAACAAGAGGATTAAGCCAAACATTAGCAAGTAAAGATATAATCTCTGCCAGTTCTTTGGCAAACGGTACTTTGATAGAACCGTCTTTTATTCCCTCTTCAAGAACCGGTTTGATTGCGTTGGGCGCAATATCATTCACAGACCTTAAAAGCAGGTCGCTTAACATATGTGGCATATTCTGGAGATGAATACCCATACTTCTGAACTTCTGCTCCTGTTCGTCAACAAGAGACTCATAAAGCATTGCTTTAAGCTTCTGCGCACCGTTAAGAGAGGCGTCCTCTGCTATCTTATTCCACTTGCGAGCCAAAGAGTTTTCTTGAAAAAGCCTTGCAGTAACAGCATTCAGAATATCCTCTTTTGATGTGAAATGGTGATAAATAGCACCTTTGGTCAAACCGCCTAAATTATCGATAATATCTTGAATTGTTGTGTGTTCGTAACCTTTTTCAAGAAACAGCTTTTGTGCCGTGTCGAGAATCAGGGTTACTGTCTCTTCCGGGTATTTGTTTCTAGCCATAATTCACCTTACATACTTTTAGTATGTTAATTATATCAGTCACTACTGTAATTGTCAAGAGTTTGCCCTGAAATGTATACTACAGGTAGTAAAAAATTGTTTAATATGATATAATACGTTTATCATCAAAAAAGGAGTGCTAACATTGATTTATAGAGTAGATTCGTTCACGGAAAACAATATAAACCCTATAACTAATTGTGAATATGATTCGACTTGGTTAGTGTTTGCTCTTTCCTCTGATATGGATACACCCATGATTGTTGGTACGAACAACGGCTTTGTTTCGCTACCGCCCTGTTTCGGTTGAGACGGTATAAGTGAATTTGATTTATGTTTGTTTATTTGACGATTACGTTAGTAATCATCTTTTTAGTTATATTCGCCTTACAAACAATACGGTGCAAACGACGACGTAGTAGGGCGGTGGCTTGCTGCCGCCGTTAGATTATTGTTGATATATGGTAATTTACAGTTAATATGAAATTATAATCAAAGCACAATCCGTAGGGGCGACCTGCGGTCGCCCGTCAATTCATAGCAAATTAAAAACGGGCGAACACAGTTCACCCCTACGATATAATATAAAAATATAATTATTTGTAATCGTTGATTTGTTGTGATTTAACGGCGGCAGCAAGCCACCGCCCTACGCTGTAAAATTAAATTTTAAGGTTTATTTACGGCTTCTTAGTTGCTGCTTTAGAAGAGACCGAAATTACAAATCGTCAACAGAGCAGCAATATATTTCAGAATATGACTGTCTAATTCATTCGGAAAACACGGAAAAAAGCAGCGGTAAAATATGCGGTGGATATACAGGGAGAAAAGTATTTGATAATTGACTGCATAAGAGAGGATATTCCGTATATGGTTTCGGGCTGTTTTGACAGCAATCTTGAAATCTCGTCTGGAGATGTTGCCCTGTGGACAGCAAACTCGCTTGAGGCTGATGAAAATTTTGTTGCAGAAGATGGCTGGGCAAGAAAAAAATCTTGATTATTCGTACCGCTACTTTCAAACATATGTGTTGTTTAATTGTATTCTTATTGACACGTTAAATTTATATAAATATGAGGAGAAATGCTTGTGGAGCAAGAGAAAAAAAGAAAGAATCATCTTATTAAATGGCTTTGTTGTGTATTAGCTATTTTATTAGTAGGCGGTGTTGCTTTCAAAAAGTATGTAAAACCGAAAATAATTTATCACCCGCAACCGCATACAAATGAAGAATTACTCACTCTGTTTGAGGAAAACCGCCCACTGTTTGACGAAGTAGCACAGATATTTTACAAAAATGACCGATTTTGGAACGATGCAAAACGGTATGATAATGATCCATATGATACACATATTCAGCTCGATTCTCCTGACGAAAGAAAGAAAATGAAGCTTTTTTCAAAAGAAGAACAAAAGATATTACGCACTTTTTTTGAAACTGTCGGAGCGTATAGAATTACTTTAGACTTATGCGGTCCTTCAAAAGAAGAAACGGAACAAAATATTGTTTTAGAGCGACCGGATTTTATTTTTCTTAGAATTAGTTGTAATGTAATAATTGATGATACTATGAATACATTTGACTTTATCTATAAATACGGTACCGAAACTAAGAACGAGGCGGATGAATATATGGAATCTTATGCTCGCAGGTATGATGACTCCTTGATATACCTTGATGATAAATGGTATGGTTTGTTATAAGAAATAACACAAAGCCTTTACACCCTCGCAAGCTACATATCGCTTGCGGCGATTTTTTGCTTAGAATTTTTTAGGATTCGAACCGATTAGTCCATCTTTTGCGTAAGCGTATATCCCACATTGTAGGGCGGCAGCAAGCCACCTGCCCTACCGTGTGGGATGTTTAATTCAACCCACCGTCATTTACACTACCCATACAGTTGTCCGTTAACAAATGTTTTTCAATATTCTACGATTCATAGGTTGCCTTATTTGACTTGTAATGTTATTCTTTAATCAAAAGAAAGGTCGGTGTTTTTATGGATGCAACAAAATGCGGTGCGTTTATAGCAAAATTACGTATCGAAAGAGAAATGACACAAAAAGAATTGTCCGAGGCTTTGAACGTTTCCGACAAAGCAATTTCTCGTTGGGAAACGGGTAAAGGTTATCCCGATGTGTCATCACTAATGGCTTTAAGTGAGTTCTTTTCGGTTAGCGTAAACGAATTACTTTCGGGAAAAAGAATTGATATTGAAAGTTTGCCAACAACTGCTGATGAAAATGTGCTTGAGGTTATCCGAAAAAATGAGCGAATTAACAAAAAACAGAAAAAGCAGGTTGCGATTTATACACTGTTACTTATAATTGCAATATCACCGGTTTTAATCATTCTTGGAAAAAGCCTTTTTGAAGCCTTTATAACTGAAATTGAAGTTGAAAACATTTTAACATCGGTTATTTCGTTCGTAATTGCAGTAGCTGTTTTGATTGTTGGCTTAATAATAAAAGGCGGAAATTTATCTGTGCTGCATTCATATCACTACAAAAATGTTACAGATATTGAAAACTATTCGAGAGAAATGGGTTTAGCGTTAGCAGGAATGAGTGCTCCGATTATAATTCATTCGTTTTTAAGCCTATTTTATCAAGTTAAGGTTATATCTGTTGTAGGTGCTACAATATTGATTATCGGTTTAACAGTCAGTACAATACGCCTATTCAAAATTCAAGTTGAATATAACGGGGGCTTATTTTGAATTGTGCTGTTGTTTTCTAATTATTCATTTAACATTCTTAAACAGGTCTGCATATCTGATAAAATTCATCAAGTTGTTGATTTTATTTACAAATGCTCTTGACATCCTTCAATAATAATACTATAATTAGTCACATACTTTAGCGATTGAAAGCGCTAAACAAATTTACAGTGAAGGGAAAATCATTATGAAAAAGACGTTTAAGGCAATTATCAGCGTCTTGCTTGTTGCAGTTATTGTTGTAGCTTGCTTCACCGCATGCTCTAACAACACAAGCAACAACGACAAGGTTTATAAAGTCGGTATTTGTCAGCTTGCTCAGCACGAAGCTCTTGACGCAGCAACAAAAGGCTTTAGAGATGCACTTACCGAAAAGCTCGGAGACAAGGTAGTTTTTGATGAGAAGAACGCTTCGGGTGAATCAACAAACTGCACAACAATCGTATCAAAGTTTGTTTCAGATAAGGTTGACCTTATCCTTGCAAACGCAACTCCTGCTCTTACTGCTGCTACGGAAGCTACAAACACAATTCCGATTGTCGGCACATCAATTACAGACTATGCAACAGCATTGGCAATAAGCGATTGGAACGGCAAAACAGGCATCAATGCAACAGGTACTGCTGACCTTGCTCCGCTTAAAGAGCAGGCTGCAATGTTCAAGGAGCTTGTCCCCAACGCTAAAACGGTTGGTATCATTTATTGCTCGGCAGAGCCTAACTCAAAATACCAGGCTGACATTGTTAAGAGCGAGCTCGAAGCTCTTGGCTACGAGGTTAAGGTTTATACATTTGTTGACACAAACGATGCAACAAACGTTATGAACGAAGCAGTTTCAAACAGCCAGGCTATTTACGTACCTACCGACAATACAGTTGCTTCAAACGCTACTCTTTTGAACTCTATTGCAGAGCCTGCAAAGGTTCCGATTATCGCAGGCGAAGAAGGCATTTGCAAAAAATGCGGTGTTGCTACTCTTTCAATCAGCTATTACGACATAGGCTACAAAGCAGGTCTTATGGCTTACGAAATACTCGTTAACGGTGCTAACCCCGCTGAAATGGAAATCGCTTATGCCGACACTACCACAAAGAAATATGTTGCTGACCGTGCAGCTTCAATCGGATTGACAATTCCGGACAATTATGAAGCTATCAAGGTTTCAGAGTAATAATTCAACAACTTACATAAGCAGAAGCGGTAAGAGTTCTTATCGCTTTTGCGTTTTGTTATAATGAGGAGCAATTTTATTATATGACACAGATTTTACAGTTTATTCAGTCACTCCCTTCCCCGATAGCTCAAGGCTTCATTTGGGGTATTATGGCTATCGGAGTTTACATTACATACAAAATACTCGATCTTGCAGATCTAACCGTTGACGGCTCATTTGCAACGGGCGGTGCCGTTCTTGTTGTTCTGACAACAAAAGGCGTTAATATATATCTCGCACTTCTCATCGCTTTTGCCGCAGGCTGTCTTTCGGGTCTTGTAACGGGTGTCTTTCATACAAAGTTCGGAATACCTGCTATTCTTGCCGGTATTCTTACACAGCTTGCACTTTACTCAATAAACCTCAGAATAATGAGCGGCAAGGCCAACACCCCGATAAGCAAAAGAAATTTTAACCTTATTGTCACTTCAAGCGCAGACGAAATCGGAAAAACAATTCTTATTTGTGCTATATTTGTTGCCGTTCTTATCGGCGTGCTCTATTGGTTCTTCGGCACCGAGCTCGGCAACTCCATAAGAGCTACCGGCTGTAATCAGGCTATGGCAAGAGCAAACGGAATAAATACCGACTCAAGAAAAATTATCGGTCTTGTCCTTTCAAACGGTATTGTCGCAATGTCGGGTGCGCTGCTTGCTCAGTTTAACGGCTGTGCAGATATAAATATGGGCAGAGGCGCAATCGTTATCGGTCTTGCGGCTGTTATCATCGGCGAGGTTATTTTCGGCAAGCTCTTCAAGAATTTTGCATTAAGACTTCTCTCGGCGGTTATCGGCGGAGTTATCTACTACATAGTCATTGCTCTTGTTCTCAAACTTGGATTGAACGCTAACGACCTGAAGCTTCTTTCGGCTTGCGTTGTTGCTGTTTTCCTCGGTCTTCCCTATTGGAAAGCAAAGGTTGCTGCAAAGCACGTAAAGAATGATGAAAAGGCAGGTACTCAAAATGCTTGAAATTAAAGGTGTATATAAAACATTTAACCCAGGTACAATAAACGAAAAGAAAGCTCTTACAGGTATAGATTTAACACTTAACGAGGGTGATTTTGTAACCGTAATCGGCGGTAACGGCGCAGGTAAATCCACGCTGTTTAATATGATCGCAGGCGTTTATCCCGTTGACTGCGGCACAATCAAGGTTGACGGCGAGGATATTACAAAGCTTCCCGAATATAAGCGAGCAAAGTATATGAGCAGAGTTTTCCAAGACCCTATGACAGGTACTGCCGCTGATATGCAGATAGATGAAAACCTTTCTATCGCCGCAAGAAGAGGCAAAAAGAGAACTCTTAAAAACGGCGTTACAAAGAAAGAGCGTGAGGAGTACAGAGAAATCCTCAAAAAGCTTGATTTAGGTCTTGAGGACAGACTTTCATCAAAGGTCGGACTTCTTTCGGGCGGTCAAAGGCAGGCTATAACGCTTATTATGGCTTCGCTTATGCATCCAAAGCTCTTGCTTCTTGACGAACACACGGCGGCACTCGACCCTGCTACTGCGGCTAAGGTGCTTAAAATAACCAACGAAATCGTCACAGAAAACAATATCACAACCGTTATGGTTACTCATAATATGAAAGACGCCATAAGGCTCGGAAACAGACTTATTATGATGTATGACGGCAAGATTATCTATGACGTATCAGGAGAAGAAAAGAAAAATCTCAAGGTTCAAGATCTTCTCGATTTGTTTGCAAAGGCAAGTAACGGCGAATTTGCAAATGACCGAATGATGCTTTCATAAAATCACATATACAACATAACCCCGTACTAAAAGGCTGAGTGCTAATAAGTACGGGGTTTTATTTTTGCAAAAATAACCTCCGAAAAAAATCGGAGGTTAAAATTGCAATTATTTAATTAAAGCTTAGAGACAACTTCATTTATTGTTTTGTCCCCTGCCGACTTGCCGTATTTCTCAACAAGGCTCTTGTTTTTCTCGTCGCCGTGAGTAAGACAGCCTGCACCGTTTATACAGCCGCCCACGCAAGCCATACCTTCGATAAAGTTTGCGTCAAGCAAGCCCTTGCTCTTTTTAAGCAAGGCAATCTTGCATTGCTCAATTCCGTCGCAGACAACAGGTTTGATTTGGAAGTCTGTATTGCCCTGTTCCTTTAACGCTTCGCTTGCAGCTGCTGAAAGTCCGCCGCTGTGAGCAAATATTCTGCCGAAATAAGATGCGTCGTCAAGCTCGCTCTCGGGGAGCTCAACAATATCAATATCACGGCTGTCAAGCAATGCTTGTAATTCCTCAAAGGTAAGAACGCTGTCAACATAATCCTTCACCGTATCAAGCTGCAGCTCTTTTTTCTTTGAGGTGCACGGTCCGATAAACACAATTTTCGACTCGGGGTCTTTCTCTTTTATGTATTTAGAAACAGCCGCCATAGGCGATAAATTGTGAGAAATAAGCGGAACTAAATCGGGATAATTTGACTTGATGAACGAAACGAAAGCGGGACAGCAGGAGCTTGTTAAGAAGCCCTTTTCGGCAAGCTCTTGAGCTTCGGCTTTGGCAACAATATCAGCACCCAAAGCCGCCTCAACAACCTTAGTAAAACCAAGATTTTTAATACCCGTAACAACCTGACCGGTCTTTGCAAAGGTAAACTGGCTTGCTATTGACGGCGCCACAACGGCATAAAGATTGCCCTTAAACGCACCGCTGATTTTGTCCTTGAGCATATCAACAACATTGATGATATACGATTTGTCGCTTATCGCACCGAACGGGCACTGATAAACGCACGCACCGCAGGATATGCATTTTTCGTTCTCAATCGAAGCCGCATTTTTTTCGTTGATTGTAAGAGCCTTAACCTTGCAAGCGTTCTGACAGGGTCTTTTACGGTTTACAATAGCGAAATACGGGCATACCTTCGCACACTGACCGCAGTTGACGCACTTTGACTTATCAATGTGTGCAACGTGGTTATGGTCAAAGGAAAGAGCGCCCTTTTTGCAGACATCCTCGCATCTGTGTGCAAGACAGCCACGGCAAGAATCAGTAACCTCATAGCCTGCCGACGGACATTCGTCACAGGCTATATCAATTACCTCAATTACATTTGGGTTGTTCTTATCGCCGCCCATAGCAAGCTTGATACGCTCTGCTAAAATCGCTCTTTCTTTATATATGCAGCAACGCATTGTAGGCTCATCGCCCGGAACAACTATTGCAGGTATATCGAGCAAATTTTGCTGAAGAGTTCCCTGCCATTCCTGTTTTGCGACCTCACGCAGTACCTTGTATTTAAGATACTGAACCTTCGTGTCAAATTTTCTAAGCTTTTCCATTCACAAACCACACTTATTAAATCAATTGTACTCTACAACATCAGTCCAGCTCAAAAGGAACTGCCTTTCGTCCTCGTTACCCTTTACGGACTGTGAAGCGGCTACTATCGGTAACCATTTTTCAACGTACTGCTTAGCAGTATCGCTCTTTTTGCAGAAAATGTCAAGATATTTTTTAGCAGTTTCTTCATTTTCTTTAAGGCAGAAAAGAAGATACGTTCTTGCGGCATCTGCGGAAGCGTTACCCTGAGTAGCGTGTGACCAGTCGATTATATAGTACTTGCCGTCGTTTGTGACAATGATGTTTGAGGGGTTAATATCGCCGTGGCAAACCTTATTATGCTTGGGCATACCCTCAAGACGTGAATGAAGCTCATATCTTGTTGTGGCGTCAAGATCAGCCTCGGAGATTTTTCTGTTCATTTTATCCTTTAATTTGTTGAGCAAGGGGCAGGTCTTTGACTGTATTTCAAGCTGCACGTCAACAAGAGCATTGAGATATTCATCCAACTTATCGGGATTTTTCTCCATAAGCTCGGCTAATGTTACGCCCTCGATAAATTCTGAAACAATAGCCCATTTTCCGTCGATCGTTGTAACCTCAAGAACCTTCGGAATATTAAGTCCCGTTTCCTCAATTCTTGCCTGATTGAGAGCCTCGTTAAGAACATCAGCCTTTGAATAATCCTTGTCAAAGACCTTTATACACTTATCTCCGTCTCTGTAAACCTTTTTTGCTTTTCTGACAGCAATAACGTTGTCTAATTTCATAAAACAAACCTCCTTAATATATCAAAGTTTATTTTTTGCCTTTCAACTGCTTTGCATCGGGCTTTTCAGTCTCAACAAAGGTCTTTCCGTAATATGCGTTGAGATACATCTGCTTGATTTCGCTGATAAGCGGATATCTCGGGTTGGCGCCTGTGCACTGGTCATCAAATGCCTGCTCGCACATTGCGTCAAGTCTGTCAAGGAAATCCTTTTCGTCCGGAACATAATCCTTGATTGTGGGCTTAATGCCAACTCTTACCTTGAGATCGTCAATAGCCTTTATGAGATTATCAACCTTTTCCTGATCGTTCTTGCCCTTAATTCCGAGATACTCGGCAACCTCTGCATATCTTCTGAGAGTGTGCGGATGGTCATACTGTGAGAATGTACCCATCTTTGTAGGAGCTTCGGAAGAATTAAAGCGAAGAACCTCATCTATCATAAGAGCGTTTGCAATACCGTGAGGAATATGGTGGAACGCACCGAGTTTATGAGCCATCGAGTGGCATACGCCGAGGAATGCGTTTGCGAAAGCCATACCTGCCATAGTAGCTGCATTTGCCATCTTCTCACGAGCCTCGGGGTCGTGAGGACCGTTGTCGTAAGCTCTGGGAAGATACTCAAAGATTGTTTTAAGAGCCTTGAGAGCAAGACCGTCTGTATAGTCTGTTGCCATAATTGAAGCATAAGCCTCAAGAGCGTGTGTTACAGCGTCGATACCTGAAGCCGAAGTAAGTCCCTTAGGTGCGCTCATATGGAAATCAGCGTCGATAATAGCCATATTGGGAAGAAGCTGATAATCGGCAAGCGGATACTTAACGCCTGTTTTTTCGTCTGTGATAACTGCAAAGGGAGTAACCTCAGAGCCTGTACCTGCTGATGTGGGGATAGCTATGAAATAAGCCTTTTCGCCCATCTTCGGGAAGGTATAAATACGCTTACGAATATCCTGGAAGCGCATTGCCATATCCATAAAGTCAGCTTCGGGATGCTCATAGAGAACCCACATAATCTTGCCTGCGTCCATTGCCGAGCCGCCGCCGAGTGCGATAATAACATCGGGTCGGAACGCTCTCATCTGCTCTGCACCCTTCATAGCACAATCAAGTGTCGGGTCGGGAGCAACCTCAAAGAATGTGGTGTGCTGAATACCCATTTCGTCAAGCTTATCTGTAATCGGCTTTGTATAGCCGTTATTGTAAAGGAAGCTGTCTGTTACGATAAATGCCTTTTTCTTGCCCATAACCGTTTTAAGCTCGTCAAGGGCAACAGGGAGACAGCCCTTCTTGATATATACCTTTTCAGGAGCTCTGAACCAAAGCATATTTTCCCTTCTTTCTGCAACAGTCTTGATATTGATGAGATGCTTAACTCCGACATTTTCACTTACGGAGTTACCGCCCCAAGAGCCACAGCCGAGTGTGAGCGAGGGAGCAAGCTTAAAGTTGTACAAATCACCGATACCGCCCTGTGAGGAAGGTGTGTTTACAAGAATACGGCAGGTCTTCATACGGGAAGCAAATTCATCAAGCTTAGCTGTTTCGGTAACAGGGTCAAGATAGATTGATGAGGTGTGACCGTAACCGCCGTCGGCAACAAGTGTTTCAGCCTTTTGGAAAGCATCTTCAATGTTCTTTGCTCTGTACATTGCAAGAACGGGAGAAAGCTTCTCATGGGCAAATTCTTCTGAAAGGTCAACGCTTTCAACCTCGCCGATAAGAATTTTTGTGCCTTCGGGAACAGTAACGCCTGCAAGCTCTGCAATCTTCGCAGCCTTTTGACCTACGATTTTTGCGTTAAGTGCGCCGTTTATAAGAATTGTCTTTCTAACCTTTTCGGTTTCTGCGTCATTGAGGAAATAGCAGCCTCTTGTCGCAAATTCCTTTTTAACCTGATCGTATACCTTATCGAGAACGATTACGGACTGCTCGGAAGCGCAAATCATACCGTTATCAAAGGTCTTTGAGTGAATAATTGAGTTTACTGCAAGAAGAATATCGGCTGTATCGTCGATAATTGCGGGAGTGTTACCTGCACCGACGCCAAGTGCGGGCTTACCTGACGAATAAGCAGCCTTTACCATTCCGGGACCGCCTGTTGCGAGGATAATGTCAGCCTCTTTCATAATAAGGTTTGTCATTTCAAGGCTCGGTACGTCAATCCAAGAAATAATGCCCTCGGGAGCGCCTGCTTTTACAGCTGCTTCAAGAACAACCTTTGCAGCGGCGATTGTTGAGCCCTTTGCTCTCGGATGAGGGCTTATAATAATACCGTTTCTGGTTTTAAGCGAAATAAGAGTTTTGAAAATTGCGGTCGAGGTCGGGTTTGTTGTCGGGATTACCGCAGCAACAAGACCGATAGGCTCTGCAATCTTTTTAATTCCGTATGCCTTGTCCTCTTCAAGAACACCGCAGGTTTTTGTTTCTCTGTACGCATTGTAGATATACTCCGAAGCGTAATGGTTCTTAATAACCTTGTCCTCTACAACGCCCATACCCGTTTCCTCAACAGCTAATTTAGCAAGCGGAATTCTCTGCTGATTGGCAGCGGTAGCGGCAGCAAGGAAGATTTTATCAACCTGCTCCTGAGTGTAGGTTGAAAACTCCTTCTGTGCTTCCCTGACACGTGCAATAGCTTCTTCAAGAGTTTCTACCGAATCAACGATTTTGTATTCTTTAGTGCTCATATTCAGACCTCCAAAATTTCATTGTTAATATTTTAACAATTAGTTTGGATAATGTGAATAATTAAATTCGTATACCGTTATATCAATTTTGATATATATCGATACATTCCGACGTTGATGCACGCACTTCGTCTATAAATTTACGGTCGAGCTCGGTAAGCTTATAGTCCTTATGATAGATGAGCATATCCTTATATTTTTTCTTGTTATCGGGGCAAATTTTTTGCACAAGAGAATATCGTTTCAAAATGTCCTCGGGCAAAGGAGATACCCACATAAACGTCTGCTCGTTCTTCGAAAGCACGGCAAACTGACTCGCTCTTTCAAAAACGAAAATTCGCCTCTCCCCGTCATCGGGTAGCTCTTCTTTTTTAACATCCGCAAGCGAAAGCGACGGAACATACGGGTCTGCGTGTCCGATTTCAATAAACGGATGCAAATCCTCAAAATTTATTACCTCTTTTTGTGCAAGCGGACTGTTTTCGCTCATTACAAGCACATATCCGAAGCTTACAATGTCTTCATATTTAAGATTTTTCTCCTCAAATAAAGCTGTAAAGTATTTTTCGTAGTTTTCCGCAAAGCGCACAATTCCGAGCTTGTAATTATCAGAAACAACATTGGTTATTGTCCTTGATGAGTTGGTTTCCTTATAGAAAACCTCAACAGGCTTTTCCCCGAGCATTTTTGAAAACTGTGCGAAAGCGTCGGAAATATAAGTTGCTCTCGGGACGGAAACGGAAAACGTCTTACGTTCTATACCTGCGTTCTCCTTATATATTTTTTCCACGTTGTCAATCTGCTTTAATATATTTTTTGCGTAGCCGATAAAACGCTGTCCCTCGAGAGTGAGCATCATACCCTTTGTGCTTCTGTCAAAAATCGTAATGCCAAGCTCCGCCTCAAGCTCTTTTATAGAACGGCTCAAATTAGGCTGAGCAATAAGCAATTTTTCACTCGCCTTGTTTATAGAGCCGTATTTTGCGACCTCAACCGCATATCTCATATGGAGAATATTCATATTTTACCTCAACATCCTATGCCTTTGATGAAAGTGCATCGATATTCTTGTCCATAAGGTCAAAGAAATCGTTAACTATTTTTTTATCCTGCTCATTGCCACGTACACACATTGAAAGCGTCAGCTCAGAGTTTATGGACGTAGCCGAAAGAAGAACGTACGGCTTATATTTTACCGCCCCCGTCATAAAACCGTCCGTCGGCTTATGTCCGTCAAGCGAAAGCTTATCGGTTTCAAGCACTCCGATATTACTCATGGCAATAAGCGGATTTGAGTAGCCTATTTTAATTACCTCCTCCGAAGCCATCTGAGGCATAATGCTGTATCCGAGCTTCAAAAGCGGCAAGCCGTATAGTCCCATAAATTTATCTTTTTTGAATTTGGCAACACTCTGCTTGGTATATTCAAGCGTTTTGAAAATATCCTCTCCGAGCTCGGGGATATTGCACTGCATAAACGCCGTTTGGTTTGTAATTCCCGTATCGCTTGTGTCCTTCATATGACGTCTTAAATCGATAGCGCAGGAAATTGTGACGCTCTCATCTCTGCCAAAGCCGGCAAGCTCATAAAGGCTGTAAAAATAAGCCGTTACAAGCATATCGTTTACGGTTGCGCCAAGCTTTTTACCGGAAGCTCGCAAGCGTGCAAATCTTTCCTTGTCAATTTTCCTTCTTGCTATAAACGAACGGTCTTTTATGTTATCCTCTGTAAGCGGAAATTTGTGATTATCTTTTGCACATACGTTTTTGTAAAGATTTTGCGCCATTTTCTTTTCCGTCCTTGAGAAATCGTCATAAACCTCTTCAAATGAACGTGAGCCTGATTTTAATTCTATCGGGCTTATTCCCTTCTCGACATAATCGTTATAATTCTTACAAAGAGCCTTCAAAAAATACTTGAAATCTCCGCCGTCCATACACATATGGTTTTCTACGATGCAAAGCACGGATTTTCCGTCGTGAAAGAACACGGCAGCTTGAATTTGCAGGTCGCTTTCAGGCGGAATATACTGCGTCAGGAAATCGTTTATTGCCTCGTCAAGATTGTCGGGAGTCGAAACGTGAAGCACATCGTCAATGCTGTAATCTTTTACCCTCCAATATGTTTTGAATTTATTGTCAACAAATGAGGAATGTAAGACAGGAGCTTTTTCAAGGAAGCAGATAAGCACCGTTTTCAACGCTTCAATATCAATTTCAAAATCGTAATGAAGCTCAACGTGAACCATTCTGTCGTTGAAATCACGGAAAAGGTAGTGCATTTTATCCCAAAGCTCAGCATTTAACTTTTTTCCCATTATTCCGCCTCCTCCGGATTATACGCAAGCTTTTTATTCCTGATTGCAAGCTGTATTATAACGCCGATATCAAGAACAAAGCCGATTATTATAAGCATTCTTCCCACACTCCAAAGACCTGTTATCAAGCCGAAAATAACAAACGCAAAAATGAAAACAAGCGGAATTGTAATAAGGTAATTTACAAAAACAAGCCTTTGCTTTGTCACGGTGGCAAGAACAAGGTCGCCGATAAACATCATAGCGAGTGCAAACAAGAAAATAAGGTATGCTTGCTCGTTATCAAACAGAATTCTGATAAACAGGAAAAGGAATTGCGTTCCGACCATAACGGAGCCTGCAACGAGAACTCTCATAATCGCATAAAGCTTCTTGTGCCGTCTTAAAATTGTAACTGCAGTAAGCATAATCGCCATAACTCCTGCGGTAGCCGTTCCCTCGATTATAAGCCACGTGGGATGCCATATATCCGTAACAAAGCCTATAATCAAAAATACAAGCACAGACAAAAGTATGCAGGCAACAGCAGCGATAGGCGTGTATTTAATCTTTTTCTTTTCTTTTATATCCTCAAGGTACTCGTAATAATCTTTGACAATTCTCTGCGGATTATATTCATCCATAATCAAGTCATGGGCAACCCTTTTATCGCCGAGTCCTCTTTTTATAACCTCTTTTGTACGAAGCTCCATCTCGTCAAGAACTCTTCTTTTGAACACAAAATTAGTTTTCTCATTGGAGAATGAGCTCATAGCTTTTTCAATGTGATCGCTGTAATCGTAGTATTTCTCCATCGCTTTTTCCTTTACCGTTTTATAATGTCATTATATCAAAGTGCATTATACGCCGTCAATAAAATTCAATAAAAAAGAGATGATTTTCATCATCTCTAAAAGGTTATTTTTCTATCAGGCAAACGCAATGAGCCGCAATGCCCTGCTTTGTTCCCGTAAAGCCCAAGCCCTCTTCGGTAGTGGCTTTAACGCTGACAAAATTCACATCCAAATCAAGTGCTTCGGCAATGTTCTCACGCATTTTCACAATATGCGGTGCAAGCTTAGGCGCCTGTGCCAAAACGGTTGCGTCAAGATTGACAATATGATAACCGTTTTCCGTCAAAAGCCCATATACGCATTTCAATAATTTAAGGCTGTCTGCATTCTTATATTTTTCGTCCGTATCGGGAAAGTGCTTTCCTATATCGCCGTATGCCGCAGCACCCAAAAGCGCATCTGAAACAGCGTGTAAAAGCACATCGGCGTCTGAATGTCCCAAAAGACCTATTCCGTTATTTTCAATTTCAACTCCGCCCAAAATGAGCCTTCTGCCCTCAACCAGCTTATGAACGTCATAACCGTGCCCTATTCTAATCATAGCTGTTCCCTCCTATATAAAATTGCCTGTGCAATATCGGTGTCCTCGGGCGTTGTAATTTTAATATTCTCATAACTGCCCTCGACCATTTTAACCTCTGCGCCGTATTCCTCCAAAAGCTTACAATCATCCGTAAACATCTCGGAATTTAACACATTGTCAATCGCAGACAGATAAAGACGTCGCTCAAACACCTGCGGAGTATGTACCGCCCAAAGATAATTTCTGTCTGGCGTTGCGGTTATAAAACCGTTTTCGTTTACAACCTTAACCGTGTCCTTTACCCTGACTCCCGTTGCGGCAGCACCTGTTGAAAATGCCTCACAAACGGTATCTTCGATTATTTTTTCGGTCACAAGCGGTCTTGCGCCATCGTGAATGGCAAAGTATTCCGAAAGCGGAGAGCTGCGCCGTATCGCATTAAAAACGCTTTCCTGCCGTGTTTTTCCGCCCTTGACTATATCGGTTACCTTTAAGACCTTGTAGTCCTTTATCATAGCGAACATTTTAGGAATGTCCTCCTCCCTCGCCGCAACTATGATTTCGTCAATCATATCGCTTTGAGAGAATACCAAAAGAGTCCGTATAAGCACAGGGACGCCGTCAATAAGCAAAAACTGCTTATTGACGCCGCCCATTCTTGTTGAATTACCTGCCGCAACAATAACCGCCGTTACAAACGGCTTTGCTTTGGCAAATTCTTTGTTCTGTTCTAAAAAGCTCATATTATCACCGTTAAAAAATTATATGAATAATTTTCCCCTGTGATAACAGTTTACATCATTTTTTCGATTGTTGCAAGCTTTATGCAAAGACAAAGCACTTCTGCCGCCTTGCCAATGTCCGTTACACTCGGGAATGTCGGTGCGATACGGATATTTTTATCCTCGGGATCTTTGCCGTAGGGATAGGTTGCGCCAACGCTTGTAAGCACAACGCCGAGCGACTTACAAAGCTCGCCGACTCTCATAGCGCTGCATTGCTGAGTGTCAAGGCTGATGAAATAACCGCCGTTCGGTTTTGTCCAGGAAGCAAGACCCGTACCTGCAAGCTCTTTTTCAAAGGTATCGATAACAACATTGAACTTAGGCTCAATTAGAGCTGCGTGCTTTTTCATATGAGCCTTAATTCCGTCGAGGTCTTTGAAATATTTAGCGTGTCTTAACTGATTAAGCTTATCGTGACCTATCATCTGAGTGTTAAATCTCTTTTTAATCATCTGAATATTCTTATCGGAAGCCGCAAGACAGGATACACCTGCGCCGGGGAAGCTTATTTTTGATGTAGAAGTAAATTCTACAAAATAATCCTCTGTGCCGAATTCCTTGCAAGCCTCAAAAACATTGAGAACCTTATCGGGATTTTCCAAGAAATCGTGAACGATATATGCGTTATCCCAAATTACTCTGAAATCCTTTGCGGCAGGCTTCAAAGCAGCCAACGCACGGACTTTTTCATCAGAATATGTTACACCCGTCGGGTTTGAATACTTCGGCACGCAGAACATACCCTTAACGCTTCTGTCCTTAACAAGCTCTGCAATCTTTTCAACATCGGGGCCGTCGGAAAGCATAGGCACATTTATCATTTTAATGCCGTAATATTCGCAAATTCCGAAATGCCTGTCATAACCGGGAACATTGCAAATAAACTTAATATCGCCCTGCTGACTCCACGGCTTGTCGCCTGCACCTGTGAGCATACACTGTGTAATATAATCAAACATAAGAGTAAGCGAAGATGTACCGCCGAGAATTATATTATCGCTGTCAACCTCAAGCATCTCCGCAAAAAGCCTCTTGCACTCGGGAATTCCGTCGAGAACTCCGTAGTTTCTGCAATCCAAGCCGCTTTCACTCTTACAATCGCATACGCCGATAACCTCTTTAAGCATATCCATTGTTAAATCAAGCTGATCGCCGGCAGGCTTTCCTCTTGACATATCGAGCTTCAGATTTTGTGCCTTGAGCTCTTCATACTGTTTTTTCAATTCGTTGAATTCAGCCGCCAATTCCGGCTTGCTCATCTGAGAATATTGCATAAATTCACACCTCAAAATTTATTTTCATATTAAATCAAATAGTATTTTAATACATTATATTGAAATATGCAATATTGTTTTTCATTTCTTGCAAAAATTCTCAAAAAAAGACAAGCAACCGTAAAAGTCGCTTGTCTTTTAGTACAAATTACCTAATAAAATTACTTTTCTTCAGCCACGGGCCCGCTTACCGTGTTAGCTCTCAATCTGCGGAATTCAAGTTCTTTTTGAATTTTCTCTTTCTTTTCACCTGTATAATCGTTAAAGAACATCGGAATCATTGTAAGAGCAAATCCGATTGCAGGCAAAATGGTTATCATAAAGAAAAGACCTGTTTTTGTCTTTTCGGACTGTGCCTGAATAATGCCGTCAATGGGAGCTTGGAACTCACTGACTTTAAGCACAACGCTGACAGCGTAAGTTGCAAGTCCTGCCGAAACCTTGCTCAAAAGAGTTTGGAA
The DNA here is from genome assembly GCA_052298855.1 of Candidatus Fimenecus sp. Lineage (GTDB taxonomy): Bacteria > Bacillota > Clostridia > Oscillospirales > Acutalibacteraceae > Fimenecus. The sequence continues at coordinate 142,389 of DAVZXP010000002.1, read as the reverse complement.
AGCGAAGCAAACGCCGTCTGCTCTCTCGCCTGTTTTCCATTCGATATAGTCAACGCTGTCTGCGATAAGCGCATATGTAATAACGTTGTAAATACCAAGCGGAACACCCATAAACACAAGGCAAAGAAGTACAAGATAAATATTATTGTAGCCGATAAACCAAAAAGCAACGTGAGAAATTATACCGAATATCGATGAGCCGATATAAATTGCTTTAAGAGAAAAGCGTTTTCTCAATGCTGGCATAATTATCATTGCGGGAACCATTCCTATACCGACCGCAACCGTGAGCGAGGTCATTTTGAAACCGTTGGGGATAATTCCGTAATTATCAACGCCGATAAGGTAATAATGAATATATGTAGCGCAAACATTTGCCATTACCATCGTCGAGCCGAGAACAGCCGAGAGGATAACTATAATAAGCACCTTGTTTTTACCGATAAGACGGAAATTCTCCTTAAAGCTTCTTGTGTCCTGTCTTTCCTCGTGTACTCTTTCCTTTGCTGTAAAGAAAGGAATGATTGAAAGGACAGCCGCAATCGTTCCGAAGATAATTGCCGACACAAAATAGCCCTTTCTCAAGCCGAGCGCATTTTCAGCGACAAGAATCGGGATAAGCACGGTGGGAAGAATACCGCCTGCGGTGCTGCCGAGTCTGCCGTTTGACAAAAATCTTGTTCTCTCGCCCTCGTTCGGTGTAATAACTGAGCTCAAGCCCCAGAACGGAACGTCCTGAATTGTGAAAGCGATACCCCAAAGGATATATGTTACAGCCGCATAAGCTACCTTTGCGGAGTAAGACGAAAACTGAGGTGCAAAGAACAAAAGAATTGTTGTAACCGCAATCGGAACGGGTGAGAACAGAAGATAAGGTCTCATCTTGCCCCATTTTGAATGTGTACGGTCAACGATCATACCCATAAGCGGATCGTTGAGTGCGTCGAAAATACGACCTGCAAGAATGATATTTCCTGCGTGAATCGGGTCAAGTCCTGCCGCATCCGTGTAGAATATAAGCAAGAACATTGACATAATCGTATAAACGCCGCTACGGCCGAAAGCCGCAAGCGGAAACGTTATTTTTTCCTTTAGCGTCAAATAAGTCTTTTCCATTACAGTCTCCTAAATACCTTTTATTTTTTACGGGTAAATACAGCCGGCAAAATTTTAGGCTCTTTCTCCCCTGCCGCAGTCATTTCCCTAATGAGCATTTCCTTGAGTTTCTTTCTCTCGGAAGCATATTTCGGGTCTTTTATAAGATTATGCTTTTCAATCGGGTCTTTTTCAAGGTCATAAAGATAATCCTCAAAATATACCGACGCCTCATGCTTTAAATATCCTGTCGGTGCAAGAGTTCTTATAGCGTATTTATACTTTTTAGTTCTGATAGCACGACCGCATTGGCTTTCGCTTATCTGCATAAATACGCAATCACGCTCTTCGCCTGTCTCAAGCTCCTTCAAAAGAGATTTACCCATATAGCTGTCGGGAATATCAATGCCTGCTATATCAAGCAATGTAGGCGGTAAATCTATAAGGCTTACAAGCCTCGAATCAACCTTACCGCCCTTAAATGCGCCGCCCTCAATAATCAACGGCGTATGCGTTGCACTGTCGTGACAAGAACGCTTATATTCAAGGTTTCTCGTCTTGAAATGAGAGCCGTGATCGCTTGTATAAATGATAACGGTATTATCGTAAAGCCCTTTTTCTTTAAGCTTTTCAACCAATCTTCCGACGTTGCTGTCAAGGCTGTTTATCGCCGCCATATAGTCGGGATACATCTCTTTGTAGTCGCCCTTTAAGAAGGTCAAATCGTCGGGCAAGGGATAATCCTTAAATTTAGGGACAACATCCTTAGGACCTTCGTAGCAATGATGGTCATTCTGATGATGAGGCTCAATTTGAGAAACAAACATAAAGAACGGCTTGTCGGAGGTTTTTTGGTCAAGGTATTCCAATGCAAAATCATTTATGCAATCAGCTCTGTAGCCCTTAAAATCAAGCTTATTGCCCTCTGCATCAAAGACATATCCGTCATAACCGTGCGAAGTAAATTCAAGGACATCGGCAGCACGCCACCAATCCTTATATCCGCCCTGGAGTTCTTTCGGAATAGCGGTTTTTTCACAGTGAAAGCCGATATTCGGAAGTCTGTCTGAAGCCAAATGCCATTTACCGACGTAAGCGGTTTCATAGCCTGCTTCATTAAAATACTCCGCAAGCGGTTTAATATCCTGCGGAAGAGGTATTCCGTTCCAATAGCACTTGTTCTGCGTTGCGTAAACGCCTGTTTGCAAACAAGCTCTTGCAGGACCGCAAACAGGCTGACAGGTATAGGAGTTCTCAAACTTCATACCGTCTTCGGCAAGCTTCATCAAATTAGGAGTTGCCGTTTCATTTACGGTATCCCAGCGCTGTTGGTCACTGAAATAAAAAATTATGTTCGGTCTCAAATTCTAACCCTCGTTTCCTTATTTTATAAATGCGGTAACGGCATTGTAAAGACTCAAAGCCGCCACGGCACAAACAGAAGCCGTAAACACGGTTCTAATTGTTTTTTCATTACACTTTCTGTTGAGCTTAGCTCCGAAAAATCCACCTAAAATTGCGGCAGGAATAATAACAAGCAAATACTTAACATCAAATCCCTCAAAATGCGTATTTACAAAGCTTGTTATCAAATTTGACAGCTGTGAGAAGAAAATAATCGCTACCGAGTAAACAGCAGCGTCTCTCATTGTAAAAGAAAAAAGAATAGTCAGCACCGCAACATTGATAGGTCCTCCGCCTATTCCGAGGAAAGCGGCGGTCATACCGAGCAAAAGTCCCGTCAAAGATATTAAAGCAGGATTTTTTATGCTGAACTTCTTAACATTCAAATTTACGGAAGCAATAACCAATATCATAAGAACACAGAGAAGAGATGACTGTATTCCCTTGACAATATCCGGCGAGGAGCTGTTCGCAAGTGCGAGCGAAAACAATTTATTACCCGTAAAGCCGCCTAAAACCGAGCCCAATGCAAAAAGCAGGACAAATTTCATATTTATAGGCGTTTTGTTTTTAAGATGCTTTGCCGTCGAGGTTATCGACATCGAGAAAACGGCACAAGACGAAAAAAATGCAACCTGTATTAAAGGATGAAAATTTATAACATCCAAAACAGGCTTAATTACGACGCCGCCACCCAAACCGACAAAGGCACCGAGCAGCGTTGCTATAAAAATAACAGCACCGTATATAATAAAAATCATTAAAAATCACCAAAAAACATTCTAACACAAATTATAATTTTATACAACTGTTTTTTTATGCCCCTTGAACTTAACATCCAAATTTGATAGTATATTAAATACTTATTTAAGGAGTTGGTAAAATGCTAAAGCTAAAGCCTGCACTCAAGGACTATCTTTGGGGAGGAACAAAATTAAAAACGGACTTCGGCTTTCAAAGCGATAAGGATATAGTCGCAGAGGGTTGGATGTTATCCTGTCATAAGGACGGTGAAAGCATTGTCGAAAACGGAGAATATAAGGGTAAGACTCTCTCCGAGGTCATAGAGCTTTGCGGTAAAGACGTTCTCGGCAAGGATTGTGAAAAATTCGACTTTTTTCCAATCCTTATAAAGCTTATAGACGCAAAAAAAGACCTTTCCGTTCAAGTTCATCCCGATAACGAATACGCAATGCGTGTTGAGGGCGAATACGGAAAGACCGAATGTTGGTATATTCTTGATTGTGATGAGGGAGCAGAGCTTATATACGGCTTTAACCGTGAAATCAGCTCCGAGGAATTCAAAAACAGAATTGAAAACAATACGTTTCTTGAGGTTGTAAACAAGGTTAAAGTCCACAAGGGCGATATGTTTTTTATCGAGGCAGGAACGCTTCACGCAATAGGCGCGGGTATTTTGCTTGCGGAAATTCAGCAAAATTCAAACACAACTTACCGTGTATATGATTATCAGCGTAAGGATAAAGACGGAAATCTCCGTCCGCTTCACATTGACAAGGCGGTTGATGTAACAAAATGCGAAAAGCCGAAATATGACATTAAACCCGTCGGAGAAAAAGAAAAAACGCCTTGCGGTACAAAGCAGCTGCTTACAAAATGCGACTTATTTACCGTCGAAGAATACATAATTGACGGAACGCAAAAGCTGTTTGCAAGCGGCAATTCATTCGTTTCATTGCTTATAACGGACGGCTGCGGAACGATTGAAAATTCAGGAGAAAAGCTCGAAGCACATAAGGGCGACAGCTTCTTTGTCTTTGCAGGCTCGGGCGACATTGAAATCAACGGTAAATTAAATATAATATCAACTGAGGTATAGAATAAATGGCAAAAAGAACCTTTAAGGGTACAAAAATTGCTTGTTACATAGGCTATTTCGTGCAGGCGATTATAAACAACTTAGCGCCCCTGCTCTTTGTAATCTTTTCGGATAAATATAAAATTGACCTTGCGACAATCGGAAGCTTAATAATGTTAAACTTCGCAACGCAAATGGCAATTGATATTTTATCGGTTAAAATAATCGACAAAATCGGGTTTAAGAAAATAACCGTATGCTCGCATTTTCTCGCATTTTTAGGTCTTGTGATGCTCGGAATTTTACCCGAGCTTACCTCGCACCATTTCCTTGCGATAGCGGTATCAATTATGGTTTCCGCCGTCGGAAGCGGTATGATTGAGGTTACAATAAGTCCGATTGTCGAGTCCCTGCCGAGTGATAAAAAAGCGGCGGATATGAGCTTGCTCCATTCATTCTACTGTTGGGGACAAATGCTTGTGGTTGCGCTTTCAACCGTATTCATAAAACTTGCAGGCGGTGAAAACTGGAACATTCTTCCGATAATTTGGTCGGCTGTTCCGCTTATAAATATGTTCAACTTTATGAGCGTACCGTTTATGCCGCCGATAGAGGATGACAAAATTATTCCCGTCAAGAAGCTTTTGAAATCAAAGGCGTTTATCGTCGCAATGATTATTATGTTCTGCGCAGGAGCAAGCGAAATTGCAATGTCGCAATGGTCGTCTTTTTTTGCGGAAGAGGGCTTGCATGTTTCAAAATTCACGGGCGACCTGCTCGGTCCTTGTCTGTTTGCGGTGCTTATGGGCGCAGGAAGATTGTTCTATGGACTTTACGGCGACAAAATCGACCTTGTTAAAATTATGTCGGCACTTTCTGTTTTGTGTATCGCCTGCTATCTTACCGCATCGTTATCAAATAACAGTATCGTTTCATTGCTGGCTTGTGCCGTTACGGGACTTTCGATAAGTCTTTTTTGGCCGGGTACATTTTCGCTTGCGGCAAAGAGATTTCCGAACGGCTCGGGCGGACTTTTCGGAATACTCGCCCTGCTCGGCGATATAGGCTGCGGAACAGGTCCGTGGCTTATCAGCTTCATAAGCTCGGCTTACAAATCGGTTAATCCTGCTTTGAGTGAGGGCGAAGCATTGAAAAGCGGTCTTGCATACGGCTGTATCTTCCCGATAATTCTTATAATAGGCTTAATAGTGCTGAAAAAGGACACGGACAAAACCGATAAAGCCAAAAACTGATAAACAAAAATCAGCTCCGACGAAAGCAAATGCAAGCGTCGGAGCTTTAGTTTTATTCTTAAATTTTATTCATTTGTTTCGTCGGATGACTTCGGTTCTTCCTCTTTATCCGATTCTTCCGTGCTGTCGGGAAATAATTTTTCTTTAATGTCATCAAGTTCCATATGAAGCAGCTCGTACAGAGCACGCACCTCTGCCAAAACCTGCTTCAATGCCAAAAACAGGCATACAATCGCAATACTGAGAAAGATAGGTGCAAGAGTAAAAACATCGGCATAAAATATTCCGAAAAAGATGTAAATGATTAAAGATATAACAGCTATAACCAAAAATGTTGTCATAACATTACCCCCGTAAGTATACACTTTTCATTTTATTGAAAACATTTGCTTACAAATTCATAATACATTATAAAACTGTTCTTGTCAACTCAATTTATCATCTTAAAACATCCAAGCTTCGGATTATTACATATTTGCTGTTGACAACTTTGATATACAGTCATATAATAATATAAAAGTTGTCTTCAGGGCGGGGCGAAATTCCCCACCGGCAGTAAAGTCTGCGAGCCTTTTGGCTGATTCGGTGAAATTCCGAAACCGACGGTATAGTCCGGATGAAAGAAGATGTATTACGCTACATTTTTTGCCCCGAGGTCTGTCCTCGGGGCATTTTTTGATGACAACTTAAATTTTTAGGAGGTCATCTTATGACAAAAGTAAAAAAATCCGATTTGAGAAAAATCACAGTAACCGCAATTATGAGCGCAATAGCGGCAATTCTCCAATTTATCGAGTTTTCAATACCGATAATTCCGAGCTTTGTCAAGCTTGATTTCAGCGATTTGCCTGCTCTTATTACCTCGTTTGCAATCGGTCCGTGGTACGGCGTAACGGTTGAGCTTATAAAGAATCTTCTTCATCTCCCCTTTGGCTCCTCAGCAAGCGTTGGTGAAATATGCAACTTCCTTTTAGGCTCTGTTTTCTGCATCACGGCAGGCTTTATCTATAAGAAGCACAAAACCCGTAAGGGTGCGGTTATCGGCGCTTTCCTCGGTGCTTTGTTTATGGCACTCGCTTCGCTTCCGATGAACTATTTTATCGTTTATCCCGCTTATGTTGTTCTCTATCATATGCCTATGGACGCTATTATCGGTATGTATTCGGAAATTTTACCCGGTACAGACTCGCTCGCAAAGGCGCTTACAATATTCAATCTTCCCTTTACATTCCTCAAGGGAATTGCAAACGCAATTATTTGCTTCTTGATTTACAAGCCTCTTTCTCCCGTAATCAAGGGCAAGAATGTGTAAATAATATTTGAACTCTTGTTTACGCTGTTGACAAAGAGCATATACAGTAGTAGAATATACACGACAAGAAAATAATCATCTCCTTATAGAGAGTGGCGGAGGGACAGGCCCTGTGAAGCCACGGCAACCTGCTTATGCAAGGTGCTAATTCCTACGGTTTATCCGAAAGATAAGGTGTTTTAAGCACCTTTCGAGGTGCTTATTTTTATGTTAATAAATTTTTAGGAGTACCAAAATGGCAAAGTATCTCTTCACATCGGAATCAGTAACAGAGGGTCATCCCGACAAAATCTGCGACAACATTTCAGACGCAGTTCTCGATGAAATCCTCAAGCAAGACCCTCACGGCAGAGTTGCGTGTGAAACAACCTGCATTACAAACCAAATTACCGTAATGGGCGAAATCACAACCACAGCCGATATTGACATTGAAAAAATCGCAAGAGATGTCGTATGCGAAATCGGCTACGACAGCGACGAAAAGGGCTTTAACGCTCACACTTGCAATGTTTCCACATTCATCGACAAGCAGTCAAGCGATATTGCTTTAGGTGTTGACAAATCTTATGAACTTAAAGAGGGACAGCAGGAGGATTACAATCTTCACGGTGCAGGCGATCAGGGTATGATGTTCGGCTATGCCTGCGACGAAACACCCGAGCTTATGCCCCTTGCGATTTCACTTGCTCACAAGCTTGCAAAGCAGCTTACAAAGGTTAGAAAAGACGGCGTTCTCCCCTATCTTCGTGCTGACGGCAAAACACAGGTTACCATCGAATACGACGAAAACGGCGCACCCGTAAGAGTTGACACAATCGTTATTTCTTCACAGCACAGTGCCGATGTTGAGCTTGAAACAATCAGACGAGATATTCTCGAAAATGTTATTAAGCCCATCATTCCGCAGGAACTTTTCGATGATGATACAATCATCTATGTAAACCCCACAGGCAGATTTGTTACAGGCGGACCTACCGGCGACTGCGGCCTTACGGGCAGAAAGATAATCGTTGATACATACGGCGGCGTAGGCAGACACGGCGGCGGTTGCTTCTCAGGCAAGGACCCGACAAAGGTTGACCGTTCGGCAGCTTATGCGGCAAGATATGTTGCAAAGAATATTGTTGCGGCAAAGCTTGCTAAGAAATGTGAGGTTCAGCTTGCTTATGCTATCGGTGTTGCTCATCCCGTATCCGTTATGGTTGACACATTCGGTACAGGCGTACTTTCAGATGATGTTCTTGAAGAAATCGTTTCGGAGACATTTGACCTTCGTCCTGCCGCTATCATTGACTATCTCGATTTGAGAAAGCCGATTTACAGAGAGCTTGCGGCTTACGGTCATATGGGCAGAGAGGAATTGGGCGTTAAGTGGGAGCTTACCGACAAAAAGGATATTCTCCGCCAAAAAGCAGGCTTATAATTTAATATTCAAAAGCATATAAAAATAACCGCTGATATAATGTATCAGCGGTTATTTTTATATATTCATTTATCAGAACAAGCCTTTGATATTTCCGTCTGTGTCAACATCAATGCTGTATGCAGCAGGCTGTTTTGAAAGACCTGGCATTGTCATTATATCGCCTGTCAAAGCAACTATAAAGCCTGCGCCCGCCGAAAGTCTGACATCTCGAACGGTAATTGTAAAGTTTTCGGGTTTACCGAGCTTTGTCTGATCATCCGAGAGTGAATACTGAGTTTTCGCAACGCACACGGGAAGCTTATCCTTTCCGAGAGCCTCAATTTCGGCAATCGCCTTTTCGGCGGATTTTGTATAGACAACTCCGTCTGCTCTGTATATTTCACGGGCGATAATGCCAAGCTTTTCTTTAATCGGAAGTTCCGCATCGTAAAGCGGCTTGAAATCCGACGGCTTTTCCTCAATCGTCTTAACAACCTTTTTAGCAAGGTCAACGCCGCCGTTTCCGCCGTTTGCAAACACCTCTGTAAGAGATACAAGCACATCCTGCTTTTCGCAGAAATCCTCGATAAACTTAATTTCTTCATCTGTATCGGTCATAAAGCGATTTATCGCAACAACGACGGGAACACCGTATTTTTTCATATTTTCAATATGAGTTTGCAGGTTTACGATACCCTTTTCAAGAGCCGAAACATTTTCATATTTCAAGTCGCTCTTTGCAACGCCGCCGTTGTATTTAAGCGCACGAATTGTAGCGACAATAACTATACACGAGGGTTTAAGTCCTGCATATCTGCATTTGATATCAAGAAATTTTTCAGCACCGAGGTCAGCACCGAAGCCTGCTTCGGTTATGCAGTAATCGGCAAGCTTTAAGCCGAGCTTTGTAGCCGTAACAGAGTTACAGCCGTGCGCAATATTTGCAAAAGGACCGCCGTGCATAAGCGCAGGGGTATTTTCAAGCGTCTGAACAAGGTTTGGCTTAATAGCGTCCTTCAAAAGTGCCGCCATTGCACCGACAACCTGCAAATCCTTTGCATATACAGGCTTTCCGTCATAGGTGTAGGCAACAAGAATTCTGCCCAAACGAAGCTTCAAGTCGTCTATATCGCTTGCAAGGCAAAGAATGGCCATAACCTCGGAAGCAACGGTAATCATAAAGCCGTCCTCTCTCGGAACACCGTTGAGCTTACCGCCAAGACCCACAATTACATTTCTCAATGCTCTGTCATTCATATCAAGGCAACGCTTAAAGAGTATTCTTCTCGGGTCGATTGACAGCTCGTTACCCTGCTGAATATGATTGTCGATAATGGCACAAAGCAAGTTGTTAGCGGCAGTAATTGCGTGCATATCTCCTGTGAAATGCAGGTTAATATCCTCCATAGGAATAACCTGAGCGTATCCGCCGCCCGCCGCACCGCCTTTAATTCCGAAAACAGGTCCCATTGACGGTTCACGCAGTGCGATAACTGCATTTTTACCGATTTTGCTCATAGCCTCGCCCAAGCCGACGGTAACGGTTGTTTTGCCCTCTCCGGCAGGCGTGGGGTTTATTGCGGTTACAAGTATAAGCTTTCCGTCGGGTCTGTCGGAATATTTATCGACAAGCGAAAGCGGAAGCTTTGCCTTATATTTTCCGTAAAGCTCAAGGTCGTCCTCATCAATGGAAAGACTCTTAGCTATTTCCTTAATCGGTAAGCATTTTGCTTTTTGAGCAATTTCAATATCAGATAACATTTTTAATTCCTCCCGAGTAAATTATCAATATGCTGCTTAGTCTGTTTTGCCCAAGCATAACCGTTCATATATTCGTTTTGATATTCCTTGATTGCTTCCGGGTCGTCCCTAAAAAGCTTGTAGCTGTCGCAGTCGAACTTTGACGTATCAACGCTTCGCTGATTTCTTGCGTCAATAAGAATATCTATAACTCCCGCATCGGAAAGTGCCGTTCGCAGGCTTTTTAATACCTTTCTGAAAAGGCTTTGTACCGACTCATCATAATCCCTGTCGGGCCACAATGCTGTTACGGCATTTTCGGTGCTTACCGAACCGCCTCGCCTGTCAACAAGAAGTGCCAACAATTCTTTTGATTTTGAAGACGAAAAATGCACGGGTTTTCCATCTACAAACACATCAAAGTATCCAAATGTTTTTACAAAAACTTTCGGCCCGTATCTATGCGGAATGTCGGGTCTGATTTTATTAAGCTGTTCGAGTATCATATCGTCGGAGAATGGCTTTAAAATATATCCTATCGCATTAACTCCGAAAGCTTCATATGCATACTCCTTAAATCCCGTAACAAAGATAATTTTAATATCGGGTCTGATTCTGTTAAAGCGTTTTGCAAGTTCAATTCCCGACATAACAGGCATTTCAATATCCAAAAACGCAACGTCAACTGTATTGAGTACCGTGTATTCAAGTGCATCGGCAGGATTTGAAAAGGTATTTACGCTCGTTACAAAATCGAAGCCCTCGCAAATATCCTTTATATCGGCAAGAACAAGGCTTTCGTCGTCTACCGCTATAATATTCATATATTCATCTCCTCGAAAATTTCTTTATCGCTTTGCAATTCAAGGCGTTCTTTAATAGTTTCTACATTTTTATCTTTTGGAAGCGTAACGGTAACCCGTGTACCCACTCCCTCTTCGCTTTCAATTAAAACGCTACCGCCCATTATATCGGAAAAGCGTTTTCTGATGTTGGAAATTCCAATATGTGACTTACCGTCGTTTTTCTCCGTATCAAGCGTACTTACATCAAAACCCTTGCCGTCATCCTCAACCTTGATATAGAAGTTTTTATCGTCCTCATAGGTTGAAACCGTTACCGTTCCGCCCTCGGGCTTCTTTGTAACACCGTGCTTTATGGCATTTTCGACTATCGGCTGAAGGCTTAAAGTAGGAACATAAAAAGAATCAGGACCTATTTCATAGTAAATATCAAGCTTATCCTGAAAGCGTAATTTTTCGATATTGCAATAATATTTAACGTGTTCTAATTCTTCCCTAAACGGTATCGGCTCTTTTTGAGTAAGACTGTCCATATTTCCTCTAAGATAAAGGGAAAAGTCAATTACCGCTTTTTCTGCTTTTTTCGGATCTCTTTTGATCAATGACTTAATAGTGTTTAGTGCATTGTAAAGGAAATGCGGTTGTATTTGAGAAATCATTACCGCAGTATTTGCCCTTTCAAGCTCTGCTTCAAGACTTCTCGCTTTAATCGCATAATTGTAAAATCTTCGTATTTTGAGTGCATGAATTACAAGCGTTATAAGTGAAAACGCAAATACGCACACAGGCATTACCGATGAGCAATTTATTCCTATCTTGCCGTTTGTGTATATGACGTCAATGGTTAAGCCGAACACAAGGAACAAATACGAAAACAGATACAAAAATGCATATTGCGTCTTTTTGACAATCTCAATGCACAATCTGTTTATCGTATACAAATCAATTACAAGCGAAAGCAGCTGCAAGCTCAAATAATAGTATGAATCAAAAATCGAGTTCGGCAAAAAGTTTATCGAAACTGCAAGAGCAAGCACCGTAACGCTCATTGAAATCAGCGTGCTGTCGTGAATTTTAATATTAAGGCTTTTGACAATATAAATAAGCGCAACAAGCTTTATTATAAATGTCGAAATGAAAATAAAAACATTCATTTCCTCATATCCGATATTAAACATATACGGCTGCACAACGCTGTAGCTCTCCGTTGTAATTATCATCCTTAAAAGCAAGAAAAATGCAAGTAGCGGAAGCCAAGATGTATATTGTTCCTTGCTGACAAATTTTCGAAGAATTACCGATAGCAAGCCGCACAGGAAAACAATGCCGCAAAGTACGAATCTCAAGGCGATTTTTGAATTCAAGGCGTTGTTATCGTGTGTGTATCCCGTCATATAAACAGGCATATAAATACCCGAAAAATGGTCAGCCGATATTTCAACGACAACCTCATATTCCTTCCCCTCTTCAAGCTTAAACGGAAGAGAATAATGACCTGCCGAGGTCACGTTTTCGTTGTAAATCTTTGAGGGCGTGCCGCTTATGGTAACAACATTTCCGTTTACAAACACTTTATACGAACAGGCAATATTAGGAATATACATTGTAAGATAAGTGTCGGACTTCACATTTGAAATATAACATCTGTAAGAAGCGTATCCGCCTGCAGAGTATTTACGAATTCCGAGCACGCTCGACCAAGAGGACGGTACATCAATCATTTCCCGAGCAGGTGCAGCGGTCATTTTATCGCTTTTCAAAAAAGCACCGTGATAAAACTCCCATTCTCCCGTAAGATAAATACTTCCGTTATTTGAAAAATCAACACTTGATAAATCAAAATGAGCGTTTCCCTTATTGCAGGGCTCCGTTTGCTTTTTTGAGTAAAAATTGCACACAAAGACAGTACCTATCAAAACAATCGCCATCAAAAGCATCGTTACAATAAGCAGGATATTTGATTTTAGCTGTTGTTTTTCGTTTGTCAATCGCAAAATTTCATCACTATCCCCTTAACAGAGTAATTATACTATACCGTATAAAATAAAACAAGCATTAAAAACAAGCATTTTTATTCATTCTCGGTTGACAATGAATGATTATAAATGTATAATTTTTAAGATTATAAAGGAAAAGTGTTTTCAAACGCTTTTCACAAGGAGATATTACAATGGAATGGACATCACTTAATGATTTAAGAGAAAAGTATCTTGAATTTTTCGAGTCAAAGGGACATTTGAGACTTGAAAGCTTTTCGCTTATTCCGAACAATGACAAGAGCTTGCTTCTTATCAACTCGGGAATGGCACCGATGAAAAAGTATTTCACGGGCGAAATCACCCCTCCGAGAAAAAGAGTTACAACCTGTCAGAAATGTATTCGTACACCCGATATTGAAAATGTCGGCAAGACGGCAAGACACGGCACTTTCTTTGAAATGCTCGGTAACTTCTCTTTCGGCGATTATTTCAAAAAAGAGGTTATTCCGTGGGCGTGGGAATTCTGTACAAAGGTTATGGAAATGGACCCCGAAAAGCTTTATATAAGCGTTTACGAAGAAGATGATGAGGCTTACGATATTTGGACTAAGGTAATCGGCGTTAAACCCGACCATATGGTTCGCTTCGGCAAAGAGGATAACTTCTGGGAACACGGCGCAGGTCCTTGCGGTCCTTGTTCAGAGATTTACTATGACCGTGGTGAAAAATACGGTTGCGGTAAGCCTGATTGTAAAGTCGGTTGCGAATGTGACAGATATATTGAGTTCTGGAACCTTGTTTTCACTCAGTTTGAAAACGACGGCAACAACAATTACACAAGACTTGCTCATCCCAACATTGATACGGGTATGGGTCTTGAGAGACTTGCTTGCATTTCACAGGATGTCGACAATCTCTTTGAGGTTGACACCGTTCAGAATATAATGAAGCACATTATGAGAATTGCGAATATTAAATATCATCAGGACCCCAAAAAGGATATTTCGCTTCGTGTTATCACAGACCATATCAGAAGCACGACCATGATGATCGGCGACGGCGTTATGCCCTCAAACGAAGGCAGAGGCTATGTTCTTCGCCGTCTTTTGAGGCGTGCCGCAAGACACGGCAGATTGCTCGGAATTAAAGGCACATTCCTTTCGGATGTTGCGGAAACCGTTATCAACGAAAACAAGACTGCATACCCGAATCTTCTTGAAAAGCATGACTTTATTATAAACGTTATCAAAGCCGAGGAAGAAAGCTTTGCTAAAACGATTGATACAGGTCTTATGATTTTTAATCAGATGATTGAAAATCTTGACGGTAAAGTTTTAAGCGGCGAGGACGCATTCAAGCTTTCCGACACATACGGCTTCCCGATTGACCTCACAAAGGAGCTCCTTGAGGAAAAAGGTCTTACCGTTGACGAGGAAAAATGGGCAGAGCTTGTAAAGAAGCAGAAGCTTCGTGCAAGAGCAGCTCATAAGGGCGCAGGTGCAGAGGCTTGGGAAGGCAGCGGCACAGCTACAAAGGATATTGAAAAGACTGAATTTGTAGGCTACACAGCTTTTGAAACGGAAGCTGAAATCAAGGCGATTATCGTTGACGGCGAAAGAAAAGAATACGCTACCGAGGACGATAATATTACGCTTGTGCTTGACACCACCTCCTTCTATGCAGAAAGCGGCGGACAGGTCGGCGACAGCGGCGTTATCAAGGGTAACGGATTTACTTTTGAAGTTACATCAACCACAAAGACACACGAGGGTGTTATTCTTCATCACGGCTCAATCACCGACGGTGAATCATTGAAACTCGGTGATAAAGTTCAGGCTGTTGTTGATAAGCAGACAAGAGAGGCTACAATGCGTAACCACACTGCAGCTCACTTGCTTCAAGCAGCTTTGAGAAAGGTGCTCGGAAGTCATGTTGAGCAGGCAGGTCAGCTTGTAACACCAGACGAAGTTCGTTTTGACTTTACGCACTTCTCGGCTCTTACCCCGGACGAGCTTAAAGCTGTCGAAAATGAAGTAAATACCGCAATTATGTCCGCGACAGAGGTTGTTACAAAGGAAATGCCTATCGACGAGGCTAAAAAGCTCGGTGCAATGGCTCTTTTCGGCGAAAAATACGGCGATATAGTAAGAGTTGTAAAGGCAGGCGAGTTCTCAACAGAGCTTTGCGGCGGTACTCACGCAAGCAACACGGGAAACCTCGGACTTTTCAAAATTGTTTCCGAAGCGTCGGTAGCGTCGGGCGTCAGAAGAATTGTCGGCGTTACGGGCTTCAATGTTATGAAATATATTGACAACGCAAATAAGGAAATTTATGATACTGCGGCAGCACTTAAAATCACGAATGTTTCCGATATTGTTTCAAAGGCTCAGTCAACTGTCGCAGAGCTTAAAGCAGTTCAGAAAGAGCTTACAGAGCTTAATTCACAGATGGCGGCTTCAAAAGCTTCCGACCTTATGAAAAATGCAAAGGAAATCGGTGCGGTTAAAGTAATTACCGCAGATTTGGGCGAAGCAGGAGCAAACGAGCTTCGTTCTATGTGTGATAAGGCTAAAGAGCAGGGCGACAATATCGTTGCCGTATTCGCAGGCACAAGCAAGGAAAAAGGCACGGGCTCATTTGCTTGCTGTGTCGGTAAGGACGCACTTTCTCACGGCGCTCACGCAGGTAACATTGTCCGTCAGGTTGCGGCAGTTGCAGGCGGCTCAGGCGGAGGAAAGCCCGACAGCGCAATGGCAGGCGCTAAGGATATTTCTAAAATCTCCGAGGCTCTTGAAAAGACCGCTTCGATAGTTGAAGAAATGCTTAAATGAGGTGAAAAATATGAGTGATTGTATTTTCTGCAAAATTATTTCAGGTGAAATTCCGTCAAAGAAGCTTTATGAGGACGATTTGTGCTATGCGTTTTATGATATAGCGCCTCAGTCGGATATTCATTTTCTTGTCGTTCCTAAAGAGCATATTTCTTGTGCAAAGGAAATCAACGGCGGTAATTCTTCTGTTATCTCTCATATATTTGAGGTTATCGCAAAGCTTACAAGCGAATTAAACCTCGACAGCTACAGAATTATCAACAACTGTGGCGAGGGTGCGGGTCAAACGGTAATGCATCTCCATTTTCACGTGCTCAGCGGTAAAAACTTAGGCGAAAGACTTGTATAAGCTATGAAACGCCCACTTGCCGTTATAGGATTTTCAATGCTTCTTGCATTGACTCTGTTGTGCGAAGCCAATAATTACAATCTGGCAAGCGTTACCCTTATGGTTTCGCTTGCTTTATTGTTTGTATCTCTTTTGATAAAGCCGCTTCGTCAAAATATGACCGTACCCACCGCAATACTGTCTGTTTGCGTAGCATTATGCCTGTTTGTAACGTCAAATGCACAATACGAAATAATTTCAAAGCGATACAGCGATAATACGGTTACGGTAAAGGGAAGCCTGATTACCCTCCCGACCACCAACGGCTCGCAAAAGTATTACACGATAAGAACAAGCGAGGTAAACGGTGTTAAGGAAGCTGTTAACATCAAAATTACCTTGCCCTACCCTATTGATTTTGAGCCGACTGATACCGTTACCGCTACATTAAATACCTTTATGCTCGGAAACGAGGATGACGAATTCCTCGAATACTACCGTTCAAAAAATATTGTTGTCGGTGCAAGCTATAAAAGTGATGACATCAAAATAACTAAAGGCGACAATAAAGACTTACTAAGTCTTATACTCAATGTGAGATATAAGCTTTATAATGAGATAAAAAGCGTTTTGCCGAATGATTGCGGCTCTGTTGTGTGCGGTCTTGTCCTCGGCGAAAAGTCAGATTTAAGCAAGCGTGTAAACAATTCCTTTAGGCTTTGCGGAGTTTCGCATCTGTTTGCGGTATCCGGATTACATGTCAGCATTTGGTCGTCGCTTGTTTACAGCAGGCTGCGTAAGCTCGGCGTAAAATGCAAAAGAGCGTCAATCAACGCCATAATTTTCTGCCTTTTCTTCATATTGCTCACAGGTGCCAATCCTCCTGTTGTAAGAGCAGGCTTTATGATGATTTTGGTTTACCTTGCCAATATTGTCCAAAAGGAAGCAGAGCCCATAAATTCAATCGGCTTTTCGTTGATAGTAATGCTGTTCCAAAATCCGTACTGTGCTTTGAGCATCAGCTTGTGGCTGAGTTTGCTCGCAACACTCGGCATATTGATTATGTATAACGGCGTTGATAAAATTTTGCAAAAGCCTTTCCGTAAGGTTAAATCCAAACAAATAAAATATTTAATTGAGTATATCAATTCACTTATAGCGGTTTGCGTAAGTGTAAATATATTTACGCTCCCCGTTTATTTCTTAAAATTCAAAAACATATCCCTTGTTTTACTTTTAGCAAATCTTCTGATGGTTTTCTTCGGAAAGCTGTGTATGGAAATTGCGGGAATAGGCTCTGTAATTTCAGTTATCGGACTTAAATTTGTCGGAACACCGCTTATTATAATTTCGGGAGAAATAGCAAAACTTCTTATATTCGTCGCAACAAGGCTGTCATCAATAAGATATTTACTTTTACCTGTTGACTCGCCGATAATTATATCTGTTTTTGTTACTTCCGTGACCGTGCTTGCGTTTATGAAGCATATTTTGAATAAGAAGGGTAAAATTTTGGAGGTAACCGCCTTGTGCTTTGCTCTTGTGTTCACTCTCTGCTGTACTTATGTGTATGCAGAATCATTGACAACACCTAAGGCTATCATAAATCAAAGTGAAAAAGGCACTTCTGCGGTTATAAAATATCACGGCTATTGCGCTGTCATGTTTGCGGATAACGAAGACTATGCGGCGAGCAAGGTTTGTGATATAATAGATAACAACGCTATTAGCCGTATCGATTTATTAGCTGTTTATACCTCGCCGGAAAGAGCGAAGGAGCTGATTTCGACCTATACAATCGATGAGATTTTGACGAATGACAGCAAACTTAAAAACGACGTGTATTTCAACGGGAAAATATCAACGCTCGAACATCATACGGACAATCTCTCCGACTTGACCGTTGCAACACAAAGCGGATTTTGTCAAATAATGCTTCACGAAAGGACAGCCCTTATCTGTCTTAATGCGGATTACATACCCGAAAATTACAGCTGTGATTTACTTATTTGTGACGAAAAATATGCTAAGGAAATTAACACCGATAATTTCGGACAGGTTATATACATAAAGCCAAACGATAAAGCTATCGAAGTCAAGCTCTCATAAGCGGAAAGGATATTAAAATGTCTCAAATTGATGAAGCTACTCTTAAAAATCAAATAAAAGAGAGAAAGTTTTCAAATGCGTATTTAATTTACGGCAACGAGCCTTATTTGAAGCAGCACTACGCAAATCTCATCGCAAAAAAATGTGTGAATGCCGATATGGAGGGTTTTAATCTTCGCAAATTTGACGCAGAGAATAATACCCCTATCGACGAGCTTATAGACTCGACGGACACTCTCCCCGCCTTTTCCGAATACACCTGTACGTTTATGAAAGACTTTCCGCTTGACAGCTTTTATTCCGCCGATAAGGAGCATTTTGAAAATTGGATAAAAGAGATGCCCGAAACTACCGTTGCTGTTTTTTGGCAGGACACAACCGATATAAACCCCAAAAAGAACGCAAAGTGGAAAAATGTAATTTCAGTTTTCACAAAATACGGCGAAAGCGTGTGCCTTGACAAGATGGACAGGACCTCACTTGCAAAAACAGTTGCAAGCGGACTTAAAAAGCGTGGTATTACAGTTGACAAGCAGGTTGCGTTTTATCTTATCGACACCGTGGGCGATGACCTTAATATTCTCTTGAACGAGGTTGAAAAGCTTGCGGATTACAAAAAAAGCGGAGAGCTTACCTATTCGGATATTGACGCTGTTTGTATAAAATCACTTGAAGCAAATGTTTTTGACCTATCAAAGGCTCTGCTTTCAAAAAACCTTGCAAAAAGCCTTATGATTCTTAATAAGCTGTTTCAAGACAAAGAAAAGCCCGAGCTGATTTTAGGTGCGCTTTCAAGTAATTTTGTTGATATGTACAGGGTTAAGGCGTCTATTCTTGCAGGAAAGAACGCAGACTTTTTCAAGGATTATTACAACTATAAAAATGTGGAATTTCGGCTTCGCAACGCACAAAGAGATTGTAGAAGCCTTGATATGACGCAGCTAAAGCGGTGCATTGAGCTGCTTGAGGGTGCCGACGAAAAAATCAAGCTTCGAACAAGCGACGAAAAAACGGTACTCGAAAAGCTTTTGGTTGAGCTTAGCTGTGTAATGAACTGACGGAGAAAATTATGATAAAAATTGACCAAGCGGTTATAGTCGAGGGAAAATATGACAAAATAAAGCTGTCATCAATCCTCGACGCAGTAATTATAGAAACGGACGGCTTCGGCGTTTTCAAAGATAAAGAAAAGCAAAAGTTCATAAGAATGATAGCCGATAAAAAAGGCATTGTCGTTTTGACGGACTCGGACTCGGCAGGTTTTGTTATACGCTCGTTCTTATCGGGAATTGTTCCGCCCGAGAAAATCACGCACGTTTATATCCCCGATATATTCGGCAAGGAGCGCCGTAAAGATGCGCCGTCAAAAGAGGGCAAATTAGGCGTTGAGGGTGTTAAAAGTGAAATTATACTTGAGGCGTTAAAAAAAGCCGGTATTGACGGAAAAAGCGTAGTTTCAAGCGAAAATGAACGCAGGCTCGTCACAAAGACCGACCTTTTTGAGGACGGTATATGCGGAAAAGACAATTCGCAGGAAAAAAGAAAGCGGCTTTTGAAAGAGCTTTCCCTCCCCGAGCATATGAGCGCAAATGCCATGCTTAAAATTATAAATTCTTATCTTACATATGACGACTACAAAAAAGCCGTAAGAGAAATAGGTGATTAAATGAAAATTCTTGTTTTACACACGGGCGGCACAATTGCAAGTGAGAAAAACAACAACGTTATCAACCCTGCAAACGCACCTGTAATCGAAAAGTTTTTGAAGGGGCACAAGGACACCGAGCTTAAAAACGTAAAGGTGTGCGAAATACTCTCGGAAAATGCCGACAACTCATTTTATGAAAGGCTTATAAACACAATTCTTTCTACTGACCTTTCAAATTACGGCGGAATTATAATTATGCACGGCACGGACACGCTTCCCTTTACCTCAAGCCTCGTTGCTATGGCACTTAGACACATTGACTTGCCCGTATGCTTTGTAAGCGCAAATTTTGTTATCACGGATTCACGTTCAAATGCCTTAGATAACCTTGAGCTTGCTGTAAATTACATTGAAAACGGCGGAAAAGGATTTGTTGTACCGTATAAAAATTCAAACGGAAAAAGTCTTATACATCTTGCCACAAGGCTTTATGAAGCGGATTTCGTGTCGGCTGATTTCAATTCCATAAACAACACTTATCTTGCCGAAGCTGACAACAGCGGATATATCTCTTTCAACAGAAAATCAGGTATATCTTATGATGATATTTCAAACCCGTTGCCGAGAATAGTCGGCGATAAAATAAGCTTAGATAAAAGAGTTCTTTTAATAAGAGCATTTCCCGATATTGACTACTCTGTTTTTGACATTGAAAAGACTAAACCGTCGGCGATAATACACACCACCTATCATTCAGGTACTGCCGACGGAAATAAATTGCCTGAATTTATTGAAAAATGCAAACAAAACGGAATTAGCTTTTATCTCTGCCCTGTAAGAAGAAACGAAGCGTTTTACGGTTCTACGGACAGCATTATCGCAAGCGGAGCAATACCGCTTTTCAATATGACCCCCGAAAGCGCACTTGCTAAGATTAAGCTTATAAAAAACATTGACGGTTTAAGCGAAAAAGACAGCTTATACTATGAGGAATTTTGAAAGACGGTGATTTTATGAAGAAAACAATTAAATGCTTGTTCGCATTTGTATCGTTCTTCCTTACTGCTCTGTCGGTAAGCGAAGCATTAAAGAAAAAGCAAGAGATTGAAAAAGAACTCAAACAGAACTAACAATAAAGGCTGTGGAAACGAAAGTTCCTACAGCCTTTTGTTATATCTTATTCTATTGTTCCGCCGCCGACAACCGTGTCACCGTCATATAAAACCGCCGCTTGACCTTTAGTAATGGCTCTTTGCGGTTCATCAAAAACAATCGTAAAGTGATTTTCGTCCGTCTGCATTACCGTTGCAGGCTGTTCCTTTTGATTATATCTGATTTTAGCACACAAGCGTTCGGGTTTATCAAGTCCGTCACAAGCGGTAAAGCTAATATTTTTAACATTTACTTCTTTTTTGAAAAGGTCGTCATTGAAGCCGAGAATAACCTTGTTATTATCGACATCCTTTTCAACAACGTACATAGAAGCCGGCAAGGCAAGTCCGAGCCCTCTCCTCTGCCCTATCGTATAACGGATAATTCCCTTGTGCTCTCCGAGCCTTTTACCGTTCATATCGACAAAATCGCCGCAGGGATAAGTTTTGCCCGTATAATATTCGATAAATTTACTGTAATCCCCGTCGGGAACAAAGCAAATATCTTGGCTTTCGTGCTTTCGTGCGTTAACAAAGCCGTTTTCCTCGGCAATTTCACGCACCTGCTGTTTTGTGTAATTGCCAAGCGGAAATTTTGTTACCTTTAACTGCTCTTGTGTGAGCGAATAGAGAACATAGCTTTGATCCTTTGACAAATCAACGGCCTTTTTTAAGATATACCTATCGCCCTGCTTTTCAATTCTTGCATAATGACCTGTCGCAACATAATCTATATCAAGCTCCTGTGCCTTATGAAGCATTTTCGAGAATTTCATATAACGGTTGCAGTCAATACACGGATTTGGTGTAAATCCGTTTTGATATGCCGATATAAAGCGTTCGATAACCTCTTTTTTGAAATCATCCGTCATATTAAGCGTGTAATGACGAATGCCGAGCCTTGCGCAAACGCTCTTTGCGTCTAAAACGTCGTCAAGCGAGCAGCAGGTCTTTTCGGAAACAAAATCAATATCCTCGTTGTTATAGAGCTTCATTGTAGCTCCGATAACCTCGAGTGACTCTTTTTGTAAAAGGAAAGCGGCAACCGAAGAGTCAACGCCGCCGCTCATACCTATCATTACTTTTTTATTATCTGTCAATTAAAAACACCTCAGCCGCCGAGCCTTATCATCTCGTCAATACATTTGCGAGCCTTTACTATCGTGTCGCCGTCAAGCTTGATTTCCTCTCCCGAACGACCGAGAACAGCATTGTAAACATCACAGAGCGTTGGCATTTTCATATTCTTGCATATAAGCTTTTGCGAAAGATAATAGAACATCTTATCGGGGCACTCATATTGCAAATGCTCCGCAATAGAAATCTCCGTGCCGATAATAAATTCTTTATTTTCGCTCTTTTTAGCAAATTCCATAATGCCCGAGGTCGAGCCGATATAATCGGCGTGCTTTGTAACCTCTGCGGTACATTCGGGATGAACGAGCAAAAGTGCATTGGGATGCTTCTGCTTCGCCGCTATAACCTCTCTTTCATTTACCGAAGCATGAACGGGACAGCCGCCCTGCAAGAGCTTGAAATTCTTATCGGGAACCTGCTCAGCCACATAAGCGCCGAGGTTGCAATCGGGAATAAAGAGAATATTTTTATCGGGAAGCTGACTTACAATTTTAACAGCCGACGACGAAGTAACGCACACATCGCAAACCGTTTTAAGCTCTGCGGTAGTGTTTATATATGCCACAACCTTATAGTCGGGATACTGCTGTTTGACAGCCGAAATCATATCCTTATCCATCTGCTCTGCCATAGGACAGCCTGCTTCATCATGAGCAAGGATAACAGTCTTTTCGGGAGAGAGAATTTTTACAGTCTCAGCCATAAAACGAACGCCGACCATAATCACGGTCTTTTGCGGTGCGGAAGCGGCTTTCACGGAGAGTGCATAGCTGTCACCCGTAAAATCGGCAATTTCAAGTATTTCATGAGCGACATAAGAATGGGCAAGAATACAAATATCCTTTTCCTTTTTAAGTCGCATTATTTCTTTCTGAACATCACTAATCATAGCTTTCACCTGCAAACAATTAAAAATTACAAATATAATAATACTCAATTATTCCCATAAAATCAACATAAATTTGCGATTTACACTCAAAAAAGCTTATGCGTTAACATTCGTGCGTTCCGATTTTATCGAGTAGAGCTTTTTATCCGCTTCGGCAAATATTTCATCATTGCTTTTGGACGTATCAAACTTTGCACTTCCCACGCTTAAAGAAAGCGTGTACGGAAGCGTTCCCTCGTCGTTCAATTTAGAAACGGCACTTAAAATCTCCTGCTTCAAGGCTTCAACCTCTGCTTCGTTATGCCGTCTGCACACAACAACAAACTCGTCTCCGCCGTAGCGTGCGACAAAGTCATTTTGCTTTTCGCACAGGAAATTCAACAGCGAAGCAATTTTAATAAGTGCGTTATCGCCCTCAAGGTGTCCGTAGGTATCGTTGATTGATTTGAACTTATCAACGTCCATAATAAGGTAATACAGCTCACCTTTTTTGCTTGAAGCACTGAGTTCGGAGTCTATATAAAGAGCCAACTGCCGTCTGTTGTTTATACCCGTAAGCGTATCTATTGAAATCTGCTTATTTTGAACATTTATGAATACCAATAAAACCGAAAGAGAAATTCCGACAGCGGTAAACGGCAAATTCAAATAAAACTGCTGCATAAATATACCGATAAGCGGGAAAAAGGTAAACTGCAAAAGCGCACGCATTTCATACTTTTTCTGCTTTGTTTTTTGCCGTTTTATTCCGACAAGAGTAAGCACCGCCGCCCACAAAACGTAAAGAATCATAACGCATATTCTTATCCACATAAGCTTACCTCTGCGGTAACAGTTGTTCTCGTCAATATAGAACAAAATATGCGTTTTTGGCGAAGTGAGCGTTAAAACTAACAAAACCAACATCGGAATTGAAAACATAATAACTCTTTTGTTATGAGAACTGTCAAGTCTGCGGCGAACCTTAAAATCGACATATATAATCCACAAAAAGCCGATAAATCCCGTCAGGACCATATAAACCAAATTTATTATAATATTAAGAAGTCTGAAGCCGGGAAGCGTAACGCCGTTAACAAGCGGCCATATTATATCGGATATAAGTAAAATTTCCGTTGCAAGAGACATTTCAAGGAAGTATCTCTCCGCAATAAGTATCTTCGTATGCCGTCTTGATGCACTGCTTATGAACATAAGCATTATAAGACAGATTGCATCGCCGAAAATATATGCAAACTCTTTTGTGCCCATAGCAATCACCTCTCAAAACACTAAACCGTTTACAAATTCAATCACGATTATCTGAGCTTTTCAATTTCCTCAATCGGCTCTCGGAAGCATTTTTTCACCTTGAGCGTGTTTGTTTTTCCGTCAACATATGCTCCGAACACAGTAGGCTTAATATTATTATTGAGCTGATATTTCGACACAAGCTCAATAAGAGCCTCTCTCCTGTCGGTATTTTTAAGGGCAGCTGTATTTGAAAGTGTAATTTTAACGCTGTCCTCGGGATATATCTCTTTTAACAAAACGCTTACATATCCGTTATCCTTTAAGACCTTACACTCTTTTTCTTTGCCGTTTACCGCAACAGCGACATTTGCATTTACAATATCTCTGAATGAAAGAGTATAAGCTCTCACGTTCGGAATAACCGTCTTATCCCCTCTTACGGGCTTTATATAAAACTCGACAGTATTATCTTTTTCGGCAACCTCAAAATCGGTAAACGCAAATTTGCCGTTTTCAAATTCCTTTGTTTCGCCGTCATCCTCGTACATTGAAAAGCTGTTGCTTCCTCTGTAAATTAGAATTTCCAAGCCGTCGGGATTTTTACAAGAATTATCCTCGCCGTTCATTCCAAGCGTAATTATAGCACCCTCTTTTGCAAGCACGGGTATTGTACTGTCATCACGGAACAGCTTAATGCTCATAGGGCCTTTGTATATACGATTATTGAAAATATCCGTATATCTGCCCTCGGGTATCCAAGCCTTTGTGCCTGCAAGCAAGGTTCTTTTATTTTTAGGCTCGGTTATCGGTGCGACAATCAATTCAGAGCCAAAGCGGTACTCGTTCTTGCAGGCATATGCCTCGTCGCAATCGGGATATTCATAATACATAGGCTCGCAAATCGCTCTGCCGTCGGTATGCGTTCTGTAATTCATCGTGTAGAGATACGGAAGCATTCTGTGACGAAGCCTCATAAAGTCGCTGACAACCGTTTCAACGCTCTTTGAATACTTCCAAGGCTCTTTGCCCATAAACTCGTTAGAAGTAGAATGTAGCCTCATTATCGGAGAGAATACGCCGAACTGAACCCAACGAAGATACAATTCATCGTCTTTCTTGCCCATATGATGACCGCCGATGTCGTGACTCCACCAAGTGTAGCCGATATTTGTGGCTGTCGAAGTGAAATACGGCTGAAAATCAAGCACATTCCAATTTTGGAATGTATCGCCCGAAAATCCGAGCGGATAACGGTGTGAGCCTGCGCCTGCAAACCTCGAAAGAATAAGCGGTCGCCTCTTGCCGTCTCTTGCAATATCAAGCGAATGATAATGATTTAACGCCCAAAGCGGATCAAGTCCGGGCGTGTCAGTCTTATTGCCCTGCTGCCAATCGATCCACCAGAAATCCACGCCCATATCCTGAAGCGGTTTATGAACAATACTGAAATATGCCTCTATAAACTTTTTATCGGTTATATCAAATCTGTAGTGCTTTTTCTCCTTTGGGTCGTCGCCCATAAACCTTGCAAATTCGTTATAACAATCCTCAAAAAAGCGTATTCCCGTTGCAGGATGAAGATTAAGCGTAACCTTAAAGTCGTTATCGTGAAGCTTTTTGAGAAATTCCTGCGGATTCGGAAACAACTCCGTGTTCCAGCTGTAGCCCGTCCATCCGCCGTCGGACATCATATCGAAATATCTCTCCTTAGCGGTATTGCAATGTGAATTCTTCGCCGCTTCCTTTCCGAATCTCTTCTTGACGTCAACCCAATGCCAATCCATATCGACAGTAGCGACCGTAATCGGTATTTTACTGTCAATAAACCTATTCATAAGGGTAAGATATTCCTCTTGAGTATATGCCTTATACCTTGACCACCAATTTCCCAATGCAAATCTCGGAATAAGCGGCGCAAAGCCTGTCAGCTTAAAGAAATCACTCACGGCGCTTATGTAATCGTTTCCGTATGCGAAGAAATAATCGTCGGACTGCTTATGCGCTCTCGGCTTAGGAAGTCCGTCCCCACAGATAACAAGCGATTTACCATCGCTCAGCATTGCAACGCCGTTTCGGGACACAATACCGTCCTCAAGCGGTTCTTTTCCGCAAGAGCCGTCTAAAGTTCGGCAAGTACCTTTCAAATTGCCCGAGTTGAAATCGGTTATATGACGGGAATCCGCAAGATTTATGTATAACATCTTGTGCTTTTTGGTATCATAGCAAAACTCGGCAAGCTCGGTTTTAACAACAATGCGATTTTTAATAACGCTTTGAGTGAATTCAGGGTTATCAAAGTCCCTAAACCACACCGCTTGCGTAGGCTCGTCGCAAAAGCAACCGTCATCAGACACCTCAACACGAACAAGGCAAGGCGTCAAAACAGTTAATCTTGTATCCCCGGCAGTGATTGTGCACTCTTTTTTTGAAACAGGGGAACAATTTATTTTAAAGCAATCAAAATAATCAGGCATATTTTTCCCTCCGTAAATTTATACTTTTATTCTAATATATTAAAAGTAAAAAGACAAGTAAAAAACCTCTTACGACGCATTTTTAATGAAAAACTCTGAAAATTTTGAAAAAAAGTGAAAAAAATCAAAAAATCACTTGCAAAACAATTAAATATATGATAATATACTCGGGCAGTAAAAAATATGACCTATGTTTTTAAGCATAAATCATATCCCCCACTTAATTTACTGTTATATATTTCGGGGTGTAGCGCAGCTGGTAGCGCACTAGACTGGGGGTCTAGGGGCCGCAAGTTCAAGTCTTGTCACTCCGACCACGTCGTCACGGACTTTGTATCGTTCGTGACGGCTTTTTTATTGAAAAAACCATCCCTCACCCACGCCGTCATTTCTCCTTTCCGAAACAGGTCACGCTCAAGTCGCCTGTTCGGTTGTAAACGCCCTCACAACAGCTTTGTTTCGCTACCACCCTGTTTCGGGTTGTTATTGTTAGTTTTTTTGAATGTATTTTTGTAGCTGCTATTTTTGCTCTTTGAATTTCCGACAGGACTTGAACCTGCATAGTCCATCTTTTGCGAAGCAAAACGGACTTATAGAAGAAAAACTGACAAGGCTTGCCTTGTCAAGTCCTGTCATCTCGGCCATTTATACAAAAAGTCTGTAAGATGTTTATCCTACAGGCTTTTTTCTTGTTTAACTTATGTTGTCTAAAGGACTGAACTTTGTAAAATAGACTGCGTTTTTGCTCTGTTTCAATGTCGGAAGCGCAAAACGTATTTTCATTCAGCGCACCCTGTGTATTTGAAACGGTGATATACACAGGGCACACCCATCAAAGCGCTTATGCGCATTTGAACGAGTTGATGAAATAAAAATTTAGACGAGCCTTTCAAAACTAAACTACAACAACAGAATCCGGTACATCAAACCAAGGTAAGCCGGTTACGACAGAAACGCCTGTTTTGCCGCTATCTACAAAGACATATGGGCAGTTGTCAACAATCCTGATTTTATATTTAATGACAAATTCACCATCAAACATTGACCGAACGGAAGTAACATCTTTACCGTATTTTCTTACTTTATTCAACTTTCCCCCATAAACAGAAACACTTTTCAAAGCGTTATTGTCGATTCTATCAATATACAAAATTCTGCCGTCGACATCAAGCCCGAAAATGGAAGCCTCTTTTAAATTAAAAGTGAAAATATTGCTTTCCTGCCCGTTACTGTCAAGCAAAGCCGAGACACTTCCGTCATTTTCTTGCCTTAAATAAACCAAATCCTCCTGTTCGGTAACAAACATACTCAAGCAGTATTTTTCAGTATATACATTTTCTTTATAAAGGATTTCAGAATTGTCCGTTGTGCTTATCAGATAAATCCTTCCCTCTGATAAGCAATAAATATTGCTTTTTCCTACAATAATTTTATCCGGACAAAAGCTTAACTGATATACTTTTTCTACAATGCCGTCTTTAACCGTTAAGACAACATAAGCCGAATTTTCATCTTTTGCGACACAGCAATAATCCCCTTGGGTATATTCTCCGACAAGAAAATAATCCGAATATCCGTCAAAAGAAATCTGTTTTTCATCAAGTTCGGATAAATTGTATTCATACAATTTATTGTCAATGCCGTTGGCATAAACCAAGTTGTGCTTTGATATGTTTTTCTTTTCAATCAAAACAAAAGATGTTGTGCAAACTGTAATCAAAACAACGCAAAACAATATTATCAAACATATTCTATTTTTCATAATGTATTTCCAACCTTTAACAGTATTTTCCTATTGCTTCAACATAGTGATTTAAAAGTGATGGTTTGAAAACTTCGGTAAATCCTGAAAAGCTTAATCCGGACATATAGCAAGCTCTTAAAACCACTTCAGGAACGGCAAATACAACAAATATTTTATGCTTATATTACACAAATATTTTATCATGATTAGAGAGTTGAGTCAATAAAAAGCAACCCCGGCGTTGTGAACAAGTCCGTAAAAAACGGACAATAGAAAAAATCCCTCTTGATGCAGAATGTACATCAGGAGGGATTTTTAATGCCACGAAAATATAGACATATAAAAGACTTAAGGATCAAGTGATATTCAAGCACTAAATTATTCCTTGTTTTCGTCTGTTACAAGCTCTTTAAGGCTCGTTGCAAGCCCTGCAATGCCTTGAATTTCCGACGGAATGATAATCTTTGTAGCCTGACCGTCGGCAGCCTTTGCGAATGCCTCAAGGCTCTTGAGAGTGAGCACCGCCTGATTGGGATTAGCCTGATTTATAAGCTCGATTGCCTTTGCGTTTGCTCTCTGTACGGCAAGGATAGCCTCAGCCTCGCCCTCTGCCTCACGGATTTTTGCCTCCTTAACAGCCTCGGCACGAAGAATAGCAGCCTGCTTTTGAGCCTCTGCGTCAAGAATCTGTGACTCCTTATGACCTTCGGCAACAAGTATCTTACTTGCCTTTTCGCCCTCAGCGGTAAGGATTGCCTCACGGCGATGACGCTCTGCCTTCATCTGTTTCTCCATTGCGTCCTGAATTTCACGGGGAGGAATGATGTTTTTAAGCTCAACACGGTTTACTTTAATGCCCCACGGATCTGTTGCTTCGTCAAGAATCACTCTGATTTTAGCGTTGATTGTATCACGGGAAGTAAGCGTTGCATCAAGCTCAAGCTCGCCGATAATATTACGAAGCGTTGTAGCGGTAAGATTTTCGATAGCCGAAATAGGTCTTTCAACGCCGTAGGTATAAAGCTTCGGGTCGGTTATCTGGAAAAATACAACCGTATCAATCTGCATTGTTACATTATCCTTTGTGATAACGGGTTGCGGATCGAAATCGACTACCTGCTCTTTAAGAGAAACGATTTTAGCAACTCTTTCAAAAAACGGAACTTTTACATGAAAGCCTGTCTGCCAAGTTGTGCTGTACGCACCCAAGCGTTCGATTACGTATGCTTTTGATTGCGGAACAATCTTAATGTTTGCCGCAACAATCGCAAGGACAACAGCTAAGATACCAAAAACTACATAAATCATACTTCATTTACTCCTTTATTTCTTCAACTATAACTTTCACGCCCTCGATTTTCAAAACCTTAACGAGCGTATTTTCGGGAATTATTTTATCATCTATGCTTCTTGCCGACCAAATATTCCCGTTGACCTTTACCTGACCCTTTGCGTTCAGGTTGTCGATTTGTTCAACCACCACGGCTGTCTTATTAAGACATCTGTCTGCGTTCATTGACTGAAGCTTGGTTTTGGTAAACCTTTTAACAAGCGGCCTTGTAGCAACGAGACTCAATATCGACAGGGCAATAAAAACTATTACCTGCACCTTGAAATCCATATGTGCAAATGACGACACGAGTGCGCCCAGGGCACCTACCGCAAACCAAACAGACACAAGCTGCACGGTTGCCGCTTCAATTATCGTGAATGCGGCGAGAAGTATCAGCCAAAATGCCGTAGTGTTTTCGATTATTATCTCGTACAATACCATTCCTCCTTTGTGCAATACACAAATCGATTGTGTATCTGTATTGTATTACTAAAAATTTCACTTGTCAAAATTTATAAAAACGTTCGATTATCAACGTTTTTGAAATACATCGTTATTTTCAAAGGGTAAAAGGTTCAAATATTCTCAAAATGTGTTCACGACATTAAATCTAAAGTTGATTTTAAGGTCATCCACTCTTTTTAGGCGTATATTTTAATGAATTTGTCAAATATAGTGTTCGCTTGACCGTTAAAATATTTTTTAAGAACTTTTACTTTTGTCTCATTTAAGACACTTATAGTGAAAAAGCATTGGGTAAAAGTTCCGAAAGAGTGAATTCATTATATGTGCTTTGACCCGTTACAACCAAAACTGTAAAATCGAGCTTGCAAAATTCAGCCATAACCTGACGGCAAATTCCGCACGGCAAAAACTTATCGCTCAATTCGTTTTTTGTTCCGCCCGCCACGGCAAGCATTGAAAAATTCCGTTCTCCGTCACTTACCGCCTTAAAAATCGCAGTCCTTTCAGCACACACGGTAGCACCGTAGGACGAATTTTCCACATTACAGCCCGTGAAAACCTTACCGTTATCGCAAAACAATGCCGCACCGACCTTATAACCCGAATAAGGAGAATAGGCATTGTTCATACCTTTAATTGCCAAAGCACAAAGCTCTTGTTTAGTCATAAGCTACCTCATTACACAATTTATTATACCTTTGCCGACATACACAAAATCGGCGACCATCAAAACGATAGCCGCCTCAATAGTCTGAATTGTTGGTTATCAATTATAATTCTGTTTTACCTTATTTTATTTTACAAAATTTTTGTTATTTATGCAAGTGAAAGTACCGGTTTTCTGCTATCAAGAAGTTACATGCTGCCGCTCAACTATAGCAGCGTTAATTTGAGAATAAAAATCTTCTTTAGATTGATTGTTAATGTTAATGTTAGAGCCTGAATTATGCATTTTCACTTGATTGTCACACACATTCAAGGAATAAACCGCATCATTAACAATTGCAAATCTTCCTTGCGGACCACTTAGAATTGTGTATGTACCATCTTCATTAGCTTTCGCAAATACAAAGAATTTATCTCCGGGTTTCATTAGAGGGTCATCGGCAATTTCATATATTTTCTTTTCTTTCTCGTCAATTTTACCTGTCATTACTATACGAACCGTTCCATCCTTTTTTCCAAACAAAGAATCCTGTATTTTAGCCGTGAAAACAGTCAGGTCAACCCCATAATCTTTATATTTATGATTGGATTCCCACCCTGTAACTGATATATACGCCGCCAAATCGCAGTTTTCTGTAAGCTCTGAAACATCTTCATAATTGTATGCCCAACTTGCATTTAGATATACTTTTTTATATTTGCTATAATCCTCTGTATCTGAAGCTTTTCTCAAGCCGAGAGTTGAAATAAAAACAATCACAATTGTAAAAACAGCAATAGTAGCTATCTGTAATTTCTTCATATGGCTCACCTCATTTATAATATGATTAAGTTTTAATACTTTGCATTAACACCGTTAACATCATCAGTTTGCGGAACGGTTAATCCATATGTTCCGTAACGGCTATTTGTACCAAAAGTATAACCATTCATAATTGTTCTGTTGTTTCCATAATCAGCTAACCCAAAAACATGTCCCATTTCATGGACAACAACCGATTGTAGTGCTCCGTCATTGTTCCAAGTGCTTGTGTAGGCTCTGTTTATGGTAACCGTTTGTGAGTTCACATAATATGGGTAAGAAGTGCTATAATTTGTATTTGTTACTCCGTCCCAAGTGACCTCGGAAATATTTCCGACGCTCATATACACGTTGAATCCCGAGCCCGGATTGTTAGAATAATGTAAAATCTGTGCTTCTGTGGTTTTTGCTCTCCAAGCACTTGCACCACCGGAAAAGAAAGACACACCCCTTGGATCAGTCCAATTATCATAATAGTAATATATATTTGGATTTCTATGCCTAAAAACTAATGTAGCATATGCATACGTAGACAATGGAATACTTATTAGAATAGCGAGTATTGCAAAAGCAATAACTACCATTTTTACAGAAGTCTTTTTCATTTTTATTCCTCCACTTAATGAAAATCATTAAAACGATAATATAATATTAGCGCATAAGCCACAGGAGAAATGCATATGGCTTATGCGCTTAGTAAGCAGAAAATTAAACACCTATTTATTTTTGATTTAATTTTGCCTATTTTAATAGCATATAAGCCAATCTCGCTAAAGTAAAGAAAAATTAACTTCATTATACCTAACCCCCAAAAATAAAAATGTGCAAATCACTCCACACAGAGTAACTTGCACATTATAAATTTATCTCTCTTTCAACATAATGGTTTGTCGAAATTATTGCAAGCCATCTGTCTATTTTTATTATATTATAAAAACTTATATTTTGTCAATAGAATACAAAGCTTTTTATTTTTTATATTTACACAAAATAGACATCGTTTGCATTATCTGTAACATTTCGAGCAAAAGCTCTCCCCTGCGCCGCTGTAATCAATTCCGAAATACTCGGCGATGCTTGCGGAAATATCCGCATAGGTCTTTCGAATACCGAGATTTTCAGGTTTGATCTTCTTACCGTAAACCACAAGCGGAATATACTCCCTTGTATGATCTGTGCTGTTGTCGCCCGGGTCGCAGCCGTGGTCTGCCGTAATGATAAGAATGTCGTCATCCCGCATTTTCTCAGTAAAAGACGGAAGCCATTTATCAAACTCCGCGAAAGCACGGGCATAGCCGTCAATATCCTGCCTGTGACCGTAGAGCATATCGAAATCAACAAGATTTGTGAAGCAAAGTCCCTCAAAATCCTTTGAAACAGCCTCTAAAGTCCTGTCCATCCCCTCTTTATTGGAATGTGTGAACACGTGTTCCGTAATGCCACGGGATGCGAAAATATCGTATATTTTACCTATCGCATAAACAGTTTTGCCGTTGCCTGAAAGCATATCCAACAATGTCGGTTTCGGCGGTTCAAGTGAAAAATCGTGGCGGTTTGCAGTTCTTATAAACTCGCCGTCTTTTTTAACAAACGGTCTTGCAATTACCCTGCCCACAGCGTTTTTACCGCATAAAATTTTGCGTGCGATTTTACAGTATTCATAAAGTTCTTCAAGCGGTATAACTTCTTCGTCCGCCGCAATTTGGAACACGCTGTCTGCCGAGGTATAGACAATAAGCTTGCCCGTTTTTATGTGCTCGTCGCCGTAATCCTTGATAACCTGCGTACCCGAATAGGGTTTATTGCAGAGAACTCCCCTACCCGTTTTTTCGGAAAACTCATCGATGATAGCCTTCGGGAAGCCGTCGGGATAAGTCGGCATAGGCTTTTTTGAAATAACGCCCGCAATTTCCCAATGGCCCGTTGTCGTGTCCTTTCCACGTGACAATTCGGCGCATTTTCCAACCGCCGCAAGAGGCTTATCGGTACTTTTCAGATAATCGCAGCCTGCGATATTACCGATACCCATTTTCAGCATATTTTCAGCCGAAAACTCGGACGACGCCGATATTCTTTTTAATGTGTTGCAATCGTAATCGCCGAATTCCGAAGCGTCGGGAAGCATACCCACGCCACAGGAATCAAGCACAATCAAAAACACTCTTTTTGACATAAAATCATTTCCTTATAAAAGATTTCCCTGCTTGACCGCTTTTACAATTCGGCTTGTTCCGAGCCTTGATGCACCGAGCTTTATAAATTCTTCCGCATCTTCTATAGATGATATTCCGCCCGCCGCCTTGATTTTTGTATCGCCCGTAACATTAGCCTTGAAAAGCTCAATATCGTGCTTTGTC
Organism: Candidatus Fimenecus sp.; assembly: GCA_052298855.1. GTDB lineage: Bacteria > Bacillota > Clostridia > Oscillospirales > Acutalibacteraceae > Fimenecus. Next base: position 108,412 of record DAVZXP010000002.1, on the reverse strand, counting down.
GCACCCGCAGTCGAAAAGCCCGTTGAGGTCTTAATATAATCGGCATCGGATTTTGAAACAATCTGACACATCTTGATTTTTTCGTCATCTGTCAAAAGGCAGGTTTCGATAATAACCTTTAACAGCTTTCCGTTACATGCTTTTTTGACCTCGTTTATTTCCGATAATATATCGTCATATTTTTTATCTTTGAGCCAACCGATATTTATTACCATATCAATTTCCTCAGCACCGTTTTCGACTGCATCACGTGCTTCAAAGCATTTTGCCGCCGTCGTGGAATATCCGTTCGGGAAGCCGATTACCGTACAAACCGCCGTTTTATCGCCGACAAACTTCTTTGCTTCTTTGACATAGCAAGCAGGTATGCAAACCGATGCTGTACCGTATTTTATCGCATCTGCACAGGTTTCTTTAATTTCGTCAAGCGTTGCCGTCTGTGACAAAAGTGTGTGGTCGCATTTTGAAAGTATATCCTTGATATTCATAGTATTCTCCTATATAAAGAAAAAGCCCTTGCCTTTTCAGATTTTATAAATTTATTGTAGCATACTTTTGTGAAATTTACAATTTAATTGTGATGTGAACAGGTTGCGACCGATGATAAATTATATGAAATTGTATTAGAATTTTCGCTCCCTCGTCGATGAAGCATAAGCACGAATTAAATTTGATATACCACACGGTAGGGCGGTGGCTTGCTGCCGCCGTTAAATTGTCACTGATTTATGACATTTTTTGGATCATATGATATTAAAATATTCGCACACCCGTAGGGACAACCCTTGCGGTTGTCCGTAAATGTAATTATAAATCAAATTTGTTGCGGACAGGGGCAAGCCCTGTCCCTACGGTTTAATGTATTTTTCAAATTTGATAACAACCGTTAATTATTATATACCCGTTGATTTCCTCGGCGGCAGCAAGCCACCGCCCTACACTGTGGGATGTTAATTTCAATCCGTTTTCAACTGCCGCAAGGCAATATCACTCGGCTGAAAGCCGTATATCACTGCGAAGCAATAGAACTCGCCGCAAGGCGAATAGAACTGAAAAGACGATTATTAGCGTAATCATCAGGTAAACAAACATAAATCAAATTCACTTGTACCACCTAAACCGAAACAGGGTGGTAGCGAAACAAAGCCGTTGTGAGGGCGTTTACAACCGAACAGGCGACTTGAGCGTGACCTGTTTCGGAAAGGAGGAACGACGGCGTGAGTGAGGGATGACTTTTTCAATAAAAAAGCCGTCACGAACGATACAAAGTCCGTGACGACGTGTCTATGGGCTATGAAAAAGATATTTTCGGCAGTTTTGCGTATGACTTCGAACTCTCGCAAAAACTTATATTCGGTTAATCATATATGCGACTTTTATTTTATTATTCGGGAATAAGAACATCCCCGCCGGAGATTACCACGTCAGATGCAGAAATGGCACTGTCAATGGTATTCGATTCGTCAATTTCGCCTTCGTATGTTATCTGAACATTTTCTCCCACTCGGATAGCTCCGCTTTCTGCATAACGGGAGATGCGCAGATCATTCAGAAGGATTTTGTACGTGATTCCGTCATCGGGATTGGCGCAGAGAATGGAATCGTCTAACAGAATATACTCATCGGTTATCTCCGTAATCTTACCGACAATGGTATTCTGATACGGCTCATACTCTGCTTCGGTGGAATTCTCTTTTGCATATTTGATAATCTTACTGGCTGCATCTTCTCCGATATTGAAGAGGTATTGGTAATTAAAAGCGTTTGTCCACAGATAGCCATCTGCAGTAACATACATGGCAACTTTATATACGCCGAGAGTTTCAGATGTGATCGTAAAACTGTAATACTCTCTATCATGTGCAACCCATTTCTCATCCTCAACAAATGGTGCATTTTCGCATCCGGCAAGAACTTCCCATACATAGTCATCATTGCTCAGTGTATAGTGTTTTTTGTTCGGACTGTCGCCGTTTACAGAGAACCGCTTCAATTCAATTGCTTTTGGGAGGTCTACCAGCTTGAAGAGCTCACCGAGCGTGTGCGGAGGTTCATAATTATCCCTCTTGAAGGTATAACAACTACCTTCCATCCTCACGGCGACAAGCTGGCTCTTATCAGCATATTTTAACTGATACACTTCAAATTTTTCAGTGTATCTATCTCCTTCAATTTCGTCAATGCCCAATACGGTATATGTTCCAATCAAATCGCCAAGGAGTTCTTCAGACACAAGGCGACCGTTACTTCGGTATACAATACCGTCAATTGTTACTTCAGTGTATTTCTCAAAAACGGTTTGATATTCCCATGGCCATACAATTCCTGATTCGCCTGCCATAATGTTAATGTCTTTATACCTATCGTTTGTGCCTCCTGGTGTAGGTTCGCCGCCTAAAAGCGATGGAAGAACAAGCGCGCCTACAACAATGATCACGGCAAAGCAGGCTGCTATTGAACCCAATTTGAGCAAATGATTTTGTTTTTTCTTGCATTCTGCTGCCGCCTCGACAAGATCCTCATCGAGGTTACCGATGGCATTAGAAAATCTCGGTATTTTCATATTTCAACGCCCTCCTTAATGAGATAGTCCCTTAGTTTGTTTCGGGTGTAGAACAACATATTTTTGACCTTACTTTTGGTAAACCCAAAGCGCTCTGCAATTTCTCCGATAGAATCGAAGTAGAAATATTTCCGGATAAAGACATTTCGCACGTCCTCCTTTTGTGTGCGCAGGAAGTGGCTGACCAGTTTGCCTACGTCCTCGTCACTCACGTCGGGGGCATACCGATCATCCGGCAGTACCGATTCCAGTTCATCCAGGGACAACATTACATCCGCTGACCGTTTTTCACGCTTCATAAACCCCAACCGCTTCAGAGACAGGTTTCTCGCAATCTTACAGACAAAGGACATAAAATTACTCGGTCTTGTAGGCGGAATTGCATTCCACACTCCCACGTATGTATCGTTGACACATTCTTTCGAATCCTCGTGATTGTTCAGAATGTTATAGGCAATACTGTGGCAGAGCTTGCCGTACTTTGCATCCGTTTCCTTGATTGCCTGCTCATCCCGTTCAAAGTAGAGTTCTATGATTCTCAGATCATCCATGTTGTTCACCTCCCTTGTCAGACCTAAAAGCGCTTTCACCCATTAAGTACGTTTTTTCCGGCGTTGGTCTTATAATTAATAAAAATTCGTGAATCTTTTTATCAAATAAAAATGATTGTTTTTCTAACTATATCATATTTCCACATTTCTTTCAATTCCTACAGAAAATGTCGTAAAATTATTTCAATGCATTCAATATAGGAGTTGAAAATATGAGAACATACACCCAAGAATTTGATTTTATATGAAATTTGTTGCGGACAGGGGCAAGCCATGTCCCTACGGTTTAATGTATTTTTCAAATTTGATAACAGCCAAACAGGCGACTTGAGCGTGACCTGTTTCGGAAAGGAGGAGCAGCGGAATGAGTGCGAGGCGATAAAAAAATCGCCGCAAGCGATATGTAGCTTGCGACGACGTGGCGCACCCGACTGGAGTCGAACCAGCGGCCTTCAGAGTCGGAGTCTGACGCTCTATCCAACTGAGCTACGGGCGCTGATAATCAAATTTTATCAAACATTAAATCTAAAGAGGACAATATCGCCGTCCTGCATAATATAGTCCTTACCCTCGGAACGAATTTTGCCGTTTTCCTTTGCCGCCTGCATTGAGCCGAGAGCCATAAGATCATCAAACGAAACAACCTCGGCACGAATAAAGCCTCTTTCAATATCGGAGTGGATTTTTCCTGCCGCCTTAGGTGCTTTTGTGCCCTTTTTTATAGTCCACGCTCTGACCTCAGGCTTGCCTGCCGTGAGGAAGGACATAAGACCGAGCAAGTCATATGAACGCTGAATTAAAAGGTCAAGTCCGCCCTTATCAACGCCGATATCGGAAAGGAACATTTCCTTTTCTTCCTTATCGAGTGAAGAAATTTCAGCCTCAAGCTCTGCGCAAATCGGAAGCACCTCTGCCCCCTCCTTTGCCGCAAGCTCTCTGACTGCATTATAGCGTTCATTGGTTTCAATGTTATTCTTAAAATCGTCCTCGCTCATATTACAAGCGTAGATAACAGGCTTTGCCGAAAGCAAGCCGATACCCGAAAGTATTTCAGCCTCTTCCTCGTCCGCTTCAACAGCTCTTGCATTCACGCCGCTGTCAAGCTCCGATTTAAGCCTGTGGAGAAAATCAACTTCTTTTTGAAGTGATTTATCGCCTTTAAGCTCTTTTTCAGCCTTTGCAATTCTTCTGTCAAGAATTTCAGCGTCCGACAAAAGCAATTCAAGGTTTATGGTTTCAATATCTCTTGCAGGGTCGATTGAGCCCTCGACGTGAATTATATCATCATTTTCAAAGCATCTTACAACGTGAACGATTGCGTCAACCTCACGGATATGCGACAAGAACTTATTTCCGAGACCCTCGCCCTTTGACGCACCCTTTACAAGTCCTGCAATATCAACAAATTCGATAGAAGCGGGAGTTACCTTGTCGGGAGAATACATTTCCGCCAATTTATCAAGTCTGTAATCCGGAACATCGACAACGCCGACGTTCGGCTCTATTGTACAGAAAGCATAGTTTGCCGACTGTGCACCTGCGTTTGTAATAGCATTAAAAAGTGTGCTTTTACCGACATTCGGCAAGCCTACTATTCCTAATTTCATTTATTTCATTCCTTTATTTTGTTTTCGGCACAGAGTATTATACACTATACCTCTTGTTTTTTCAATGCAATTCGTGAATAAATAAACCGCTTAAAAGCTTCGGCTCAAACCAAGTCGATTTCGGAGGCATAATAAGTCCTGCGTCCGCAATCGCCATAAGCTCGTCAAGTGTGGTCGGATACATTGAAAATGCAAGCTTCATATCGCTGTCGGCACGTCTTTCAAGCTCACTAAGTCCTCTTATTCCGCCGACAAAGTCAATTCGCTTATCGGTTCTCGGGTCGTCAATTCCGAGAATGGGGGAAATGAGATTATTCTGCAAAATCGAAACATCAAGGCTCTTTACAGGGTCTTTTTCGTCAAATGTTCCGTCCTTCGCTTTAAGACAATACCACTCATTTTCAAGGTACATACCAAAGGTGTGACGTTTTTCGGGTTTGTATGCAGAAGTGCCGATTTTTTCAACCTCAAATTTCTCGGAAATTTTATTGATAAATTCCTCTTTCGTATTACCGTTAAGGTCTGCAATTACCCTGTTGTAATCCATAATTGCAAGGTCATCGGCACAGAACACTACGCAGAGAAAGAAGTTGAATTCCTCATTGCCCGTGTAATTCGGATTTGCCTCACGTCTTTTAAGACCGACCTTAACAGCGGAAGCTGCTCTGTGGTGTCCGTCTGCGATATACAAGGACGGAATATGGGAAAATTCTTCGGTTATTCTGTTGATAACGTTATCGTCGTCAATTACCCATACCTCCTGACGAACTCCGTCTGACACAAAATCATATTCCGCTTCGTGATATTCTTTCCAAGCGGTAATAATTTCCGTTAATTCGTCATTTTTGCGGTGCGCCAAGAAAATAGGTCCTGTATTTGCATCAAGAGTATCAACGTGGTGAATTCTGTCTGCCTCTTTATCGGCTCTTGTATGCTCATGCTTTTTAATTACGTTGTTCATATAATCATCAATAGAAGCACAGCCGACAATGCCTGTTTGCACCTTGCCCTCACGGGTTTGCTCGTAGATATAAATGCAAGGCTTTTCGTCCTGCTGAAGAACGCCGTCCGATACGAGCGAAGAAAGGTTTTCTTTAGCCTTATCATAGACATCCTCGCTGTAAATATAGGTGTCTTTCGGCAAGTCTATCTCCGCCTTATCAACGTGGAGAAAGGAATACGGATTTCCCTTAACCATTTCCCGAGCTTCCTCGGAGTTCATAACGTCGTAAGGTAAAGCGGCTACCTTGCTTGCGTACTCTTTTTTCGGTCTGATTGCTTTAAAAGGTCTTAAAACTGACATACTTTTCCTCTTTTTCCACAGTGTTTTTTATATATTAAATAAACGATTGACAAAACAATAATGCACGAAAATGCACCGCCTGAGTCAATAAGCACATCTTTAAACTGACACGCCCTGCCGTCAACGAAAATCTGATGAATTTCATCTGACACCGCATATAGCACGGTCAACACAAACGATACAAGCGGTTTGAATTTCAAAGTTGTTGCGCCGAATGCTAAATTGAATAACAAGCACAGACCGCAAAATTCCAATGCGTGTGCCGTTTTCCTTACAAAATGTTGGCTAAGGCTTATCCCAAACAAATCGTAAATCCATTGTATGCAAGAGCCTGACGCCTCTGAAGATTTCACGGCAGGTTGAGCCGATAGCATAAAGATAGTTATCATACAAGCGACAACCAATATCCACGAAAGCACTATTAAAAATTTCCTTTTATTACTCATTTACTTTTTCACCGCATTGATGAAATACATTATATCCCCTGTCGGATAGAAATATATTCCGCTGACGCCCTTGCTTTGAATGAAATAGCTGTATTCATATATAACAGGAAGCATAACTGCTTCGTCGATTAAAACGCTTTCTGCGTTTTTGCAGCTTGCCAAAAGCTGAGAATTATCCCGTGAGGAAGCTCTGACCTGCTGTAAAGCGGCTTCAAAACGATCCGATTTATAATTCAGCTTTGAGTTGTTGCTGAAGCTTCCAAGGAATTCGTTTGCATTGACGGTGTTTGCGGTAAACGGATAAAACACAGCCGAATAATTGCCTGAAGCTACCGTTGAGTCAAGCTCGTCGCCTGCTGCTACGCTTACGGTAACGGCAAATTTAACACCCAATGTTTTTTGCCAAACCTGAACGATTTGTTTAACAAAGGTTTCGTATTCCTCGGTGCATTTAATTTCAAGCTCAACGCTTGACGAACCTGTTTCAAGCAAACCCTGCTCAAAATACTGCTTAGCCTTTGTCGAATTAAAGGTATATACGGAGCCCGTTGCATCCGACGGAGTATATTGCGTTGTGCCGACCTTGCAATACGGCGGAACAAAACTTACGGCAGGCTTAATATCCTCGGAAATTGTGCCTGCAAGCGACAAATCGGCAGAATATGCGAGGGCAAGTCTGATGTTTTTATTTCCGAGATATTTGTCGGACTGATTTAATATAAACGAATAAACCGTGTTTTCAACGCTCTGTGTATTAAAGCTCGATTTATCGGTAATGCGTGAATAGTTGAGATTGTTTAGATACGCAACGTCATAAATACCGTTGTTCATTTTATCCGCAACGGCATCACGGCTTGTGTTCACATAGAATGTTACAGACGAGGGCATAACCTTGTTTTCGCCGCTGTATTCATTGTTGCGGTCAATTCTGATAGAAGTGCCGTCAATCCATTTGCCAACGTTGAAAGGACCGTTACAAAGCGAATACTTGGCGTCAAGTCCGTATTTTCCGCCCGTGAGCTCGTAAAATTCTCTATCACACGGAACAGCACCTGCGCTAGTGAGATTGTAAAGCAGATTATCGTCCTTTGAATTGAGAGTAATTGAAAATGTGTATTTATCGTCTGCGCTGTAAGAGGCTATGGACGAAAAGAGTGCGGAATAGGGCGAATTTATGGCAGGGTCAAAAATCCTGTCAAAAGCAAACGCAAAATCCTCAGCATAAACGTTTATGTCAAAGGTGTCGGCGTAATTCTCCCCCAAAACGTTTTTGTGTCCCGAGAAAAGTGCCCATTGAGCGTCCTGTCGAAGTTTAAAGGTGTACCGCAAGCCGTCGTCAGACACGGTATAGCTCTCGCAGACACCGTTTTCGATTGCTCCGTCCTTATTTATTCTGAAAAGTCCCTCATAGCAGTTGAGGACTATCATTTTTTCGCTGTCGGTCTTTGCGATTTGCGGATCGAGGCTCGTAGGCTCGCCGATAATCGGCACAGCAAAGGATTTGTTCGCCTTTCCCCTGCCGAAGCAACCGCAGAACGACAGCATTATTAAAATCAAAGAAGTGATAACACAAACAGATTTCTTAAACATATTAACTCCGATATTTTAAGCACAAAGCTATTAAATCTACACTTGTTTTTAGATATTATACAACAAAAAATTATTCATTGCAATTCACACTTGATTTTTTTCAAACAATCGTATATAATATCACAGGTGACACGGAGAGTTGTCCGAGCTGGTCGAAGGAGCACGATTGGAAATCGTGTAAACCGCCAAAACGGTTTCGAGGGTTCGAATCCCTTGCTCTCCGCCAGAAATAACGGTATGGTGTGTAACACTGTACCGTTATTTTTTTGTGAATTGTCAATGGGATTCGAACCCTTATAATCTTTTGCAAGACGAAGAACCGTAAACCGATAATTACGCACAATCGTGGGGACAACCCTTGCGGTTGTCCGCAAACCGCAAAAATTGGTAGCGACAGTTAGCAGTCGTGAGGGCGTTTACAACCGAACAGAAGAGCTGAGCGTGATTTTTGCGGAAAAGGAGAAGTTGTATAGTGAGTGAGAGACAGCCAAAGGCTGTTGCGAACGATACGGCGCAAACGACGACGTGGTAGGGCGGTGGCTTGCTGCCGCCGAAATAATTAACGGATATATGATAACTAATGGTTGCTATCAAATTAAATTCGATATCATACCGTAGGGACAGGGCTCGCCCCTGTCCGCAATCTATATCAAATTCAATTCGTACTTCCGCCCCATCTTTGAGGGGGCTGTCATTTTTCCGTAGAAAAATGACTGAGGGAGTTTTTATAATTTGAAATAACCTTTATAACTCCCTCAGTTTCGCTACGCTCAACAGCTTCCTCGGAGAGGGAGCGGAATGTTTAATATAAATTTTAATTTAATAGCAGCCGATAATTTTTTGTCTTTTTGGTTGCGGACAACCGCAAGGGTTGTCCCTACGTATTGTGTGAATATTTTAATATCATATCAGCCAAAAATTATCATATTTCAACAATAATCTAACGGCGGCAGCAAGCCACCGCCCTACACCGCAAAATTAAATTTTAGGATTTATATACGGCTGTTATCAAATTTGAAAATTTGTGCGACCATAGGGGCGGCCTGCGGTCGCCCGCCAATTCATAGCAAATTAAAAACGGGCGAACACAGTTCGCCCCTACGATATAATATAAAAATATAATTGTTGTAACCGTTGATTTGTTGTGATTTAACGGCAGGAGCAAGCCCCTGCCCTACACTATTTGATATGAATTCACATTCACGGACAACCGCAAAAGCTGTATTCTCGCTCTACATATTACAAAAATGTTCTTTGAGATAATCGGTTAAAATTTTCAACACTACCGAGTTAGCGGATTTTGAAAACGCAAAACCGATTGTTCTGTACCATTCGGGTGAAAGAGGTCTGACATCAATGCCGTTTGTTCGCACCGCCTTGATAACAAGCTCCTGTGAAATCGTAACGCCAAGCCCGTTTTTTACAAATGCCATTATTAAATTATCGTCACGAAAGCTGTATGAAATTTCAGGTTTTTCTGTGCAGGTGTCTAAAAGGTGCTGAATATCGTTGTCGCAACCCGGCGTTTCGATTATAAACGGATATTTCATCAGTTCATCGGGCGTAACTGTATCCTTGAACGACAGCGGATGTCCCTTTGGCATAACGGCAAAAAGCGGATCTCTGTAAAGCGGCACAAAGCCGAGCTCGTCCGCCACGATATACGACAAAAAACCGCAGTCAACCTGACCGTGAATTATCCAATCTCTGATTTCGTCATAGTTGCCGTCAAGAATTTGTATTTCAACCTTAGGATATTTTTCGTTGAAGAACTTGACTATCTGCGGCATCCAAAGTGCTGTTACACTTGAAAACGTGCCAATTCGCAGCCTTCCCTCAATTTTATTGTTGATGTTAAAAGCCGCCTGACGAAGCTTATCCTTTTGGTTGACCATTTCACGGATATACGGCAACAATCTGTTACCTCCGTCCGTTAAAACAACGCCTTTTTTCATTCGGGCAAACAGCTTTACACCAAGTTCACTCTCCAAGCCTGCTATCATTTGGCTTATTCCCGACTGCGTATAATTCAACGATTCAGCCGCTTTTGAAAAGCTCCCCGTCTCGCAAATTTTCAAGAAGATTTCATATTTATCCTGCATTTCTCGCATAATATACCTCGTTCATTGTGATATAAAGAATTTTAATGATAAGCAATAAAAATATTACTTTGATTTATATTATATCATATGAAATAATCTTTGCAAGCTTTTTATCAGGTGTGTTATGGAGAAAACTTCATTGTGCTATCTGTTTGATGCCGTGATAACCGTTGCCGTAATATTTAACAGCAGCAAAGTATTTGCCGTCGATACGCACAATATAAACATTCGTGTTCGGTTGAGGCTTATATTCAAACATCGAAATTTCAGTTTCATTTTCGGCAAGTGTATAGTTATGCTCCCCGTCATATTCTAAATATGAAACAAAATTTCCGACAAGGTCAGCGGTCAATTTCGCAGGTAAACCGCAATTTTTCAAAATTTCCGCCTCGCCCTCGTCACCGCAAATGACATATTGCGTGTTTCCGATTAACACGGTCGGCACATAACACGTTGATTTTTTGTTATGATTTTGCAAGCCGACAACAGCAACCGACACGGTTAAAATCAAGCACATTGCTAAAATTACAATTTTGAAAACTGGCTTTTGTACTATTTTTTCGGACATTACTTCATCCCCTTTCACTTATATACTATAAATTGAGGCGGAAATGCTACAAAAGTTTGGTTGCTCAATACTTTTTAGAATGATATAATATGCAACGAGCGGAAAATCAAATTCAATCTCCAACTCAACCGTTGGTTTGTAGATTTTTTATTATAATTCGGCTAAAATGTAAATAAGCAATGAGAGGTGGAAACAAAATGGAGCAAGCTAAAATCGGAAAGTTTATTGCAAACAAAAGAAAAGAACAGGGCTTAACTCAACTTCAATTAGCGGAAAAGCTCGGTATAACCGACCGTGCCGTTTCAAAATGGGAAACGGGAAAATCATTACCCGATGCCTCTTTAATGCCGGAATTATGCAAATTGTTAAAAATCACAATCAATGATTTGCTTTGCGGGGAGGTTGTATCCGTGGAAAACTACAACGAAAAAGCAGAAAAGGCTTTACTCGAAATGGTAAAGAAAGAGGAAATTCAAAACAAAAAGTTGTTAATGTATGAAAAAGTAATCGGCTTCGGCTCAACAATATCTTATTTGATACTGATTTTTGTAACCTCGTTTTTAGTAAAAAACACCACCGCACAGATAGTATTGTTCATTTTGGCGTTTGCTCTTTTGATAATCGGCGTTTCATTTGCGTTAAAGATTGAAACGGAAACAGGCTATTATGAATGTCAAAATTGCCACAATAAATATGTACCGAAGTACAGTTCAGTATATTTTGCAATACATTTTGGCACAACCCGTTATATGAAATGTCCGAAATGCGGTAAAAAGTCTTGGCAGAAAAAAGTTATGAGCAAAGAATAAAAACAGCTACATTTCAGCCTCATTTGTGTAAAGGGAAGTGCCGAACGAACGTGAGGCGGAGGGATTGTAAGGTTGATTTTATATAAATCCCTCAGTCATTTTTTTGTTCCAAAAAAACGACAGCTCCCTTTACAAGGGAGCCTGTGTCGGACAGGGGCAAGCCCTGTCCCTACGGTTTAATGTATTTTTCAAATTTGATAACAGCCGACAACCGGCATATACCCAGTGATTTCCTCGGCGGCAGCAAGCCCCTGCCCTACCGCCGCTGATTATAAAATCGGCAAAAGCATAGAAAAACGTCCCCTGTGTTTACATTGACAAACGGTATAGCTTATGTTACAATGATTTTATTAAACAAAAGGAAAGAAGTTATGCAGAAATTTAACCGTGCAACAGCCCATAATTCAGCCTATTCTGTTTGCTTTGCAAATGGAATTATTTTGTTGCACTCAATTTCGGTATAAATTTTTATTTATAACACAAAGCCGTTGATGTGTAACAATCGTTCACATCAGCGGCTTATTTTTTTGGAGGTATCAAAATGTCAAAAGAACCGATTTTAGAAACCGAAAGATTAATCTTACGCCCTATCACACTTGACGATGCAGAAGCTTGCTTTTCGTGGAACAGCGATGAAAGAGTGGCAAAATATATGTCATACCCTACGCTTACAGACATAAGCCAAACAATTGATTGGATAAAATCTACGCTTACAGTCGAAAAAGAATACAACTGGGCATTTGTTCTTAAAGAGGAAAACAAGGTTATCGGCACAGGTGGAATAGGACCGAGTGACAAAATGGAAGGTTATTGGGGTATGGGTTATAATTTACATTTCGACTATTGGCACAAGGGCTACTGCACCGAGGCTATGAAAGCAATTATCGACTATGTTCACAAAGAATTGGGCGTTAATAAAATTTGCTCACTACACGCTGTTGATAATCCACGTTCAGGTAAGGTAATGGAAAAATGCGGACTTAAATTTGACCACTATTCTAAGTTTACTAAATGCGATAATAGCGTTACCTTTAAAGCAAAAGTGTATACGATGGAAATTGAAGATTGAATAAAGGCTGTTGCAAACGACGACGTTGTAGGGCGGGGGGCTTGCTCCCGCCGTTAAATCACAACAAATCAACGGTTACAAACAATTATATTTTTATATTATATCGTAGGGGCGAACTGTGTTCGCCCGTTTTTAATTTGCTATGAATTGGCAGGCGACCACAGGTCGCCCCTACGGATTGTGCTTTGATTATAATTTCATATTAACTGTAAATTATCATATATCAACGGCAATCCAACGGCGGCAGCAAGCCACCGCCCTACACTGTGGGATGTTAATTTCACATTCACAGACAACCGCATTTTCATTATTTTTTTATGATATACCTCACTTCGTTCGGCGTGATATTTTTGCCTGTGGCAAAAGTGATATTGCGACTTCGTCGCAGTGATATTCTATTCGCCTCTTTAACTGCCGCAAGGCAATATCACTCGGCTGAAAGCCGTATATCACTGCGAAGCAATAGAACTCGCCGCAAGGCGAATAGAACTGAAAAGACGATTATTAGCGTAATCATCAGGTAAACAAACATAAATCAAATTCACTTGTACCACCTAAACCGAAACAGGGTGGTAGCGAAACAAAGCCGTTGTGAGGGCGTTTACAACCGAACAGGCGACTTGAGCGTGACCTGTTTCGGAAAGGAGGAACGACGGCGTGAGTGAGGGATGGCTTTTTCAATAAAAAAGCCGTCACGAACGATACAAAGTCCGTGACGACGTGGAGCGGGTGATGGGAATCGAACCCACACAGCCAGCTTGGAAGGCTGGAATTCTAGCCATTGAACTACACCCGCATATTTAGTTTTGCAACGCTGTATATATTATCAAAAAATACGCTAAATGTCAAGTCTTATAGAGAAATATTTTAATAATTTCACGCAGGACAACGGAATTTCCATTGCCCTGCGCTTTTTATTATTTATTGTTAAGATACTTTTTCGGCATTACCTTTACAAGTATTGTCGCAACCGCTATTTTAACAATGTCGGGAATGATGAACGGTATTACACACATTGAAAGAGCCTGCATAACGCCGATAGCACCGTTTTTATGCGAATACACAAGTACGAACCATGCTGTGCCGAAAGCATAGCACACAATGAGTCCGAGCACCATTCCGAGTACAACAGCCCAGATTTTTGTACCGAGGAGCTTTGTTACAAGCCAATAAACCAAGGCGGTAAACACAAAGCCGATTATATATCCGCCCGTAGGTCCGATAAGCGAGCCGACACCGCCTTTGAAGCCTGCAAACACAGGCACACCGACAAGTCCCAAAAGGATATAAATTACTACCGACAACGTTCCTCTCTTGCCACCGAGCAAGCCGACGGCACAAAAGACGCCGAAGGTCTGCAAGGTTACAGGAACCTCGCCCGGAATTGAAAGCCAAGAGCAAACCGCTATTATAACGGCAAACATTGCTATAAGCACCATATCGAGTATATTCTGTCTGTTGTTTTTATTCTGTTTTTCCATTGTATTACCCCAAAAATTTTATAGTCTGCAAGAACGGGGTAAATCGTCTTTTTTATTCAACTGCAAGAGTGATTTCTCCGTTCTCGCCGGAAAGAGAAACCTTTGTGATTAAGCTGTCACAGTTCTCAACCATATAAGAGGAAATTTTGTCCTCTACATTTCTTCTGATAACATTTCTGAGATCTCTTGCACCTCTTGAATCGCCGCTCATCTTTGAAACAACGCACTCTGTAACGGTATCGTCGTATTCAAGCTCAATTCCCCTGTCTGCAAGTGCAGCTTTAAGCTCATTGAGCATTAACTTGGCTATTCCCTTGTAATCTTCATTTGTAAGGTTGTTGAAAACAACTATTTCGTCAATTCTGCCGATAAACTCGGGACGTAAAAACTCATTGAGCGCCTTAATGGCTTTCTCTCGTTTTACCTCGCCCTTATCCTTGGCAAAACCGAGTGCATTTTCTTTTCTTTCGCTTCCTGCGTTTGAGGTCATAATGATAACCGTGTTCGCAAAGTTTACGCTTCTGCCGTGAGCATCGTTTGTCTTGCCCTCGTCAAGAATTTGCAAAAGAATGTTCATTACGTCGGGGTGTGCTTTTTCAATCTCATCAAAAAGGATAATCGAATAAGGCTTTCTTCTGACCTTTTCGGTCAACTGACCTGCCTCGTCATATCCCACATATCCCGGAGGTGAACCGATAAGTCTTGATACCGAATGTTTTTCCATAAATTCTGACATATCAAAACGAATTAAGGTCTCCGGTGTGTCAAACAGCTCCATTGAAAGCTGCTTAACAAGCTCGGTTTTACCGACTCCTGTCGGTCCTACAAAGATGAATGATGCAGGACGTTTCTGCAATGAAAGCTGAACTCTGCTGCGTTTAATTGCCGCCGCTACAAGCTCAACCGCTTCGTCCTGACCGATAATATGCTCTTTAAGCCTTGTTTCAAGTCCTGCAAGGCGCTTTAAGTCGCCCTCGACAACCTTTGACGCAGGTATACCCGTCCAAAGATTGATAACGGTTGCAAGGTCTGATTCAAGAACCGCATTGTCACTTGCTTTTTTCTCAATATCGGGAAGCTTGTTTTCAGAGGCTAAAAGCTCTGCTCTAATCTCCGCAAGGCGTTCATAATCAATGTTTTCGGTTTCCTGTGAAATTTCATCTTCCTCTGTTTTGAGTGATGAAATTTCATCAAGCAGCATTTCATATTCGCTTATTGACTTATTTCTAAGGTTAGCGCAGGTGCAAGCCTCATCCAACAAATCTATTGCCTTATCGGGCAAAAATCTGTCTGTAATATATCTCTCCGAAAGCGTTACCGCCTTATAAACCAACGGGTCTGCGATTTTAACCTTATGGAAATCCTCGTAATACTTCTTTATGCCGAGAAGCATTTTATAGGTGTCTGCGATTGAGGGCTCTTCAACCTTAACGGGTTGGAATCTTCTTTCAAGTGCGGCATCTTTTTCAATATTTTTACGATATTCGTTAAATGTCGTTGCGCCGATTACCTGAATTTCGCCTCTTGAGAGTGCAGGCTTGAGGATGTTTGCGGCATTCATTGTACCCTCTGCATCTCCCGTTCCGACAAGATTGTGCACCTCGTCGATAAAGAGAATAATATTGCCCTCGGCCTTAACCTCTTCGATAAGACCTTTAATTCTTGATTCGAACTGTCCTCTGAACTGCGTTCCCGCAACAAGCGCCGTAAGGTCAAGCAAATGTATTTCCTTATTTGCAAGCTTAGCCGGTACGTCCCCTGCCGCTATTTTGAGTGCAAGTCCCTCAGCTATTGCAGTTTTGCCGACGCCGGGCTCGCCTATGAGACAGGGATTGTTTTTTGTTCTGCGGCAAAGAATTTGTTCAGTTCTGGCAATTTCCTTGTCTCTGCCGATAATGTTGTCAAGCTTGCCCTCTCTCGCCCTTTCGGTGAGGTCGGTGCAATAAAGATTGAGATATTTTCTCTTCTTTGCGTTCTTTGACTTCTTTTTCTTTTTATTATCTTTTTCCCCGTCATGCTCCTCTTCGCTCGGCTGAGCTTCGGAAAGAGCCGTATCCTCGCCGTTATTTCCGAACATTCCCTGAAACAGCGACAAAGGCATAGCTCCGCCGGGCTGGAATCCGTCCTCGCCCTCGCTGTCCATTATTTGCTTCATCTGTTCGGAAACCTCGTCCATTTCATCCTCGGATATACCCATACTGTCCATTATCTGCTTGATAGGACCGATGTTCAATTCCATAGCGCACTTGATGCAAAGCCCCTCGTTTGTGGTCTTGTCTCCGTCCACCTTTGAAATGAAAAACACCGCAGGATTTTCGTGGCATCTGCTGCAAAGCATATTTTTGTTCATCTGATATTTTTCCTCGCTGTATCAGTTAGATTTACTTTCTTTTTTCTCTTTGAACTGCTTAAGAGTTCCCGGTATGTAGCTCAACAACGCTACAAATGTAAGTATTGCCGAAATTATTACCAATACAATCATAATGCTGTCCGGTAAAGTGAAAACATTTCTCAATGCGCCGACTTCGGGTCCGAAGGTTATTACCAAGCCCATTACAAGATAATAAGCAAAGGTTGCAACCTTACCGTAAATTTCAGCGGCACTTGGCTTTAAGCCGACAGCTATCATAACAGCTCCGACAACGACCATAAGCAATTCCTTTGCAACAAAGAACAGGAACACCCACTTGAACCATATCATTGTGGGATTTTCCGACTTCTGAAAAGTAAGGAAAAGAATTATCGCTATTGTCATCTGTGTAAGTTTATCGGCAACAGGGTCAAGAACCTTTCCAAGCTCGCTGACCTGATTGAATTTTCTTGCAATTTTTCCGTCGAAGAAGTCGGTAAGTCCCGAAAGTACAAGGATTATTACCGCCCAAAGCATTTCGCCTCGATAGAAAAGTACACCAAATACAGGAATAAGTATAATCCTAATCAACGAGAGGAGATTAGGGATTGTAAGACATCCGGTAAAAAGCTTTTTTAATCCGTCCATAATTTTACTCCATTATTTAATATTGCTGACAAATACTTCAGCCGCAGAAATAGCTTCCATCGGGTCGAATTTTTCACACATTTCGACTATCGATGAGCCGTCAACTGCTTGTTTCAGCTTTTCGTTCTCAATTCTCGGCTCGAGATATGACAACAGGCAGCCAACCAAGAATACTATTACCACTCCCTTCACTACACCTATGACGCCGCCGACAAATTTGTCCGCACCGCCGATAAGATGTGATTTTTTCAGTCCTTTTGCCAAAGACCTCAATATAGCCACAAGCACAAGCGCATACAGCACCGACAGCACAAAGAACATTACGTGCTTGAGCACCGCAACCGCTATGGGCTTGACTATATTGCTTTCAAGAGACTGATAAAGCGTGTCGCCGTCCGAGAAATTGCCCTTTGCTATCTGCTCTGCGACAGAGCCAATGCTTATTCCGCATTTCTCCGCCTGCTTCTTCGCAAATTCGGGCATTTCCTCAAAAACATACTTTGCCTTATCAGAGTTTGTAAGCTTACTTGTGTCGCTCGGGAGAACCTCATAAAGTCCTCTCTCGACATTTTTACTGAAAAACGCTTTATACATACCGCTTGCAACAGGCTGAGCTGTCTGCGACGCCAAAAAGATTGCAACAGCAAAAGCCACAAGCTCGGCAAGTGTTTTCATTATGCCTTTTTTTGCGGATGATATAACAACCGCAATTAAGATTAACACTAAAATCACATCAAGTACGATATCCATAAAACTACCTCCGTTTATTTTATATAAAAATTGTAACATATTAATGAACTTTTAACAACTAAATTGAAAAATTTACTCTTAAGAGTCTGCATTTTCGGTTGTTGTGGGCTTTTCGCTTGTACTTTCTCCCACCGTTTTGTAACAATTTATTGCACTCGTAGTTAAAACATATGTGTTATTTCCGTCGGTAAAGCACGAAACACCGTCACTTGCGAGATTGTGCGTTCCGACTGTTTCGCCCTTTTTGTTAAAGGAAATAAGCTGTCTGTCGGTCAAAACGGATATATAGCTTCCGTCACAGGACACGCTTCTGACGTTGGAATTTATATCCTGAGTGAAAAGAAGCTTGCCCGAAGCCGTGTACGCCTTAATAATCTTTGATGAGGAGCTTCCGTATTTTGAGAAAACAGCTACGGTTGTATTGTTGTCGGCGGTATAAATTCTCGAGAGCTTATTGAGCGACAAATCCTCGTCCTGCTTTGAGCTCTTTTCAATGATGCTGAATACGTCCTCGCCCGTTGCAAGGATTTTATTTGAGCCGATAAACTCGACCTTTGATGCGGTTTGTGAGCTGTAGGAATATTCGGAAATCGGCTCGCTGTATCTGAAATCAAATATAATTACCTTTGAATAAAGCTCGCCGTTTTCCGCACCGACAACCGATACCGCCGCTTTTTTGCCGTTATCGGAAATATCGACGGAAACGATAGCCTCCTTGGCACATTCCCACTTAAAAACTTCCTTTTGATTTTTGTTGAAAACGGTAAGCTCAGACATTGAACTGTCGCCTCTTGTTGCAAGGGCAACGCTTCCGTCCTTACCGATAGCCGCCGTTAAAAGCTTATGCTCACTTGTGCCCTCATATAAAACCTTTGTTTTTGACTGAACACGGTAGGAATTGCCGCCGACATCAATCATAACGGCTCTGCCGTTTTTTGAGTATACAAGCGGAACGGAATATGAATGCTGAAGCTCACTCAATTTTTTTGCGGTTGCGTCAAGCACGAACGTTGAGCCATCGGTCAAAACAAGTAAATCGGAATTTATTTTTTCAACATTTCCGGCGGTTGCGCTCTCGAAATAGTACGGGTAGCCGTCGCCGCTTTTGGCGCCTGAAATAACTCCGCTGAAATAGTCGCCGACGCTTGAAAATGTTATATTTCCGAACCTGTCCGCCGCAACAAAAAGAAGCATAAGCACAACGAGGATTATGCACGCCGCCTTAGCAACCTTGATTAAATCCTCTTGGCTTTTCTTATTCGTTTTTTTCTTCTGCTTATTTTCTTTCATTTCCATCACCGTCAAGGCTGTAATTTACTTTATCAAGATACAG
Source organism: Candidatus Fimenecus sp. (assembly GCA_052298855.1). Classification (GTDB taxonomy): domain Bacteria; phylum Bacillota; class Clostridia; order Oscillospirales; family Acutalibacteraceae; genus Fimenecus. The sequence continues at coordinate 89,242 of DAVZXP010000002.1, read as the reverse complement.
TCCGCACGCAACGGCTGTTTTGCCTGCATATTTCCTGTCTTTTTTTTCGATTATTTCGCTGATTTTTCCTCTTTCGATTTTGCCCGAATTTACGTCAAGAAGCGTACCGACTATAATACGCACCATATTGTATAAAAAGCCGTCTGCTTCTATATGAAATTCTATGACATCGCCTTTTCTTTCAAAGCCTATATCTTTAATAGTCCGTGTCTTGTCGTCAACGCTTGAGCCTACCGAACAAAACGAAGAAAAGTCATGCGTCCCTAAAAATGATTTTGCTTCGGTATTCAACGCTTCGACATCAATTTCAAACGGATAATAAAGCGCACGGTTTTCAAAAAAAGGATTTCTGTTTTTTGAATTGAGAATTAAATATTTATATCTTTTTGACACGCAATCATACCGTGCGTGAAATTCATACGGAACTTCCGTTACTGACTTTACCGCAATATCCCTCGGCAAAACGGCATTGAGAGAACGAACGAATTTTTCCTCATTCAAATCTTTTTCCGTTCTCATATTACAACAGAACATATCGGCGTGGACTCCGCTGTCGGTTCTGCTGCAACCCACTATATTCTCACGCACACCGAGTATTTGCTCGATAGCATCTTGCATAGCCTTTTGAACGGTAGGTGCGTTATTTTGCACCTGCCAGCCGTGATAATTTGTACCGTCATAGGTAATTGTCAGCAAATAATTTTTCATCATATAACCGCCGTTAAGTAATGATTTGACACTATTATTCCGACACAGAATAAAACAAGTATGCCGAGTGAAACATAGTCCCTTAAGGCAAGCTTCATAACCTTTAATCTTGTTCTGCCCTCTCCGCCCTGATAGCAACGGCAATCCATTGCAAACGCAAGTTCATATGCCCGTCTGAACGAATTTATGAACAAGGGAATAAATATCGGAATCATCGCCTTGCCTCGTTTTATAAGCGAGCCTGTTTCAAAATCTGCGCCTCTTGACTTCTGTGCAGACATTATTTTGTCAACCTCGTCGATAAGCGTGGGGATAAATCTCAACGCAATAGTCATCATCATAGCGATTGAATGAACATTGATTTTTATAACCTTAAGCGGAGAGAACAATCTTTCAATTGCATCTGTAAGCAAGGTCGGAGAAGTGGTGTAGGTAAGCATTGAGCTTGCTATAACAAGCACAACTATTCTGGCGGTTGTAAAAATTGCCATATACACACCGCCGGTTGTTATGTGAAGCCTTTTCCACTCTAAAAGCACCGTTCCGTCGCTGTTATAAAGAAGCTGCAAAGCGGAAGTGATAAGCACAATTATAAATATCGGCTTAACGCTTTTCCAAATGAGCTTCGGAGAAATTTTTGACATAAGCACCGTCGCAAGCAGCAAAAGTGCCATTGCGCCCATAGCCACAAAATTTCTGCAAAGGAAAATAAAGATTATATAGATAAATGTAAGAACTATTTTCATTCTCGGGTCAAGCTTATGAATGGGCGAAGTACCCGGAAAATACTGTCCGATTGTAATATCCTTTATCACGCGAGCACTCCCCTTTCCTTGAACAGACGGAGAAGCTCCGCTTTAGCTTCATTCACGGAATAAATATCCGTTCTGACATCATAGCCCTGCTTTTTAAGTGCTAAAAATACTTTTGTTATTTCGGGAACGTTCAAGCCGATTTCAACAAGGTGCTCGGCATTTGAAAATACCTCGTCAACGCTTGCAAAATACTCGACCTTTCCCCTGTTCATAACAAGCACCTTATCGGCACTCTCGGCAACGTCCTCCATACTGTGAGAAACGACAATTACAGTACTTCCCGTGTTTTTTCTGTACTGTTCGATCATTTCCGAGATGACCTTTCTGCCCTTGGGGTCAAGTCCTGCGGACGGCTCATCAAGAATTAAAATTTCGGGCTGCATCGCCATAACGCCTGCGATTGCAACTCGTCTTTTTTCACCTCCCGATAAGTCAAACGGCGATTTTTGAAGCATATCGTCTCTAACTCCGACAAATTCAGCTGCTCTGAGTACTCGTTCCTTGATTTCCTCTTTGGAAAGCTTCATATTTTTAGGGCCGAATGCAATATCCTCATAAACGGTGTTTTCAAAAAGCTGATATTCTGGGTACTGAAAGCAAAGTCCGACCTTAAAGCGAGCCTGTCTTGTGAAATTCTTATCTGAATGAATATCCCTGCCGTCAAGTAAAATCGTGCCCGAGGTAGGCTTCAAAAGTCCGTTAAGGTGCTGTACAAGCGTGCTTTTGCCCGAGCCTGTATGTCCGATAATTCCGATAAAATCGCCTTTTTCGACCGATATATTTATATCCTCGATTGCAACCTTCTCAAACGGAGTGCCTACGGAATATTTATATGTTAAATTTTGGGTTTCAAGTATAGCCATTATTTATCTCCGAGTAAAGCAGTAATGTTTTCAACAAATTCGTTGAGGGTAAGAACGCTGTCGTCAACCTTGGCACCCGATTTCTTCATTTCACGGGCAAGGTTGGTTATTTGCGGTATATCAAGTCCGACGCTTCTGAGTAAATCCTCTTGCTTAAAGACCTCCTTCGGCGTTCCCTCGAGCAAAAGACGGGAATTGTCAATTACCGCAACTCTGTCGGCAAGCACCGCCTCCTCCATAAAATGAGTTATGAAAACGACCGACATTCCGTACTCTTTGTTGAGCTTTATAACGGTATCCATAACCTCTTTTCTGCCCTTGGGGTCAAGCATTGCCGTCGGCTCATCAAGAAAAATGCACTCGGGTCGCATTGCTATAATACCCGCTATTGCAACTCTCTGTTTCTGACCGCCTGACAATTTATGCGGTTCGTGATGTCTGTATTCGTACATTCCTACGGCTTTGAGTGAGTCATCAACTCTTTTTCTTATTTCCTCTCTCGGAAGTCCTAAATTTTCAGGTCCGAAAGCCACGTCCTCTTCTACTATTGAAGCAACAATCTGATTATCGGGATTTTGGAAAACAACACCGACAGTCTTTCTTATCTCGTAGGACAAGTCCTCATCAGCCGTATCCATACCCTTGACAAGCACCTTGCCCTCGTTTGGAATAAGTATAGAGTTACTGAGCTTTGCAACCGTCGATTTCCCCGAGCCGTTATGACCGAGAACTGCCACAAATTCGCCCTTTTTCACATTGAATGTAAAATCACGAATTGCAGGCTCGGGCTGCTGTTCGCCCTCGTCCGCATCATAGCAGAAGGTTACGTTATGAAATTCTACAATATTTGTGTTATCCATTAAAAAATTCCTTTATTTATGCCAAATTGCGGAAGCTCCGCAGGGTAATATCATTCCTGTCTGTGTAACGGGAAGTCCGATTTCGTCGCTTTCCGCCACACCGCCGAATTTCGGCTTGATAAGCGCACCTAAAATATACTGCATAACCGCAGGAGAAAGTCCCGTGGTGTATGAATTGATAAGCACCATAATCGGATTGTCCGACAAGACCTGTGAGCACAGCTCAACAAACGAATAAACTTCGTTTTCGAGTTTCCATATCTCTCCGCCCGGTCCTCTGCCGTATGACGGAGGGTCCATAATTATAATGTCGTATTTATTGCCACGGCGGATTTCTCTTTGAACGAATTTAACGCAGTCGTCAACTATCCAACGAACTTTTCTGTCCGCAACACCCGAAGCAACGGCATTTTCCTTTGCCCATTGTACCATACCCTTTGAAGCGTCAACATGTACTACCTCTGCACCCGCTTTCAAGCAAGCAACCGTAGCACCGCCTGTATATGCAAACAAGTTGAGCACCTTAACAGGTCTGCCTGCATTTTTGATAAGTTTTGCGGTATAGTCCCAGTTTACAGCTTGTTCGGGGAAAATTCCCGTATGCTTAAAGCCCATTGTCTTGACGTTGAAATTCAAGTCGCCGTAGCCGATACTCCAAAATGACGGGATTTTGTTTTTTATCTCCCAATTCCCTCCGCCCGAGCTTGAACGGTGATAAACAGCGTCCGCACGTCGCCACGCAGGGTGCTTTTTCGGAGTTTTCCAAATAACCTGCGGGTCGGGACGGATAAGGGTTACATTCCCCCATCTCTCAAGTCTTTCGCCGCTTGAACAGTCAAGCAGCTCATAATCTTTCCAGTCTGATGTATAGCGCATCTGTTAAACTAACCTTTCTTCAATTACCTTTGCAATGCTCTCTGCAAGCGATTTAATTTGATTATAATCCTCGCCCTCAAGCATTACTCTGACAAGCGGTTCTGTTCCCGAAACACGAACAAGCACACGACCTGTATCGCCCAATTCCTCGCTCGCCTCTCGGATTGCAAGCTGAACTTCCTCGTCCTTGTCAAGTCTTGCCTTGCCGAAGTTTGAGACACGGACATTGATAAGCACTTGCGGATAAACCTGCATTTCACTTGCAAGTTCAGAAATCTTTTTACCTGTGTGTTTAAGCACGTTCAAAACCTGAATTGCGGACATTTGACCGTCGCCCGTTGTAGCATAGTCAAGGAAAATTATGTGTCCCGACTGCTCACCGCCGATAGCGTAGCCGTTCTTGACCATTTCTTCAAGAACGTATCTGTCGCCAACCTTGGTCTTAATGCAATTTATTCCGTTCTTTTCACAGAACTTGAAAAAGCCCATATTGCTCATCACGGTAACAACCGCTGTATCTTTTTTAAGTTTATTGTTTTCTTTCATAAACTTTGAGCAAACAGCGATTATCTTATCTCCGTCAACAACCTCGCCGTTTTCATCGACAATCAAAAGTCTATCGGCATCACCGTCAAACGCAAAACCTATATCGCAGTTATTTTCAACAACAAATTTTTGAAGCTGCTCAAGGTGAGTTGAACCGCAGTTTTCGTTAATATTAGTGCCGTTCGGTGTTTCATTGATTATAAAGCACTTTGCACCGAGCCTTGTAAACAATGCTCTTGCGGTAACCGAAGCAGAGCCGTTTGCACAGTCAAGAGCAATTTTCATACCCTTAAAATCGCCGTCGGCAGTCATTGCCAAATGGAAAATATAGTCATCAACAGCCTTTGTTGAAAAAGATATCTTTCCGACATCGCCGCCCAAAACAACAGGCGGAACCTTTGTCTCATCAAGGATAATCTCTTCAATTTCATTTTCGAGTTCATCGGGTAATTTATAGCCGTTACCCTGAAAAATCTTGATACCGTTATACTCGCACGGATTGTGAGAAGCGGAAATCATAACACCTGCGTCATAGTCATATTCTCTTACAAGAAAAGCCACGGCAGGAGTGGGTACAACATCAATGATAAGCACATCGGCACCGACAGAGCAAAGTCCCGCACTGATTGCCGACGCTAACATATGCGAGGACGCTCTCGTGTCCATTCCTATTAAAACTTTCGGCTTATGAGCACAGCTCTCGGTAAGCACCATTGCCGCCGCTCTGCCTATTTTCATTGCAAGCTCACAGGTTAATTCGCTGTTTGCGACGCCTCTTGCGCCGTCTGTTCCGAACAATCTTCCCATATTAAAATCCTCCGAACATATTTTAATTATTACATATCAAGCTTTTGCTGACCGTTTGAAGTATCTCCGAACGGAATACCGAGATGCTCATAAGCAAGCGGAGTTACAACCCTGCCCCTCGGCGTTTTTGACAAAAATCCAATCTGCATAAGATACGGCTCGTAAACATCCTCGATAGTAACAGCCTCTTCGCCTATTGTAGCGGCGATTGTTTCAAGTCCTACGGGGCCGCCCCTGTAATTTTTAATCATTGAGGTCAAAAGAAGTCTGTCGATTAAATCAAGTCCCAATTCGTCGATTTCCATTCTTCCGAGTGCTATTTTTGCGGTGTCAACGGTTATAGTGCCGTTACCCATAACCTCGGCAAAGTCCCTTGCACGCTTGAGAAGTCTGTTTGCAATTCTCGGTGTACCTCTTGAACGGGATGCGATTTCAAGTGCACCCTCATCATCAATGGCAATTCCGAGTATTCCCGCACTTCTCTTTACAATCATTGCAAGCTCCTCGGGAGTATACATTTCAAGACGGCTTACAACACCGAATCTGTCACGAAGCGGTGCGGAAAGCTGACCTGCTCTTGTGGTTGCGCCGACAAGCGTAAACCTCGGCAAATCAAGCCTTATACTTCTTGCCGACGGACCTTTACCGATAATAATATCAAGTGCATTGTCCTCCATAGCGGGATACAAAACTTCCTCTACGCTTCTTGAAAGGCGGTGAATTTCGTCAATAAAAAGCACATCGCCGTCATTCAAGTTTGTAAGAAGCGCCGCAAGGTCGCCCTGCTTTTCAATTGCAGGCCCCGAGGTAACCCTCATCTGTACGCCCATTTCATTGGCAATTATTCCCGAAAGAGTTGTCTTTCCGAGTCCGGGAGGTCCATAGAGCAAAACGTGGTCAAGCACATCTCCCCTTGCCTTTGCCGCATCGATATAAATTTTAAGATTTTCCTTTGCCTTCTCCTGTCCGATATATTCATTAAAAGTTTTCGGTCTTAAAGAGGTTTCAATATCATTGTCAACCTCGTTCAAGTCGGGAGAAACAATCCTGTTTTCGTTATCAAAATCCATTTTCTACTCCTATATCATCGAAAGCTGCTTCAAAGCCTGTTTAATCATATCCTCAACGCTCAAATCCTGACTTAGCTTTCCGACAGCGACCGCCGCTTCGGACTGCGTATAACCGAGCATTGTAAGTGCCGAAACAGCCTCCGAAGCATTACCTGAAGCCGAAACGGTGCTTGCCGCCACAATATCCGCACCTGCCGTCTGCAAATCAAGTCCCTTTGCAAGTTTATCTTTAAGTTCGAGCACAATTCTCTGTGCGATTTTATTTCCTACGCCGTTAGCCCTTGTAATTGCCTTTGTATCACCTGCGGCAATGCTCAAGGCAAGCTGTTCGGGTGTCATTTCAGAGAGCACCGCCAAAGCCATTTTAGCACCTACGCCCGAAACGGAAATAAGTATTTTATAACATTCAAGTTCTTGTTGTGTATAAAAACCGTAGAGGTCAAGAGCATCTTCTTTTACATTCAAGTAAGTGAAAAGCGTTACCTTTTCGCCCATCTTTGCAACATTTTTAAGAGTATTGGTTGTAGCAAAGCACTTAAACGCAACACCGTTACAATCAATCGCAACGCACTGCGCATCAAAGTAAACAACATTACCCGTTACAGAATAAAACATTCAAATTCCTCATTTCAAATTTTTGAGCTTACCCATAAGCGAACCGCTTGAATGGGCGTGGCATATCGCCATAGCAAGAGCATCGGCTGTGTCATCGGGTTTCGGAACTTTTTCAAGGTTTAGGATTACCCTTGTCATCTCCTGCACCTGCTTCTTTTCGGCTCTGCCGTAGCCGACAACGCTCTGCTTTACCTGAAGCGGAGTATATTCGAAAATTTCAGCCTTGTGGCGATAGGCCGCAAGCACGGTTACACCTCTCGCCTGCGCAACATCAATTACGGTTTTTGCATTGGTGTTATAGAAAAGCTTTTCTATCGCCATAGCCTGCGGATGATACTTTTCAAAGAGCATATTCAAGTCCCTGTCTATAACGTCAAGCCTTTCCACAAACGGCATTCCCGCAGGAGTTGTGATAGCGCCGTAGTCAAGAACTTGAAATCTGTTTGCCTCATAATTTATAACACCGTAGCCGACAATGGCATAGCCGGGGTCAATTCCCAAAATTATCATTTTTACATAATACTCCATATTAACTATATGTTGATAATTATACTACAAACACTACATAATAGCAAGAAAAAAGGAGTGAAAAATTCACTCCTTTAATACTGTTATTCAATCTCTTTTACAATGGCTTATTTGTAGTCCTTTTTGCCGTTCTTTTCCCTTTCTCTGATAACAAATCTTGTCGGCGTTCCCTCAAGTCCGAAAACCTCACGGATTTGGTTATCAATATAACGCTGATAGCTGTAATGGAAAAGGTCTTTGCTGTTAACAAAGCAGACAAATGTAGGCGGTCTTGTAGACGCCTGAGTCATATAGTAGATTTTAAGGCGCTTACCCTTATCTGTGGGCGGTTGAACTCTTGTGGTTGCGGCGGACAAAACTTCATTGAGTCTGCCTGTCGAAATACGCATTGAGTTCTGCTCGTTTACAAACTTAATAAGTTCAAAAAGTCTGTCAAGTCTTTGACCTGTCTTTGCGGAAATAAAGATAATCGGCGCATAACTCATAAAGCCAAAGTCGTTCATGAGCTTCTTTCTTTCCTTATCCATAGTTTTGCCGTCCTTATCGACAGCATCCCATTTATTGACCGCAATAATACACGCTTTTCCAAGGTCATGGGCAATACCCGCAACCTTTGAGTCCTGCTCGGTAAACCCCTCTGTGCCGTCAATCATAATAACGCAAACATCTGCTCTCTCGACAGCCATTCTCGCACGGATAACGGAATATTTTTCAATCTGGTCCTCAACCTTACTCTTACGGCGAAGTCCTGCTGTATCAATAAACACAAACTCACCGTACTCATTTGTAATCAAAGTGTCGGTTGAATCTCTCGTTGTGCCTGCAATGTTTGAAACTATCGCTCTTTCCTCGCCCGAAATAGCGTTTATAAGCGAAGATTTACCGACATTCGGCTTACCGATAACGGCAACCTTTATCTTATCCTCGTCATACTCGCCCTGCTCTTCGTCGGGAAGATATTTGATAATTTCATCAAGCAAATCGCCCGTACCGTGTCCGTGAACCGATGAAACCGCAATAGGATCACCGAGTCCGAGATTATAAAACTCGTAAAAATCGGGCGGAACATCGCCGATTGTATCGCACTTATTAACGCACAAAACAATGGGTTTTCCGCTTTTTTGAAGCATCTGTGCAACTTCCATATCGGTTGCAACAACGCCCGAGCGAACATCTGTTACAAGCACTATAACATCTGCACTTTCAATGGCAAGCTGTGCCTGACGACGCATTTGTGAAAGGATAATATCGTCCGAATACGGCTCAATACCGCCTGTATCAACCATAAGCATATTTCTGCCGAGCCACTCACAGTCGCCGTATATTCTGTCTCTTGTAACGCCGGGAGTATCGTCAACGATTGAAAGGCGTTTTCCTATAAGCTTATTAAAAAGTGTGCTTTTGCCGACATTCGGTCTGCCGACAATCGCAATTACGGGTCTTGACATCATTCCACCCCCAAAATATTTTTAAGTAACTGCGTTCCGTCATTCTGCGTCGGAACTATTTTAATATTCAATTCCTTTTCCGCTTGCTTTAGCGTTATATCGTCAAGGAATTTGTTTTTATCTGTTGAATGTGACGTGTAGTCTATCGTCATAACAAGCGGTATCAAAAGGCAATCGCCAAGCGGCTTATCCTTTAATTGAGCAATCAAATCCGTTCCCGTCAAAAGTCCTGCAACGGTAATATTTTCTCCGAAAAAGTTGTTTATAATTTCAACAACATTGACCTTGACGCCGAATTTTTCCTCCTGCACCCTTGCCAACTCGCACATAAGCGGATAAGCGCCCTTACCTGTTGCAAGAGTAATTTCCTTGTTGACGGGTTTTATATCAAATTCATTGACCGCTTCAAGGAACTCATCACGAAGCGAAGTCCAAAGTCCGACACCGTTGTCAATCTGCGGATATTCGTCATAATATTCTTCTTGCGGCATTTCCCTACCCGCAAGTAAGAAAAATTCATCGGCGGGATATGCAAGTCTAATGCCGTTTTTCGCCTTAAATTCAGTAGAGAACTCCTCGATTATATCAATCGTTTCCCCTGCCGTCTGCTTATCATACGGCTTTAAGGGATAGAGCCCGTCACGGAATTTCGTAAGTCCCACGGGTACGGCGGCAATGCTCTGCACAGACGGATACATCTTCGCAAGCTCCGTAAGGCTGAAGCGAAGCTCATCGCCGTCGTTAACGCCCGGGCACAAAACAAGCTGTGCGTTTATTTTAATGCCTGCATCGGCAAAACGCTTAATAATCGAAAGACACTTGCCTGCATTTTTGTTGTTCATCATCTTAACCCTTAATTCAGGATTCATTGTGTGAACGGAAATGTTTACGGGGCTTATGTGCATGGCGATAATTCGCTCAATTTCGTGTTCGGTAAGGTTTGTGAGCGTAACATAGTTTCCGAAAAGGAATGAAAGGCGTGAATCGTCATCTTTAAAATAAAGACTTTCACGCATACCCTTTGGAAGCTGGTCAATAAAGCAAAATATGCATTTATTGCGGCAACTGTGCTGTTTATCCATAAGGAAAGTTTCAAACTTAATGCCGACATTTTCATCGGTAGCCTTTATCCTTACAGTCTTACCCTTTGAGGTTAAAAATTCCATTTCAACAGGCAAAAAACTCATATAAAAGTCATAGTCAAGCACATCGTCAACCTCTTTCGAGTCAATCGAAACAAGCTTATCCCCTGCTCTGACGCCGAAAAACCAGCATTTCGAAAAGGGCTTTACCTCATTGATAATAACAGCCATACGCTCACCTCATTTCCTCAACGATAAAAAGGCGGGGAAGATACTTCTTCTCCACCTTCTGTTCAACCTTGTAAAACAAAGATGCGTTAAGCCTCTTCTTTAACAACAACCTGTCTGCCGTTATAATGGCCGCATACTGCACAAACTCTGTGAGCTCTCTTGTACTCACCGCAGTTAGGGCACTTCTGAAGCTCGGGAGCGCTCATCTTCCAAACGCTTGAACGTCTCTTATCTCTTCTTGCTTTTGAAACTCTTCTCTTCGGTACTGCCATTTTAATATCTCCTTTATGTCCTTAATATACTTGTTTACTCGAGGAATTTTTTCAACGCTTCAAGCCTTGGGTCAATCGGCTTTTTGCAATCACATTTTCCCTCGTTCAGATTTGTACCGCAATAAGGGCAAAGTCCCTTACAATCCTCACGGCACAATATTTTGGTCGGCAAGGATAAAAGTATGTCCTCTCTGATAAGCTCATCAAGATTGAAATGCATATCCTCCACAAGATAAAGCTCACAATTTTCATCATCATTAAGCTTGGAAACCAATGTATGCTCAAACGGCAAAACGGTTTCACGCTTAACGTCTGCGGCACAGCGGTCGCAGGAAGCTTCGATTGTAAACCTTGCATTTCCCTCTAACGAGACAATGCCTGCACGGTTTTTAACGCAGCCGTCAACATTAACCGAACGGATAATGTCGCAGTCATCGGGTGTAAATTCATAGGAAAAATCCTTTGAAGCACCTTCAATATTAAAAATCGTTTCAAGCTCAATAAACATACTACACCTCGTCAAAGTAGCACAAATATTATATACATATTACGGGCATTTGTCAACCGTTAAATTTATTTTCCCTAAATATCTTTTTACAAGCAAACTGCCGCCGTGAAATCACAGCGGCAATGCAATCAAAAATCAAGCTCAGTTAATCTTTTTGCAATACTCAAACATTCTCTCGGGAAGATTCTCGAGGTCTGTTGAAATTGTGAATGTGAAGTGTGTGTCTGTGATTTTTGCAAGCTCGTCAACCTTCTTGAGGAAATCCGCAAGAGCCTCATAATCTCTGCCGCCGATTCTGAAGGTAGCGTCAACGAGAACGTCTGTTATATCGTGGTCGCCTGCACAAAGTCCGCTCAAAAATCCGTAGAAAGCGTCAAATCCGCTGACAGAATAGCTGTCGGTAGAAACAAGTCTTGCACGGTGACTTACGTCGTATGTAAGTTTTGTTTCCTTTTCAACGCAGATAACGTTGCCGTTTGATTTCTCAACCGCTTCGTTGACGTTATCAACCAAAATCTTTGTTTTGCCGGAACCCTTGTGACCGATTATAAGAGATACCATATTATCTCCTCCTGTATATTTATTTATGACCGCTTGTGCGGTAATTTCCTTATTCTGCGAGTCTCTTTTCAAGCTCGCCTTTCTGTGCCTCATAGCCGGGCTTGCCCAAAAGAGCAAACATATTTTTCTTATAGCTCTCAACACCGGGCTGATTGAACGGATTTACACCGAGGGTATAGCCCGAAACAGCGCACGCCTTTTCAAGGAAATAAACAAGATAACCGAATTCATACTCATTCATTTCGGGGAGCTCAAGAATAATGTTCGGAACTCCGCCGTCACAATGAGCAAGAACCGTACCCTGAAATGCCTTTTCATTGACAAAGTCCATTGTCTTTCCTGCAAGGAAATTAAGTCCGTCTGCATTTTCAGCATCTGCTTCAATGTTAATAACGTGCTTCGGTTTATCAAATACAACAGCGGTTTCAAAGAGAAGTCTTTCGCCCTGCTGAATGTACTGTCCCATTGAATGAAGGTCGGTCGAGAAGATTGCGGATGACGGGAAAAGTCCCTTACCGTCCTTGCCCTCTGACTCGCCGAAAAGCTGCTTAAACCACTCGTTCATCATTGTATAATCAGGCTCGTAGGAAACCATCATTTCAACGGCTTTACCCTTTCTGTAAAGGATATTACGAGCTGCTGCGTACTTGTAGCAATCGTTCTTTTCAATGTCGGGATCGGTATACTGCTCTCTTGCGTCTGCTGCGCCTTTCATCATAGCGTCAATGTCGCAACCCGCAGCAGCAATCGGAAGCAAGCCGACAGCTGTGAGGACAGAATATCTGCCTCCTACATCATCCGGAACAACGAAGGTTTCATAGCCTTCCTTATCGGAAACCTCCTTGAGAGTTCCCTTTGCCTTATCTGTTGTAACGTAAATTCTCTTGGCAGCTTCTTCCTTACCGTACTTTTCCTCAAGCATTTTCTTGAAAATTCTAAAGGAAACGGCAGGCTCTGTGGTTGTGCCTGATTTAGAAATTACATTAACCGAAAAATCTTTTTCCTTACAAAGCTCACAAAGCTCATAAAGAGCAGATGAGCTTATGCTGTTGCCGCTGAAGAAAATCTGCGGTCCGCTTTTAACGGTAGCGTTATAATTCTGTGATTTACAAAATTCAATAGCGGCTCTTGCGCCGAGATAACTGCCTCCAATTCCTATAACAACAAGAATTTCAGAGTCGGAACGAATTTTCTCCGCCGCCTTTTTAATCCTTGCAAACTCCTCCTTGTCATAGTCAACGGGAAGGTCAACCCAACCTAAAAAATCGCTGCCCTCTCCGCTTCGGTCATTAAGGGTTTTGCCTGCCTTTGCGATTTCGCCTGCGATATCTGAAAAATCATCCTCCGAAACAAAACCTTTAAGATACTTGGTATTCAATTTAACTGACATTGCTGAAATTTTCTCCTTCGACAACTCATCCGAGTTATATAACTGTTTTATGTCTATATTTTACTCTATATCCGATATTATTTCAACAACAATTTGTTAATTTTTCAAAAATAATTAGGCTTTGTTAAATTATCGACAAAGCGACGTAAGAAATCGTACAAGATAATCAGAGAAAGTCAGTTTTTTAACCGCTTCGGGCGAGCAAAGATTGATTTTCCCTATCTCTTTATCCTCAAGCATAAACCTGACCGTTCCGAGAACTTGGTTTTTTTCAATCGGTGCTTCGACGTCTATTGCAAGGTCGGGAACAAAGGTTATTTTATCCTCCTTGCCCTTTTCTATTACGGCGAATTTCTTTTCTGAAACTATGGGCGATATTTTATCCTGCTCTCCTCCGATTATATTAACATTTGTTATCAATGCAGGGTCAACCGAAAGCTCCGCAAGTGAATAATTCGCAAAGCCCCAATCAAGCATTGCCCTTGCACCCGAAAACCTGTCGTTGCTCGAGTCACTTCCCATAACAACCGCTATAAGCGACAAGCCGTCACGCTCTGCCGTAGCACTGACACAACAACCCGCCTTTGAGGTTGTGCCCGTTTTTAGCCCCGTTGCGCCCTTGTAAAATCTTATGAGCTTATTTGTGTTGACAAGCTGGGTTTCTCCGCCTCTTAAAGTGTCCATCCAAACAGTTGTATAGTTGCGTATTCTCTCGTGCTTTAAAAGTTCTCGTGACATAACAGCAACGTCATAAGCACTTGTTATATGATTTTGAACGGTATCATCAAGTCCCGAACAGTTTTCAAAAACCGTATCGTTCATTCCGAGTTCCTTTGCCTTGTCATTCATCATTTTTACAAATGCCGTGTCACTTCCTGCGACATATTCTCCGAGTGCAAAGCACGCATCATTGGCACTTGCGATTGCCGTAGCTTTCAGCAAATCGTCAACCGTCATCTGTTCACCCTGCTTTAACCATATTTGCGAGCCGCCCATTTTGGACGCCTCCGCCGATGCCGTGACAGTATCGGTTAATGCAATTTTCCCTTGGTCTATCGCCTCAGTCACAAGAAGCAGGGACATTATCTTTGTGACAGATGCGGGATATACCTTTTCGTGAGCATTTTTGCTCATTAGTATTTCACCCGTTGACGCTTCCATTAAGACAGCAGATTTTGCGTTTATCTCGACTTTCATATCGGGAAGTTCTTTTGCATATACATTGACGCTTATCACGGAAAGCATCAAAACAACCGTTAAAATTAAGCCTGTTATCTTTTTCATATCACACCTCCGAGTTTTATGCTAAATTGTATGATATTCGCCGTTGTAAAAATGACTTAATATGGTGTATAATATATAAAAGAACGGAGGCAGACTATGAACGATTACGAAGTTAAAAAGGCAAGAGCCGAACAGTTAAGAAAAGAGCTTAACCATCATATATACAGATATTATATAGAAAACGAGAACGATATTGAGGACTATGAGTACGATATGCTTATGCGTGAGCTGAAGTCCATCGAAGAAGAATATCCCGAGCTTTTGACGGCGGATTCGCCTACTCACAGAGTAGGCGGTACGGCAGATAAAAATATGTTCTCAAGCGTTACGCATATTGTAAAAATGGAGAGCTTACAGGACGCTTTCGATAAAAGCGAAGTGCTCGATTTTGACAGAAAAGTTAAAGAGGTATGCCCCGACGCAACTTATGTTGTCGAACCTAAAATCGACGGACTTTCGGTATCGCTCGAATACTCAAACGGTGTTATTTCAAGAGGCTCTACACGAGGCGACGGAGTTACAGGCGAGGATATTACGGCGAACCTTAAAACAGTCCGTTCAATTCCGCTGTCGCTAAAGGAAAAGCTTCCGTTTATCGAAGTGCGTGGCGAAGTTTATATGCCCAAAGAAAAGTTCTTTGAAATCGTCAAAAAGCAGGAGTTAAACGAGGAAAAGCCGTTTAAGAATCCGAGAAATGCCGCCGCAGGAAGCCTACGTCAAAAGGACCCGAAAATAACCTCGCAGAGAGGACTTGATATTTTCGTCTTTAACATTCAGCAGATTGACGGAAAAGACCTGCAAACCCACAAGCAGTCACTTGATTATATTAAGAGTCTCGGCTTTAAGACAATTCCGTTTTACAATGAATTTGACAATATCGACGACGTTATAAAGGAGCTTGACAGAATCGGCTCAATCAGAGGCACTCTCCCCTTTGATATTGACGGCGCAGTTATAAAAGTAAACCGTTTCGACCAGAGGGAAAAATTAGGCAGTACCGCAAAATGTCCCAAGTGGGCACTTGCATGGAAGTATCCGCCCGAGGAAAAGCAAACGAAGCTTATAGATATTGAAATAAATGTCGGCAGAACGGGCGTTTTAACTCCTACTGCGGTTTTTGAGCCCGTTTTGGTTGCAGGCTCAACCGTAAGCCGTGCAACGCTTCACAATGAGGATTTCATCAAGGAAAAGGGCATACGCATAGGCGACACGGTGATTATCAGAAAAGCAGGCGATATTATCCCCGAGGTTTTGGAGGTCAGCAAGCACGCAGAGAGCTCCGAGCCTTATAAAATGCCCGACGTTTGCCCGTCGTGCGGAGAAAAAGTTACAAGAGAAGCAGGCGAAGCGGCAATTCGCTGTAATAATCCCGACTGCCCTGCTCAGCTTTTGAGAATGTTAATTCACTTCTGCTCAAGGGACGCAATGGATATTGAGGGACTCGGCGACGCTAACCTTGAATTGCTTGTAAACGAGGGTATGCTCAAAACCGCCGCAGATATTTACAAGCTTGATTTTGACAGGGTTGCGGAATTTGAACGTCTCGGAAAGAAAAGTGCCGACAATCTTAAAAAAGCGGTTGAAAAATCAAAGAAAAATGATTTAGGAAAGCTTATTTTTGCACTCGGTATTCGTCATATCGGTCAAAAGGCGGCTAAGCTCCTCGCCGACCGTTTTCAGGATATAGACGGCATCATTTCGGCAAGCAAGGACGATATTCTTTCAATCGACGGCTACGGCGAAATTATGGCAGAATCGGTTGTTGATTTCTTCTCGCACCCGCAGGCGATTGAACTTATAAACGATTTGAAGTCGGCAGGCTTGAATATGAGAAGTGAAAAGAAGGTAATTGACAACAGATTTGAGGGTAAAACCTTTGTTTTGACAGGCACTTTAAGTCAGTTCACAAGAACACAAGCTTCTGAAATTATTGAAACCTACGGCGGAAAGACATCGTCATCAGTTTCTAAAAAGACCGATTTTGTTTTAGCGGGAGAATCGGCAGGAAGCAAGCTTCAAAAGGCACAAGACCTCGGAGTCAAGATAATCTCGGAGAGCGAATTCTCCGCTATGATCAAAGCGTAAATCAAAGCATAATATACAGCAAAAAGCTCTGTTTGAAAATCAAACAGAGCTTTTATTGTTTATAGAATTATTTATAGAGCGTTTGAGTTTGGTCAAATTCTCTGTTACCCGAAGCGATACCGTCAAGATAGAAGTAGTCAAACATATCAAGCACGCCGTCTTTTGAAACATCTGAGGCAATGTAATAAATGCTGTCGGGTTTGATATTTTCCGTACCGTAAAAGGCATCATCAAAAACCAATTTCATATCCGTTTCGTTAACAAGACCGTCGCCGTTTACATCGCCATAGAGGATAACCGTTGCAACCTCATAAACAACGCTCGGATCTATTGCGGATATACATTTTACAATACAGCCTGTTCCGACTCTGTCGAAGCCTGAAAGCTTTTTGCCGTCCTTTGTTATTTCAATCTGAACATTTCTGTTACGGAACTGTGCTTCAACATCTAAAACGGTATTCGCTGTGGGATTCAAGCCTACCATATAGGTATATTGAGTGTTGGTGTTTCTGTCAACAAGAAGCGAAGCGTTATCATTGACAAGGAGCTTGTTGTATTCAAGCTTATCCATCGCATTTTCAAGCTCTAATATCGCATCGAAAATCTCCGTTACGGTAGCACCGCTGTTTTCAAGCACCGTATTACCGCTTGTAATGGCTTTTGTGAGGTCAGCCGAGGTAATGTCGGTAACGTCTGCCATATCGAGCGAATTAGCTTTTTCAATGGTGTTTATAAGATCGGTTTTGTCAACTGTTATAACGTACTCGTCGGAAATATCGCTTTCGTTTCCTGCACCGTTCACAGCCTTAAAGGTGTATGTTTTTGCGCTTGTAAGCTCAACGGTAAGAATATTGCCGTCAAGTGCCTTAAAGCCCGTACCGTCGTTGTAGTAATAAGTTACGCCCGAATCGGAATTTGTCGCACCGAGCATAAAGGTAACATTTTTGTTCACGGTGGGATTAAGCTTACCGCTTACCGCAACGGAAAGTATCGGTTTTGCAGTATCAATCTTTACTGTAAGCGAAGTTGTTTCGCTTTCAAGTCCCGAATAAGAAACAGCCTTAAACTCATAAGTGTGAACACCCTCAATAGCTGTTACCGTATTTGATTTGAGAATTGCCCACTCGCCGTTGTCAATTCTGTATTCATAGTTATAAATTCCCGAGAACGCATTTGAAGAAAGGCTGATTTTAACAGGTTTATTTGTATAACCGCCGTCATAAGTCTCTCCGCCCGAAGTAGCGGTTGCAACAACCTTTTCGGGATTTACGGTATCAACGGTAAAGGTGCTTGATTTGTAAATCTCGCTGACGTTTCCTGCGTTATCGGTAGCCTTTACCTCGACTGTGCCCTTAAACGCCGTGTCGATTACAGGCTTTGCGTTTTCGTCATAAGCTGTCCAATCGCTCTTGACAGTACCGTCGGAATTTACAAGTCTGTAGCTGATGCTTGCAATGCCCGTTTCAGCATCCGAGGCATTGACCGTTATTTCTGCGGTGTTGTTCATAAATACCGCAAACTCGGTTGAGCTTATCGGTCTTACAACAGAATTTCCGTCCTGCTGTTTAACACTTACGCTCTCAATTTTAGGAGTTGAACTGTCAAAATCTGTAATTGTAATTTCCTTTTCGCTGAAAAGTCCGTTTTGAGCGAAAACCATTACTCTGTATGTACCGTTTTTAGTTACGGTAAATGCTTTTTCGTCTGTAATATCAGCGCCGTTTACAGTTATCTTCTTAATACCGGAAGCTCCCGTAGTAGCATTTACACTTACAGTAAACGGAGAATTCGGAGAGGTTATTTCACCCTTAACGAGTTCTATTTCAGGTGTTACGGTATCAATCATAACATAATACGCATCTGACGGAGGACTTTGAGTTCCAGCACCGTTTACAGCCTTAAAGGAATAATTTGCATTTGTATTTTCACGAAGCGATATAACCTCGCCCGTGGTAATCTCCGTCCATTCACTGTTTCCGTCGGTGTAATAATATGTAATACCCGAAAGCGAATCTTCAAGGGTTGAGAGGTCAAATACTACCTCGTCGCTGGTCCATCTGCCGAATGTTCCCTTAAAATCAACACGGATTATCGGCACTTGTCTGTCTATTTTCACTGTGAATGAGGTGATTTTACTTTCAAGGTCAGAGTTAGAAACAGCCTTAAACTCGTAGGTATGAACCCCCTGCTCCGAAGCTGTAATCTTTCCGTCTTTTGAGGAAATCCATTTTCCGCCGTCAACTCTGTAAAGGTATTCGTAAATTCCCGAATAAGCAGATGACTCAAGCGTAATTTCAACGCTGTCCGATACCCACTTGCCATCGGTATATGTTTCGTCCTTAAAGGTGGCGGAAACGGTAACCTCAGACGGAATATCGGCATCAATCACGAAGCCGTCAGAACGGTAATAATCGGAAACATTGCCCGCTTTATCAAAAGCTCTTGCCTGAACATAGCCCTTGAAATTCGGGTCAACAACAGGCTTGCCGTTTTCGGAATATACGCTCCATTTATCGCTTATCGGCTCGCCGTTTTCATCGAGAAGTCTGTACTCTACCCTGTCAATTCCGGCAACTCCGATGTCCTCACTTGAAATTGTAATTTCAACCTGCTCATTAAAGAATTTGCCGAAGGTCAAGGCGTTGAGAAGTCTTGCAATTCCGCCTTTCACCTTGTGTTCAAGAGAAATTGAGTTTACAACGGGTGCAGACTTATCAATGTTATTTACATTAAGCGTCTGCGTATTGGAAAGACCGTTATTCGCTGTTATCACAACGGTATAAGCACCGTTTTCATTTACGGTGAATTCAGTCTGTCCCGTTATATCCTCGCCGTTGAGCGTGATCGCTTTAACGCCTGATTCGCCCACCGTGATATTTTTAATATTTACCGTATACGACTGATTTGTCAAAGCCGTTACAGACTGCTCAAGGGTAAATTTAGGCTTTACATTGTCGAATTTAACTCTGTAGCCCTGCGAAATCTCACTTTCGACGCCCTCGCTATTTACAGCTTTAAAATAGTAAACATCATCGCCATTGGTATTTACAACAAAATAATCTGAAGAAAGCGGTGTCCAATTCGGATTTTTTTCTGTTTTGAAATAATATTTTATTCCGTTGAGTTTATTAGTCGAATCAAAATGGAAAGACACATTTTTCGCTGTCCAATTTCCGTCATAATCTCCGTTAGTAACGCTCAAAACAGGTATGCCGTAAACAATGACAGGGAAGGTTTTTGAAGCACTTCTGCCTGCATGGGTATATGTAACGGTAATCTGCTGTTCCTCATTGAAAAGCTTAGGATTAAAAGCGGATGTATCAACCGTATAATCCGTTACAAATTCAGACTCTGCGTTAGCATAATTTGCCTTAACCGTCAAGCCTGAAAGGTCGAGTTCGGTCACGCCCTCTATATACTTATACTGCGGATTTGTAATTTCAATATCGGTAAGTTCTTTCGATTTAAGAGTGATTGAAAATACACCTCTGTAAGTCTTTCCTGCTCTTACAACGGATACAACTATGTACTGCTCGTCATCGAGTATTTTTTGATTTATTTCACCGACAGTATAATCGGTAACCTCAACACGAAGTTGATCATCTGAAACGGTAGCCAAATCCTCACCGTAGTATTTTTCAAGGTCAGCTCTGTCATAGGTAAGTTCCACCTTGAGATTGGCAAGGTCAAGTTTGGTTTCACCTTCGACATATTCAGTCTTTGTAGGTGCGGTTACGGTAATGCTCTTAGGTTCAACCTCAACGACTGTGATTTTCTTTGTTGCCTCATTATGCGAGGTAAAGTTTCTTCTTCCGAAAAGATGAAGCGTTGTCTCGCCTGCCGTTTTACCTGTAACAAGGCCGTCACTGCTTACGCTCGCAACGGCGTTTTCCATATTGCCCGAGCTGTTAAGTGTATTTGAAGCACTCCACGGAGCATTTCCCTCATCTGTGGGCAAGCCCCAAAGCACCTTAGTAATATCAAGTCTTTTCGGTGTAAAATGAGATTTATACTGAACGGGGAAATCCTTAATTACATAGTCGTTTCCCTCAATTCTTGCAGATGTGACATAGTTTATAAGCGCACCCCTAACGGTAACTTCAAATGCCTTTGTTACACCGCTGATTGTTGCATAAATCATTGTTTTAGCGGAAAATCCGGGACCGTATCCGCCTGCATCAAGACCTTTTACAACGCCGTTTTCATCAACCGAAGCGATAGACGGATCGGCAGATGACCATTTTACTGTTGAAAGCAATGCTTCGTCATGGTCTTCGGGTAAAATGTTTGCAATGCTCAACTGAATGGTCGAATTTTCGGTTACGCTTGATTTACCTGTTATTTGGAAATCGGTGATTGCTTTTCCTGCAATAACATCAATAGAGGTCTCAACAGATGAACCGTTGAAGGTTGCCTTTGCGACAAGTGTTATTACACCGCTTGATTTCGGATTTAAAAGTCCGTTGCTGTCAAGGGTTGCGGTTGAAATTTCGGCAGGAGTGTTCGCTGTTGCCCACACAGTTTTATTTGTGGCGGTGTCCAAAAGTCCCCACTCTCTGACAACCGATTTATTATTGTTAAGCCTTGAGGGCATGAGCGTAGAGGTATACTGTGACGGGCTGTCATTTGGAATCACAGTATCGCCCGAAATTTCAATTCCGGAAAGCGAGCCTGTAACACCCGAACGAATAACAGTTACATTAACGGTAGTCGAAGCCTCACCGATAGTAGCGGTAATATCAACCTTCTTGCTTACCGTTCCACCGTCAAGTCCCATAACAAGACCGTTATTGTCAACTACGGCAATAGTCGGATCTGCGCTTGACCAAACAATGTCACCTGTATAAGCACCGGCGGGATCAACATTTGTTATGGCAAGCTGAAGGGTTTTGCCCTCATAAACATTCTCAACGCCTACTATATCGAAGCTCTTGACGGGAAGGTCTGCGGGGTCAACAACTTCAAATGTAATTTTATCGCTGAAAGCAGCATAAAGTGCGCTTGAGGGCTGCACTTTAACTGTTGCCTTACCTGTTCCGATAAACGTAACGAGTCCGGTATCGGAAACGGTTGCAACCTTAGAAGCTCCTAAGGATATACCGTTATCGATACTCCATTTAACGCCCTGCTTGAGTCTTACGGGGCTGACTGCACCGTAGAGCTGAACGGTTGCGCCGACAGCAACTTTTAACGGTACTTTTTTTCTATTAGTGATATGTACACCTGTCGGTGCAACTGAACCTAACAAGTTTTGAGTTACAAGGACATTGACTTTATCCTTACAGAGCTTCTTACCCTCTGCATTGTATACAGTTGCTGTAACCTCAACATTCATATTGTCAAGATAATTTTTAAGGCTGTCTGCGATTTTATCGCCTGCAATAGCTCTTACAATGCCGACAAGCATGTCTGTATTCATGGTTTCGGGGTCCATTCCGCTGTCCTTGATTGCCTTTTCAATGGACTTTGCAAGGGACTCGCCTATTAACGGTAAAGGACGAACCTGCTCATCAAGCCACAGCTGAATTATAGCTGCCTTTGAGTAGTCATATCCTGTTACCTTACCCGTTTCATCAACGTCGGCAAGCAGCGGAAGATTGCTCTCCCACACAACCGTTGAGCCCTCGGGAATATTATCCGAAAGCTTATAGCCAAGCTGAACGGTATGATACTCCTTCACCTCGACTTTATCGGTTATTTTGTTACCGTTTTCGTCGGTTATTGTAATCGACTCGCCGATGGCAAACACGCTCATTCCGGGTACGAGCGTCAGGATTATCAGCAAAGCACTTAGAAATACGCTTTGCACCTTATTTACAGTTTTTTTCACCATGTAAACAGACCTCCATCCAAATTTTACATATTCATCTAATTTTAACACGTCAGAAAACTTCAATCAACAAAAAAATATTGCGATTTTGTAAATTTTGAATAAATTGTTTGTAAGCACAAAAAATAAGACGGGTGATTATATGAATTTAGCATTTTTCGACACAAAAAGCTACGACAAACCGTCATTTGAACAGTTTTCGGAGGGTAAAAACATCAATATAAAGTTCTTCGACTCCAAGCTTA
The DNA here is from genome assembly GCA_052298855.1 of Candidatus Fimenecus sp. Lineage (GTDB taxonomy): Bacteria > Bacillota > Clostridia > Oscillospirales > Acutalibacteraceae > Fimenecus. Next base: position 66,618 of record DAVZXP010000002.1, on the reverse strand, counting down.
ATTACGACACGGCTCCGCTTGCGTGCGGATTTGACGGGATATGCGTGTTTGTAAACGACACAGTCGACAAAAGCGTAATCGAAAGGCTGTGCGAATACAATGTAAAGTTTATTGCTCTGCGCTGCTCAGGATATAACAATATAGACTTGAAATACACGGAGGGAAAGATTGCGGTGTTCAATGTTCCGTCATACTCCCCTTTTGCCGTAGCAGAACACGCTATGGCTATGCTTCTGACCTCGGTACGAAGAACTCACAAGGCATATCTCAGGACTAAGGATTTTAATTTTTCGCTCAACGGACTTGTAGGCTTTGATTTGCACGGCAAAACGGCAGGTGTAATCGGCACAGGTAAAATCGGCAGGGCTTTTATCGATATATGCAAGGGATTTTCAATGAATGTTATCGCATACGATAAATATCCGATTGAAAGCTCCGATATTGACTATGTAAGCCTTGACGAGCTGTACGAGAGGAGCGATATAATTTCATTCCATTGTCCGCTGACGGAAGAAACCTATCATATGCTCGATAAGAACAGCATTAAAAAGCTGAAAAGAACGGCGATTATAATCAACACCTCACGAGGACCGCTTATTGAGTCAAAAGCTCTGCTGAAAGCAATCAAGGAAAGAAAAATCGGCGGCGCCTGCCTTGACGTGTACGAGGAAGAATCGGATATATTCTTTGAGGATTATTCGGGGCATATTGTTGAGGACGACACACTCGCACGGCTTATCACAATGCCGAATGTGCTTGTAACCTCGCACCAAGCGTATCTCACGACGGAAGCGCTTAACAACATTGCAAAAACAACAATCGAAAACATTTTATCCTTTGAAAAGACGGGAAAATGTGTAAACGAGCTGCATTGCTTAAAATAATATAAAAATTTATGACGGAATGTGCCTTGAGAGGTTGACAAATTTCTAATTTTGTGTATAATACTTTTGTTGCCAAAATGCAATGCACTTGCCGGTGTGATGGAATTGGCAGACGTGCTGGACTCAAAATCCAGTGGTAGCGATACCGTGCCGGTTCGACCCCGGCCACCGGCACCAACTGAGTTCGTACACTATGTGTTCGGACTCTTTTATTTTGTCATTTTATTTTTACATTTATGTTTTTATATCCTATATAAAGCATTAACCCCGTCGCAATTGCAACAGGGTTAATTTTATTTGATTATTTATCTTTGTTCTCTCTTCTTACGATAAGCTCGTTAAGAATTCTTGTGTGCTCTTCATCTGTAAGCGAATACTTAATTGTGGGAATAGCTGAAAGAAGCATACCGATTGCAGGCGGAATAGAAATAAGAAGGAACATCGCCATAGCGTATTTACCGTCAGCCGCTTCATAGAAACGGTATTTGCCGTCAGCCAAGTCAACGTTGAGCTGTGCAATGTTTTCCGCACTGTATTTAACAGCCGAATAAATGAAGCCCGAAATGAGTGATGAAACGCCCATTGAAAGCTTTGTGATAAACGACTGACCCGAGAAGAATACGCCGTCGGTACGGATACCGTTTGTGTACTCCTCATAGTCAACGCAGTCGGCAATCATAATCGACTGAAGAATGTTGATTGAGCCCATAGCCCAAGAAGCAGCGAACATCATAACAGCCATAAGAATAACGTAGCCCATGCTCTGCATAAGGTTGCCGTCAGCAAGCTTGTAAACGCCGAAAATCAAAGCAAACGGAACTGCGCCTGCGATTGAATAGAAGTTGTAAAGCTGCTTTTTACCAAACTTGTTTGCCATTTTGGGAGTAGCGGCTGTACCGATAATCATACCGCCGAGGAGTCCCAAGGCCATAACAAGAAGCTGAATGATTTTTTCGATTTGAAGCTTGCCGTCAACCATAAGGTTAGCAAGGTTGTTGTCGAAGAAATAGTACATAACAAGCGTCAAGCCAACGATTGAAAGAAGCTGAATGGGGCTTCTCAAAATACCCGAAATAAGAAGTCTTCTGAATGGGTCATTGGAGAACATAGTCTTGAAGTTTTCCTTCATTGTGTGTGTTTCGTCTGACTGCTTAACCTTCTCCTTAACGGAAAGTCCTGCAAACTGGAAGAGAACAGTCGCAAACACGGTAAGGATAACTGCGATTATAAGATAGGATTTCTTATCCGCATGAAGAATGTCAAGACCCTGCTTCTGGAACATCGGCGAAAGAGCCTTACCCGCAAAGGTAATAAGCATACCGATAGCACCGACATTTGCTACGATACGAGCAAGAGAAAGAGCCTTTGCTCTGTCGTTTTCGTCGTCGGTCATAAGAGAGGTTACGCCCCAAATCGGAATATCGCCGACTGTGTAGCACATACCCCAAAGGATATAGGAAATTGCCGCCCAAGCGACAATTAAAACGTGCGCCGTGGTTGAGGTGTAGTCGGTATATGTTCCGTTACAGAAAGTAAGGATTGTGATAATACCGATCGGAATCGGAACAAACATAAGGTACGGCTTACATTTACCCCATTTGGTTCTTGTATGGTCAACGATCGAGCCCATCATCGGGTCATTGATTGCGTCCCATACACGGGCAATAAAGAATATTGTCGAGATAGCCATCGCCGGCAAGAAAATAATTGACTGCCAGTAATACTGAAGTCCGCCGGAAATAATGTTGTAAATAATGTTTTGTCCCGCAAGACCTACCAAGTAACCGGTCAATTCCTTACCGGTATAGGTGTTATGCTTGATAGTTCCCTCGGGAGATTGAGAATTTTTGCTCATCTTACCCATCCTTTGTGCGTATTTTTACGCAAAATTTTAAGAAAATTATACCATATACAAAGTTTTTTTTCAAGGTAGCAAATATAATTAGGCACATTCAACAAACGTGTGTGCGATAATTTATTGAAAATACCCATTGTGCGTTGAGTAACGTGTATATTAAGGGAAAAAACAACGGTTTTTCGGTCGAAATGATATTAAAATTTACGCATAATTCGCACGTTCAGCCTCCATTGCGTAAAGGGTACGGTAGAGGGATTGTAAGGTTAGGTTTATGCGATTTTGTATGATTTTATAAAATCCCTCAGTCATTTTTTGTTATACAAAAATGACAGCTCCCTTTACAAGGGAGCCTGTAACGGACAGGGGCAAAAGTTGGTAGCGACAGCGAGCCGCTGTGAGGGCGTTTACAGCCGAACAGGCGAGCCGAACGTGATTTTTGCGGAAAAGGAGGAGTTGCATAGTGAGTGGGAGACAGCAAAAGCCTGTTGCGAACGATACGGTGCTAACGACGACGTGGTAGGGCGGTGGCTTGCTGCCGACGTTAGATTGTTGTTAATTTATGATAATTTACTGCTGAAAATGATATTAATTTACACGCACAACCCGTAGGGGCGACCTGCGGTCGCCAGCCGATTCATAGCAAATTAAAAACGGGCGAACACAGTTCGCCCCTACGGTATAATATAAAAATATAATTGCTTGTAACCGTTGATTTGTTGTGATTTAACGGCAGAGACAAGTTGCATAGTGTAATAAGATAGTATACAGGTTGTGTAAGGACATAGTATACAGTTTTGAAAAATCGGACAGGGGCGAGCCCTGTCCCTACGGTCGCTTAGCTTTTCAAATTTGATAAAATCATTAATGTTTGACTGCTATTGCTTTCTCTCCCTCAGTCATTTTCGAAAGAAAAATGACAGCTCCCTCGTCAGAGGGAGCCTTAAGTTTCGTCTGCTTTTCAAATTGATAACAGCCGATAATTGTTTTGTTTTCGTTGGTTTGTTCGGACAGGGAACAAACCCAGCCCAACTGTGTAAGATGAATAGCTAATTTAATATCTTAATATCCGAACACGCCTGAAAGCGAATCGTCGTCGTCAATCCACTTTTTAACGTGAACTATTCTGTACTCGTCCTTTGTATCTCTGATAACAATATGCTCAATGCCCGAATTTATAATCATTCTCTTGCACATCGAACAGCTGTTTGCGTTCTCGACATAGTCAACATCGTTGCTCTCAAGTCCTACAAGATAAAGTGTGCCGCCGAGCATCTCATTCCTTGAAGCGCTGATAATCGCATTTGCCTCTGCGTGTACGCTTCTGCAAAGCTCGTACCTTTCCCCTCTCGGAATTTTAAGCTCGTCACGGATACATCTGTTCAAATCACAGCAATTCTTTCTGCCTCTCGGCGCACCCGAATAGCCTGTCGATATAACCTGATCGTTTGAAACTATAACAGCTCCGTAATGACGGCGCAGGCAAGTGCTTCTGTGAGCAACAGCCTCCGCAAGGTCAAGGTAATAATTTATTTTATCTCTTCTCGCCATATTTCACACCTCAAAGCAAAATTTATATTAAAATAATATCATAAACATGTTCTTTGTTCAAGATGGTAATTTCAATAAAATTAAACGCCGATAATTTACGTTGCACAATCAAAAAAAATATGATATTATTCTATGCGGTGATAAAATGAGATTCAGAAAATTAAAAAATCTTGATACAAGGCGTGATAATTGCAGCGACCTTCGTATCCCCTATTCAATACCCGATTTTGATTTGAGAAATATTGATAATGTTCACGAATATATCGATTTTTCAAAGCATTTTGCAAATGACGCACCGCTTGTGCTTGAAATAGGCTGCGGTAAAGGTCAATTTGCAACCCAATATGCCAAGAGAAATCCCGATAAAAACATTGTCGGAATCGAATGTGTACCGGGTGTATTGGTAATTGCCTGCGAAAAGGCAAAGGAAGAAAATCTTGACAACCTGCGTTTTCTTGAAATGAGGGCAGAATACCTCCCCGTTTTTATCAAAGAGCACAGCGTTTCGGAAATATTCTTGAATTTCAGCACTCCGTTTCCGAAAGCAAGACATGAAAAGCACAGGCTTACAAGTCCCGAGTTTTTGAGCATTTACAAGAAAATCTTAACTCCCGATGCTTTGATAGTTCAAAAGACTGACAGTCTTGATTTCTTTGAATATTCAATCGAGAGCTTCAATAACAACGGCTTTGAGGTAACAAGCGTTATCAGGGATTTGCACAACAGCGATTTTGAGGGCAATATCGTAACCGAATACGAGCAGAGGTTTGCCGAACAGGGCTTGCCGTTGTACAGACTTGAAGCAAGGCTTAAAAAATAAATAATTTCACACATAAAAAAGTCGGTTCATCGGCTGAGTGTTAATAAGGAAGTATTGGTTTCTCGCATAAAAATTTCTTATGCTTTTGCCAAAAAGCCTCGCAAGGCGACAGCCTTGCTTCACTTCTCGGCTTCAGCATAAAAGAATTTTTATAGCTACGAAACTGCAATGCACTTCAAAATAATATATTTTTGATACAAGAAAAGGCAACCCCCACAGATATGCGTTAGCATTATCTGTGGGGGTTAACGAATTATTGTGCAAAAAGATGTTGTTTTGAAGCAAAACTGCCTTATGAACACTCAGCCTTGCCGACTTTTTGTTTATTTATCCTGTTCTTTGTTTTCTTCCTTTTCAACTTCTTGAGTGAAAAATTCAAATTCTTCGCCCTTGCCGAAAGCTTCCGTGCTGTCGCTCGCCTTGAAAAAGACGGTCAGCGTTTGGAATATAAGTTTAATATCAAGCCAAAGGCTGTATTTTTCGATATACATAAGGTCAAGCACAAGCTTATCCTTTGGCGAGGTGTTGTATTTACCTGCTATCTGTGCGTGACCCGTAAGTCCTGCCTTAACCCTCAAGCGATAGCTGAATTCGGAGAGCATATCGGTATATTCATCAACGTTTTCAACCATTTCGGGACGAGGACCGACAATGCTCATTTCACCTTTAAGAATATTTATAAGCTGTGGAAGTTCGTCAATTCTGAATTTACGCAAAAATCTTCCGACTTTCGTTATACGGTCATCATCACTTGTAACGGAGCGGTTGACAGAGTCCTTTTCTTTCATTGTTCTGAATTTATAAACATAGAAAATCTTACCGTCGAGCGTAGCCCTCTTTTGCTTAAAGAGCACCTTTCCGCCGTCCTCAAGCTTAATGCAAAGAGCACTTATCACAAAAAGCGGTGAAAGAACAATAAGACCGCAGAGCGAGCCGAAAACGTCAAGCAAGCGCTTAAAGAATTTCTGCTCAATGGTAAGTCCCTTGACCTGTGAAGCGTAAAGCGGCTTATCGTCCAAAATTGCCGTTCTGCCTCTCAAAGCGACAATATCGCACATTTCAAAATTGTAATAGATATTCTTGTTGTTGGCATAGCAGTATTCAATTATCATTGTCTTTGAGGAAACGGGAACGTCATACACGAACACGGTGTCGCAGCGGTTGATAATGTCGAACAAATCGGGCGACGTGAAAAGTATCATATCGGTAATATTATACTGCTTTTTATATTTCAAAATCTTGGGTACAACGCTGTTGAGTGCATATTTCGAGGTCGTGATAACACAACATTTTTCGGGCGAATTTATTGTAAAAAAGACGTGATTTCCGAAATATGTCAATGCGATTATCATTATGAGCTGAAGCACATAGACGAGCACAAGTATATCCAAATCCTCAAGTTTAAAGGTTTGGTTGTTAGCCGAGTTCGTGTTCATTATGCACAACTGAACATATGTGATAATATCCGTAAAAAATGTCGCAAGAGAAAGCGAGCTGATTATCGGCTTGCTCTTATTGATGCCTATACTGTATCCGCCGAAAATCGACATTGACGCAAGGCCCAAAACAGCAAAGGTAAACATTGTAACGGCGGCAGTTCTCGAAACGTGCAAAAGCCACGCATTATTTATACCGAAAAGCAAAAAGAATATTGCAAACAATAAAAAAAACAGAGTAAATTTCAAAAGCATTACAATTAAGCTTGTGAACTTTTTTAATTTATTCATAATACACTCCGTAAACACACTAAATTTTGCAGTGAGATAAATATACGCTTTTTTTCGCCGATTGTCAACAAATAGCGCACGAAAGCCGCCGTTTTTAACATTCCCTGTTTAAGCACATATAATGAAACGGGGAGCAAAAAATTACAAGGAGAGTTTACATTGGATATTAGAGAAAAATGCACGATACCCGAGCAAGCCTGCTGCGAATTGAATTTCGGCAGTATAAGCTCGTATTACGGCACTTCGGTATTGCCGGATAAAGTTGTCACGACAATGGCTTATGTGCCTTTCCAAACGGATACAACAATGTACAAACCCGAAACGGCATTGAAATACGGAACGGTTTTCCCTGACCTCAACAAGCCGTTTTTAGGAGGTAAATGTATATGAGCAACAGAACAGCGGCATTATATAAGCTTTCTTCGGTGCAATTTGCGGCATTAGAGCTTCATATATATCTCGACACCCACCCGAATGACCTTGAAGCACAGAAGAAATATAACGAATATATGGCGGCCTACAAGGCAATGCTCAAGGAATTTGAAGCCACCTACGGCGCTATTTCCTGCCCTGCCGACAGTAAGGAATGGCTTAAAGACCCGTGGCCGTGGGATGTAACTAAGGAGTGTGATTGCTGATGTTTCAATATGAGAAAAAATTACAGTACCCTGTCAATATAAAAACCCCAAATCCTAAGTATGCGCAAATCATAATCAGCCAATACGGCGGTCTTTATGGCAGTTGGTTATGATTTATTCCTATACCATTTATAATACAGTTTTCTTTCAAAAGTTAATTATTGTTACACATATTGACATTTTTTGTATTTTATGAGATTATAGAAAAAACAGTGAAAGGAATAAATGTATGATTAAAAATTCTACACACGCTAAGCAAAAAGCCGAATTTTGCTCTTAAAGCCGTCAAAAAACCATAAACCGATATCTTGTATACTGTTTATATCATTTATGGTAATAATTATTGCCGCTTTTTTTATTTTGTTTATACAAAAGAAATTTGCTTTACCCGAAGTTCTTTCAATGACCGCTGATTCTATCGCTATTATTTCTTGCCTTTTTGTTGTGCTACAACTTATAGCATTTGTAAACGATTCCAGATTGCACGAAAACAGAGCAAGAAAAGAAGCAGGACTGGAAATTGCTAAAGGATATGCAAAGGATTTGTTAACACAAATTTCTTTCACAAAGAATGTGCTGAGATACGAATGTGAAACTATATTTACTGATTTTGATTTTTTCAATTTTATTTTATCTAATGAATTTGATTCTTTTGTCAAATCAGACTTACAAGACGATAAACGACTTCAAAAATACTCCGAGATTTTTGAAAACGGAAGCAAAGAAATTCACACCGATAAAATTTTTGAATACGCCAATAGATATGGCATACTTTCTTTTAATAAAGATGATTCTGCGGAATTAACAAATATAAAATTTCGAATTATTTTAGTTGATACGGCAAATCTTTTAGAATGCTATGCTATGTCAATAAACCAAAATGTATCTGATAGTGATATGCTATTTAATTCTTTGCATCAAACATATTTAGGATTTGTAAATATAATATATCCTTATATTTGTATTTCTAACGAAACCGAAGAGATTTTTTATCCAAATGTTATAAAGCTATATAAAAATTGGAATAACAAGAAAAAAGAAAACATGAAAATGAATGCAAATATAAGGGCAGAAGCTAAAGAAAGAATGAATAATAACAAAAAAGACGGCATTCCATTGTAATATTTATTGACAAAATGAATATTATGTACTAAAATAATGTTTGCAAGGAGAAAAGGACTCATTGCAACAGAAAGGGCTATATTATGAATACACCTGTTATATTCTAAAAAATAAAGGAGAGCAAATGCTCTCCTTTATTTTTTTACTTAGAATGAAATAGCATCTACTGCCGCTTAACAAAGCACTTGTTAAGACTTATCCACCCTGCGCCGCTCTTGAGCTTACCCCAAGAGCCTGCCTTGCCGACCGTGCCTTTCGTCTCAACAATCGTGTAAACACCGCCGTCTCTTATTTGTCCGACGATTCTATAAGCTGTTGACGGACCGCTTCGAATGTTGAGATTTTTGTCAACAATTCTAACAAGAAAACCGTTGCTTGTAGGCTGAGGCTTTGCCTCGGTTGCGTAATTAACACCGAGCTTCTCACATATAACCTTGCATTCCGCTTCGGCAAGAGTTTTCAAATTTCCGTCAACAATAAGAAAATTTGCGTCGTGGTGCGAAGTGTGGAAGCCGTGCTCGATAAGATACGCTTCCTTGCAGCCGCTGTCAACTGCACCCTTGATAACGCTGTAATAATCCCAATTGCCCGAGCCTCTGCGTGTCTTCGCCCCTCTATTCTTCGTATTCATTATTCTTGATACTGTCAAGGCAAGAACGCTCGCAAAGCTTGAGCCGTTGAAAATCGAATGATACACCTCAACGCCTATAACATTGTCATTGACTGCACTTGATACTGCGTTCGAGTGCAAGCTCAAGAATATATCAGCGTGATTTCGCCCTGCCGTTGCACCTCTTGTTGTAAGTCCGGGATTTTCTCCGCAAGAGGATTTTGTCAAAATTACCTTGACGCCACAACGCTCAAGCGAAGACTTGAGATAGCCTGCGAGCTTCCACATCTGATTGCCCTCGCTGTAACCTTTCGCTGCCGGGTACTGATTGTAGCCGGTATAATGCCCTGCATCAATTACTACCGTCTTGCTCATTATTTCGCCCCCTCGTCATTCTCGTCAACTCGTCTTTCGTCCTCTGCCGTGCCATATGTAAGCGCTCTCTTCGAGTCCGACAATCCCTCTGTCGTCGGATCGACAAGAATACCGAGAGCAGACAACAGATTTACGACAAGCATTAAGCCGCTTGTCAATGTGTCCTCGCTTACCTTCGGCACAATTTCGAACATTCCAAGAAGTTGATAAAGTGTCGCCAAAATAAGCGTAATCAGCGACACCACGAATGTCTTGTTCTTGAACCTCTGCTTGATGTTGATTTTCATAATTTTTACACTCCTTTGTGAATATTTTTAAGGTCTTCAATCCTATAATTGATATCCTTAATTTTTTGTTCCATTGCCGGTATTCGCTCAGCGAAATTATTATGCATCCGCACCTCTCTTGTAAGCTCTTCAATCTTCGTATCGATAACAGCTTGATTTCGCTCAAGCTGCGCCGTCATATTACGGGAAGTGCTTATCGATGTTATAATAACGCCGAGAAGCGCAAGCCCACCCGAGATTATAGCAACCGCAACCGCATCACTCATTTTTAACCTCGCTTTCCGCTTCAAGAACAGCCTTTGCACTGCTTCTCACTTGCGCAAGTGAGGTCGCCGTACTCAAGCCCTCGGCAAGCGCTGTAAGATTGTTCTTGCTCTCAGTCTTATAAGGCTGTTCAGCATTACAAAGTTCTGCAATCTCTTCATCAGTCATATCCCGATATGCCCCGTTGTCATAAATTCTTGCTTTCATAGGTTCTCCTTTCTTACTCTGCGTCAATTCCATAGATTCTAATTCTACTGCCAGCCTTGAACTTAAGACCTTTATCTACCTCTGCCTTTGGTATTCCAAGCCACCAGCTTGTTATATTTGTCAAATTGTGTTTGCCGTTAGTATCCCTAAATGATATATCAGCTATCACTCCAGAGTGCGTCTGTGCAAGCCCTTGGATGGCGTCCGCCGAAACATTTGAAAGTATTCCGTTTGGCATTAAGGTTAAGTATAAGTATTTGTCTACAATCGGCACGCCGTATAGTTTGCGAACATCGCAAAAAAGCCCGCAAATCCCGGCTGGGAAATTGTATGTTTTGTACATATAATATTTTTGACCATATTCGGAGTTGAAAAATATAGTGTGTGATCCTGTTAAGGTGGTCTCGCCTATAAACAACATAAACATATCTTTTAATTTAATTGGTTTGCCGTTATCGTCATTGGTTACTTTGAGCACTGACACGTCTTCCGATAATGTTATATCGTTTATAATTCGATATTTGCCTATATTTTTCACTTCCGCCGAAATTTCTTGATAGTTTTTCATAATTTCCGACAATGCAGTAAACTCGTCAGTACTCACAATCGTATCGTCGGACACGATCTGCTCAAAGGTATTGAGCTTAAACGGCGGCGTCTTCAGTACCGCCAAGCCGTTATAAATAATGATCTGCGCATCCGCTATGCCTCTAACCGCCAAGCTCTGATTGGTAAGTTCGCAAACAACCGTGTTATCTTTTACGCTTGCAGCGGTCAAGGTCTTTGTGCCGTCGGGCTTGCGGACGGCAAGCTGCACCGTGCACCCCTCGGGTATTGTGTAAGGCTCGCCCTCGCTCGTTAGCGAAGCAACTAAAAACCTGCTGCCTGCATCATTCTGCACCGGGGTTAGAATTACCGAAGCATTTGAATGACTTAGGTCAATCCTTCTAATAACTTCTATCATTTTCCCTCTCCTCTCAAGAATTTATTGATTTAATAAGCTTTTGAAAATTTGCAAGCGTGCCGACGTCCCCGAACCCGAGATTGATATACCGCTTCGCAAGGCAGTCATAGTCAAATGACGTAAGGCTCGTCGCATACTTGTTGCCTTCTCTGTCAATAATCGTGAAATTGTCGTAAGGCTTAACCTCATACATTGTCGCCCCGGCATATTCCACGGTTTGCGACAAGTCAACAATCGACACTTTGCCGCTTATCTTTGGCAGGTCAATACCCTTTGCGAACTCTTCCTTTGCTCTCTTTCGCAATTCAGCATAGATTTGCTCATCATTCGCAAAGCCTTCCCCGCCCCTGCGAATATCCGAGTAGTGGTATCTTTTAATCTTCGGATTGTCGTAATTTGCGATATTTTCTGAATCGATGTAAAGCTCGGGGAGCTTAATAACCTCATTCTGTTCGGTCAGAGCCGTCGGCATTATCCTTGTTACAATATCCTCGTTGCTTGTTGTCAGCCCCAGTTCTTGCAAGTTGTGTCCGTATCGAACAAGCATAATTTCGTCAAATTCATTTTCGGGCTTTACGAAGTTTATTTTGTAATTGTCTCGGCGGAGTTCACCGCCCCACCGATTGATAAAGCTGTTATCCTCGTTTCCGATCAAGGCATCTATCGGGCTTTTAAATTGCCAATACGCTGTAGCCCTTGCGCCTTCAAATACTTCTCCGATTGTGAAATTAGTCGCAAACTGAGTGTTGCTCAACAGCTTCTGGAGTGCTTCTCTCGGTGAAGCATTCGTAGGGCGTGTGTCAAGAATAAGATTGTCGCCCAAATCATAAAAAATATGCCGAGCCTTGTAAGTTGTTGCGTAAGAGCTTGACGAAGTGTCTGTCTCGTATATTCTGAATAATTGCTCATCGGCAGAGCCGGGCAAGGGTGCTTTTATAATATCGCCGTTTTCGAGTTTTCTTTCGTTCTCGTCGTCGATGAACTTCCAATCGTTTTTCACTTCGATTTCAAGACTTAAATCTGCGTTTTTTTCTCCGTGAGCTACGCAACGAAACGGCTTAATATAGTTAATTGAGATTTGTCTCATAACTTCACCTCATTATATTCGATATACGCCGACTCAAAGGTTCTGTCGCTCTTCATTCTTATTGTATTTTTGCCGTTCTTCAAGTAAGGCTTATTTTTATATGTGATTTCATTTGTGACGCATTTTATTTGAATTCCGTCTATTACCGCTTCGCCCACGACCTCAAAATTACCAAAATCTACGCTTGTATATGCGCAATAGTCAGAACTTGGCTTTGCGCTGTCAGGAACGTTGTTTACGATTATTTTCAAAATTGCAGCCTCAAGCCAAATCAATTCTTCGCCGTTAATTTCCACGCTGAATTTAACATCTATGACTTTTTCTGATGCGGGTTTTTTTACAAAAATTTTAAACGCTAACGCTTCAGCGTTTGCGGAGTTAACATTGAACTCGGTCAACTCCTTCGTAAACGCAACCTTCGCCTTGTTTTTTGAAGCCTTATACGGCTGAACCTCAATCGGAATAACCGCCTTATGCCAGCCTCGGAAGAAGCGAGTAAACTCAATTTCCGCATTGATAAAAGCCGAGTAAATGTAATCAAGCTCGTTACCGATTATCAGCTCGCCCGCACCCTTGAGCCACTCTTTGATTTCGTCGATCCTCGCAGGATTGACGGCAATAATCTCAAACCTCTTCGTGTAACTTTCGTACACACCTTCCGCTTCTCTCATATGAAGAGTACCGCTTCGTCCGGGAACGGTTATCGTGTCAATCCTCTCTTTCGGCTTGACAATCGGCGGATATTCTTCAAGATAGATTTCAAAATCCCGGCTGTCCTTGCCGTTAAATATAAAATACTTCTTCATATTTTAACTCCTTTCGCTTTGCACATATTCACAAGCTCGTTAACAACTTTATCCGCAAGCATATTTATATCGCTTTCAGAATTTACAGACATATTTTCAATTTTCAAGCCGACAAAACCGCCGTACTCATTCGTCGTTGAGCTGTTGCTTGTAAGCGTTTTTGAATTCGTAACCTGTTGCTGTGCGAGCGCCCTCGTCGCAACCGATGCGGTCGAGGACAGCTTCCCGAGCCTTGCCTCTACATCAAGCCCCGCAAGTCCCTTTGCGCTTGCCTTGAGCTTTTCCGACATTTCTGACGAAACATCAAATCGGTCAACAAACTCCTCTGCCAAGCTGTCGGCAGACTTCATAAGCTCGGGTGTCTCCGCTTCAACGCCGACAACTCCGCCCTGTATAGCGAATTCAAAAACTTTCTTCATAACCCTTGACGGCGAGTGAATGCCTAACTTGGAAAGGAATCTACTAATAAAGCCTCCGGAAGTGTTGTCCGCTTGGTTGTATAACTCCGGTTCTTTTGCTTTGAGACCGTTAATCATACCTTGTATGCTATCAATACCGGCAGATCGCATCTCTTCCGGCATGTTTTTGAAAGTATTCAAAAATGCCTCTGCCGTTCTCTTGCCCGACTCAGACACTTGACCGCCGTATAAATCAGTATTTAATCCCATTTCGATCCACGAATTAAGTGTGTCTTGATTAACTTTTTTATACGAATCGCTTATCTGCCTATTCACATCATCAAGATTCTGCCAAGCATCCCATACAGCTTTCAATGTTAAATACGTGTTCTCGTTTTGGTTGTTTCTGCGTGCTTCGTCATATGCCTTTTGAGCTTCTATTCTTTGCGTTTCAAGCTCATTTATTTTTTTAATGTGTTCGTCTGTTGCAAGCTCTTGCTCATAGAATGAATTTGTTATAATCGAGTAAGTTTCGCCGTACTTTTGATTCGCCGCCGCTACAGCCTGCTCCTTTTCGGCTGCCGCATCTTCCATCTTCTGCTTAAGCTGCTCTTCTGTTATGGATTTATCCTTTTCAAAAGCCTGCTGCGCAAGAAGAATTTTTCCTTCATATTGTTGTTTTGCGAGAGAAATAACCTCATTCTTTGCGTCGGTTGCAGACTTAATTAAGTCGTCAGCTTCCTGCTTTGTCATAGTTTTGGTATTTTCAGCCATAACCTTGACTGCGTCCTGCTTCTTCGACATCATCTCGAGTTCAGCTTCAGTCAATTCGCCCATTTTTGCAAATAATTCATTAAGTCTGTTAATTTCTTGTTGCGTAAGGTCTCTTCTCTGCTCTGTTCTTAGCCTTGCAATCTCGGTTATCTGATCCTGAACATCCTCAATGCTCTTGTTAAGCTGTGCTTGCTTTTCGCTGTCAATTCCGATAACGCTGTCACGCAAGCCGTTGAGTAAGTTTGTCGCCTCCTCAACCTCGGCATCAAGATTTCCGAAGTTTGAGCATATTTTTTCAATTTCGCTTCCGAGCTCTCTCGTTCCCTCGGTGTTTTTACGATAAGCAAGGTAAAGTCCGCCTGCGACCGCAGCTGCCGCCGCAAATGCTATAATCAGCGGTCCGCCCGAGCCGACAATAGAAGCAAGGCTCGTCGAAGCCGCCGCCGTGCTTCCCATCTCTGCGCCGGTCTTGGATAAGCCCTTAACAAGCTCCTTGAGAGGTCCTGTGTACGTTCCCGTTTTGATTTTGCCGAAAAACTTTATTGCTTTTGCGCCCGTGCCCGTGATTGCACTGATGCCGTTCGACACCTTGCCGAGCGCAGTTATTGTCGGTCCTGCCGTCGCCGCAACAAGTCCGAACTTGATAATCGCTTTTTGCTGTTCGGGCGACAGCTCGCCGAAGCGTTCCGCAAGCTCGCCGACCTTCTTCGCAACATCCTGTATCATTGGCAAAAAATTGTCGCCCAAAATAACCGCCGTCTTGACAAGCTCGCCCTTTGCGTTTTTAAGCTTTGAGGCTGTTGTCTCAAGCCTTTTTGCAACCTCATCTTGTAAGGCGCTTCCGCCTTCCCATTGCTCATTAGCAACCTCAAGTGCAGAGCCGAGAATATCCTCACTTGAAGCGAGGGCAAGAACGGCATTTGACAGCCTAACTTCCGTAAGTCCCATATCCGAAAGCACCGCAACCGAGTTTTCGCCTCTCTTCTGCATCTCGCCGAGTCCCTTTATGAACATATTGAGTGCGCCGAGAGCGTCTTTTTCGTATGCCTTTTTGAAGTCCGCCGAGGAAACGCCGGCTACCTTCGCCCACTTCTCAAGGTCTTTACCACCCTTTGCTACGGCAAGATTAAGCATTTTTGACAGCTTAGAGAACGCCGAGCCGCCCGCTTCCACTTCGATACCGACCGAAGAAAGAGCCGTTGCAATCGCAAACATTTGAGGTTGCGTGTAGCCTACCACTTGACCGGTTGCCGCAAGCCTTGTCGTCATATCCACAATATCAGCCTCAGTCGTCGAAAACTTATTGCCGAGGTCAACAATAACATTGCCGAGAGCCTCATATTTTTCCGAGGGCATATTTGTTATGTTTGCGATTTTGGAAAGCGCCGATGCCGCTTCTTCAGCCGACAAGTCTGTACTCATCCCGAGCTTTATCATAACCTCCGAGAATTTAACAATATCGCCCTTCGCAATGCCGAGCTGTCCTGCAACCTCTTCAACCTTTGCGATTTCTTCCGCCGAGGTTGCGAGCTTAGTTGACATATCAAGCGTTGTTTTCGACATCTGTGCAAATTCTTCGTCAGTCGCATCCACCGTCTTTTTAACTCCGGCGAAAGCATCCTCAAAATCAACTGCTGACTTTGCTGCGGTAACGCCTGCCGTCAATATTGGCACAGATACATTCTTTGTAAGGCTTTTTCCGACGTCGGTCATTCCGTCGCCGATTTTACCCATTCTGTCGCTGTACTTTTGCAGAGCGTCGCCCGCCTTGTTAAACCTGCTTTCCTGCTCTGCAATGGTCTTGTTTGTTTCATCAAGCTTATTTTTAAGGTTGTTAAGCACCGTCTGAGCCATATCGTAATCGTGCTTCAAGTCGATAGTCGTCTTTGACAACTCGCCCTGCTCTGTGCGAGCCTTTTCATAAGCCGCTTCGATTTCGGCAACCTTATTTTTTTGCACTTCGATTTGCTTGGTAAGGCTTTCAGCGCTAAGCTTTGCCTTATCATAGGAGCTTGCGCTTGCACCGAGCTCCGAATTCGCAAGCTTGAATTGATCTTTAAGCTCTCTCTGCTGCTTTACGATTTTATCCATTTTTCGGGAAAATTCCGCTTCACCGTCAACGCCTAAGAGAACTCTTAAATCTGATTTCGTGCTCATTTTTCCGCTCCTTGTCTATCTTAAAATCCGGGCACATCGTCTATGTAGCCCGTTTTGTTATTTTCTTTTTCAATTCCGAGCGTTAAGCTCAACCGACGCTCAATAATTCGCATTGAGCTGTCAAGTATTTCCTCGTCGGTCATTTTAAGAACTTGTCTTGCAAGCTCAAAATAATCGCCGATTACATCCTTTTCCGTCCCGTCTACCGCTTCGCCCGTCTCTGCCGTGTCCGATTTTTCGGGCAAGTACATTTGAAGCCCCGACGTAACCTTTTCGAAATATTCCGTTACTTTTTCCGCTACGAGCTCGTTCGTGAATTTCGCTATCGTGTACTTCTCGTTTTTAGCTCTTATTGCCCCGTAAAGGCAAGCTAAAACCGACCGAAGCTCAAGCTGTGAGCACTCTTTAATAATCTCTGCCGTGTCGAGCGGAAAGCCTTGAGCCTTGCAATACTGCTCCGCATAGCCGAGCGCTCTGTTGCTGAACGCTATTTGACGGATTTTCTTTCCGATTTTAATTTCGTCCGTAAAAATCATTAAGTCCGATATTTTAAGCCCTGTCATTTTTTCTCCTTTTTTAATTCGGGGATAGCGTTTGCTATCCCCTTATTTTCCTTTGCAGTTGACTGCAAAAATCATTTCTTGTCTGTCGGAACGACATTTGCCGCAGCCTGTGCGAGATTTTCTGCGTCAGGCTCGGGAACAGCCGTAAACCAAGCTTTGATTTTTTCCGCTGCGCCTGCAGCTGTGCTGTCGCTTCTCAAGTCGTACTTGATAACACCGTCCGACTCTCTTGCGTAGAATGTGCCCTCGACTGTTTCCGTCTTGTAGGTTGTTGCGTCTCTCTTGTCTGTCTCGTACTCCTCGGCATTCTTCTTGAACGAGCCTTTGTAGAGAACGATGTATTTGTAATTCTTCTCATCCGAAAGCTTTGAACGGCAAAGAAGCGCAAGCTCGGGCGGTGTGTCGGTCTTGCTGATGACAAGTCCGCCTGACTTGTCAATTCTATGCCCGAAAATCAACGCTCTCATATAGTCGTCAAGCTGTGACTCTTCAATCGATACCGTGTAGCCGGTGATTACAGTCTGGTCGATTTCAACTGCATCGTCGCTCTCAAGCGTACCCGTTTTGGTAACGGGCGTCATGGTGCACTTAATTGCTCTTGCGGCATATTCAGGCACTTCGTATGTTGTTTTTCCGCCGGCAACATCCGTTGTCAATTTTGCAACGTAGATATTGTCGAGACCTATCGGAATAGCAACCTTTGCTTTAACTCTGTTCATTGTTTTTACCTCCATATAATTTCAAATTCTTTGTGATGGTATTTTGTCTCTTTTTCATAATCCTCGAAAGAGAGCAGGTAAGCTTTGTAGCCTCTGCGTCTTACCGCTTCGATTATTCTTTCGGCACGCTCGTCGAAGTCGTCATTTTTGGAAAACAGCGAAACTCTGACAATCCTCTCTTGAATTTCATTCTCGTTATCGCTGTCAATCCTGTCATTGTAGCCCGGCACCTTCCACACAATGTATTCCTCGGGTTGAACGCCCAAAACGTCCTTATCCCAAAAGGTGCGAGCCGATTTGATTTTCACTTCTTCCGATACTGCCGTAATCAATTCTTTGATTGTCATTTGTTCATTTCCTCTTGCATTACCTTTATAGCAGCGTTAGCCGCTTTGTCTGCGTTGCTTTGAACGGTCTTATCCCAGAAAGGCTTTGCGGGCAGATCCGACCGTCCAAATTCGGCAACAACAAGCTTGTAAACTTGCTTGTCCTTGTCCCAATTCTTGGCGGCTCTCGGTCCTTTTTTCGCTCCGCTTATTCCTCTCGGGCGAAGCCAAATCGTCGTCCTCGCCGAATTTCGTCCGTGGACGATTGTGCCTCGCCGAATTACTTCTTTAAGGTGCTTGCCCTTGTGTTTCGAGCTCCTGTCATAAGGTGCTGCGGAAATAAGCGCCGGTCTTATGACGTCAGCCATTTTTTCAACGGCTTTTTCGGTTGAGTTAGGAACAACCTTCGCAAGACGGTCAAGCTCTTTGACAAGTGCGTCATTTTCAATCTTCATTTCGAAATGCATCTTAAATCAGCCCGTTCTCGATAATGTCAACACAAGCGTTTGCGGAATTGTTTCCGTTTGCGCTTGAATTTGCTTGATGAAGTATTTTTCGCCCTCAATAACAACCGTTTCCGTTCCGTCTATGCAAATAGGCGACTTCGGAATTTGAATAACTCGGGCAACCTCTACTCCTGCAAGGAGTGCCGAGTAAAAGCGGTTAATACCTACCTTATACTCGGCGAAATTGAAATGTGCTTTTGCACACTCCTTGTTCAGCGGAGAAAATAGAAAACACACGCCGTCCTTGAATGCAATTTTTTTACGCTGTTCCACTCTCTCCGCCTCCAAGCCTTAAAGCAGTTAACTCCGAGGAGTAATCCTCAAGAAACTGATTGTAAGCGTCGCTTCTGAGATATTTGATGCAATCGAAGAATAACTGTTGAGCCGTAGAGGGGGTTTCAAGGTCGAGCTCTCGCCCTGCCTTGTCTGTAATTATGCTTTTTGCTCTTTCAGCGAGTGCTAACACCTTTTCGTTTGTTTCCGCATCATCCCAAGTGATGTTCAGCTCTCTTTTCAACACTTCAATCGTCATTTCTCATTGCTCCGTTCTTTTTATGCCGTTGCTGTTTCTGTCGGTTTTTCGCCGAGCGGAAGAAGCTTACTGATGTCGAGAAGCAAGAAGCTGTTGTCGTCAAGAGCTCTGCCTGTGCCGTAAAGTTTAATCTTGAGGGTTGTTAAATCCTCAAGGAATTTGACGCTCTTGTCAGGTTCAATCTTTCCGCCCTTGCCCGTGCCTACGCCGAACTTGTAGTTTTTGCCGAGTCCGAGAATTGCCTTGCCCTCGGGAACGTCCGCACACTGTGTAAAGGTTGTCGGGAACGGCACGCATTCAAGCTGATATAAGCCGTTGTCGGCGAGCTTTGTTGTCGCAGGCAGCACCTTCTTGAAGTAATCGACGGGGTTGACAATAAAGTCAACTCTTGTAACAACTCTTGCCCTGCCGGTGGTACTTTTTGCAAGCTTTGCGAGTAAATCGCCGTACGTCTTCGGATCAAGATTTGTTACCTTGACAGCTGTCTTGTCGGGATAACCTGTTGAAGTGTTTACCGATACTCCGTCGGAAATGTTTTTAACCATACCGATAGGCTCGCCCTTTACACCCGAACCGCTTATGATGCCCTTTTCTACGCCATAGCCGAGTGCTTCTGTGAGAGCAACTCTTGCGTACTTCTCGATCCATACAGGACCGAGGTCAAGCATATCGTTTGACACATACATAAATGCCGTGCATTTACCGAGTGCGAGCTTCACTATGCTGACGCTTCCCTCAATCTCTTTTGTGATTGCGGTGTTAAGCTCGCCCCAAATAGCAGCCTGCGGACCTGCGGCATTGATAATAAGCTCCATAAGTGCCGAAGTGTTCTGACAGTCTATGAGGTTAAGAAGCGGATGCGCCTCCTGCATATCCTCAAAGATAGCGTTGATTTCTGTCTCCGGAAGTGCGTCTGTAAGTCCTTCAAATGCCTTTTCACTGTCCTTCGCCTTTGCGCAGTCAATAACCTTGTTCCAGTAGGACTTTTCTTCGCTTGTCAAAACCCTCAAGCCTCTTGCAGCAAGGATTTTTTCGTCTGTTGACATCTCACCCATTGCCTTTGCTTCTTTCATGATTGCACTTGATACATTGTCAAGGAAGCCCTTGAGAGCCTTGCTCGCTCTCTCTGTGTCATTTTCCTTTGTAGCAAGCTCAAATTCCGAAAGGAAGGATTTTCTGATTTCTTCGTTAACGATTTCTAAACTCATTTTTTGTACCTCCTAAGATAAAAATTTTTCAAAAATGTCATTAAAAACATTTAACGAACTTGTTTTTCTGTCGCCGCCTGCGCCGTCCGACTTTGTTGTCGGATCTGCTTCGACGACGGTATATTCTTTTTTTGCCTGTGCGTCCCTTTGTGATGGAACAGCAACAAAGCTAAACTCATAAGCGTCCAAAGCTTTGGCAAGTCTTGCGACGCATTTTACATTTTCATAGTCCCTGCCGGGAAGATGTGCGCAGCCTGTCGCCCACGGGGATTTGTATTCTTTTCCGCAGATTGAGCAGAATTTTTTTAGAATCGAACAGCTGACGCTGACCTCTTTCTTTATGCCTGCTTCAACCTCTGCAATAAAGTCAGCCGTATTCGGCAATCTCGGTGTATAGCAATACGCCTCAATGTATGTATACGGCTCGCCGAGTGCCGTCTGCTTTTTTGCTTCGGTAACAACCTTCGTGTCGAATATTCTTGCAACCTGATTGTCCGTATTCTGATGATGGTCTTTTATTCCCGTTTTTCCCTTGAACAATTCCGCAAGCTCGTTAAGGCATTCCGCCGTGAAGCTCTCGTAATCTCTGTCAACCTCATTCGAACAAAGCTTGACCTTGAATGTGAAGATCTCCTCGGGAGTAAAATTGCGAAGCGTCAAAGCGTTTATTTTTTCCATATCTGCTTCGTCAGGTTCATAAGCCTTAATGCAGGCAAATTTTTCAATTTCGTTTGTCATTTTTTAACCTCCGTTTTCATTTTCTTTCATAGCCGTTTCAATCGGCTTTAGATTAGCCGAAATAAAGTGCGTTGAACTCCATTCCGTGCCTAACTTCTTAAGCCCCTTTCGCTCTCGGATTTCATCAATCGAGGCGACGCCCGAGCCGATTGTATTGTAAATCGCCGTGCCGTCTGCGATAAGCTCGTCAATGTCCGACGGTCTTTCAGGCTGTATGCGAATTTGCACGCCCGAAATTCCTAAGTACATATCACGACGGACAAATTTACGGTTCATTTCGTTTGTAAACAGCTTTACAAATTTTTCAACCGTCTGCGTATAAAAATCAGCCTTTAGTGTTTCAGGCTCTTTCGACGAGTGCATCAGCACATACGGCGACATCCCGATTGCCTCGGCAACTCGGCTGTAAACTTGAAATGTCATATCGCTTATATCTGCACTCGTTCCCGTGTTCCTGTATTTTCCGAGTTCCTCGTAGTCAAAATTCTTTTTAAGCGGAAGAACTGCGTTTCCGTCTTGGTAGAATTTACGAATCGCCTCATTGAAAGCCTCGTTCCTCTCTTCCTCGCTTCTTTGAGTGCCGGAGCTTTGAGCGTTGATTTTAAGAATTCCCTTTTGATAAGCGGAATTCTTGAATTTTTTACTCGCTGCATTGAGCACATTTGAATATTCAAGAGCCGTGCAGGTAAGAAGTTTTCTCAATTCCTTGTTGTCGAGCTTGAAATATCCGACCTCGGAAGCGTCAAAACTTCGAGTGAGCTGTTCGCCGTTTTTTTCAATATTTGTGAACCTCGCAGTCGCAAATCCGCAGCTGTCCTTGTCGCTTTGGAAGCTGTCTGCGATAAAATACTCATTTTCACGCTCAACTAAAAGGGCTTCGCCGTCAATAAGCAACCGCTGAATAAAGTCATAAAAAAACTCTTGCTTCGACTGATTGCGGTTCGGCTCGAAGTTAAAAGTAAACCAATCATTGTTTTCCTCTCTTTCTCCGTTACGAAGAATGTTAAACTCATACCTGCTGAACGCCGAGCTTATCGCCCCGATCGCATTATAAAAAGCAAACCGATAGAGTGAGAGTTCGGGGATTTTTTCCTCGGCTATCGCTTCAAATTTAGCCGAGCCGAATTTTTCTTTCAAAAAATCTATAATCTTCAAATATCTCACCTCCTTAACAGAATATCGGCATCATTATCTCGTCGTCTTCATCCGCTTCGGGCAACAAGTCAAGCATTGTCATTCCGGCTACAAAGCACATAAACATATCGGTTTTTCTCGACTTCGGCTCAATTTTTTCAAAAATCTCATTGCCTCGCTTGTCGCCGATAACCTTTTTTGTGTTTGAAACGCACCAACGAAATGCCGGGTTATCTCCGCAAATTAAATTTCCGTTGTCTAAATACGAGCAGATAATCGGAACGCTGCTCATAATGTCCGACGGTCTGACAAGCTTTAGATTTCCGCCCTTGCCGGGCTCAAATCCGAAAGCTTCAAGCCGTTTTTTCATTATCGAATATCGGAAATAGTCAAGACCTGCGCCGACGAAATTAAGATTGTGCTTGAGCTGTTCTTCAGCCGCCCAATCAATAAGCAAGTCGGGCTGAATATCAATTCCGTCAACAAATTCAACCACGCCGAGCTTTTCCCATTGGTCGAGAGGTGCTTTAATGCGGTGCAAATCTCGATTGCCTTTTAGAATAAACATTTTACCGTTGAACTGAATTTTGTCCTCCTGCCTCGTTATGTAACCGACAGCCGCAAAATCTCGGCTCGAAGCGTAGTCAAAGCACAAAACTGCGTCTTTTCCGTCAACTGCCTGTAACGGTGCTTTCGTTTTTTTGATATTCTCATAATCCGTAACGCAAATATCCTTATTCTCTTGCGGTCTGTTCATTCGCTTAGTCATAAAGTCCGAATTGTTTATCGGATCTTTGAGGTACTCTTTATACTCTGTCCTCATCTCGTTGAGCAAATTCGGAAGATAAGGCAAGCTCGGGTTGCTCTTTACCCACATTTCCTCGTTATGAATTTCCTCGTCGCTGTCGAGGCGATACCACATAATCAGCGTGCCGTTGTCCTCAATTACTCCGTTGAGAATTTGTGAAGCGTTCTCTTTGTATTCGTCAAGCGGACCTCCTCGCACATAACCGTCTGTTGATAAGAATGTTCTTCGTGGGTGTGCCTTCTTTCCGAGTCCTGAAGTGCCGACTGCAATCAGTCGGTTGTTCTCAAGCTGATGGATCTCGTCAAAATCAACCTTGCCTTGCCGTCCCGAGTCCTTCGTCTTGTGATTAGAAGTCCTGAACCTGTAACAGCTTCCCGTCTTGATATTTCTGATGACTTCCTTATTCCAAGTGAAGTAGTTTTTGAAGTATTTTGGATTGCCTTCCAAAATATCGTAAATCTCTTGAAATGTTGTCTTAGCCTGATCCTCGGACATTGCGAATGTGTCAATGTGATAATCTTTAATTCCGTTGACGGGTGTCAACAACGCAAAATTCTCAAAAGACAAATAGCCGTTTTTTCCTGCGCCTCTGCCAACGAATAATTGCAAGGTCGGAAACCTCAAAAAGCCGTCAGCACGATATAGACAGTTGTGAAGAGTAAAAGCGCATTTTTCCCATTCGAATAGGTCAAACGGAAAATGCTTTTGCAACTTGAAATATCTGTCCGCCTGTTCGGTGTCGAGAAATACATCCTCTTCCTCAAACACTCGCTTTACAAGCTGTGCGAACAGCTTAATCTCGTTGCAGGTCGGTACTACATCGTTGTCAATCATATCAATATAGTCCGCTATGGGCTTGTAATTACAATTCTTCATCTTCACACTCTCCGCCGGTGCTTTCGCTCGTCGTGAGGTTCATTTCTTTGAGAATAGACAACATTTGTTTTGTGGTATTTTCAAGCTCTTTGATTGCGGGATTTATAACTGACTTCTTTTTGCCGGTTGACATATACTCGTCGTAGCGTATGCCTTTTTCGGCTATATCAAATTCAAGTCGCTTCTTAATTGCCCAAAGCGTGATATAAGTGTCAATCATATCCTGAAAGTGCGGAACGGAAGCCTCAAGAGCTCGAAGCTGATTTTCAAGCGACTCTCTGATGACCGCCTGTCCCTTGCTTATTGACTTTTCCTGCTGCTTCTTTATCGTCTCCGGGCTTTTCGGTCTTGCCACTTCAATCCCACCTTTCTTTGAATTTTGTCTTTTTTAATTCTTCGGGGTGCGCCGCCTTGTGGCACTCCTCACAAAGAGCCTCCATATTGCTTTCCGTGAGTGCAAGCTCGGGATATTCCCGCAA
The DNA here is from genome assembly GCA_052298855.1 of Candidatus Fimenecus sp. GTDB lineage: Bacteria > Bacillota > Clostridia > Oscillospirales > Acutalibacteraceae > Fimenecus. Next base: position 42,203 of record DAVZXP010000002.1, on the reverse strand, counting down.
GTGCTTAATGTGATGAAGCACCGTCGCCTTACGGTAATATCCTTTCTTCCAGCATTCCTCGCACTGATATTTCTTTTTCCGCATTTGCTCGTTGCGGAATTTTTTCCACGTGTAAGTTTTGTAAAATTCTCTGATGTCCGAGAATTGTAAAATGTAATCTCTGATATTCATTTTTTCTCTCACTATATGGCAAAAGCACCTATCAGGGGGTTAGGTGCTTTTACAAATAAGGGAGTAAACAGGGTAAGGGGGTTTTTCTTCCCCTAACACAATAATAGCGGAAAAGGAGTGGCACTTTTTCCCCTACTTTTCCGCTTCGCTTTGATTATTATTTTTTTATTCGACTGAGCATTAAAAACGCTCGCTTTCTAAAGGTGTATGCCTGATTTTTTCCGCAGGGCATTTTTTCAATACTTTCATTTACGGTTAAATTCCGAAGCAGTGGCTGATATAAACCTATCTGACCGCCGATTGCAAGCTGTACTGCTGCGTGAATTGCCTTGACATCCTTTTCAATCCTCTTGAATTCTTCTCTCTGCTCGTCAGTCAATTCTTCCTTGTCCGCAAGCTCGTTAAGACGCTTTATCTTGTCCGGGTACGACAAGCAAAAGTATTTGAGTTCAAGTGCTTCATATTTCGATATGCCGTAATCGGTCATATCAATTTCGTGAAATTTTCTCATACATCTCCCTCTATCGTGTCCCGAATGTGTCTTACGACATATTCAAGCTCCGTCAACATTTCCTCGTCTTTTTTGATTATCGGTGTAATTATCGCAATCAGGCACATTCCACGCTTGACGTAAATGATTCCGCTTCGCAAGAACAGCTCTACATCCACTGGCAAAGGCGATAAATACTTAGGATTGAGCAACGCTACCCTTCCGCCGAAGCCCAAAAGCGGTATAATCTCCGTTCCGCTTTTAAGCCTTAAAGTCATTTTATCCATAGGCTCGTCCTTATCCGCTTCGTTTATATCCTTTGTGTCGAGCGAATCTATGTATCTGATGGGTGTCGTGTCCCTTTTGTTCTCGGGAATGTCAAGAATTGAATACAATCCCGCTTCGCTTATGCCGTCAAGCTCTGGCGTAAAATACATTGCCGACCGTGTACCGATCCACGGACCGTCCGAGGTCGGATAAACAACTATGTTTTCTTCCTTTTTGCAAAGCTCTGCTATTTTTTTAATCTTCATTTTTTACCTCCTTATTCTCCGAAGAGCAAAAGACAAGCGACAAACACAACAAATTCAATTATCGCCGTCAAGCCTTTAATCGTTATGCATACCGTTACCGCTGTTGCCAATACCCCGACAACGCAGCAAATCAAACACTTAACCTTTCTGCTCATTTCTCTTTTTCCTTTCCCCGTAGCTGCAGAAATCTTTACCTTTTGTTGCGCCTCGGTGAAAACAACATCCGCCGAGGTCTTTTCTCGGTGGAGCGCAAATACCGACGCCTTTGCATTTTGGATTTTTAGCTGCGTCCCAATACTTGCACTCTTTGCACCTAACAATCTCTATGCCGGGTGCGTTGTTGATAAGCAGTAAATAACCTTGCTTGTCATACTCGTAAGGCGTTTTCGTTTCCTTCTCAAGCCTTTCCATTTTTTTAACCGCTTTCAACAAAACCTTGCGTTCTATGTATTTACTCATTTTTTCACTTCTTTTCGTAATAGTTTTAATCAAGTTTCGTCTATATTGAGAATTTCATTTTATACCTCCGCTTAGACGGTCAAAACCTTTGACGCATCTGTAAAGATTTTTGCAAAGCCCGAAATCTCGGTAATTGCCGCACGTTCAAGCTGACGGTCAATGAGTTTATCGTACTCGGTTGTAATACCGCCTGCCTGTACCATTTCAAGCGCATAGTTCTTATCAAGACCGATAATCTTGCCCGAAGCTACGGCAGAGCTTTTAAGAAGCTTTGCGCCGAGAGGTGTAACAACCTTGCCCGTGCCGTGGAAATTAAGACCTGCGACAGCGTCCTTCATCTCAGGAAGAACAAGGATTTTAGCCGCAACATCAGGAGAAACAATCATTGTGTTAAGTGAGTACGGATCAAAACCGTTCCAGAAATTAACAAGGTCCTGATATGTAATCTCGCCTACCTTTGCAACAGCCGTTGCTTTTGCGGCATTATCATTACCGTCGCCGTCTGTGATTACGGTAACTGCGTCATTGAGCTGAGTTGTAGCGATATATGCGCCTATCTGTTTGAGCATAACCGTAAACAAATCAAGTCTTTGGAAGCGCAGAGCCTCATAGGAAGCGACGAGCACTCTGCCTCTCTTTTTGAGCTTTACGAGATTTGACTGCACATTCACGCTTGTTTCGGGAATGACAGCACCCTCCGCAACGTCCTTGAGCTCCTTTTCCGCCTTTGTCGGAACAGAAGCGATTGTTCTGTAATCCATACCGTTAATCTGTGTCTTTGCGGCAACGATAAGCGGAAGAATATCAGCCTCCTCCTTACCCTTTTTAACGGCTCTTGCCACGTATTCGGGGAAAAGTGCCGCAGAATCGGTGGTTTTGAAGAACTTTTCGATTGTGTCGCTGCCTGCACCGCTTACCTTGATGTCAAAACGCTTAAGCTGTCTTTCAAATGCGTCAAGACCGTCAATGGAGGTTCCCTTGTAATTTTCGGAGGGGTCAACGCTTTCAAGCTCTGCGGTAAAGCCCTTGCCTGTTGAATAAAGTCCCTTATCAAGTTTAATGTTTTCATAAATTGCCATAAATACACTTCCTTTCTTTTAATTAAAATCTGAACTGTGAGTTTTCATATTACTGCCATTTCCTCGATACTCATATTTTTAATTCGCTCATAGTTTGTCATACTTAGTTACCTCGTTCCCCCAGACATCCCAGCCCGGTGTTGTATTTCTTGCAAACAATTCAATTTTCGGAACATTTCCCATCAGCTTTACAATACGGTCTCTCGCTTCCTGGGGCTTTTTACTGTGCTCCTCTATGTGAGAGATTATGACCTGATGCACACTTGCGAATACACGCTTTGGATGTCCCTTTGTGGCAAGAATGCAGATTTCGGCGTTTGCTCTTGTCCAGTAGCCCATGCCAGTGAAAAGATTATCGTTCTTGCGGTTTTGCTTGATCCACACGAACGCCACGGTTTTATAGGAAAATCCCCATGCTGTCAACACTTCGAGCGCTTCACATAGGCACGGAAACGTACTCCAGAGAAACAGAGCGCAGTCCTTAGTTGCCAGATTACCAACCGGAAGCGCCTTGATGTCTTCAATGCACATCGTCGGATAGTGGCTTTCCGCTGACCGTCCCTGTCCTTTCTTAGAATATGTCCGATAAGCCCACGGTGGATCTGCGTATATAACGCTGTATTTTTTATTTGGAAAAGGTATCACTCTTTCACCTCCTCTACATAACACCAGCTCTGTGGTGCTTTTGACAACTTAAATGCGTTCTTGTAACTCTCATAAGAAGAGCGAGCACCTCCGTTTCCGTTATAAATTCCGTAAAGCCAATCGTCATACGACAACATACCGACCTTGTAGAATTCGCCTATATCTTTCGGCTCATCATAAAGCACGAGGTCGGAAATGTGCCAGGCGTACACTTCCCCGCCGTTCGCATACTTCTCAATATCGCTATATGACAGCTGACACCGAGAGAGAAAGACTTCGTCAAGCTTTTTGATTGTTAGGTTTTGGTCAACGATATTCAGCTCAATTCTTTCATTGTCATAGCCGCAACGTGCAATTCTTGTTATTTCGTTGCAAACAAATTCTCCGATAACCTTGCCCAAGAACTTTTGCATGAAAGGTTGATATTCTTTCGGAATGCAATTAAAAGACTGTTTGTCTTTGGTACAATATATCTTTCCAATCTTATTCCATTCATCATCTTTGGGGCAAGTCTTTCTAACCTCAACGGTTTTTTCTTTAGCTATATTCCACCCCATTGTTTTGGCTATAATTAGAAACACCCAATAAGGCTTAATGCTTATAATTACGCTTTTCATTCTCTTTCATCCTTTCCAATGCTTTCTCTGCTTCTTCACGAGTAAGAAAAACTGAATTGTTTAACGCTTGTTCATCAAAAGCAACATTTTCGGTATCATATACAATTTTTTGTATTGTGCTTTGGTATATTCTTTCCCCGTCGGTCTGATAGACAACAGTGCCCACTATGCACGGCAAATGCTCCCGTTCGGTACGGTTGGCGAAATCTTCGCAGCCCTCAACAAACATTGTGTTAAATTCATCCTCGTAAAAATCGCATTTGTTCTCTTCATTTACAAGCTCGCAGCATTCAAGCTCATCCGCACCCGAATACGCCAAGCACACTCGGTAATGAATACATTTTTTACATTCCATTTTTTGCTCCTTTGTTAAAATACTTGAACGCCACGCAAGGATTTGCGTTATGTCGGCGTTTCAAATGATATGACCTGCTTTTTTATTTCTTCACAAAAATTTGCAATCTTGAGAAGCAGTTTTCGCAAATGTCCAATCTCCGTGCCTTGAAGTAAAATTTTCTTTCACTCGTATAAAATTTTTCAATTTTCTTAAATTTATATCTTCTTTTAGCTTTTTTTATTTCTCTTCCGCACACATCACAAAAAACACCGCTTTTTTTACTCATATTTCATTGCCCCCAAGTCTATCTTTCCGCTATCTCTTGATTTGTTTTTGTAGCCGAGAATTCCGCTTCGTAATATTGTCATAACGCCTGAAACCAATCCTTGAGGTTGTCCGCAATTTCCTTAAAGGAGTCGAAAGCCTCCGTTTTGCTATTCAAGACGACATCAAGCCGCTTTTCGCCGATTTCTTCCGTATTTTCAATTCCGAGCAATTCAAAAATCTTTATCTTAAAGCTTAAAAGCTCCATTTTATAACCCCTCCACTTCAATAGCCGTAAATCCTTGCTTCTTCTCGTCAACATCTGCCTGTAACTCAAGCGTTATTACCTTGAAGCTATCGTCAGCAAGGATTTGAGCCTTTACAAGTCCGTCAAGAATAAATTTGCCCGAATAATTATCCGGGTCTCGCCGGCGATTGTCCTTGAAAAAATAGTGCAATATCACTTTCGCCTTGTCGAGAGCCTTCGGAGGCTTCGGGCGGCAAAAAATGTTGATGTAGCCCGCCCACTGCCTCTTTTCAGCTTGATATTCAATATTTTCCGCTTGCCCGCCGTTGCCTATGTACTTGTTATTGCTCGGAGGGACAAGCGGAATTTTATATTCGTACCGCATCAATCGCACCTGCTTACGATGGCACCGCAGAGCTTCTTGACTGCACCCTTGAATTTTTCGGCTTGTTCTACCGGCATTGAGGAGATAACGCCCATAAGCGCATTGAATTCCGCTTGAATCGACGAAATGTAAACTTTCGCCTCAGCTGATGCGCTGTCCGACAAGGCAAGCTGCTTTTCAAGCTCCTGTGCTCTGCTCTGTGCCGCTTCGATTTGAGAATTCAAAGCGTTAATTTTTTCTTTCACGGCATTTTCAGCCGATTTTTCGCCGTCGGAAAACGCTTTTTTCTTTTCCGCTTCGGCTTTATTCAAAATTTTGCTTTTGATTTTCTCTTCGAGCGCCTTTGTGTCAGGCACTTCGGCTTTTTTACTTTCCTCAAGGTCATTCTCAAGCTTTTCGACGAGGGCGTGCTTCTCGTCTAACTGCTTTTTCAGATCCTCAATTTTACTCTCAAGCTCCGAACCGTCAGCACTCTCGCTCTCTTTTTTCTTCAATTCTTCGATTTCAGCATTGAGAATTGAAATTTGCTCGCCTTGATTTTTGTTTTCCTCAACGAGCTTTTTAAGCTCTGCGACCGTCATATCGTCAGCCTGTCCGCTTTCGAGCATTTCTGCTCTGTCCTCGGCGTTCATCTGAGCGATAAGGCTCAATTTTGTAATTCCGAGCGTTGCATTCGACTGCAAAACCGTGTCGCCGAGCTTCTCATACGTTGAAATGTAAGTGTAAGCCTGTCTCGCTTTAATGCCGACAAGATTTTCCGTGTACTCGCTGAATTCGGCGCAGCCGAGCTCCTCATAAAGCCGCCTGTCTCGCATAATTTTGAGATCTCGGCACATTGCAACCATACTGTTAGCAGCAAGTTCCGCATTAAGCATTATGTTTTGGTGCAGCTTGACCGCCTCTGCTTGCGCTTCACTCATTTCGCCGTGAATGTTAATAAGTTCTTTCATATTTTTTACTCCTTTATGCTACTTTTTTCTTGCTTGTTTTTTTATTCTTTCTGCGTTTAACATTTTTCAGCCATTTGTCGATAAACGCTTGTTCCTCGTCGCTTGGATCTCTGTTTTTTTTGCCGTGCGCCTGAATAACAGTAAGACTTTTTTCGTCAAGCTCGATTGTGACAAGGGCTTCCTCGGTGTTTTCGACATTTCGCATAAACAAAATCGTTGTTTTACCCTTGATATGCCTCTCTGCATATCCTCCGACGCAATGACTGAGAGCTCTGCCCTCAAGTACAATTTCTGTTGCCCCCTTAGGAATAACAACACAATACTTTCCGTCGCCATATTCATATGCTTTTTGAAGTTTTTTATATCGCTTTGCATACAAATTATTCTTATCATTCAATGCATCTTGTTCTTCTCTCAATTTTTTGGCTTGGCTTTTTTTCTCGTTTTCAAACCTTACTTGTTCTCTGACTGCAACCGCTTCGTCGTGTGCTGTCTTCAATTTCTTCGGGAACAAAACATTGTGAACACTCAAGTCATATCCGCAAGCTTCCGCTGCTTCAACATAATCAAGCCACGTTGACACTCTATATGTTTTTAATCGCTCGGAAGCGTCAACCTTTTTGCCGTTCTCTAACTTGTTCAAGAAGTTCAGCATTGTTTTTATTTGAATTTTATACTTTCGCATTTTCTTTGAGAGAGCCTCAAAGTAATATCCGCCTGTTTTTTTAAGCTCTACATATTCTTCAACGCTTATCTTTTTATTTACAGCTTTCATCTGTAAATAAAAATAGACATCCCCACGGGTGCAAACATCATTTCCTTTTAACTCTTTGATTTCGCTTTTTGACAGCTTCTTAAAAAACTTGTATGGCGTCGTTGCCTGCCAATCATATAACGTCGCTGCTTCGTTCTCTTTATTGATCATCTGAAAAACGAAATCGTCAAAGCCTTGCTTTTCGAGAAATTCCAAGCTTTTATACCTCGCAAAAAGGGAAATGATTTTACAGTATGGAATTTCGCTATAGCCACCTGTGTAACGCTCCCACAGCTCTTTATATTTTGACATGTCAAAATATTTCAGAAATGTGTTTTCAAATTTTTCTGTGCCGACAAGCCAATAACCTTTGTTGCGTGAGAAATTATAAACAAGGTTTTTGTTATACGGTTCTTTGATTTTTGTTTCATCCCACATATCCGAATACCAATCTCTTTTGAATATCCGTTGTTGATTTGGCGTAAGGTAATAGATTGCATTAACCTCATGTCTCGGCAAAATGTCATATTTCACGTTTTTAATAAGTCCTTTTTCCGCTTCGTAATGAGGAGATTCAAGATAGCCCTTTGTATTGTAGGTGTAAATTAGGTAAACCTCGTTTTCCGATCTGCGCTTTACAAAAACCGTTCTTGAATAATCCCAGAGGCGACTACAGCTTTTCACAACTCCGATTTGCTTTTTTTGTGCCGTAACACCGCACTTCGGGCATTTCACGAATTTATTGTGCGTCGCGGACAAAAACTCTCTGTCCTCGGGTGTCATTGTCCTTTGAAGCTCTGACACAGTAAAATGCTCTCTGCAGCAGCTACAGATACAATGCTGTGCCCTGCCTTTTTTATCGTTTTTATAAAAAATATAAGGCTCAAAAGAACGGTTGATAACATCAACATCTTCATCCGTGATAGCAGGCGCATTTTTTATAATCGTCGCCATTTTTTTTAGTTCCCGCATTTTCGCACCTCAATCAAAAAGCTCGTCAAAGCTCAAATCAATTACCGTGCCTTTTCCCTTGACCGAACCGCAGAGGTCGATTGTCATTTTCATTTCAACCGTCGCCCCGGGGAAATAAAACTCCACTGCCCGGCGATAAACCGCAATGTCGGATATTGAGTTTTTACAATCCTTGACCGCATATTCGCAGGCTTCTGATAAGGTCTTGTCGCTTTGAACGATAGATTGAGCGAACTCGTTATCCTGCCCGCAAAAAACAATCAGCGTTTCCGCAGTCTCCTTTGCAACGGCTTTCGCCTTAGATGAAGCCTTACCCGCTTCGTTTAACTCCCGAAGCTCCTTCTCAATCTTGTCAATAGCCTCGATCGTATAATTTTTGAATACTCCCATTTTTTTACTCCTTTTCGCACGCACTTTTGAAGCTTTGCGTGCATTTTTTTATTTTGTACTTGATTTTTTTAATTTTCACGCACACTTTTTATTTTCTGTGTGCATTTTTTCTTTCGCCCCGCTCTTTATCCGGTGCGTTTTTTTAGCTCGGCTCAAATCAACGCCTTTTGCTCGCTCTTCCTCTCGGGTAATTCACTCGGAAGAGTTCTGACTCAAGGAACACAATAAGATTTCTACCTGCTCTGCAGATAATCTATAAATTTAGCTAATGCCACAAACAAAACAATTCCGATAAATGCGTCAATAACCACAACTAAAAGCGTTAAACATATTGCACAGATAAAAGCCATCACACTTTCTCCTTTCTCTCGTTCAACTTTTTTTCGAGTTCAGTTTCCCCACAAATTCCTCACGGACAGACGAAAACTTAACCGCTTCGGCGTGATTTTCCGCTGTTGCCGTGCCATTTTCAGCGTTTAACCCCTGATTTTTTTCTTACTTTTCGCCTCACTTTCTCCCCGGCTAAATATTCCACCGTCAGCCTCGCCGCAGGACAGCAGTAACATCCCCGCACGTCAACCGAATAGCAACTGCATATCAACCGCCTCTCGATTTCACACCGCCTTTTTCGGCTGCACGAACGAGTAAAAATTTTTCCTATTATAGATTTTTAATAAAATGAAAACTTTTCATAAGACGGATTTTTCAATTTCAGCTTGTCCGCTTCGTCAACGGCAAAACAAGCCTTAAATCAAATCTGCCAAAGCAAAAAGCACATATCGCCTTTAGCTCTATTAAATTCAGCCTTGACATTTTCTCAACTTTTTGCCTTGCTTTTCTCTTCGCTTTTCGCTTCCGTTTCCCTCAAAAGCAGTTTTTTCTCACGTGCGACCTTTCCCCTTTTGTCGTAAGGGGCTTCGGTTGACACCGCTTTTTTATTTTGAAAAAATTTTACCCCGGGGGTATAAACGATCGCCGAGCTCGCCTTGATGGCGAAGCAAAGTAAATTCTTCCGTTATAATCCTCGTCATAAATATAGTCAAGCTTTGCCGACTTCTTGCATAATCGTACAGTCATATATCTTTCGCCGAATTCCACATTATCTTTTCTGACGGCTTCGACAAAAAAATAATCTTTATATCTCGTCTCAAAAATTTCTCGGCTTTCAAATTCATTCCACAGCTCGCCAAAAACTCTTGCGGACACCCGGCGTTCTCTCGGTGGGCTCGGACGCTTGAGGTTACGAGAGCACGAATAAGCCTTGTAAGTGCATCGCACGTTGTCTTCGTCGCCCGATGCTGCGGACTTAACTATGTAATGTGCCAAGCCTAATATTCCACGCTCGGAGAACTGCAGCTGACGACAGTTACATATTCCCATTCCCCAACACTTCTCCACAGCTTCTCTCGGAATTCCACCGGATATAATCATATGGTGGTGCAGCTTGCCGGAGCGTACACCCTGTTCAAGCACAGAGATATGCTTCAACTCATTAACGCCGTACTTCTTGTATAACCGCCTCAATCGCAAAATAAAATTCCTGCGGTCTTTCAAAGCCGTCTCTACATCCGGCGGACGAAATGCGTCGGCATAGGTCGGATGTATCGCATAGTCATTCCGAGTGAAGTTCTCGTGAATTAGCATATATAACTCACGCTCACGGTTGACCTGATTCAAATGCGCTTGCGCTTCTGTCGTCGGTTTACTTTTTCTGCCACGCCCTCGCCGAGGGGGGAGTCTGTATGGAAGAAAGTCAACTTCAAGATAATCGCCTGCGTAATGTTGCAATTCCTTAATCATACGCCGCCGTCCTTTGCATCCGAGTTAACATCGTTTATAACACGCAGCTCCGACTCAAAAACGGAATTATAAAGCGCCGTCGTCAAGTACGCTTTAATGAATTTGATTTTATAGCTTACAGCGCAGACATTGTCCGCAACAAACCTCAATTCCGTGCTTCCCACCTGCTCAAACACTTCTTGCACCTTTGACGCTTTCAGCGTTTGCCTTCCGATTTTCACATCTGCATTTCCGTCCTTGCGGAATACCTCCGTCATAATCTTGCACATCTGCTCATACAGCCGAGCGTTGTACGGATCTTCCGCAACTGCTTCCTCAACCTCGCACTTCCTCATCACGGCTTGGAGCTGCGAGTCAAAGGACAAGACAAGACTTGACCCTGACTGCACCACAGCCTCTTTGTTTCTTTCCATCCTGCTCACTCCTCCTGTGTGCGTTAACATAAGAGAACATACAAGCCCTAAAACGGCAACCGCCGTTTTAATTTTTCCTTTTACTTATATAATGGTATGTTCTGTTATTTATTTTTGCTTTTCGGTTCAAAGGTGCGGCAATGTTCTTCGTCGCCTTTGAGATCTCGAATATGTCCTGTGTGTTCAAGACAATCGCAGATATAATGCTTGTCCCACAACTTAACCCTGTGAGCGCACTTCTTACATATCGGTTGATGATCACACGGGTATTTGTTTCGCCCGACACGTGGCTTGATTTTGTATTTTTCGGTGCACTTAGGGCACACCGCCGTTCCGTTACTTTCGGCAATTTCAAAATTCTTGCCACAGATTAAGCAAACCCTTTCGCCTCGGTAGCTCGGCACTTCGCCGGTTACTTTTCCGTTTCGCTGTTTACCCATCACAAAACACCTTTCATCGATTCCGCTTCGATTATTTCCGACTCAAACTTCAAGCCTGCGCCACGAACAACCTCAAGCGCTCTGCTAAACTCAAACAGCAATCGGTCATAAGCCCTCTCTGTCTTCTTTTGCTTGTCGCAAGCGAGAATGTAGTTCTTTGTGAGGGTAGACAACGCTTCCCTCAACTCGACAATCTCCTTTGCTTGCGCCACAATGATTTTTTCCTTATCCATTTTTTACTCCTTCCTTGCAGTCAACTGCAAAATTGCTTTCGAACCTCAAGACAATTCTTGAGAGCTTTACCTATTTTTTCATTTGCCTTTGTGGCGAATTCCGACTTTTCCGCTTCGGTATATTCATCAAAAGGCTTGTAGTCCCCGTCAGGACCGTTAAGCGAGAGCATCGCAACCACTTTAATATTATTTTGTTTTGCCATATCCTCACTCCCTAAAATTCGTAAATATCCGAAGTAATAATCGCCTTCGGCTTGCAATCCTTGTAGTATTTTTTGACATCATTCTCCCAATCGGCTTCCGTGTAATAGTCGGAGCAGTTTACAAATCCGTCGGTCCTGTCGGGGAAATACACTCTAAAGAGCGAAACCGCTTGCCTTATGTTTTCAGCTTTAACGATTAAATAGCTGTTATTGAACGGTAATTTATCCGAGCTTCCGAATGTAAAGAAATATCTGTTCTTCTTCATTTTTTCGCCCTTTCTTAACCTTGTAAATATATGTTGACATTTCAATAATTTAGATTTAATAATCTTGCAGGACTCCTAATTTCCTTTTGGAGATTTGTAGTTCCCTAATTTTTTACTTTTTTTATGCCCGCTTTTATTCTTATGCAAATACGCTTTGTCCTTATTTCCTCGGGACAAGGTAAACACAGGTGTCGTCCTCACACTCGAGAATGTCATATTTAACAGCTTTGCATTTCCGCTTCGATTTCAACCTTTTGCGGATTGCTTTGCGAACAGCAACCTCAAATTTGATGATTTCTTTTTCGTGGATGTAGCCATAAATAAGCAACAAAACAACGGCTAATTCAAGAATGGTTTTAACTGCTATTGACATTTGTCCTCTTCCTTTCCGGCTATGTTAAAATAAGCTGCTCGGCTTTGTGATTTGAGACTTTGAATAGAAGAGTTCTATCTCCCTTTGATGTGTGAAGAACCACTTCTCCTTTTTCAACAATTCTTCCTCGCCACCAATATTTAGGAAGTTCGTGTTTTCTGTAATCATCCAAACAACTTTGGATTTCGGCTTTAGTCAGCTTATGCTCATCGAGAAAGTCAATGTCGCAATTTCCGACAGTAAACATTTCAATTACTCCTTTCTACTTTTGATTGTGCGAGGCAAGCAACCGAGGAATTCTGCACAACCTTTTATAATATCCATGCTTAAGCTCCTAATCGTCAAACGCTTCTTTTCGGCATACCGACTTTGGAAACCAACCTCTTATCGCACCGACGCTTGTCTCGAACAGCAGCAAATACGCATTTGCCGTTTCGCTTATGACAATCGGTCTTGTGCATTTCATCGAATCCGCTTCGACGTAGCTGTAATTTTTATCAATGAACCAATCTTGAATTTTCATTGTTTTGTCTCCCTTCGGTCAAAACATTCTTTTTTACAAACAGCTTTCGGAAACCAGCCTTTAATCATTCCGAATTCAGTTTTGAAAACAAGAAAATATGCCTTTTGTGTTTCTTTACTTATAATCGGCTCGGTAAGCGAAATCGCATATCTCTCACCTTGCGAGTAATTTTTCTTTAAGAACCAATCTTGAATTTTCATAAGGTCTCTCCTCTTAACAAAACTCAATTCTAAATTGTTTACATATAGTAAACAATTTAGACAAAAAAATATTCGTCCTTCTCGTCAGAAATTTTTAGTATGTTGCTAAGAATTGAAATTTCTGAAGCCTTAAACTCGGTTTTATTATTAAGCTTATAACTAAGTGCGGCTGAAGAAATCCCTAATTCATCAGCGATTACTTCTCGTTGTAACCCTAACTCTACTATTCTCCCTTTTAATCTATTTGAAGCTACCATATTGACATCTCCTTTCTGTTTCCCGTTTGTCAACATCTACATATTAGCACACCGTTTACTCGATGTCAACAATTTATTTAATTTTTTTCAAAAAAGTTGACAAGTAGGAAATAATGATATATATTATTCTTGTTTGGAGGTGATGTTATGAGTGAAACCATGTACGAGCGCATTCGGCGCATAAGATTAGAACAAGGACTAACGCAAGAAGAGCTTGCGTTAAAATGCGGATATAATACGCGTTCTACAATAGCGCGCATTGAAAGCGGAGATAGAAACCTTGTTGCTTCTAAAATATCAACCATTGCGAAGGCTCTCAATGTTACTCCCTCCTACTTAATGGACGGAAAAACAGAAACTGATAAAGAAAAATCCTCCTCGGAACTATCCGAAGAGGAAAAGGGCCTGCTTGAGCTCTTCAGGGAGCTTCCCGAAGACAAGCAGGATATGGCGCTTGAGATGCTGAGGGCCGCTCTGCACAAAAAGTAAAAATCTCAATCGCCTTTTGCAGAGCGTACTCTCTGTCAGGATAAGACCGTATCAACTCAATCATTTCCGTCTCTTTTTCTGTCATGTGTACGCTCCTTTCCGAACATTTGTTCTAATACTCTACTAAAGAATAGCACAACTTAAAACTCTTGTCAATAGTTCCGAGTACCAATAATGGCACTCAGTTTACAAATGTAAGATTTATTACAAACAGAGTAAGAGGAAAAATATGGATTTTGAAAATGCAAATAAAAATGTTCTGATTTCAAGGCTAACCGAAGAGGAAACAAAAATGCTTAAGCTTTTTAACGCTCTTTCTGAAGATAAGCAAAAACAAGCGCTTGAATTGATAAATAACGCGCTTTATGCGGATTTTTCTAAAGAACAGCAAAATGTACCCTAAATAATCATTTTATACTTATTTGTTAAATTATATGTTGCCATTTTTATCTGTGTATGGTATTTTATAATTACATAATTATTAAACTTTTTTTACTTTGAAAGGGGTACAAAAAAATGAAATGTGTAAAATGCGGGACAGAATTCGACTCAAAATTCTGTCCTAAATGCGGTGCTCAAGCTCCGCAAAAAAATTCATGTCCTAAATGTGATACCGTTACCGATGCGGAATTTTGCCCAAATTGCGGTACCCAGATAGCCGCTTCGGCGCAAGCTACGGCAAAGGCAGGCAAAAAATATAACCTTTTTACCTCGCTCTCTCTTGTCTTTGCGATGCTAACATTTTTCATCCTTTTAATTTTTGCTTTCAGCGAAAGCAACGCAGTATTCGATACCGTTTCAATTTTGTCGGGAATAGCGACACCATTTGCAATACTACCTATTTTCAATTATACATTAGTTGGAAAAAACAGAGCTGTTTCAATCGTTTTTTCTGTGCTTTCAATGCTTTCCGTCGCTTTTTTGAGTTTTCTTTCAATAAAGCTTGTGGTCGGACTGTTCACAGCCCTTTTGAGCATAATATTTTCTATATTAGCTATTGTTAATTCAAAAAACCTTACCGCTTCAATTTCAAAAACGAGAAATGTTTTAGGAATTATTCTTGTAATCCTCTTACTCTCTCAAATTCCTTTTGGATTTCTTGATAACAAAGCTCGCAAGGATTCTTATTTGAAAAAATACGGATATATCGATTGTGACAGAATCGTTTATATGCAGCAACATGACACTTTCAATCTTGACGAATTCACAAATGATTATAAAGAGTATATTCCTACTGAAGAAGAGCTAAAAGCTTCCGAAGAATTAGGACTTACTTCAAACACCACTATCTACCGAAAAGATGATTCTTTGGACAGCGGAGCAACTCGCTCACAACAGTTCGACATCGGCAAAAGCAACGTCGTTGAAGGCTACGCTGTTCATTACACCATTCCTGTAGGAGATCCCCTTATCTTTACTGTCCTTGAACAGTTTAACACATACTGTAATGATAATTTTGGTGAAGATGTTGTTTTTAAGGACACGGTGTGCGGAAAAAAATATACTGCCTCAGAGCTAAGCTCGTTAAAAAATGCAGATCATCTTATTAGTGCATATATATTTGACGACGATTTGTCTGTGGGAACTTATGTTAGTTTTATAGATAACGCAGTATGCATTTCGATTATGTACTCAATAAAATAGAATAAAAAAATCCTGCAATCGTCTGCCAACGGTTGCAGGATATAAATGGTAAGGTGTTAAATAATAGATAATTCACACGTCCTTAACCTCTGTTATTTTACCACCTTTCCGGGCAAATGTCAAAAGAAAGGTGTTTTTTTTATGCCACAAAATACAAATTATGGAAATCTCTCTCATTCCGACAGCACAAAGCGAGCCGCAGCATATATCCGTGTATCGACCGACGATCAGCTTGAGCTGTCGCCCGATAGTCAGCTCAAGGAGATCCGTGCTTTTGCGGACCGAAACGGCTATACGATTGATGATGAATATATCTTCCACGACGACGGCATTTCGGGCACTTCGGCTAAACGCCGCCCTGCGTTTATGGAAATGATTGCGACGGCGAAAAAGAAGCCGAAGCCGTTTGATGCAATTATCGTTTGGAAGTTCAGCCGCTTCGCTCGTTCAAGAGAAGACTCTATCGTGTTCAAGTCAATGTTGAAGAAGCTCGGCATCAGCGTTATTTCCGTTTCAGAGCCGATTACCGACGATAAGATGTCAATAATAGTCGAGGGCTTAATCGAGTCAATGGACGAATACTACTCCGCTAACTTGTCGGAAGAAGTCAAGCGAGGAATGCTTGAAAAATTCTCACGCAAGCAGGCAATGTCCGCAGCTCCCTACGGCTACCGCCTTGAAGATAAGAAATATGTTCCCGAACCTGCCGAAGCCGAAATCATAAAAGAAGTATTTACCCGCTTCGTAGGCGGCGAAACCGTGTGGGGAATATCGAAGGACTTAAAAGCGAGGGGCATAAAAACAAAGCGAGGCAATATCACCGAGCCTCGCACAATCCACTATTACCTTGACAACCCTGTTTATATCGGCTCAATTAGATATACGCTTGACGGTGGAGGAAGCCGTCAGCGATACCTTGACGGCAACTTTATGCTTCAGGAAGATTGTCACGAACCTATCATAAGTAAGGAGCTTTGGAACGAGGCGCAAAAACTGATTAAAAAGAACCGGGAAATATACGGAAAATCCACAAAGCCCGTGTCTTATCACGAATACGCTTTGAAAGGGATAGTCAAATGCGCTTCCTGCGAGCACAACTTGACATATTGTTCAAGCAAGGACGCACCCCGAGTGCAATGCCCTATGTATCAACACAACAAATGCGACACTTCATCAAGCGTAAGACTTGACCTCTTAAATGAAGCACTGCTGTTGCACCTGCAGGAAGCGCTCAAAGATAAAAACTTAAATATTGATATTTCGGCGGACACCTCCACAAAAAGCTCACGGGAAATTCAGCTTGAAGCGGAAATCAAGAGAGAAACCGCACGCCTTGCACGAATGAAAGAAGCATATCTCAATGGAGTCGATACTATCGAAGAATATAAGGAGAATAAATCGGCGCAGACGAAAATTATTTCACGGCTTGAAAAAGAATTGAAAAAGTTAAAATCTCCGCCGTCAGATAAAGAAAAACAGGAAAAAATCAAACAAGTAAAAACCAAAATCAAAACCGCCATAGATGCCTTGCAGTCAACTGCAATTTCCGAGACTGAGAAAAACGCACTATTAAAAACCTTCATATCCAAAGCCCTTTACGACTCCAAAACAAAAACCCTCACCGTCTATTATTACGCCCAATAATCATTACGAATAACAATACGGCGGTCCCGACGGCGAATTAGGTGCGTCGCTTAAGTATCTTTCGCAGAGATTTTCAATGCCGTATGCGGAGCTCAAAGGCTTGCTTACCGACATCGGAACGGAGGAATTGGGACACCTTGAAATGATAGGTGCGATAGTTTATCAGCTTACGAGAAATCTCTCGATAGACGAGATAAAGAAAAGCGGCTTTGACAAATACTTTGTTGACCACACAACAGGCATTTATCCCGTGGCGGCAAGCGGTGCGCCGTTTACGGCTACTGTGCTTCAGTCAAAGGGCGACACGATAACGGATTTGCACGAGGATTTGGCGGCTGAGCAAAAGGCAAGAACGACCTATGACAATATTCTGCGACTTGTTGACGACCCCGATGTAAGAGAGCCAATTAAGTTCCTGCGTGAAAGAGAAGTAGTACACTATCAGCGTTTCGGTGAGGGCTTGCGACTTGCAACGGATAAGCTCAATGAAAAGAATTTCTATGCGTTCAACCCGAGCTTTGACAAAAAATGTAACAGAAAATAGCACTAAAAAATACGGCACACTCCGAAAAGAGTATGCCGTATTGCTTTATTTTGATTATTTAAGTGCGATTGCCTTTTTAACATTTTCAGCGATATTTTTAGCGTCAAGACCGTAGATGTGCAAAAGCTCAACCGCAGGGCCTGATTTACCGAATACGTCATTTACGCCGACACGAACAACGGGTACGGGTACGGTTTCGCAGACAACCTCCGTAACCGCAGAACCGAGACCGCCGATAATGTTATGCTCCTCGGCAGTAACGATAACGCCCGTTTTCTTTGCGGAGTCAATGATTATATCTCTGTCGATAGGCTTAATTGTAGCCATATTGACAACTCTTGCGGAAATGCCCTCTGCCTTGAGGCTTTCGGCAGCCATCAAAGCTTCGTTTACCATAAGACCCGAAGCGATAATTGTAGCGTCTGTACCCTCAACAAGTACATTGCCCTTACCGATTTCGAATTTGTAGCTTTCGTCAAATACTCTCGGCACTGCAAGGCGACCGAAACGCATATAAACAGGACCGTCGTGCTCAACGGCAGCCAAAACGCAAGCTCTTGCTTCGATGTCATCGGCGGGGTTCAAAATAACCATACCGGGAATTGTTCTCATAAGTGCAATATCCTCACAGCACTGGTGGCTTGCGCCGTCCTCGCCGACAGAAATGCCTGCATGAGTTGCACCAATTTTAACGTTCAGGTGCGGATAGCCGATTGAGTTCCTTATCTGCTCAAACGCTCTGCCTGCCGCAAACATAGCGAAGGAAGAAGCAAAAACGGTATGACCTGTTGCCGCAAGTCCTGCCGCAACGCCCATAAGGTTAGCCTCTGCGATACCTACGTCAAAGAATTTATCGGGATGAGCGCTTTTGAACATACCTGTTTTTGTTGCTGCTGCGAGATCGGCGTCAAGAACAATGATTTTGTCGTTTTTATCGCCCAATTCAACAAGTGTTTTACCGTAAGCGTCACGGGTTGCACATTTAATTACATCTGCCATAATTAAGCCTCCAATTCTGCGAGAGCCGCTTTAAGCTCAGTCATCGCCTGTTCGTATTCTTCGGTGTTCGGAGCTTTTCCGTGCCAGCCTACTGCGTTTTCCATATACGAAACGCCCTTGCCCTTAATTGTTTTCATAACAATACAGGTCGGCACGCCCTTTGTTGCCCTTGCATTTTCAAGTGCAGACTCGATAGCGTCAAAATCGTGTCCGTCAATCTCAACGACATTCCACTTGAAAGCCTTGAATTTGTCGGCAATCGGATAAGGAGAGTTTACCTCTTCAACCGTGCCGTCGATTTGAAGTCCGTTGTAGTCAACAACCGCAACAAGATTGTCAAGACCACGGTTAGCGGCAAACATTGCAGCCTCCCAGACCTCGCCCTCTTCGATTTCGCCGTCGCCGAGGACTGTATAAACACGGAAGTCCTTCTTGTCGAGCTTTGCGCCGAGTGCCATACCGACAGCAGCTGAAATTCCCTGACCGAGAGAGCCTGTGCTCATATCAACGCCGGGGATTTTGTTCATATTGGGGTGTCCCTGAAGATAAGAATCTGATTTTCTGAGAGTCTTTAAGTCTTCAACGGGGAAAAATCCCTTGAGTGCGAGCGTTGCATAAAGAGCAGGCGCAGCATGTCCCTTTGAAAGAACAAATCTGTCTCTGTCCTCCATATGCGGATTTGAGGCGTCAATGCGCATTTCTCCGTTGTAGAGATAAGCGAGCAAATCACAAATTGAAAGCGAACCGCCAGGATGTCCCGCCTTGGCATTGTAAACGCCCTCAATAACGCCTATGCGTGCCTTTGCAGCAAAAATCTGCAATTCTTTCTTCTTCATAGCGTCCATAATCAGTTCTCCTTATATGTGTACATTATATAATTGAGCAAATCTCCGACGGCTCCCTTGTTGCAATGGCAAGCCTCGAATTTTGCTATTTCGTGCATTTCTTTAGGTGCCTGACCGCAGCAAGCAGGCAATCCGACGGTTTTGAGCATATCGAAATCGTTGAAATAGTCTCCGATTGCGGCGGTATGCTCTTTTTTTATTCCGAACATATCTGCGATTTTCATAATCGCCGTACCCTTATGCACGCCCTGCTCCACCATTTCAAATGAGGCTATTGACGACGACATAAGGTTTACGCTTGTATCCGTTGCACCGTAAAGGTACTTTTTGACTGAGCTTATAAGCGTCGGCATACCGAGAAAGATTACCTTTCCCCAATCGTCGGGCGGAACCTCGTCTGCCTTTTTGAAGCGCTTATGAGGCAAATCGTCCGATATAAGCATAGCTTCGGCAAAAATATGCGAATTTACGGCATATCCCTCTCTGCTTGTGAGAATATAAGCCTCCAGCATGGGAAATTTTTTCATAGCTGACTTAAAAAGCTCGTATCCCATAGGATTTATCGGCGTAAAGTCAAGAATTTTATCGTTCATAACATCATATATGCCTGCGCCGTTAAGTATGACTGCGGGCGTACCGGCAATCATCGGAAGCGACTCATAGGGTTTGCGGATTGAGCTGACATTTCTGCCCGAGGCAAGAGTAAATCTGCCCTTTTTTTCAACCACGAACTCGTTTATGGCGTCATAATTGCGTTTTGGCAAGCGTCTCAATTTATTGTTGAGCGTGCCGTCAATATCGGACACCACAAGCCAATCGGAAAAATCTGTTTTTATCTGTTTCTCTGCCAAATTTTACAACCCTTTCATAAACCGAGTGAAATACTCGGGAAGCTCTGAAGAGAACTCAACATATTCGCCGCTTCTCGGATGAACAAACCCGATAAGTCCTGCGTGCAGGCATTGACCGCAAAGCCTTTGCTCGGCGGCGTTCCTCGGTTTGCCGTAAACGTCATCGCCTGCAAGCGGATGCCCGAGATATGCCATATGAACTCTGATTTGGTGAGTTCTGCCCGTTTCAAGCCTTAATCTCAAATAGTCATAGCCGTTGAGCTGTTCCAAAACTTTATAATGAGTGACCGCATTTTTCGAGTTTTTGTCGGTTACGGTCATTTTCTTTCTGTCGTTTGTGCTTCTGCCGATAGGAGCTACAACCGTGCCCTCATCCTGCTTCAGATGACCTATGCAAACGGCACGGTACTCCCTTGTGAAGCTGTGTTCTTTTATCTGCTCGGCAAGACCCTTATGCGCAAAATCATTCTTTGCGACAATTAAAAGCCCCGATGTGTTTTTGTCAATTCTGTGGACAATGCCCGGTCGCAAAACGCCGTTAATTCCCGAAAGACTGTCCTTACAATGATACATAAGAGCGTTTACAAGCGTGTTTTCATAGTTGCCGGGTGCAGGATGAACGACCATACCCTTAGGCTTATTGACAACAAGCAAATCTTCGTCCTCAAAGACTATATCAAGCGGAATATTCTGCGGCTCAACCGTCAATGCTACGGGCTCGAGCGGAAGATATTCCACCCTATCCTCTGTTTTCAGCTTATAATTTTTAGAAACAGGTTTTCCGTTTACGCTTACATTTCCCGACTCAATCGCCCTTTGAATATAGCTTCGTGAGGTTGAGGGAAATATAAAGGATAAATATTTATCTATTCTCTCGCCGTCGCTTTCAACATCGGCAATTATACTGATACTGTTCATATTATTTCTTTGCCTTATCGGTTTTTGAGTCCTTGATAATATCGTACAGCAGGTAGATTATGACGATAAACGCACCGACCGTTACAAGTATATCCGCAAAATTGAAAACAGCGAATTTTATAAACAGCGGGTCGATATAGTCGATGACAAATTCCCTGCCGACCCTGTCGATAAGGTTTGCGCCGCCGCCCGAAATTATAAGGGTCAGTCCCCAGTAGACAACCTTTGAGTGAATTCTTCCAGATAATAAATAAATAAGTCCGACAATCAGCACAAGCGCCGTAAAAACGCTCAACACCCTTGTATATCCACTGAACGAGCCGAATGCCGCCCCCGTGTTTTCTACATATGTCAGACTTAATACTTTATCAATTACCGTAATTGAACCGATGGGCTCAAGATGCTTCAAGACCGCAAATTTTATAAGCTGATCGATAGCTATTAAAAATGCTATAATAATTATTGTGATTGCCTGAAGCATCGTGCCACCTCTGAATTATTTCTTCTTAAAGAATTTTTTGAATGAAATTGCGCCGTCATCATCTTCGTCGCCCGTTTCATCCTCAACCTCGTCAACAGACTCATAATCGTCTGCGTCTGCGGTGATTTCGCTGTCGTCATCATCGTCAAAATCAAGTTCGTCTATATTGAGTGAAAAGCCGCCGTTATCCTCGGAAGCGTCGGAGGAAATATCCTCAAATTCATCCTCGGGCTCATCCTCAAATGCAGTCTCGTCAAGAACGAAAGCCTCTTCCTCGTCTGCTTCGTCCGCATCATCAAGGATATTCTCAATATCGGTAAGCTCAAAGGTATCATCTTCGGCTTCTGTTTCCTCAACAGAGTCCTCATCTGCTTCTTCGACAACATCTTCTGCCTGTTCTTCTTCGACTGTTTCCTCAACGGGTTCAGCAGCTTCTGCAACCTCTTCAACCTCAACGGGTTCTTCGACAGGTGTTTCGGCAACTTCTTGTGCTGCTTCAGGCTCAATGTCCTGTGCTTCTTCCGTTTCCTCGGAATATGTAGGAAGTCTGTCAAGCAAAGTCAAATGCTCCTTATACATATCCATCATTTTGGTACGGAAAGCGGCAACCTCTTTTTTAAGCATTTCAAGAACAAGGTTTTCTTGAGTTACCTTGCGGTTAATTCCGCCGATAATCTCATCCGCCTGCTTGTTTGCCTCGTGGATTTTAGTGTCTGCCGTTCTTTGAGCGTTGTCAAGAATTTTCTCCGCTTTTTGAGAAGCATCGGAAATCATATCCTCTGCCTGCTGTGAAGCCTCGGAAAGCTGTTTTTCGGAAGTCTCTTTTGCATCCGAAACAATTTGGTCTGCTAACTTCTGTGCCGAAAGCAAAGCCTGACGCAAGCTGTCCTCGTCCTTCTTATACTCTTCAACCTTATTGGCAAGAATACTCATTTTCTTAATGATGTTAGCGTTCTCACGGAACATCTGGTCATAGGAAGCGTGAATTTCATTGAGAAATTCGTCAACCTCCTCTGCCTTGTATGAGCTTTTGCCCGTGGTGTGAAATTCTTTTGATTTAATCTGATCCGGTGTAAGCATTATTTGTTATCCCCACTTCTGACTGAAATTATATTATTTATCAAAAACATAGCCGTTGTTACCAAGCTCGCTCAAAAGATCTCCGTTTACATCAACATTGAACGGAGTGATCATAAACGTATCGCTTGCAACCTGTCGCATTGTAGCCTTGTTCGCATAGGTAACGCCGCTTAAAAAGTCAAGGACTCTCCTTGCGGTTTCACCGTTTACGGATTCAAGGTTTAATATAACGGTCTTTTTCTGATTGAGATTGTCCGCAACACCTCTCGCCTCTTCCATTGACTTCGGCTTTGTGAGAACAACCTGTAATTTTGCGGTTGTATTTATGCTGACAACCTTGTTGTGATCGCTCTTTGCTTCACGGTTGCCTCTCTGTGAAAAACGAGGAACAGGCTCGTAATCTTCCTCCTCGGGCTCTTCAACTTCTTCATAGCCCTCAGAGTCGGGAACATCATAATACTCGTCTTCCGAAACTTTAAGAATGTTGCTCAACTTATCCTTCAAACTCATTTCTGTATCCTCCTGCTTTAGTATATTCTCGGTCCAAATATCTTTGAACCTATTCTTACATGATTAGATCCGCTGAGTATTGCCGGAACATAATCCGATGACATACCCATAGACAGAGTTTTCATATATACATTATCTATTTTTTTCGAGTCAATGTCAACATACATATTGTATATATTCTCAAAAAATTTACAAAGTTCTGTGGTTTTTTCACAAATCGGCGGAATTGTCATCAATCCGCAAATGCGAATTCCCTCAATTTGGGCAATTTCGCAAAGACTTTCGTCAACCGCTTCGGGCATAAATCCCGTTTTTGACTCTTCCCTGCCGATATTGACTTCTAACAAAACATCGGTCACAAGTCCTTTTTTGACGGACTGCTTTCCGATTTCCTTTGCAACCTTGAGTGAATCGACCGACTCAATCATATCAACCTCGCCGACAATCTGCGATACCTTATTGGTCTGCAAGTGTCCGATAAGATTTTTGCGAACTCCGTCAAGCTTCAGGTTCGGCTTTTTACGAAGCAGCTCCTGCACTTTGTTTTCGCCGATAAGCGTAATTCCCGAGTCAAGAGCGTGATTTATATACATTTCGTCAACGGTCTTTGTAACCGCCATAAAATCAATGTCCTCGGGCCTTCTTCCGCTTTTGACAGCCGCTTCGGCAATTTCCTCTCGGATATGCTTGAGGTTTGACTCAATATCAGAATACTTTTGTTCAATCAAGGATTTTTCCATCATAAAGGTCAGTTCCTTCCACAATTATATTATCATAAAGCTCAACAAATCCGTTTTCGTTGTTGGGATTGTTGCATATTGACATTTCGCTGTCCGAATAATCAATATTTATTTTCTTAAATTTAACGATATTTCCGTTCAAAACGAAAACACCCTTTTGACCGTCAACCTCTCGGATTGCCTTATTAGGCACTTGGAAGCCCGTATGCTCATCAAAGGTAATTCTGATTTGCTCCGTGCGCAGGCTTGCGTATTGAGTGCTCATCAAATTACATTTCAAAATAACGCCCGTCTTACCGTCTGCGGTATCGCAAATTGCGGCAACCACGGCATTTATAGGCTCCGCCGTGGTCATTGTAAACTCAACTTTAGCCTTACTTCCGATTGAAAGTTTAACTGCGTCTTCATAATTTACAACGCACAAAAGATACCAATTAAAGCCGTCAACAAGCTTTCCCATATAATTATCCGCATTGCCCTTTTGGGTTTTTGACGTGTCAAACAAATCAGAAATCTGCGAAGTGGTCATGGACATTACACTTTTATAATCAACCGTGCTTTCGTAACCGTCCGCAACGCTGATATAATACCCCGGGTGCGGTGCTTTAATAGTATTATATCCTATATTTGCACTTTGAAGCTGTGCTAATTTTGCGTTTAACTCGCCAAGTCTTGCGCTTGGGTCAATAACCGTGCCTGTCGAAAGCTGACGAGAAGTTATTGCGTCTCTGATATTGTTTTCGTAGGTTTCATAAGAACTGATATTTCCCTTGCTTATGGCAACAGAATACGCTTCACACGCCGAATAAATACGCTCGTCAAGCGGTGTAATATCGGCTGTCTGTACACCGACCTTGTTCTGCAAGGAGGAAAAATATTCAATCTCATCTTTGACGACTTCCATCTCATTATAAGCCTTTGCCGCATCATCGCTTGTGAAAACAACCGCAACGTCGTCTTGACTTGCAACCCTTTTTCCGTCATCGACAAGCGGTACAAGTGTTCCCGTAACGCTCGCCTCTATCGGATACTCGTCCCTTACGACAAATGCGTCCGTTACCGCCGTAGAAGCTACGGTTTTGTTCAGGGCAACCTGCGTTTTAACGGGCTGATAGTTGATTTTGAACACCTGATACAAAAAGAAGATTATAAAGATAACTCCCGCAACGATATAAACTGCGTTCATTTTCTTTTTGTCGTCCTTGAACTGCAATATGTTATTCTTTTTTTCAGGCATCAAATCACCTTCTTTATATAATCAAATACTTTTTCATAAAAGCTGTCGCCCGTTTCCTCGTCGGGATAAAACCATTTTATATTTTCGTTTCGTCTAAACCAAGTGAGCTGTCTTTTTGCATAGTGACGTGTTCCGATTTTAAGGTTTTCCAAAGCCTGCTCAAGTGAAATTTCACCGTCAAAATAAGGCTTTAACTCCTTGTAGCCGATAGCCTGAGAGGCGGTGGATTTTTTCGGCAAAGCGTAGTAGCTTTTTGCTTCCTCGACAAGTCCGTTTTCAACCATAAGGTCAACACGTCTGTTTATTCTGTCATAGAGAATGTCTCTGTTTTTGTAATTTATACCGATAAAGCAGCAGTTGTATTTTGTCGGCTCAAGCCTTGACTGTGCAACCGCTTCGGTAGGCGTTTTACCCGTAAGGGTGTATATTTCAAAAGCTCTGATAATACGCTTTTCATTGTTCGGATGAAGCTTTGCGGCGTATTCGGGGTCAATTTTCGCAAGCCTTTCAAGCATTTTTTCGGCACCGACGGATTTTAATTCGTCATTGAGTTTTTTTCTCAACTTTTCGTCGCTGTCCGCTTCGGAAAACTTTATATTATTTACAAAGCTGTCAACATAAAGTCCCGTTCCGCCTGCCAAGACGGGCAATTTACCACGGGACAATATATCTTCGCAACAACTTTCGGCATCACTTACAAACTGTGCGACGCTGTACTGTAAAGTAACGTCCAAAAAGTCAATTAAATGGTGCGGTATGCCCTGCATTTCAGAAACGGTAGGCTTTGCCGTGGCAATGCTCATACCTTTATATATCTGCATTGAATCCGCCGAGATAATCTCGCCGTTAAATTTCTTTGCACATTCGACCGCAAGCGCAGTTTTACCCGACGCCGTAGGTCCTACGATAACAAGTAAGGAGGGTTTCTGCATAATTCACACCCTTCCGAACTGCTTATCAAGCTCATATTTTGTAAGCTCAATCAAAACAGGTCTGCCGTGAGGACAATATCTGACACTCTCATCGGACAAAAGCTGTTTTGTGAACTCAATAAGCTCATAATCGGTCTGCTTGTTCCCTGCCTTTATCGCCGCTCGGCAAGCTATTGAATGATATACCCAATCAAGCTGTTCGGGTAAAATATCTCTTTTATGCTGTGTAAGATAGCCTGCAATCTCGGTTATAAGCTGTGTTACGTCCTCGTTTTCAAGGTTTAAAGGACAAGCCCTGACAATAACCGCACCGTCACCGAAATCATCAATTTCAAAGCCTGCGCCTCGTATCATTTCGAGATTTTCCGTAACAGCAACATATTCTTCCTTTGAAAGCACGACGGTACAGGGCTTTAGCATCAGCTGACTGCCGTTTGAACCGTTGTCTTTTTTCAGTTTGTTATAAAGCATACGCTCATGTGCGGCGTGCTTGTCGATTACCGCAAGCTTTCCGTTGTATTCGGCAAAAATATACGTCTTGAAAGCCTCGCCGAGATACTTAAACGAAACCTCACTGTCCACGCCTTTTTTAATATCCTTGTTCGGATTTTCGGAATATACCGTTTCGTCATCATCATCGTCGTCAAAGGGATTATTGAATGCCTCTGCGGTTTTTACGGACAGGTCAATTTCGTCCTCATAGTTATATTTTTTGTATGTGACACGCTCGGGGGTATTCAGCTGAATTCGGCTCGGGATATTTTCTTCTGTATTTATAACGGGACTGCTCGAAAAAACAGGCAGTTTATCGGTTGTAGCTTCTGAATTCAAAGAATACAAATCGGTCTGCTCCGCCTCGGGTATAGGCGGCTGCAAAATGTCCGAAACAGGCTTACTTTTAAGCTGTGCCTGTGGGCGTGAGGCGTCATTTGAAATGGCATTTTTTGCGGCATAGTACACAAGTTCAAAAATTGCTTTTTCGTTTGAAAAACGCACCTCGGTTTTTGCCGGATGCACATTGACGTCAAGCAACTCGGGTATCATCTCGATAAAAAGCACACACGCAGGATATTTGCCGACCATAATTGAATTTTTATATGCTTCGTTGAGCGCCGCACTTGCGGTTTTGCTCTTTATATACCTGTTATTTGCAAAGAAAAGCTGCATTGAGCCTGAGCCTCTTGCATAAAAAGGTTTTGAGACAAAGCCCTTGATTTTCATACCGTTAAGCTCATAAGATACGGGTATCATTGACTCGGAAAACTCGTCACCGTACACGGAATAAATTGCGTTTTTAAGCTCGCCCGTTCCGTCGGTGCAAAGAGTCTGCCTGCCGTCCTTTATAAATCTAATGCTTATCTCGGGATGAGAAAGTGCGATTTTATCGACAATACCGGCAACCGCCATAGCCTCCGACTTGTCGGATTTTAAGAATTTCATTCTCGCAGGGGTATTGTAGAAAAGCTCCCTTATGATTATTGTCGTACCGTTCGGACAGCCTGCGTCATCAAGCGACACCTGTTCTCCGCCGAAAATTTCCATTCTCGTACCGATTTCTTCGTCACGGGTTTTTGTAATTATCTCTGTTTTTGAAACCGCCGCAACCGACGACAACGCCTCGCCCCTGAAGCCGAGGGTCATAATCGCATCCAAATCCTGCGCCGAGGAAATTTTACTTGTGGCATGGCTTACGAAAGCAAGCGGAACATCATCCCTTGCAATTCCGCAACCGTTATCTGTTATTCTGATATAACGAATACCGCCGTTTTGAATTTCAACGGTTATATCGGTAGCACCTGCGTCGATTGAGTTTTCAAGCAACTCCTTAACAACAGATGCCGGTCTTTCGACAACCTCGCCTGCGGCTATAAGTTCCCAAATATTTTTAGGCAATTTATTTATTTTTCCCATAACCGCACCTCCGTTGCGAATTTATTTTAATTAAGACTGCTTTGCCTTTGCCGATATTTCATATAGCTTCGACATAGCCTCAATCGGTGTGAGCGTATTGACATCAAGTGCCTTTAATTCGTCGATTATCTCGCTTTCTGCGGTTGAGCCGAAGCTTACCTGCATATCTTCGCCTGCTTCCTTACGGACAGCATTTGTCATAACAGGCGCAACGCCGTTTTCCTCAAGCGATTTCAAAATGACCTTAGCACGCTTAACAACAGTATCGGGAACGCCTGCAAGCCTCGCAACGTCGATACCGTAGCTGCCGTCGGCACCGCCTCTTACGATACGGCGAAGGAAGATTATATCCTCTCCACGCTTTTTGACGGCAATATTGAAATTCTTAACGCCGTCCATCTCGTTTTCAAGCTCGGTCAGCTCGTGATAATGCGTTGCAAAGAGCGTTTTTGCACCCAGATGCTTTTTATCCGCCGTATATTCAAGCACCGCCTTTGCAATGCTCATTCCGTCATAGGTAGAAGTGCCTCTGCCTATTTCGTCAAGGATAATAAGGCTCTTTGAAGTAGCGTTGTCGAGAATTTCCGCAACCTCGCTCATCTCGACCATAAATGTTGACTGCCCCGAAGCCAAATCGTCCGAAGCGCCGACACGGGTAAACACGGAATCAACAAGTCCAATCGAAGCATAGGAAGCGGGCACAAATGAGCCCATCTGCGCCATCATAACGATAATTGCAACCTGCCTCATATATGTAGATTTACCTGCCATATTCGGACCTGTGATAATCGCCGTTCTGTTCTTATCGCAATCAAGCTCCGTATCATTGGGAACAAACGGCGTGTCCTTGAGCATTTTTTCAATTACCGGATGTCTGCCGTCTTTAATGATAATTGTCTGCGAATCGTTTATATCGGGTCTTGTGTAATTGTTTGAAATTGCAACATTTGCAAGTGAACAAAGGGTGTCAAGCGTGGCAATCGCCTTTGAGGTACGGCTTGTACGCTCATACTGTTCGCCGATTTTCTTACGCACCGAGCAGAATATTTCATATTCAAGGCTGACAATTCTCTCCTGTGCGCCGAGCACCTTTGTTTCAAGTTCTTTCAATTCCTGCGTGATATATCTCTCGCAGTTTGAAAGGGTTTGTTTTCTTATGTATGTGTCGGGTACGATTTCTTTATACGCATTCGGGACTTCAAAGTAATAGCCAAACACTCTGTTGTAGCCGATTTTCAGCTTTTTAATTCCCGTTTCGTCCTGCTCTTTGGTTTCAAGGTCTGTCAGGAACGACTTTCCGCCCTTAACGATTTTGCGAAGCTCGTCAAGCTCGGCATTGAAATTGTCGTTTATCATTCCGCCCTCACGAACGGAAAACGGTGCGTCCTCGCTTATCGCCTGCGAAACGAGTGTGTAGACGTCCTCAAGCACGTCAATATCGTTGTAAATATCCTTTAGCAGTAATGACTTTGAGTCCTTCAAAAGCTCCTTGATTTTAGGAAGCGGTGCAAGAGTTGCTTTAAGCGATAAAAGCTCCTTTGCGTTTGCGGTGTTATAAAGCACCCTTGTCATAAGGCGTTCCATATCGTAAATATCAACCATCAGCGATACAAAATCATTGCGTTTTTTTGTGCTCTCGCAAAGCTCCGCCACGGCATTATGTCTCTTTGAAATTGCGGCGCAATCGTAAAGCGGACATTCAAGCCAACTTCTGATAAGTCGCTTACCCATAGCGGTTTTGGTTTTATCGAGCACCCACAAAAGCGAGCCTTTCTTTTCACGGTCACGCATAGTTTCGGTTATTTCAAGGTTTCGCCTTGTAGAAATGCCGATTTTCATATACTTTGCGTCGGAATAGTAATTTATTTCTTTTATGTTGTTAAGGTCGGTTTTCTGTGCCTCATAAAGATAGGAAAGAGCCGCACCGAGCGCACAAACCGCACTCTGCTTTCCGTCAAGTCCGAGAGCTTCGAGCGACGGCTTATTAAAATGGGAAAGCACGGTTTTTTCCGCTTTTTCAAAATTAAAACTGTCAGGTGACAAGACCTCAACGGTCGCCTCCGTCTTTTTGGAAATAAATGCCGACAATCTTTTGAGTGCCGCCGCCTCTTTGTTAATCAAAATTTCCGTGGGCATAAATCTCGCCATTTCGTCAACAGCTTTTTCGTCGCAGCTTTCGGAAAAAGAGGTAAGATAAACACTGCCCGTCGATACGTCCGCAAAGCAAATACCCATACTGTCAAAAACTTGGCACAATACGGCAAGATAGTTATTCTTCGTTTCATCGAGCATACTGCTCTCAATTACCGTTCCTGCCGAAATAACTCTTATTACATCTCTTTTGACGATACCCTTTGCGGTTTTCGGATCTTCCGTCTGCTCACATATAGCAACCTTGTAGCCTTTGGAAACAAGCCTTGCTATATATGAATCGGCGCTGTGAAATGGAACGCCGCACATAGGTGCACGCTCCTGCTGACCGCAATCACGTCCCGTCAATACAAGCTCAAGCTCTTTTGAGGCGGTTTTTGCGTCCTCAAAGAACATTTCATAGAAATCTCCGAGACGGAAAAACAGAATTGTGTCCGGATAATTTTTCTTTATTTCAAAGTACTGTTTCATCATTGGTGATAATTCTGCCATTTTTCCGCCTCAAAATTTCAATAGTTTAGTTTAGTAAAAATTAGTGACAACCGCCGCAAGAGGAGCATTCTCCGCCGCATTCGTGGTCGTGAGCGTGTGCGTGGGGGTCGCAGGTTTCGGGATCCTCACCGTTTACGCAAAGTGCAAGGATACCTGTGAGATAGTTCATCATCTCATCAACAGCCTGTCTTGCCTCTTCAAAAGCCTTCATATTTTCGTTTACGATTACCTGCTCATAAAGACCCTGAAATTCCTTGCTGTACTGTTCAAGCTTTTTCTCATCGGGTGTTTCCTGAGAAGCCTCGTGCTGATATGACATCTGAAGAAGCTTAATCTTGCCCATAAGCTCGTTGAGTGCAGTATCCTCTTCGTTCTTTTTCATAGCCTCTTGAAAATCAAGATAAACCTTGTCCTGCTGAATTGCAGCGCCAAGCTGACGTGCGAGTTTTTCGAGTTCCATAATGTTCTCCTTAAATAAAATATTTTAATATCAACTAACCCAAAAGGGATAATTTATTGTGCCAATTCGCCTCTTAAAATCCAGTTGAGGCTTTCCGTTACCTTAACACGGCAGAAATCGCCGATAAGGCTTTCGTCGCCCGGAAATTCGATTATTATATTTCCGTCTGTTCTGCCCGAAAGGTAGTTTTCCTTGTTTTTAGACTTGCCCTCGACAAGTACACGGTAGGTTTTACCGTCCATTTCGGCAGTTCGCCTTGCGGCAATTTCCTCTTGAACGTCGCAAAGTTCTTTAAACCACTTGCCTTTTTCCTCTCGGGATACCGGATCGGGAAGCTCTGCCGCCCTTGTGCCTGTCCGCCTTGAATAAATAAAGGTGAACAGCGAAGTAAATTCAACCTCCTTTATAAGCGAAACGGTATCGAGGAATTCCTCGTAGGTTTCGCCCGGGAAGCCGACGATAACATCACTTGTAAGCGAAATATCGGGCATTTTTTCCTTTGCATAATTGACAAGCTCAAGATATTTTGCCCTGTCATAATGCCTGTTCATTGCCTTTAACACCCTGTCGTTGCCTGACTGGAACGGAAGATGCAGATGCTTTGCAACCTTGTCACATTCCGCCATCGCGTCGATAAGCTCTTTCGTGCAATCCTTGGGGTGCGAGGTCATAAACCTCAATGTGAAATCGCCCGGCAAGGCGTTTATCTCTCTTAAAAGACCTGCAAAGTTCATTGAGCTTACATTGTTCTTGCCGTATGAGTTTACATTCTGACCTAAAAGCGTAATATCCTTATAGCCTTGCGCTATAATCTGCTTTGCTTCTTCGATTATAAACTCGGGCTCACGGCTTCTCTCCCTGCCTCTGACATAAGGTACGATACAGTAGGTGCAGAAATTGTCACAGCCGTACATTATCGGAAGCCAAGCCTTAATTCCTCTGTCCCTGTAAACGGGGACATTCTCCGCTATATCGCCCTTTTTGTCGGGGGCGCAAACAACTCTTTTTGAGCCTTGAAGCGTGTTATATAAAAGCTCGGGCAACATATAAACTGCGTGTGTGCCGAAAACCAAATCAACATAAGGGTAGCTTTTGTAAATCTTATCTCTGATATGCTGTTGCTGCATCATACAGCCGCACAGAGCAATTACAAGGTCGTGATTTTCCTCCTTGTACTTTTTGAGTATTCCGACATTGCCGAAAACCCTGTCCTCTGCGTGCTCACGGACGGCGCAGGTGTTATAAAGCACCAAATCCGCTTCGGAAAGTTCTTCGGTAAAGCCGTAACCCATCTCCTTTAGCATACCCATTATTCGTTCGCTGTCGGAAACGTTTCCCTGACAGCCGTAAGTGTGGATATAAGCCTTTGGCGTTCTGTCATAATACTTTGCGCCGAGTATTGATTTTACCTTTTGTGCATACTCATTTTGAGCTTGCAGCTGTTCTTCTGATATATTCTGAATTTTTGCCAAAACATCTTCTCCTGTTAAGAAATATAGGTTGAATTGAGGAATGAAAGCACGTCGTTATAAACTCTGTCCTTATCGTCTTCGTTAAGTATCTCGTGACGGTCGGTCGGATAAAGAATAACCGTCGGCTCCTTGCCTGCAAGCGTAAGATTATCGGAAACCGAAATAACGCCCTTGCCGTTGAGTCCTATCGGGTCATGAGCACCCGAAATAATCAATATCGGGAGTCCGTTCGGAACAAGTGATGCCCACTGTCTGCTCGAAGCCTCGTTTGCGAGTGCAAAGAGATCTCTGTAACCGCCTATCGTGAATGTAAAGCCGCAAAGTGGGTCGTTTTTGTAATTTTCTCTGTTTTGAACGTTAGTGCTCAGCCAAGCAAGTCCGTCCTCCGTTTTCTCGGAAACGGTAAGGTTTGTAGCCTTGCTGAAAAGTTCACCGAGAGCCTCAACACGCTTACTCGGGCCGTATTTCTCACAAAGGGAGTCAACTATCGGCTGAAGCATAGCGGCAGCTGACGGAAGCTCGCCCGTACCGCAGTAAATTGCACCGTTAAGCTCATATCCGAAATGAGCCGTATAGACCCTTGCACAGAAGGAGCCCATGCTGTGACCGAAAAGAAAATACGGAATATCGGGGTATCTCTTTTTCATAATTTTTGTAAGAATGTGCATATCGTCAACAATTCTCTTATCGCCGTCTTTTTCGGCAAAGAAGCCAAACTCGGACGGGTCATTTACGGACTTGCCGTGACCTAAATGGTCATTTCCGCAAACAACGAAGCCGTTTGACGCCAAAAACCTTGCAAAATCGTCATAGCGGTCAATGTGCTCCGCCATACCGTGAGCAAGCTGAACAACACCTATAGGCGTAAGCTTATCGTCGCTCCAAATAAGCGTTCTTATCTTGTGAATTTTGTCCGAAGAGTTGAAATAAGCTTCCGTTTTTACAACAGCCATAGCAGTACCTCCAATATAAATTTACATACATTTGTTATTATACTATAAATAAGCTGTTTTGTCATCAGTTTTTGACAATATAAAAAATGTTTTTTCCAAAGTTCTCAAAGCGGCGTATTTTGTTGTTATTTTTGATAAAAAAAGCTCGAAGCAGATGGAAAATACCGTCTTTTTATCGATTGAAAATTCTTGAAAATGTATCAAAACAGTGCTAAAATTAAATAAATTTTATAAAGGAGACGATACCATGACATACGAGCAGACAGTTTCAAAGGTTAGGGCTAAATATTCTGACGTAGACGCTTCCTCAATTGAAGGTACTCAGGCTATACAGATAAATCTTTCAGGCAAGAACACCGAGGGTATTTTCTACATAGAGGTTAAGGACGGCAAGGTTAATGTTGAGCCTTACGATTATCACGACAAATGGGCAGAGGTTACGGTTAACCCCACAAATCTTTTCAAAATTCTTGACGGCAAGCTCAACCCCGTAATCGCATACACAACGGGTAAGGTCAGCATTTCCGGAGACGTTGATACGGTTCTTCGTTTTGTAAACCTCGCAAAATCGGTAAAATAATTTGAATCGGCAGAAATTTTAGGGCATCTGAAAATACAGATGCCTTATTTTTTAATTTTACTCTTTATTTTTTGAAAAACGTGTACTATAATTGCGTTAACAACCTTTTGGAGATGATGAAGCAATGGAAAATAAACCCGTTACAGCGATAATTGTCGGCGCAGGACACAGAGCCTTTGTCTATTCAAAGCTTGCGCTCACAGACCCCGACAAGCTTAAAATCGTAGGTGTTGCCGACCCCGATAAAATAAGGCAGAAAAAAGCAATGGAAATGTTCGGCTTTCCCGAAGAAAACTGCTTTAATTCGGCTTCAGAGCTTGCAAAAGCACCGAAGCTTGCCGACGCAATAATCAACGGAACAATGGACGAACAGCACGTCGAAACGTCAATTCCGCTTCTTGAAAAAGGCTATGATATGCTCCTTGAAAAGCCGTTTGCGACAAATGAAAAAGAGATGAGAACACTCGTTGACTGCGTTAAGAAAAACGGCAACAAGGTTATGATTTGTCACGTGCTTCGCTACACCCCGTTCTATCTTTCAATCAAGGAGAGAATTGCGAAAGGCGAAATCGGCGATATAATCAATATTCAGACCTGCGAACACGTAAGCTATCATCATCTTTCAACCTCTTATGTAAGAGGAAAATGGGCAAACTCAGACAAATGTCATACTTCCATGCTTCTTGCAAAATGCTGTCACGATATAGATTTGATGATGTGGATGATGGCGAAAACGAAGCCTGTCAGCATTTCAAGCTTCGGGTCAAAATTCCAATTCAAGCCCGAAAATGCGCCCGAAAACGCAGGTACAAAATGTCTTGTCGATTGCCCGTTGGTTGACACCTGCCGCTACTCTGCAAAGCGTCTTTACCTTGACCAGCCCGAGCGTTGGGCGTTCTATATTTGGGATAAATTAGAGGGCATTGAAAATCCGACGGATGAGGACAGAATAAATCTTTTGAAGGGCGACTCGGAATACGGACGTTGCATTTACAAATGCGATAACAACGTTGTTGACCACCAATCCGTGCTTGTCAATTTCGCAAGCGGTGCAACGGGTACGCACAATATGGTCGGCGGCTCGTCGAAGCCTCAAAGAAGAATTCATATCATAGGCACGCTCGGCGAAATATACGGCGATTTTGAAGAATCGAAGTTTTATGTTTCAAAGATACACCCGACAAAGACCGACGAAAAGATTGTTGAAGAGGTTGATTTGAGAGTCGGCGGAGATATGGTCGGCGCATACGGCGGTCACGGCGGCGGCGATGAAAAGCTGGCGGCAGATTTCGTCGAATATTTGCGTGGCGGAAAGCCGTCGCTTGCCTGCACTTCGATTTTTGACTCCGTTGCAGGTCATCTCTGCGTTTATCTTGCCGATAAATCCCGTGAGGAAAACGGTATGCCACAAAAAGTTGAATTGTAAAAAGCAATAATATATTTATCCCCGACAGTGCAAATTGTCGGGGATTGTTTACAAATAAACGAAAATATGGTATCTTAAAGGCAGATTGTATAAGGGGGATATAAAATGATCTTTATAAGCTTCGATAAACTTATAGAAATACTTTCACAAGGGCGGAACGGATTTTGACTGCTTAATTTCGTCGCAGCCCGACTCGGTTGCCATCAGTCTTACTTATGAGTTTTGATAAGACAGTAAAAGATTAAAGGGCACCTTTTTTGAGGTGTCCTTTTTCGTTGGATTATTATTGATTTATGTTTGTTTGTGGCTTAAATCACATTAAAATACACCTACAACCGTAGGGACAACCCTTGCGGTTGTCCATTGGTTTGATTTTGTATGTAATTTGCAACCGCCGAGAAAATTAACGAATATATAACTGTTATCGGCTGTAATTAAAATTGAATTGCACATCACATCGTAGGGACGAACTGTGTTCGCCCATTTTTAATTGCTATGAATTGGCAGGCGACCGCAGGTCGCCCCTACGGTTGTAGGTGGATTTCAATGCCATTTTAGCCGTAAATGTGATTATATATCAAATTTCCTGCGGACAGGGGCAAGCCCTGTCCCTACGGTAACATATGTTTTCTAATTTGATGAAACACAGGCTCCCTCGTCAGAGGGAGCCTTAATTCAACCAATCATTCAATTTGATTGTAACCGATAGCCGTCATACGTCCGCAAATTTCCTCGGCGGCAGCAAGCCACCGCCCTACAACATTGGATGTTAAATTCACATTCACGAGCAGCCGATAACAGTTATTTTTTCAAAAAATGCGCTGCGACAGCGGCAGCGGTCAAAATGCCGATACCTATTCCCACTTTTTTGACAACAGGTATTACCGATTCGACGCTCGGGGGTGCATAGGAATAGATAAGATACTTCACTTTATTGTGAATATCCTTTACGCTTTTTATATCCTTGTACATTGTGGTATAGGTCGAAAATGTGTTTAGATTATTTTCATCTAAATCAATTATGCGCACGCCTCTTTGAAGCTTCGGACCGTAAACATTGAAGCCGCAACCCTGCGTATAACCCATTATTAAGCCGTTGTATTCGCCGACAAAGCTATTGTTATGGTCGTGTCCGCAGAACGCCGCTATAACGTCTCCCTTTTCACGCAAGGCGTCAAATTCGCCTGTATTCTCGCCCGGGGTCGCAGGTGTTTCGTAAGTAAAATCGCAATTTCCTTTGATTAGACAATTTTCATCTATCCAATAATATTTGCCTGCGTGCTCACGGAAGCCCTGTGCGTGAGGCTTACGGCTTTTCGGAACTTCCTTGAAAAGCTCCCACATTTCGCACATAGGTATATGCTGAAAAACCAACGATTTTACATAGTCGCCGTGCTTCTCTTTAAGCTCGTCCCTTGTTTTCCGATACCATTCGATTTGACCCTTTGTAACTGCGGCGCATCTTCCGTCGGGTGTTGAGGAAAGCGAGTCGATAAGGTAGATATTGAAAATGTCCTTTTCGCCCTTGCTGTCCTTGATAAGCAGGTTGTGGTTTGCAACGCCCTCAAGGCTTTCGTCTCCCCTCTCCGCAACGCAGTTTGGGTAGCTTTTATAAAGTGCAAGCTGTTTTTCCTTTGAGATACCGAACGCCTGTGCATCA
Source organism: Candidatus Fimenecus sp. (assembly GCA_052298855.1). Lineage (GTDB taxonomy): Bacteria > Bacillota > Clostridia > Oscillospirales > Acutalibacteraceae > Fimenecus. The sequence continues at coordinate 5,183 of DAVZXP010000002.1, read as the reverse complement.
TGATTTCCAAAGCAGAATGTAAACGGAATATTCCTATCGACAACAGGCTTTAAGAAGTTGTCAAAAGCCTTTTTAAAGTTTTCCTCCCGGTTGCCGAGCGACAGCGTAAAGCCGTAGCCCTTTATCTGATCGCCCGTAAAGACAACCAAATCAGGCTTATCCTTATCCAATGCCGCTTCTATAAGCGCAATCGTGTCCTTTGATGTTATCTGCGTATCCTGAATATCGGCAATCTGCATTATGCGGAATTTGCCGTCCGGTCTGAATTTAAGTTCCATAGTTGCACCTCTTTCAATGCTTATTTTATCATATTTTTTCGATATTGCAATAAAAAATCAGCCGTTCAAGGAGTTTGAACGGCTGAAAATTTATGAATATTGATTATTTAAGGTTAGCTTTAAGAGTTTCGAGGTCTGCAACAAGCTCTGCGGGAACCTTACCGTCGAACTTTCCGAAGAATTCCTCAATGCCCTTAGCCTCTTCTCTCCAAAGATCCTTATCAACGTCAAGGATTTTTTCAAGAGATTCCTCGGTTACGTCCTCAATGCCGTTAAGGTTGATGTCCTTAGCATAGGGAAGATAGCCGATAGCTGTTTCCTGAGCGTCAACCTCATTGTCGCAACGCTTGAGAATCCACTCAAGAACACGAAGGTTGTCGCCGAAGCCGGGCCACATAAAGTTGCCTTCGTCGTCTTTTCTGAACCAGTTAACATTGAAAATCTTGGGAGCCTTATCGGGATCAAGAGTCTTACCGATGTCAATCCAATGCTGCCAATAGTCAGCCATATGATAGCCGCAGAACGGAAGCATAGCCATAGGATCACGACGAACAACGCCTACTGCACCTGCAGCTGCTGCCGTTGTCTCGGAAGCCATTGTTGCGCCAACGAATACACCGTGGTTCCAATCTCTTGACTGATATACCAACGGAGCGAGCTTAGCACGTCTGCCGCCGAATACGAATGCCGAAATCGGAACTCCCTGCGGATTTTCAAATTCAGATGAAAGGCACGGGCAGTTCTCTGTCGGAGCTGTAAATCTTGAGTTCGGATGAGCAAGCTTGTTTCCCTCAGCGATATACTCGGGACCGTTAACCTTCTTGCCTGTCCACTCCTCTGCGTTAACAGGAGGATTCTTGTCAAGGCTCTCCCACCAAACGGTGTTGTTGTCAAGATTTCTTGCAACGTTGGTAAAGATTGTGCCTTTCTTTGTAGCGGCAAGAGCGTTCGGGTTTGATTTTTCGTTAGTACCGGGAGCAACTCCGAAGAAGCCGTTCTCGGGGTTGATAGCATAAAGTCTGCCGTCAGGACCCTTACGAATCCAAGAAATATCGTCGCCTACGCACCAAACCTTATAGCCCTTCTTTCTGTATTCCTCGGGCGGAATAAGCATAGCAAGGTTTGTTTTACCGCAAGCTGACGGGAATGCAGCGCAAATGTATTTAACTTCGCCCTGCGGATTTTCGATACCGAGAATAAGCATATGCTCAGCCTGCCAGCCTTCGTTCTTACCCTGATAAGAAGCAATACGCAATGCGAAGCACTTTTTACCGAGAAGTACGTTTCCGCCGTAAGCAGAGTTTACTGAAATGATTGTGTTGTCCTCGGGGAACTGGCAAATCCATCTCTTTTCGGGGTCAACGTCGCATTTGCAGTGGAGACCTCTTACCCAATCATTGCTTTCGCTGCCGAAAGCGTCCATAACCTTCTTGCCTACACGGGTCATAATAGCCATATTAAGAACAACGTAGATTGAGTCTGTAAGCTCGATACCTACCTTTGAGAAAGGTGAGCCGACAGGTCCCATTGAATAAGGGATAACATACATTGTTCTGCCCTTGTATGAATCACGGGCAATGTCGTAAAGCATTTCATAAGCCTTTGACGGCTCCATCCAATGGTTTGTAGGACCTGCATCCTCTTCCTTCTTTGAGCAGATAAGAGTTCTGTCCTCTACACGAGCAACGTCGTTGGGTTTTGTTCTGTGGTAATAACAGCCGGGAAGAAGATCCTCGTTAAGCTTAATCATTTCTCCGCTTTCGCAAGCTTCCTTACGAAGTGCTTCGAGCTGTTCTTCGCTGCCGTCGATCCAAACGATTTGAGCAGGATTGACAAGCTTAACCTTTTCGTCAATCCAATCAAGGATACTCTTGTTAGTTGTGAGTGCTGACATAGTAATTTCTCCTTTTTGAAATTCGGATTTGCCGATTTTTCAAACGACTTTTCCGAAATTATTTAACTAATTTAAATGGTTGAATTAAACAAATACCAAATTCCGCCATTATGAGCATTATTATAATGCATTTGAGTTTATTTTGCAATAAAAAAATGATAAAATTTTGTCAATATAATGAATAATTTGTTAATAATCCGCTTCGGTAATATTCATAGTCGCATATGCGTTGAGCGACATATCGGCTCTCTTGCCCGAAATAAACTCATAATAGCCCTGCGAAGCAACCATAGCCGCATTATCTCCGCACAGGGAAAGCTCGGGATAATATATCTTCCAGCCGTGCTTTTTCGCCGTTTCGTCCATTCTTCTGCGAAGCACCGAGTTTGCCGAAACGCCGCCTGCCAAAACTAATTTATTTGTATCGACATTCTGCATCGCCTTTTCGGTATTATCAATAAGTGAGGTTACAACGGCGTTTATAAACGAAGCACCCAAATTCTCCCTTACGATAGTCTCCCCTTTTTGCTCTGCGTTATGTACCGTATTTATTACAGAGGTTTTAAGTCCCGAAAAACTGAAATCGAGAGGACTTGCATCAACACGGGGCTTTGGAAACGAATACGCCTTATCGTCGCCGTTTTGTGATATTTTATCGAGATTTACGCCGCCGGGATAAGGCAAGCCCATTGTCCTTGCAGCCTTATCAAGAGCCTCGCCTGCCGCATCATCTCTCGTTCTGCCGATAATTTCAAAATCCGTATAGCCGTCCACCTTGACAAGCAGAGTATTTCCGCCGGAAACCACAAGGCACATAAACGGAGGCTCAAGCTCGGGATGTGTGATATAGTTCGAGGCAATATGCGAACGCAAATGATGAACAGGAACAAGCGGAACGCCCGAGGAAAGCGAAAGTCCCTTTGCGTAATTAACGCCGACAAGCAGCGCACCTATAAGTCCCGGTGCATATGTAACGGCGATTGCGTCAATATCGGATATTTTAAGCTGTGCCTTTTCAAGCGCCTCGTTCACGACGTAGCTTATTGACTCCGTATGAAGTCTTGAGGCTATTTCGGGAACTACTCCTCCAAATATTTTATGCTTTTCGATTTGAGTTGACACAACATTTGAAAGTATTTTTCTGCCGTCCTCGACAACCGCAGCGGCAGTTTCGTCACATGAGCTTTCAATTCCGAGAATTCTCATTTAAGCACCTCTTTTTAAGTCTCTGAAAAATCTACAATATTATACCAAAAACGCAGAGAAAATTCAACGCAAACAAGATTTTTATTGTCAAAATCTACAAAAATAAAATAGCCGTTTTTAGCAAACCACCGAAATTATAATAGACTCCAAGCTTTTTTATAAAATGCATCTTGAATTTTCCGTAATGCGTGTTATTATAAAGTTAAAATATTAAAAAATAATTTTTCAGGAGAAGCAAAGATGAATGAGTACATTGAAAATGTAATTAAGACCGTCGAGAGACGAGATAACGCAAAACCTGAGTATATCCAGTGCGTTAAAGAGGTTTTTCGTTCTCTTGAAAAGGTAATTGAAGAGCACCCCGAGTATATTGAGGACGATCTTCTTACGAGAATGGTTGAGCCCGACAGACTGATTACCTTCCGTGTTGCGTGGGTTGATGACAAGGGCAAAACGCAAATCAACCGTGGATACCGTGTTCAGTTTAACTCAAGCATAGGTCCTTATAAGGGCGGACTTCGTTTCCATCCGAGCGTAAATTCAAGTATTATGTATTTCCTCGGCTTTGAGCAGACCTTCAAGAACTCGCTTACGGGACTTCCTATGGGCGGTGCAAAGGGTGGCTCGGACTTTGACCCGAGAGGCAAGAGCAAGCAAGAGGTTATGCGCTTCTGTCAGGCGTTTATGACAGAGCTTTACAGACATATCGGACCGAATATTGACGTCCCCGCAGGCGATATCGGCGTAGGAGCTCGTGAAATCGGCTTCCTGTTCGGTCAGTATAAGAGAATTACAGACGCATTTGAAAACGGCGTTATTACAGGCAAGGGTCTTGCTTACGGCGGCTCGCTTATTCGTCCCGAGGCTACGGGCTACGGCGCAATTTACTATACCTGTGAGGTTTTCAAGCACGAAAACGATACAATTAAGGGTAAAACCTTTGCGGTTTCAGGCTTCGGTAACGTTGCTTGGGGTGCTTGCAAGAAAATTGCACAGCTCGGCGGTAAGGCTGTTACAATCAGCGGACCCGACGGCTATGTTTATGACCCCGACGGCATTGTAACAGAGGAAAAGCTCAATTATCTTCTTGAAATGCGTTCCTCGGGCAGAGACAGATGTCAGGATTATGCTGACAAGTTCGGCGTGCAGTTCTTCCCCGGAGAAAAGCCGTGGGGCGTCAAGGCTGATGTTGCTCTCCCCTGCGCTACGCAGAATGAGGTTGACCTTGAATGTGCAAAGAAGATTGTTGCAAACGGCACGAAATACTATATTGAGGTCGCAAATATGCCGACAACGGAAGATGCCTTCGACTACTTGAGAAGTGTTGACAGCGTAATATTCGCTCCGTCAAAGGCTGTTAACGCAGGCGGCGTTTGCGTTTCGGGTCTTGAGATGAGCCAGAACAGTCAGCGTCTCTCATGGACTGCGGAAGAGGTTGACGAGAAGCTTCATCACGCTATGATTGAAATCCATCAGCATTCCGTCAACGCTGCCGAGAAATACGGCTTGGGTTATGACCTCGTTTCAGGTGCGAATATCGCAGGCTTTGAAAAGGTTGCGGAAGCAATGATGGCACAGGGTATTTATTAAAAAGAAAATAAACGATTAAACCGACATTTTGAGAAATCAAAATGTCGGTTTTTTATGTGGTTAAAAAAGTTAAAATAAATACAAAAAAAGAGTTATACAATCGTATAACTCCAAAAGTGCTTACACCCTAAAAACTGAACAAAGGAGAAAGGGATAAGAAGAAGAAGAAAAAACTGAGAAATAAACAAAGATTAGAACCTGTTCTTGATAAAGAA
>DAVZXP010000001.1:93764-372380 GCA_052298855.1 Candidatus Fimenecus sp. | reverse complement strand
TGGAGCGGATGACGAGGCTCGAACTCGCTACCTCCACCTTGGCAAGGTGGCGCTCTACCGGATGAGCTACATCCGCATTTTATGGTGCCTCCGATCGGAATCGAACCAATGACACGAGGATTTTCAGTCCTCTGCTCTACCGACTGAGCTACAGAGGCATTTTTATGGCGACCCGGATCGGGCTCGAACCGACGACCTCCAGCGTGACAGGCTGGCGTTCTAACCAACTGAACTACCGGGCCATAAAAGTGGTGGGAACAATAGGGCTCGAACCTATGACCCTCTGCTTGTAAGGCAGATGCTCTCCCAGCTGAGCTATGCTCCCACATGCGCCGTTTCGTCTGACGGCTGAATAAGAATACCACAATTATTCTCGGTTGTCAACTAAAAACGCAAAAAAATTTCAGAATTTTTTCATTTTTTTATTTCACCACTATATATTGTGCTTCCGTTGCTTTTTGTATCTATTTTTGATAATTTGACATTTACTTTCACTCTTTAGCGTGCTAAAATAATAAACAGATAAAACTTTTGGAGGCAGCTATGAACGATAAAATTCACAATGAGCGCACAGATTTCTTATTCGACTGTATTTTATCATTAAAGACAAAAGAGGAGTGCTACAACTTCTTTGAGGACCTTTGCACAATGAATGAGCTTCAGTCAATAGTACAAAGGATTGTCGTTGCTAAAATGCTCTCGGAAAATCAAATCTACACAAAGATAGTGGAGGAAACAGGTGCTTCTACCGCTACAATCAGCCGTGTAAACCGTTCGTTGCAATACGGCTGTAACGGTTATGAGGAAATTTTCAGCCGTGTTGAAGAGGGTAAGGAGTAAAATGAGTTATTCTTATTTTGCACAGGTTTACGATCTTTTGACCGAAAACGTCGAATACTCCGAAAGAGCCGACTATATTTGCTCTCTGTTGTCCGAAAACGGAATCGACGGAGGGCTTTTGCTTGATTTGGCTTGCGGTACGGGAAGTATGTCCGTTGAGCTTGCAAAAAGAGGCTTTGAGGTCACGGGCGTTGACCTGTCCGAGGAAATGCTCGCTCAGGCGCAGAACAAAATGTACGCTTCGGGCGAAAGCATATTGTTTCTATGTCAGGATATGTGCAAATTAGACCTTTATGGAACAATCGACTGTGCCGTTTGTACTCTTGACAGCCTTAATCATCTAAAAGACGAAAATGCTGTAAAAAAGGCATTTCAAAACGTCGCGCTTTTCCTTGAGGATAACGGGGTTTTCATTTTCGATATGAACACTCTGTACAAGCACAGGGAAATTCTTGCGGATAACACCTATACATATGAATATGACGATTTATTCTGCGTTTGGCAAAACTCTCTTTGCGAGGATAATGCAACAATAAATATCGATCTTGACTTTTTTGAGAAAATCGGCGAAAACACCTATGAGCGTTTTTCTGAGAGCTTTCAGGAAAAGGCTTACAGCGACGAAACGATAGAAAAACTGCTTAACGAAACAGGCTTCGAGCTTGTTAACAGATATGAAGAAATGACAAGAAACAAACCGACCGAGACAACTCAAAGGACGGTTTATGTGGCAAGGAGGCTTCCGAGATGAAAAATCTTATAAGAATGATGTCTGATGACGGACAGCTTGCGATAATGGCTGTTGACAGCACTAATATAGTTACAGAAATGCACCGCATACACAACACTTCAAAAGTATGCTCGGCGGCGTTGGGCAGACTTTTAACCGCCGCTTCGCTTATGGGAAGTACGCTAAAGAGTGCGGAGGACAGCATAACTGTCAAGATAAACGGTAACGGTCCTTGCGGTACGGTTTTGGCGGTTTCCGACTCTCTGGGCAACGTCAGAGGATATATCGGAGACGCAAGCGTTGAACTTCCGCTTAACGAAAAGGGTAAGCTTGACGTTCGTGGTGCGGTAGGTACAGACGGCACGCTTACGGTTATCAAGGATATGGGTTTGAAAGAGCCGTATGTAGGTCAAATTCCGATTGTATCGGGCGAAATTGCCGAAGATATAACCGCTTACTATGCGACAAGCGAGCAAACACCCACGGTATGTGCTCTCGGCGTTCTTGTCGATCCCGACACAAAGAATATTATCTGCTCGGGCGGATTTTTAATTCAGTTGTTGCCCTTTGCCGAGGATGCGATTATCGACAAGTTAGAGAAAGATATTCAAAATATAAAGCCTGTAACCGCCATGCTGTTTGACAAAATGACACCCGAAGAAATTTGCCGTGCCGTTCTGCCGTCATTCAACCTTGAAAAGCTTGATGATGCACAGGTTGAATACCGTTGCACTTGCTCAAAGGACAGAGTTACAAAGGCTCTTATTGCAACAGGCAAAGACGGCTTGTCCGAAATGGCGCAGGATGATACAACTGAGGTTGTGTGCAATTTCTGCAATAAAAAATATCATTTCTCAAAAGAGGAAATCAAAAAGCTGATGAACAATTAAAAAGGATTCCATTAAAAGAGAGTCTGAAAAGGCTCTCTTTTTTGATTGAAATCACAGCATATATCCGTTAGTTATCCACAATTTAACCGTACACAGTATGGCGGTGGCTTGCTGCCGCCGTTAAATCACAACAAATCAACGGTTACAAATAATTATATTTTTATATTATATCTATTTTTATATTATATCGTAGGGGCGAACTGTGTTCGCCCGTTTTTAATTTGCTATGAATTGACGGGCGACCGCAGGTCGCCCCTACGGTTGTGCGAAATTTTCAATATCGTTTCAACCGCAAATCATCATATTCCCACAACCCGTAGGGACAGGGCTCGCCCCTGTCCGCAACAAATTACATATAAAATCAGGGCAACGGACAGCCGCAAGGGCTGTCCCTACGGTATGATGTTAATTTCAATTTGAACGTAACCGATAACAGTCATATATCCGCAAAATTCCCACGGCAGGGGCAAGCCCCTGCCCTACCGCATTCGATATAATTCTTAATTTAAGATAAGCCGTAGCCTCTGTTGTAAAAAACAATTAAACTGTTGATATATTTACGAATAAATGGTAAAATATATAAGTTACAAAAAAATTAAGGAAAGGAAGTAATAAAATGAGCGATAAAGGAAAGTTTTATATTACAACCGCCATCGCCTACACATCGAGAAAGCCTCATATCGGCAACTCTTACGAAATCGTTTTGACCGACGCTATTGCGAGGTATAAACGAATGCTTGGCTATGATGTGTTCTTCCTGACAGGTACTGACGAACACGGACAGAAGATTGAAGAATACGCAAAAGAGGCGGGCGTTACTCCTAAGGAGTATGTTGACAAGGTAGCAGGCGAAATTCGTGCAATCTGCGACAGCCTCAACACAACCTATGATAAATTTATTAGAACAACCGACGATTATCACGAAAAGGCTGTTCAAAAGATTTTCAAAAAGCTTTATGATAAAGGCGACATCTACAAGGGCGAGTATGAGGGAATGTATTGCACCCCCTGCGAGAGCTTTTGGACCGAAAGCCAGCTTGACGAGAACGGCTGCTGTCCCGACTGTCACAGAGAGGTTAAGAAAGCAAAGGAGGAGGCATATTTCCTCAAGCTTTCAAAATATCAAAAGCAGCTCGAAGATTATATCGAGTCTAACGAGAATTTCATTTATCCCGAATCGAGAAAGAATGAGATGCTCAACAACTTTATCCGTCCCGGCCTTCAGGATTTGTGCGTTTCAAGAACATCTTTCAAATGGGGTATTCCCGTTACATTTGACGAAAAGCACGTCATCTATGTTTGGCTTGACGCACTTTCAAACTATATAACTGCTCTCGGCTACGACCCCGACGGCAGCTCGGATTTGTACAAAAAGTATTGGCCGGCAAACGTGCATATTATCGGTAAGGATATTGTCCGTTTCCACACAATTTATTGGCCGATTATGCTTATGGCTCTCGGCGAGCCGTTGCCCAAGCAGGTTTACGGTCATCCGTGGCTTTTGTTCGGCGAGGATAAAATGTCAAAATCAAAGGGCAATGTTATCTATGCGGAGGATTTGATTGAGGTGTTCGGCGTTGACGCTGTAAGATATTATCTTCTTTCGGAGATGCCTCACGCTTCCGACGGCTCAATAACTTATGAAACACTTATCGAGCGTTATAATTCGGATCTGGCAAATACAATCGGCAACCTTGTAAACCGCACAATCGCAATGCAGAAAAAGTACTTTGGCGGAGTAATTCAGCCGAATGATGCGGCAGAGCCGCTTGACGACGAGGTGAAGGCTCTTGCTGTTAAGACTCTTTCCGACGTTGACAAATGCTTTAACGAATACAAAATCGCTGACAGTATCGAGTGCATTTTAACTCTTGCAAGACGTCTCAACAAATACATTGATGAAACAATGCCGTGGGCGCTTGCAAAAGACGAAAGCAAAAAAGCAAGACTCGGTGCGGTGCTTTACAATCTCCTTGAGGGTATCCGCTATCTTGCAATTTTGTTGACGCCCTATATGCCCGACACATCAAAGAAAATCCTTTCACAGCTCAACACAGATGTTACGGATTATGATTCGCTTCTCACCTTCGGCGGACTCAAAGCAGGTGAAGCGGTTGGAGAGCCTAAGGTGCTCTTCTCAAGAATAGACTCCGAAAAGCTCATTGCAGAGCTTGTTGCAAAGCAGGAAGAACAGCAAAAGGCTGAAAAAGAGAGAATCGAAGAAATACAGGGTATCGCTAAAATCGGAATTGAAGATTTTGCAAAAGTCGAACTTAAATCGGCTGAAATTAAGGCTTGCGAACCTGTAAAGAAAGCTAAAAAGCTCTTAAAGCTCACGCTTGACGACGGAAGCGGTGTTGACAGAACGGTTGCAAGCGGGATTGCCAAATGGTACACGCCCGACGAGCTTGTCGGCAAAAAGGTAATTGTCGTTTCAAACCTCAAGCCCGCTACACTCTGCGGTGTTGAAAGTCAGGGTATGATTTTGGCAGCTGACGCAGGCGAGAATGATGTCAAAGTTGTTTTCCTTGATTCGTCAATTCCTAACGGTTCAAAGATAAGATAATGTACAAGAATATTTTTGACACACACGCACACTATGATGATGATGCCTTTCAAGACGACCTTGAAGGGCTTTTGTCTGTATTCCCCGACAGCGGAATAAGCGGAGTGGTTTCCTGCGGTGTAAACGAGGAAAGCTCAAGAGCAAATGTTCTGCTTGCTGAAAAATATGATTTTATGTACGCTGCCGTCGGTTATCACGGGCTTAATACAGAGGATTTAACAGACAATTATCTTGATACAATAAAGACTTTGGCTCAAAATGAAAAGGTTGTAGCAATCGGAGAAATCGGACTTGATTATCACTATGAAAAAGAGTCGAGAGAGCTTCAGTTGAAAATCTTCTATGAACAAATCAAGCTTGCAAACGAATTGAATTTGCCCGTAATAGTTCACGACAGAGAGGCGCACGAGGACACGCTGAATATTCTAAAAAAATTAAAGCCTAAAGGTGTCGTGCATTGTTTCTCGGGAAGCGTTGAAATGGCAAAAGAAATAGTAAAACTCGGTATGTATATCGGACTTGGCGGTGCTGTAACCTTCAAAAATGCCGTGAAACCCGTCGAAGTCGCAAAATATGTGCCGTCTGATAAGCTTTTGCTTGAAACGGACTGTCCGTATATGTCGCCCGTTCCGTTCAGAGGCAAGCGTTGCACCTCGCTTTTAATCCCGTACACGGCACAGAAAATCGCCGAGGTGCGAAGCGTTAACGTTCAGGATTTGTTGGATATGACCGACCGAAACGCACGAAGTCTGTTTAATATCCCACAGCACAACACGGTTTGAATAAACTCAATCCACATCACACACAGTAGAGCGGTGGCTTGCTGCCGCCGTCAGATTATTGATAAAATATGATAATTTTCGGCTGAAATGATATTAAAATATGCCCACAACCCGTAGGGACAGGGCTCGCCCCTGTCCGCAGCAAATTACATATAAATTCACATTCACGGACAACCGCAAGGGTTGTCCCTACGGTATGATATCGAATTCAATTTGAAGGCAACCGTTGATTATTATATACCCGTAAATTTCCTCTGCAAAAGCACCGACAATCCCGAAATAAACCGATAAGCAGGCTCTGTCTGCTTTTTTATTTATGCCAAAATGCGTAAAATGATGTCTTATCACTTTGAATTTCCCTAAAATAATTGCACAGACTATTACGGTTGACCTCTTGTGAATGTCAAACATTGCTTGAAATGTACTACAATTGAGTTGATGACAAGCAGTAAATGTCAAATACAAGCGAGGGAAATTATGTTTATTAACAAAAGCATTGACGGAAGAAATAATATATGCGGAAAAAAGATATCCGAGCTTCGCAGAAAGCTTGATATTTCTCAAAGAGAACTTGCGGAAAAGCTGCAGCTAAACGGCCTTGATATTGATAAAAATGCCATTCAACGAATCGAGGCAGGCAAGAGGTTTGTAACGGATATTGAAATCGTTGCATTAACAAAAGTATTTGAAGTTAGTTTTGAAGAATTACTAAATCCCGAAAATTAGGCTTCTGACGGTTAAATTATGCATAAAATTAAGGGCAACCGCTTGGTTGCCCTTTTCTGTTTGTTAAATTTTCAAAATTACTCTTCTCTGAGCTTATCCACATCAACAGCATATCCCTCGTCAAGCGAGAGGTTGGGGTTGTAATACGGATCGCCCTTGTCGAGCACACTATGCCATCTGTCAAGGAACAGCTTCTTCTCTGTGATAAAGCGTTCTCTGTTTTTCTTCTCTGTGTCCTTTCCACGGCTCAATGACTCATAATGATAGAGCTCACAATAAGGAGTAAACACAATAAGCCTGCCGAGCTCACGGATTTTCAAGCAGAAATCAATATCATTATATGCGACAGCGAGTTCCTCATCAAATCCGTTGACCTTTTCGAAAACGTCCTTCGGTACCATCATACAAGCTGCGGTAACTGCACTGACATCCTGAGAATAAAACATTTTGCCCATATAACCCGGATTGTTCCGGGGACAACCGAAATGGCTGTGACCTGCAACCCTGTCCTCGCCGAGCTTTAAGATAACGCCGCCGTGCTGAACGGTATCATTTGCATAGAAAAGCTTTCCGCCGACTGCTCCGACATCTCCACGCTGTGCGTACATCAGCATTTCTTCCATCCAATTATTGCTGATTATCTGCGTGTCGTTGTTCAAGAACAAAAGATACTCTCCCGTTGCCTGCGAAGCAGCATAGTTATTTATTGCCGAGTAATTGAAAGGCTTATTATATTTAAGGACTTTTATATTTCCAAGTTTTTCAAGTTCGCCATAATACTTGAACAAGTTCTCATCGTCACTTTGATTGTCAACGATTATAATTTCATAATTTGCATATGTTGAAAAGTTCAAAATTGACTCAACACAACGAACAAGATCACTCAAGTGATTTTTGTTGGGAATTATAATAGAGATTTTCGGCGTACCGTTCAGCTCATACTGCAAGCGGTAAATCGTCGGATGAGCAACAGAGCTTGTAACAACCACATTATAGCCTTTGCTCTCAAGAAAATCATGAACAGCCGACTTGCCTGCCTCGATAGCATAGGTTTTGGAATTGATATCCATTGCAACTGAATTCTTATGCGAACGCCAGAAATAAAGAAGCTTTCTGACATGGTAAACCTTCGAAGCCGCATCTGTAAGGCGAAGAATAAGGTCATGGTCCTGACTGCCGTCGTATTTGCTTCTGAAAACGCCGACCTTGTCCAGAAGCGAAGCCTTGAAAACGGAAAAATGACAAATATAGTTGTTTGCAAGAAGGTTGTCGGGAGCGAAATCCGGCTTGAAATGGTAAGTGATTATATCATTGAGGTTTTCGCCTGCAAAGGTCGCCTCATCGGTGTAAACATACTCTGCGCCATGCTCGCATATAGCCTTCATAGCCTCAAACAAAGCTGAGGGATGAAGCACGTCGTCATGGTCAAAAAGAGCGATATACTCTCCGCTTGCCATCTTGATACAAGCGTTGGTGTTTTCCGAAATACCCTCGTTCTTTTCAAGCTTTTTATAAACAATTCTGCTGTCGTCCTTTGCAAGACCTTGACAATACTCGCCGACAAAAGCGTGTTCGTCGTCGCTGCCGTCCGCAAGACAAAGCTCCCAATTTTTATAGGTCTGATCTGTAACAGACTTTATCATTTCAACAAGGAACTGCTTGGGTGTGTTGTACAGCGGAACTAAAATACTGATTTTGATTTTTTGCGGAAATTCATACGTCTCCTCACGCTTTCTGCGTTCGGGAGTTATTGTATGAAGGAATTCTGTGTTTTTGATTTTCACGGGCTTGCAAAGGCGATACCTTACAATTGCCTGCTTGTAGCCGTGTCGCAAAAAGCATTTCAAGAATACAAAAATCGCCATAAGGCTTTGATTCCTTGAGATTAAGTTTTTAAACATCTGTGTAAATTTTCTCATCGGCGACATCAAACGCCAATAAAAGCTGCTTCTTATCTCAATATTAGCATTATTTGCGGCGTCACGCTCGGCTGTGAGCCTGTTAACCGTATCGGAATATTTAGCTATTGATTTATTGAGCCTGTCAATTTCCGCCTGCTTTTGATCAAGCACAATTTTAAGCCTGTTATTTTCGGACTGTTCGTTTGAAATTTCGTCCTTATTAGGCATAACGTTTTTTTCTTCCATAAATCATCCACCTATATCAACTTTGACTATTGGGTAGTATAGCATAATCACCCGTTCAAGTCAAATAAATCAAGCCTTACAAAATGCTAAATCCCGTTCAGATAAGCTTGTTCTGTACGGGATTTTATCTGTTTTCATTTAGTCAACGTAAACATCAATAATATTTTCATCTGCACGAAGGGTTGCTACAATCAAATCAATTGATTCTTCACTCTTGGGGAAAACAAGCATCTTAATTGTCGAAGATTCCTTCTTTTTCATACTCTTTATATCGCTCTCATCGAGGATTTCCATTGAATGAATAGAAGCACCTGCACGCTTAATAAGATTTGAAATCTCCGGAACCTTTTTAGCAAGGTGCTTAACCTCAACATAGATAACTTTTCCCGTTTTACCCTTAACAACAACTTTTTTAAGGCTGTTAAGTGTAACATATATAATGATAGTTGCTGCAATAGCACCGCTGTAAAATCCTGTTCCGACAGCGATACCTACGCATGAAACCGCCCAAAGGCTTGCCGCTGTGGTAAGTCCCTTAACAGAAAAGCCCTCACGCAAAATAGTACCTGCGCCGAGGAAACCGACACCGCTTACAACCTGTGCACTCATACGGCTGAGGTCAATCTCGCCCTCGACGTGCTTTGAAATATATATAGCGGTCATCATAATAAGCGCCGAACCTACCGAAACCAAAATATGTGTTCTGAAGCCTGCGGGACGGTGCGAATGCTCTCTCTCAAAACCTATTATACCGCCCAATATAACTGCCGTGATAAGTCTGCATATCCAGGAAACCACTTCAACCCATGATTCTCCTATGCCAAACATATTTACCGCCTCAGTTACCCACTGCATTTTTTATCACACTCTTTCTAAATTTTCTTAATTTTGGATGCAAACGCCACAACTAAAGTCCAAAGCGTTTCAAATAAAATTATCTGCACAGCACCCGCCTGTGACAGTCCCGAAAGGAAAGAAAACATTGCCATAAGAATAACGCTTATTCCTACACCGATGTATTGCAAAATGTTGATTATCCTCCTGCGCTCCTGTAATTTAAGCGCCGAGGTAAATGAATGAAGGAATGAGTTAACGCTTCCGTTATGCAAAACTCTGCACGGCTCGTTTACAGCCTGCTTTTCGCTCATTTCCTTATACATAAGTCCAGCAACGGGGCTTATGACCTTTATAAAGCTCCTCGGAAGTCCGAAATACTGCTCAACAAGCTCCTCGGATATATTTGAATCCGTTGTGCGAACAAGAATGCTTACGCCTGCCCTTTCAAGCTCACGCATATATACGGCAGTCTGTTCGTCGGCAGAATAGCCTACAACAAACATAGCGGCAACCTTGCCCTCAACAGCAAGATAAACCACCTGTCTGCCTGAACGGGTAAACACGCTTTCCTCTTCCTTTGATTGAACCTCTACATTGTGCTTAATAAGTAAATCTCTGTTGCCCACAAGCACCCTGTAATTATATATCCAGCCCGAACAACCGAGCCGGTCCTCATACGCAAGCGACTCCACATTCGGAAGCATCTCACGTTTTGAAAGAATTATGGAATCAAAGACATCGCTCAAAGCGCCCTCCGACTGAATAACAACCGCAGCCGTATAAAGGATTGCTTCGTCAATTCTCATTGAATTGAACATTTTGATTCCGTACACATTAGCGTCGCCGCCGCTGAAAATGTCTCTCGCATCCAACACCGCAGCGTTGGCGTCAAGCGTGTCCTCAACCGCTTCGTAGCCGGAAATCAATCCGTTCTCGGCGTTGAGCTTTTTGTTGACGCCTCTAAGAGCCGCCGCACAAGCAACAACACTTGCGGCAGGCATAGCCATAAGGAATACTCCCGTAAACGAAGTAACGCCGACAAAGGCATTTTTGTTGATTACCGCTGAAATTATACCGACTATAATACCGGCGGCCAATGCCGCAGGGACAATTACGTTAAAGCTGTCTGCCGTCGGATCAACCGCACGAGATGTCTCAACGAATTTGTACGGGAAATTAACCTTTGCACAATAGCGAATGTCGGGGTCTTTAATCATAAGACCTCTGCCGACCTCAAATGCAATTCCGTCATCGTCAATTTTCTTAACCGCATAAGCATTTTTCTGCTCACGGTTTATAAGTATAAAGTTGTCAATATCGTTGTTTGTTGTTATATAATCACCGATATTTATCAAAAGCACGGGGAACAACGCCACCGCAGAATAAATATGCGTGCCGCTTAAAACAAGGTCGCCGAAGCCAAGTGATACAGCACACTGAATAATGCCTGCCAACAGAGAAGCCGTCAACGCCGTGTTTTTATTAAATCTTTTATCTTTGATAGCTTCAATGCAATCGGCTATTGATTTATAATTAACCGCACCGACTGCAACGAGAACAATCAAATTGCCTACAGAATAGACAAACGGACTGTCGGAGAACAATGCGAAGCTTCCTAAGAATGATGTAATTGCCGAGCAAGCGAATAACAAGGCAAAAGCCAACGAGCAAACAATAATTTTACGCTTGCCGTAGGAACGCTCCTTCATATAAATTTCATATACTGCCTTAGCGTCCTTAGGTCCGAAGAACTCACGTGCAACGCTTACCGTTCTCGGCTTACGCTTTTTGCGTTTTTCTTTTACGGGAGCTTCCTCAATATCCGAAATTTCCGCTTCCTCGCCGTCTGCGGCTTCCTCCTCGGGAAGAACTACGGCTTTCGTCTTTTCGTTATCGTAATTTTCTTCGTCTTTCTGCTCTGACGTATCGGAATAAACGTCTCCGTCATCAACCTCAATGTTCGGGAAGAGCCTGAACTTGCTTGCTTTATCCCTACGTATTTTGCGAAGCTTTTCCTCCTCATCTGCCTCGTTGACGATATTTACCTCTTCCTGCTCGTTAAAGCCGTCCAAGACAATCTGATTTTCGTCCTCGGGGAACGCATCTGATTTTAATGCACCCGATTGAGTCTCCATTTCAAGCCTTTGCTGTGCATCATACTCATCTGACGCATCAACAAGTATCGGAATAGGTGACAGTCCGTCGGTAGAAGTCTTTTCAAGCGATGATTTTTTAACAACAACGCCGTGTTTTTCAATCGTTTTTGCAGGCAGATCCTTGAGTAAATCTCTGTGATCCTGCGTTTTTTCAATATCAAGTGTCGGCTTGTTCAAAAAGCGTTCACGGTACGGATCAGTTTCCATACCGCCCTTTTTAGCCGTATTGCCCGTTCTGATTATTTTATTTTCTCCGATATGGTGGTTTATATTTTCATTTCTTACAGCCCTTGCTTCAACCTCGTTGAAAACCCTTGTCTTTTCAATGCTTATCTGACCGGGAATTTCCTTTTCGGCTTCAGAGCCTTTAGCCTCAACCGTTTCCTCGTCAATTAAGGGGGCTTCGTTTTCATCAGCCGAACTTATCAACGGCTCAATTTCAGGCTCTTTTTCTTCAAATTCTTTCAAAAGAGACTCTGTGCTCTCGTTTTCAATTCGTGTTTTTACAGCACACGTCTCAATCGCATTTTTCATTGCGAATTCCTTGAGACCAAGTGTCGAAGTCTTTTCGATTTTTCTGCTTTCTTTAGCCTTATCAACAGCTTTATCAACGGTTTTTCCCTCATGAACAGGAGGCTTCTCCTCAACAGGTTCAACCTTTTCTTGTGCTTTATCAGATGTTTCTGTACCGTTATCAACGGGGGTGTCGTTGCTTTCTTTGTTTTCAACAGTATCATCTGCAAGCAATGCGTCAATTTCGTCAAGTGACCAAAGTCTTTCGGGGACTGTTTGCTCCCCTGTCAGCTGCTTAACGTCATTCAAAATCGAATCGATCGACATATCATTAAACAAATCGTTTTTAGACATTTTAACACCCCTAATCTAATAGATTTATCTTCCGCAAGATACCTCGTACATCAAAATACCCGCCGCAACAGATGCGTTGAGCGAATTTATACTGCCTTTCATCGGCAAAGAAACTATAGCGTCGCACTTTTGCCTTATAAGTTTGCCTATTCCCTTGCCCTCGGAGCCTATAACAAGCACGACCGCACCCGAAAAATCGGTTTTCTTATAATCCGTACCGTCCATATCGGCGCCGTAAACCCAGCAGCCCTTTTCCTTTAGCTCGTCAATCGTCGAAGCAAGGTTAGATACCCTCGCAACCCTCATATATTCGAGCGCACCTGCCGAAGTCTTGCCGACTGTAAAGTTAAGCGACGCACTGCGCCTTTTTGGAATGATTACGCCATGCACGCCTGCGCATTCGGCTGTTCTGATAATCGCACCGAGATTGTGCGGGTCCTCTATTTCGTCGCAGACGACAATAAACGGCGGTTCGCCCTTTTCCTCGGCATAAGCGAAAATATCCTCAACGCTTGCATATTCGTGAGCCGCAACATACGCCGCAACGCCCTGATGATTTGCTCCGCCGCACATAAAATCAAGCTTCTTCGAGTCAACCTCTTTAACAACCGCACCCTTTTCCTTTGCCATAGAAGCAAGCCTTGAAAGTGCAGGATTGTTATTGTTTCTCATAAGAATAAGCGTGTCAATTTCCCTGTCGGATTTCAACGCTTCCGTTACCGCATTTCTGCCGATAAGCAAATCGGGCTTTTTGTCGTCATCTCTTATCATATATCTCTCCGTGTAAAACATAGCTAATCCATTTTATTAGAGTATTATACCACATACTGATAGTGCTTTACAATAGGAATTTTACTATATTTTGTGTGTAAACCGTCTGTTTTTAGGACATAAAATACAAAAACGCACCCCGACGGACGTGTCGAAGTGCGTTATATTCAGTAAAACTTATTTGCTTGCCTGCTTTGAGTACTTTTTAAGATAAATAAACCTCATAAGTCTTGTTTCAATGGGATTTATAGGCTTAGCCGTACCAAAGAGATCTGCGCCGACCTGAGTCTTGCAACCCTTTTCCATTACGTGCTCAACCGCAGTTGCGTCATATTCGCTGCCTGCAACGCAAAGAGCACCGTTGTTATCAAGCACAACCGTATTTCTGCCCTTGAGAGCCTTAACGACCTTTTTGGCTGATTTGAGAGTGCTGTTCGGGTTGAAGAATGCGTGTCTTACGGTTGCACCGCAAAGCTGTGCGAAGTCGTCAAGCAACGGCTTCATAGTCTTACCCTTTGCCGAAACAGCCATAACCTCGGGAGAGGTGTTGTGAATGATATAATTTACGTCCTTGCGCTTCTTATAAATCATTCTGTGAAGCTCTGCCGAATTCGGGTAATCGTTACCTGCTACAAGCTCGCCCGTCTTGATGTCAATTCTTGTGATTTTACCCTCGCCGTTTACAGAGGTAATGTTGAATACGCTGCCGTCTCTCTCACTGTTGCAAACATCATATCTTACTGCTTTTGCAAGCTTTGCATCAGCATATTTCTCGCCGATATAATCAGCAATGGCACTGAGATTTTCAGCAACCTTGCCTGCAACCTCATTGTATTTTTTGCGAAGACAATCCTCGCATATAACCTCGAGTTCAGAAGCTACTCTCGACGCCTCGTCATAGTCAACGCCCATGCAAAGTGCGCCGTGATGAGCCATAAGCACAGCCTTTGAGTCGGTTCTCTTGATTGCCGCAATAACTCCTTCACGAAGCTTTCCCGTACCGGGAAGTCCGTAAGATGCAAGCGGAACGTCGTTTCCGACTACCTCTGCGCTCTTCTTTGACACGCTGTTAATGTCAAAGCCTAAAGCACCGATAACAGAAGCTTCCTTCTGATGTGTATGAATTACGAAATTGACCTCGGGACGAAGCTTATATGCCGCTGCGTGAATTCCTTTTTCTGATGAGGGCTTAATGTCGCCTTCATAGGAGCAATCCTCAATATTTACAAGCACGATTTCGTCGGGAGTAAGATTTTCATAAGCTCTGCCCGAGGGTGTGATAACGAACTGTGTATCCGATACACGGCACGAAATATTACCCCAGGTACGAACTATAATGCCCTCTGCGAGCAATTCTTTACCTGCTCTGATGACAAGCTCTTTTGCTTCTAAAATGTTCATTTGTTTCACCTCGTCAAAGAGAATGTGGGGCGGGCGGTCAGGCTGCCCGCCCCTATTTGTGTTTTAATAAGCCGTTAAATATTAGTCTTCGGGCTTAACTGCTACGTTTTCAAATACCTTGTCGAAGCAAGCAAGAGCCTGATCGATCATCTTAGGTGTATAAGCAGCAGAAGTGTAAAGACGTGAGCCTGCGAGTGTTACGAGGCCTTCTGCCATATAAGCTGCGCCCATATGCTGCATCTCTTTCTTACGAACAGATGTTGCATTGAGTACGCCCGGAATTGTCCACGGCTTTGACCAGTCGATTGAATAGTGCATTGTACCAACCGTTTCAAGGTGGCAAATTGAGCCTTCGTTCCAGCATACGAACGGAAGACCGTGCTTATTAACAAGCTCTTTAAGACCGTTTGTAAGTCTGTCGCCCATCTGACCTGCCTTCTGGCAAGCATTTGTTCTGTCGATTTCCTCAAGAGTATAGTAGCCTGCGCAGCATGAAAGCGGGTTAGCTGTCATTGTGCCGCCTGTAAATGCCTTCTTAACCTTCTCGCCCGAGTCATCAAGACCTGAGCCGAGGTGCTTCATGTATTCCTTCTTACCGCCTACGCCGCCTGCGCCCGGATAACCGCCTGCGATAACCTTACCGAAGATTGTAAGGTCGGGAGATACTCCGAAGAAGCCCTGAGCGCCTGCCATACCGATACGGAAGCCTGTAACAACCTCATCGAATACGAGGAGTGCGCCGTACTTACGGCAAAGTCTTTCAAC
This sequence comes from Candidatus Fimenecus sp., assembly GCA_052298855.1. Classification (GTDB taxonomy): domain Bacteria; phylum Bacillota; class Clostridia; order Oscillospirales; family Acutalibacteraceae; genus Fimenecus. Next base: position 356,902 of record DAVZXP010000001.1, on the reverse strand, counting down.
GCCCTTGTTGAAATCATAGTCAAGCGGGGTTGTACCGCTTTCGGGACCAACCGGCTCAATGTAAACAGCAGCAGTACCGCCACGGAACTGGTTGAGCCAGAGTTTTCTTTCGAGGTCTTCAAGATCACCGGGGAAGAACTCCTGCATATGTCTGAAGATGTAAAGCGGAACACCGCTTGCCTGTGTGAATTTAGAACCGGGGATACGGATACCGTAGCCCATCTGATCTGACCAGCCGTGGTAAGCACCGCCCATTTTAAGAATGTTCTTCTTGCCTGTTGCAAGACGAGCGATACGAGCAGCTGTCATACAAGCCTCTGTACCTGAGCCCTGCATACGGAACATATCAACCGTTTCAACCGAATCGGAAATCTTTTTAGCAAGCTTATATTCAAACTCGTGGAAAAGACCTGTTGAAGGACCGCATGTGTTAAGAAGGTCGATAACCTGCTCACGGACAGCCTTCGGATTTGAGCCGAGAACTGTCGGGCCGCCTGCCTGAAGGAAGTCAAAATATTTGTTTCCGTCAATGTCATAGAGATATGCGCCGTCCGCCTTTGTAAAAACAAGCGGGAAGGGATAGTTGAATGCGAGGTTGTGCTGAACTCCGCCCGGAATTACAGACTTAGCTTCCTCAATCATCTCTTTAGACTTCGTGCACTTCTTGCCATAATACTCTTCTTCATAATTTTTAAGAGTATCGGGCTTGATTGTGTAAATCGGCTTTTTGATAAGCTCATCAAGCTCTCTGTTTATGGCTTTTGCGTCATGGTATTCTGAAATTGCAAATCTTGTGTCCATTGGTATTTCCTCCGTCTCTTTTTTGTATTCACTCATAAAGTGAATTACTATTCACCTCAATTATAACACTTATAAATCAAATGTCAAATGCTTTTGAAAAATTTTTTGTAAATCTTTTTACAGGTTTTAGTTAATTTTCATCTATCCGCTTTGCTTGATAGATAATTTTTAACTACATATATGCAAACGCACACAATATATATGTTATAAGGCTGTTAAATCGCAAGATATGTCAGCGTTACAATTTTTTCGGTGAATATATGGGCAAAAACACAACAAACGTGAAAAAATCGGGCAAAGGATAGCCCTTGCCCGACAGTTTTTGCCTGATGTGTTTATTTTATTGACGAAGCTGTGATTATATCTCCGCTTGCTTCTACGGGAACGTTGAACGTTACGCTGTCGCCGACATTGAGTATTACTACCCTTTCGGCGTCCTTAACGCCAAGCTTATAGAAGGTGTTACCCGTATTGAGCTTGATATAGAAGTAGGTTTCGCCGCCTGTAACGACCGAACGGATTTCCGTTACCGTGCCGCTGACCTCTTTCGTTTCGGGTTGAGCCTGAGTTTGGTCGTTTTCGCCGATTTCGTCAATGTTAATATCAAGGTTTATACCGTTCTTTTTAAGGTTGTCGGCATAATTCTCGGTGCACTCCGTAAGCGTTGAGCCGATACCTACCACTGTTGACTGCTTGACGTTTACCATTGCATACATTTTAACAAGCTCACTCGAGTCCTTAAGAGCCATAAAGTACGTCGGCTCACCGCTGATATTGAGAAGCAACGGGAATGTCGCCGTATATGAATACTGCTGAACCGCACCCTGTGCCGAGGTCTGCGCCGTGTTTTCAAGAGCGCCCGATATCGGATAATACTTCGTCTCCTTTGTACGCTGATTGAGAAGCACGAAGCCGATAATCGACTGGTCAGAGCTTATCGAGGTAACACCCGTGTACATATATACGTCGTCATTGAGCGCAAGATAGTTGTAGCCGGAGCTTGTAACCTTAACGCCCTCCTGACCTATCAAGGAGTTGATAAAGCCATGTGAAAGCTTACCGTAATAATTGTACTGCTCGTTGAGTATTGTTGCCGAGTAAACTCTGTCTATCCACTGCCATTCATCATCTGTTACAAATGAATTTGTGGGAAGCTTTGTTTTTCCGTTTGTGCTTGTTGAAATGATCTGACTTGTACCGTCGATTGAATTCACAACAACCGCACCGATAACATCCGTTCCGCCGAAAAGACCGATTGTCTTGTCAAGAATCGGAACTATCCAATAAGGCTGACCGCTTTCGTCAATCTCAAAGCTCGGCGTACCAAACATATATGTCGGATATTCGAAGCGAAGATGTCTCAAAAGATATCTGTTAAAATGCTCTGCGGGAGAATATTTCATACCGTTTTCAAGGCGAACAATTTCACTCTTTTGAGTGGTCATATCTACAATTATATATGCGGGAAGTCCGTCCCTTGTATTTTTAAGCCATTTAAAAATATCGCCGTAGTCAAGCGAGGTAACACGGACGGGAGTGCCCTTATAGTTTATCTGTGTGGAATAATTCGAAACGATAAACTGCGAAACCATATCGGAAAGGTCGCCGAGTGTTCTGACTGCAAGATTGTTGGCAGAGGTTGCATCAAGCGTGGGAACTGCCGAAAAATCGATTTCCGCAACGTCCTCCGCAAAGTCGCCCTCCTCAACCGTCAGAAGATGCGAATACGCATTCGCTCTGAAAAGCTGTGCGCCGACAACGAAACCGACAAGGCATACAACAGCCAAGACCGCCAGAATAATTCCCGGTACGGTTGAACGCTTCTTTACATAGGACTGATATTCGGGATGAATCGCAACCTTGCACGAAAGCACAGTAAGTCCGATATAAATAAGGCAGATGAATGCGATGTACATATATAATTCAATCGCCTTAAAATTAAGCGCAGGAATCATAAAGTAATACGTAACAGCCGCAAAAATTGCCGTAAGAATAAGATTTATAATAATCTTCTTCTTTGCATTTCTCGGCGGAATATAGACGTCCGAAACAGGGATATTGCTATTCCCGTCGTCGTCCTTGCCGTGAGTAAAATCTACATTGATTGGCTCCATAGTCTAATCTCCTTTTTAATAAGTAAGTTTAGTATATATCATTATCGGCGTTTTTGCAACTTTTTATATTACAATTCCGCCGTTAACGGAAATAACCTGTCCCGTTATATAGCTTGCCTTTTCCGAGCATAAAAAAGCGACGGCATTTGCTACGTCCTCAACGCTTCCGAGCCTTGAAAGCGGTATTTCCTCTGTCAACGCTTCCTTGTCCGCTTCGGTAAAGCTTGCCATCATATCGGTTTCGACAACTCCCGGAGATACCGCATTCACGCAAATCCCCGAAAGCCCCGTTTCCTTTGCGAGCGCCTTTGTCATTCCGATAAGACCTGCCTTCGCCGCCGAATAATGCACCTCGCACGAGCCGCCCGTTTCGCCCCACATAGACGTTATATTGATTATTCTTCCCGACTTTTCATTTATCATAGACGGCAAGACTGCCCTTGTGAAATAAAATGCACCCGACAGATCAACGCCTATCATTCTGCTCCAATCCTCATCGGTAATATCGGTAAACAGCTTTTGCTGCGCTATCCCTGCGTTGTTTACAAGAACATCAACCGTTTTTCTTTCTTCTAAAACAGCCATTACAACTGCATTTACGCTTGCGGAGTCGGAAACGTCACATTTATAAGCCTTAACATTGGGATACAATTCGCTTTCAAGTTCCTTTGCAAGCTTGTCCGAGGAATTATAGACAGCTACAACGAAAAAGCCGTCCTCGACAAGCCTTTTTGCGATTGCCCTTCCTATCCCTCTTGCAGCACCCGTTACTATTGCCGTTTTTTGCATTTTTTCATCACCTTTATTATTGTAACATATAATCAGCCGTAATAACAGCCTTTTATTTGCGGATTATCCGGAAATTTTCAGGTTTTTGATAACTTATTAACAATTTTTTATCTTTTTAGGGCGTATATTTATTGACTTAGACGGCATATTTTGTTATTATTATGACAAGCATTTATACCATTTTAATTATGTAGGAGGAATTATTTTGACTGATTCAAGAACAATGGCATATATAAATATGTATGCGGTACTCGGAACACTCGAAAATCTCTGTGAGCTTGACAGCAAGGCTAAAGAGCTTATTTCCGGAATGAAGAAGCCTGTTTCAATCGGATTTACCGTTACCGACGGTCCGAGTGCAACAATCACTTTTTCATCAAAGGGCTGTCGCATGGAGGATGGCTTAAAGGATTGTGACATTAAAATCCCGTTTTCATCCTGCGAGAAATTCAACGGAATGATTGACGGAACTGTTACTCCCGTACCCGTAAAGGGCTTTACAAAAATCGGCTTCCTGTTAAAGACCTTCGTTGCTCTCACAGACAGACTTGCTGAGCTTATGCGTCCGACGGAAGAAATGCTCAAGGACAGAGAAACCTTTATTCTCTCAACTCAGCTTACATTCTACACAATCTGTGTTGCAATGGCTCAAATCGCCAACCAAGATCCGATCGGTCAGGCATCCGCCTCTTATATGGTTGACGGCGACATCTTAATCGGCATCAAGAACGGACCTACGAGCACTATCCGTGCCAAAGACCATCATCTTGTTGCTATAAAGAAAGCTCCCGAAAATCCGAGAGCAATCATGACCTTTGCGGACTACGACCTTGCAAGCGACCTCTTCAACGGCAGAGTTAACGCTCTTGAGGAGCTCGGCAGAGGAACAGTTGAAATCAAGGGTATGGCTTCAATGGTTGACAATATGAACAGACTCCTTGACAGAGTCGCTTTGTACTTAGCATAAGGAGGAAAAACAGATGAGTAAATTTCCTGAATACAAACATGACAAAGGCCGTGAGTACTTTGACAGAGCGCTCAAGGTAATTCCGGCAGGTATATACGGACACCTCGGACCCTCTGAGGGTCTTTGGATTCCGATAAACAAGTGGCCCTTCTTCTCGGAAAAGGCTCAAGGCTCATATTTCTGGGACGTTGACGGCAACAAGTACATTGACTATATGTGCGCTTACGGTCCCAACGTTTTGGGTTACAATGACCCCGATGTTGACGCTGCCGCTATGAAACAGCTCAAAAAAGGTAACTGCACAACCTCTCCCGGTAAGGTTATGGTTGAATGTGCGGAGAACCTTGTTGACACGGTAGCTTCGGCTGACTGGGCATTCTTCTGCAAAAACGGCTCGGACACAACAACGCTTGCTGTTATGAGTGCAAGAGCACATACACATAAGAAAAAGATGATTTTCCTCAAAGGCTATTATCACGGTGACTTCCAGTGGGCACAGAAAATCGACTATCCCGGTATTCTTCCCGAAGAGGTTGCAAACAACGTAGTTGTTCCGTGGTTTGACATAAACGCTCTTGATGAGGTTTGGGACAGATACGACGGCGACGTTGCCGGCATTATTGCTCAGCCTTATGACCACGGTAACTTTAAAGATAACGAGGTTGCAAACAAGGAGTATTGGACTTCGGTTCGTAAATGGTGCGACGATCACGGCGTAGTTCTTATCTTCGACGACGTTCGTACGGGCTTCCGTCTTGACCTTGCGGGAAGCGACCACTACTACGGCATTAAGGCAGACCTTATATGCTTCTGTAAAGCTCTTGCAAACGGCTACAATATGTCGGCTCTTTGCGGCGGCGAGCATATGAAGGCTACTGTTTCGGGTATGACCTACACAGGTTCTTATTGGATGAGTGCAGTTCCGTTTGCGGCTTCAATCGCATGTATCAATAAGATGAAAAAGCTCGACACCCCCACCCTCTTCCGCAAGCTCGGAACAGAGCTTACAGACGGCTTAAAGGCTGCGGCTGCTAACAACGGCTTCGACCTCAAGGTAACGGGTGAGCCTGCATTGTTCTATTTGAGAATAGCAAACGATGACAGCCTTATGCTTCATCAGGAGTGGATTGCTGAATGTGTATCGAGAGGTCTTTTCCTCGCTTCGCACCACAACCATTTCATCAACGCTTCTCTTACAGAGGACGACATCAAGGTTTCTATCGATATTGCGGAAGACGCATTCAATGTTGTTCGTAAGAACCACCCCGAACTTTTCTAATTTAGGATTCAGACGGGCGGTGCGTATCCGCCCGTAATATAAAAAGGAGGCAATTCTATGGCTAATTTATCCAAAAAGGAATGGTTAGCACTCGAAGATAAGGCTTATGAGCTTCGTAAACTTTGCTTGCAGACAACAATGTGGGCAGGAAGCGGACATATCGGCGGCGGCTTGAGTGTAATGGATTTACTTACCGTTCTTTATCACAAGTATCTCAACATTAAGGTTGAGGACCCTCATTGGGAGGACAGAGACCGCTTTATCCTCAGTAAGGGACACGCAGGCATTGCTTACGCTCCCGTTCTTTGCGAAAAGGGCTTCAACGATCCCGAACAGCTTAAAACATTTAACCTCTCGGGTTCAAAGATGGGTATTCACCTTGACTCAAACAAGGTTGACGGCGTTGACGCTTCAACAGGTTCACTCGGTCACGGTGTTTCCATTGCGGCAGGTACAGCTCTTGCGGCAAGACTTATGAATAAGGACTATCTCACTTACGTTGCAACAGGCGACGGCGAGCTTGGCGAAGGCTCGAACTGGGAAGGTTTTATGACTATAAACCACTATCAGCTTTCAAACTGCATCGTATTCATCGACCGTAACCATTGTATGATCGACGGTCCGACAGAGGAAGTTATGAAGCTTGAACCGCTTGCAGACAAGATGATTGCTTTCGGCTTTAACACAATTTGTGTTGACGGCAACAACATCGGCGAGCTTTGCGACGCTATCGACGAAGCTATCGCAAGAAGCAAGGAAAAATGTGCTCCCACCTGTATCCTTATGGACACTCAGAAGGGCGCAGGAATCAAGTCTATCGCAGGCGACTATCATTGTCACTATATGGCAATCGACGACGACACCTTTGCTAAGTACAGCAAGGAGCTCGAAGAGGATTACAAGCAGAGAGTGGCAAGAGCTGAAAAGGAGGGTAAATAATTATGGCAGGCGGATTTGTATATAATGCAATCGACCAGACAGAGGTTGCTACCGCTGAAATTTACGGTAAAGCGATTTCTGATATAATGCAGAAAGACCCCAGGGTTTGCGCTATCACAGCTGACCTTGCAAAATCTACAAAATTGGGCGACGTTCTCAAAACTTGCCCTGAAAGAGTTATCAACGTAGGTATTGCGGAGCAGGATATGTTCGGCGTAGGCGCAGGTATGGCAAGAGCAGGTATGATTCCTTTCATTTCCGGCTTCTCAGTATTTACCTCAATGCGTGCTTGTGACCAGCTTCATACAGATATTTGCTATCAGAACGTTAACGCAAAAATCATTGCTACTCACGCAGGCACATCATTCGGTCAGGCAGGTTCTACTCACCATGCTATCGTTGACCTTGCTATCACAAGAGCAATGCCAAACCTTACGGTTATCGTTCCCGCAGACGGACTTGAAACAGCTAATGCTGTAAACGCTGCTTATGATAACTACGGTCCCTATTACATTCGTATCAACCGTGGCTTTGACCGTGTTCTCTATGATAATATGGACTACGGCTTTGAGGTTGGTAAGGCAGTTGAAATTCACCCCGGTACCGATATTACCGTTATCGCTTGCGGCTCTTGTGTATTCCAGGCTAAACAGGCTGCTGAATTCCTTGAGAACGCCGAGGGCTTGAAGGTTCGTGTACTCAATATGCACACAATTAAGCCTATCGACAGAGACGCTATTCTCAAGGCTGTTATGGACACAAGAAGAATTATCACTGTTGAGGACCACTCGGTTATCGGCGGCCTCGGCTCGGCTGTTGCTGAGGTTATGGCTGAAGCAGGTAAGGGCTGTGCGTTCAAGAGACTCGGTCATCAGGATAAATTCGCTCCCATCGGTCTCCACGAGGACATTATGTCCGCTGTCGGCATTGACGCAAACGGCATTATCGCTGCTGTTCGTGAAGTTATGAAGGCTGACTTCGAAGAGGACGACAACTGGGACGACGATGTATAAGAAATACATTTGAGATTGATTATATATCGGAAAGTGAGTTGATTAAATGCATACAAAAGAAGAGCTTTATGCCAATAAAATATTTTTCAATGCCGCATTGCCTCTTGTTAAGGTAATTGCGCAAGATGTTCCGTCGCTCAAAAAGCAGTTCGAAAAAGTGCACGCTGTTATTCAAGTCAGCGCACTTGATCCGGAAGCTGAAGGCGGAAAAATCGGAATGCATTATGTTGTAAACGGATCTGAGGATTGGCTTATCCATCTTAATAAAGTTGATCCCAAGCCTCATGTTGAGCTTGAGTTCAAGTCTGTTGAAGCAATGAACGCATTTTTTAAGGGCAAGATTTCGCCCGCTACTCTCCCGAAAATGAGAGGTATCGCAAAGCATTTCGGAGCTTTTAAAGCGTTCTTGATGACACTTCTTAAAATGTCCGGCGTGCTTTCGGCAACAACACCTCCCGAAAAGGAAGAGGACAAACAGCTTATGGTCAAATGTATGTTCTATCTTCTTTCAAGCGGTATCAGCCAGCTTAATAAGATGGGACACGACGAAATTCATGACTGGGCACTCAAATCTCCCGACCGTGTTTATGCACTCGCAGTTGACGGTCATCCCGAGGTTTCGGCATTCATCAGAATTAAAGCCGGCAAGTCAAGAGCAGGCAGAGGCGAATATAAACGAGCAATGCCGTTCTTCACACTTCGCTTTGACTCGCTTGATGCAGCTCTCGGCACACTTCTCGGAATTGACGATATGCTCACGGCAGTTAAGCAGGGACATATCATCATGGACGGTGCTCCCGAGTTCGGCGGCCAGTTCGGCGGCTTTATGCTCGCTGTCGGTGACCTTGCTAAATAACTTATACTTACAAAAAGAGTCTATCCTTACGGATAGACTCTTTTATTATAACAACTTTTCATTTTCCCGCATCATACTGCCCTGCCGACATACATTCCGCTTTGTTTTCCTCAAGCTTGGTTAATGCGTTTTCTCTGTATTTATCAAATCGTTTTAAGGTTTTTCTTATTTTTACAGCACAGGTTATCAGTATCGTGCTTGTTGAGAGAAATATCACTCTTGAAAAGCCCAAAAATATTCCGCCTATATAAGCTGCGATCTTCCTCGGGTTGCCAAACTCCCACAAATCCTCAAGCGCAAAAAACTCTTTTGATACCGCTCGTAAAAAAATCGCAAGCGCAATAGCTATAACATACAGTATAACTATCGGTATCAACTGCTTTGTCGTTTCCTTTTTCCTGTTTTGATAAGAAAGCTCCATATCCGAATACATTTTTATATATCCCGAACGAGTCATTCTAATTTCTTTGTTAAGAAAACTCATATCCTCATTATAAAGATGAACAAGATAATCACGGTTCATTTGCTCACCTTCGATAAATGTGTCCGGATTGTTCTCAAACATATCCGACTTTACGGCATTTTTATTATCCTGTTTATTCTCTTCCCTATTCATATCCTGCTCCTTTTATAACTCAGCATCATACATTCCCTCTGCCATACAATCGCTTTTGCGTTTTTCGAGCATTTTCAAAGCATAATCCATACTCTTTTGTGCGTCCTTCAGTCTTTTTAACAATGTAACCACGAAAAATAAAAACGGCGGTATTGCAATTATCAGAGTCCACCTGTACATTATTAAAAATGCACCTTCATCTCCGACTAACCGAAATGCATTTGCAAGTAGCAACGCCAAAAGAAAAACCAAAACTAAAAATATAAAGCTTTTTACCGTTCCCGAAAGTTCTTTCTTGTAAATGTCTTGTATTTGATTATACCGTGCTATATATTGTGAGCGAGTCATTCGTATTTCTTTATTAAAAAAATCCATATCTTCGCCGTAAAGTTCTTTTAGGTATTCACGGTTTATTTTATCGTTTTCCCCGAATGTATCAAGGTTATTGCTATAAAACATATCCCCGAGAGATTGTTTTTCGCTGTGATTTTCGCCGTTTGTTGTATTTTCAGAGAGTTTTTTATTATTTTCTTCCATATCAAGCCCTCCTATTTCAATATACCTTTAATTATTCAAAATGTCAAGCGGAATACCGTTGTAATAAGTAACAAAAAACACCAACAAATTTGTCGGTGCTTTTTAATGAAAACTTGTCAATTATTTATTTGTCTTTGACTTTTCGCCTGCATTGATAATCAGGTTTGCGCCCGAAAGCACAACCAATCCTATAAATATTATAAGCATTATCATCCATGCAGAGCTTAAATTAAGAACCGATATTTTTGCGACAAGCGGTAAAATCGTCTTCATAAGTGCAGATTCAAAGAAATCTCCAAGACTTATTGTTCCATTTAAAATCGGAGTCGAAACATAGTGGAATGAAATATACATCGCAATCGTAGAAACAAGTCCGCCGACAGAAATTCCAAAATGAATTTTCGTATTATTTGAAACTATAGCCGATATAACTACTGCAATCGCAATCAAAATTGCCAAAGCAAAGAAAACAGTCGTTACTATAAACGGTACCTTAATCACCGAAAGATTTTCCAAAAGTGCGGTTACACTCGTTTTGTTTTCTTCAGTTTTGTTTATAAGAGGCAAAAATTCATTTATGAACCTGTTTATGCTTAAATAGTCACATGTAGAGCCGTCATCCTGATTGTCTCCGAGAAGCTGTGACAAAATTTTAAACGCAGAAGACTCATAAACAACATAAATAAGGTTTGCAAAATATGCAACTATCGGCACCGCTATTCCTGCACCTGCCATTGCCACTCTGCATCCGATATCATAGCCTGTAACTTTTACTTTTTCTTTTGCTTTTTTTGCGCTCATAATACATTTCTCCTTTATTTGCCCCATGAAGAATTGAGGGCAACGGTCAAGTTGAATATCTTATTATCCTTTTCGGAATTCTTATCTACACAGAAATAGCCCTTGCGCATAAACTGGAATACATCGCCTGCTTTTGCGTTTTCAAGGCTTCCCTCAATAACACAATCTTTAAGAACAACAAGTGATTCGGGGTTAAGATTCTGCTTGAAATCGCCGTTTGTCTCGTCAGACGGATTCGGAACATTGAAAAGTCGGTCATACATATTAACGGTTGCCCTGAAGCAATCATCACGGCTCACCCAATGTATTGTACCCTTGACCTTTCTGCCGTCGGGTGACTCTCCGCCCTTTGACTCGGGGTCATATGTGCAATAAATTTTTGTCGGATTACCCTGCTCGTCAGTCTCAAAGCGTGTGCACTTTACAAAATATGCACTCTTGAGTCTAACCTCATTATCGGGATAAAGACGGAAATACTTTTTAACAGGCTCTGCCATAAAGTCGTCTCTCTCAATGAAAAGGTGCTTTGAGAACTTAACTGTTCTCGTGCCCATTTCGGGATGGTCAGGATGAACGGGAATTTCAATATCCTCGGTCTGTCCGTCAGGATAGTTTTCAACGATAAGCTCAATCGGGTCAAGGACCGCCATTGCTCTCGGTGCGGTTGAGTTCAACGCATCACGAACGCAAGCCTCCAAAAGTCCCATATCGACAACGGAATAAGCCTTTGAAACGCCTATTTTATCGCAGAAATCACGGATGGCAACAGCCGGATAGCCACGTCTTCTCATACCGCTGAGCGTAACCATTCTCGGATCGTCCCAGCCGTCAACGATTCCTTCGTTTACAAGTGCAAGACATTTTCTCTTGCTTGTGAGGCAGTAGTTAAGATTAAGTCTTGCAAACTCAATCTGCCTCGGAGGCTGCTCTATTTCGCACGCTTTAAGGAACCAATCATAAAGCGGTCTGTGATTTTCAAATTCAAGTGAGCAAAGAGAATGTGTAACACCCTCTCTTGCGTCCGAAAGCGGATGAGCGAAATCGTACATCGGATAAACGCACCACTTGTCGCCGGTCTGATGATGAGAAATGTGCGCTATTCTGTAAATAACAGGGTCTCTCATATTTATATTCGGAGAAGCCATATCAATTTTAGCTCTCAAAACTCTTTCGCCGTTTTCGAACTCGCCGTCGGTCATTCTCTTGAACAAATCAAGGTTTTCCTCAATGCTTCTGTCTCTGTAAGGGCTGTTCTTACCCGCTTCGGTAAGTGTTCCTCTGTATTCTCTGATTTCGTCTGCACTCAAATCGTCAACATAGGCAAGACCCTTATTTATGAGTTTTATCGCACACTCATAAATGAAATCAAAATAGCTTGAAGCGAAAAGGCACTTATTCCATTTGAAGCCGAGCCATTCAATATCTTCTTTTATAGCGTCAACATATTCCATATCCTCTTTTGACGGGTTAGTGTCATCAAGGCGGAGATTGCACACGCCGTTGTACTTTTCACTTGTGCCGAAGTTTATGCAAATAGCCTTTGCGTGACCTATATGCAAATAGCCGTTAGGCTCAGGCGGAAAACGGGTTTGGACATGGTCATACACGCCTTCTTTAAGATCTTCGTCAATGAAATCGTGTATAAAGTTTGAAGCTTTGATTTCTTCCATTATTTTTCCTCCTTAAACATCTTTTCGGCTTTTTCAAGTCTTGCTGTGACCTCATCCGCACCTAAAACAGCAATTATAGAATGAAGGTCGGGTGTATTTGTTCTGCCCGTAAGGGCAATTCTTATTACAGTTGAAACATCGCCGACATGACCTTTATAGCTGTCGGGATTTTGCTTGTATTCCTTAACGTTCGGAGTAAAGCCAAGCGGCTCGCCCATCGCTTTTATCTTATCAAACCATACCTGCTTATCGTCCGAAACGTCAAATATCTTTTTATATTCCGAAGCTATTGCCGCCGCATCTTCGGGAGCAATATTTTCGGGGAGAGTGTAATTCTTTTTATAGGTTTCGTTATAAAGATAACTTACATAGTCCAAAACCTCAGACCACTTTGCAATATCTTTTCTCGGCTTTGTGTTTTCACGGTCGATATTGAGTATCGCAACAGCCTTTTGCTTATCTGCGTCAAAGAGTCTGTAAAGTGTTTCGTCATAAGTCTTTGCCCAATTAAACGTATAATCGAAAACGGTTTGAGCTTTCATTTTTGAAATGGCATTCTTGCTGACATCAGCCAATTTTACCAAGTCAAAAAGGCAACCGCTCGGGCTCATTTTTTTAAGATTGAACGGGAAATTAAGAGCATTTTCAGTCGGGTTTGCCCTTCTCCAATCCTCGAAATTCGAGTTGAGAAGTCCCAAAAGGTAATCTATAAGTCCCTCGCTCGGATAGCCCTGCTCAATAAAGTAGCTGACAGCCGCTTCGGGGTCCTTACGCTTTGAAAACTTACGCTTTGTGCCGTCAACCTCGTCAATTTTCATTACCTGCGGTGTATGCGCATACTTAGGAAGCTTAAAGCCGCAAGCCTTGAAAAGTGCTATGTGCTTCGGAGTTGAGGAAATCCATTCCTCGCCTCTGATAACGTGCGTCGTTCTCATAAAATGGTCGTCGCAAACGTGTGCAAAATGATAGGTCGGAATACCGTCGCTCTTTAAGAGCACCTCGTCGATAACGTTTTCGGGCATCTCGATTTTTCCTCTGACAATATCGTCAAAGTAAACCCGTCTGTTTTCATCCCCGTCGGAACGGAAACGCAAAACATATTTTTCGCCGTTTTTGATTTTTTCCTCAATCTGCTCGTATGTAAGCTCACGGCACTTTGCCCATTTTCCGTAATATCCGGCAAAAGCCGCACCCTCCTTTTCCTGCCTGTCACGAAGGTCATTGAGTTCCTCCGCCGTGCAGAAGCAAGGATATGCTTTGCCCTCTTTTACAAGCTGCTTTGCAACAGTTTGATAAATTTCAACTCTCTTTGACTGTGTATACGGACCGTACTCTCCCTTTTCGGTATCTTTTCCCGTAACGCCTTCATCAAATTCAAGCCCGAATGACGAAAAGCCGTCAAGTATAGCGTCAACGCCGTCGCCGACCTCACGCTTTTTGTCGGTGTCCTCAATTCTGAGCATTGAAACGCCGCCCGTCGCCTGTGCCGTAAGAATATCGGTAAGTGCGCCGAACAATCCGCCTATGTGCAAATAACCTGTGGGGCTCGGTGCAAATCTTGTAACCCTTGCGCCCTCTTTAAGATTTCTCTGCGGATATTTTTCCTCATAATATTCGGGAGTTTTATCTATGTGCGGAAAAAGAAGCTCCGCAAGTTTTTCAAATTCAGTCAAAATGACACCCCACATTAAACAATTTATAACTTAAAACGGAGTCTTCCGTACAGAAGGCTCCGATTTTTCTCAGCCTGCGCCCATTTGAACCTTTTGGTCGTCGTCCGGAAATTCTTTCCTCTGAATATCAGCTCCGAGGCTTCTGAACTTATCAACAACATTCTCATATCCTCTTTCAATATGATGAATATCCTCAATTTCAGTAACGCCTGTCGCAACAAGACCTGCTATCATCATAGCTGCGCCTGCTCTAAGGTCGTCGGCTTTAATCGGTGCGCCCTTTAATCCCTCAACGCCCTCGATAACCGCCGTTTTTCCGTTAACGTGTATTTGTGCGCCCATTCTTGAAAGCTGTTCGGCATATCTGAAACGATTGTCCCAAACGCTTTCCGATATAATACTTGTTCCCTTTGCAATGCTCAAAAGCACGGCAAACTGCGGCTGCATATCAGTCGGGAAGCCTGGATGCGGCATAGTTTTAATGTTACACTTGCCTGCTCTGCCGGTTGCGCTTACCCTAACAGCGTCATCGTACTCCTCAACGTTAACTCCGCATTCCACAAGTTTTGCCGTTATAGACTCCAAGTGCTTCGGAATTACGTTTTTAACAAGCACGTTGCCCTTTGTCGCCGCCGCGGCAACCATATATGTTCCCGCTTCGATTTGGTCGGGAATTATAGAATATTCACATCCGTGGAGATTTTCAACGCCGTGAATTTTAATAACATCTGTACCTGCGCCTCTGACATCGGCGCCCATTGTGTTGAGGAAGTTTGCCAGGTCAACTATATGCGGTTCTTTCGCCGCATTCTCGATTATAGTAAGCCCTCTCGCTCTGACAGCGGCAAGCATACAGTTTATGGTAGCACCGACAGACACAACGTCAAGGTAAATCGAATTGCCCAAAAGCTTGTCTGCTCTTGCGTTTACCATAGCGTTTTCTTCCATGGTAACGGTTGCACCGAGAGCCTCAAAACCCTTTATGTGCTGATCAATCGGACGAACACCGAGATAGCATCCGCCGGGCATTGCAACCTCGGCTCTGTTAAATCTGCCGAGCAACGCACCGATAAGATAATATGACGCACGAAGCTGCTTTGAAAGCTCGTGCTCAACGACATAAGAGTTTATAAACCTTGTGTCAATCTCAATCGTGTTCTTATTTATATATTTAATTTTTGCGCCCATGATATTCAAAATGTTAATCATGGCGGTAACGTCGCTTATATTCGGTATATTTTCAATTCTGCAAACATCTTTAGCAAGAATGGTCGCAGGAAGAATTGCTACTACTGCGTTTTTCGCACCGCTGACGGTAACTTCTCCCTTCAGCGGATGACCGCCGGTTATAACAAACTTATCCAAAGACGGTTCACTCCCTAATCTAAGATTTTTCACACTTCAATATGTATATGCTTTCGCAGATAAAATTCCACATTATCGACATTATTATACCACCAAACAGGGCAAATTAAAAGCCTTTTTTTATATTTTTTTAATGTTCCTTAAAAATAAAAAAACAGAGCCGTAATTTCAAATTACAGCTCTGAAAATTATTGATTTTTAACAGCTTATGCCTTACCGCCGCAGCCGAGAACAGTTTCAATCTTATGAGAAACAACTGCTTCGACAGCATCTCTTGCGGGTGTGAGATACTTTCTCGGGTCAAAGTCAGCGGGATTTTCTGCAAAGTGCTTACGAATAGCAGCGGTCATTGCGATACGAATGTCCGAGTCAACGTTGATTTTGCAAACAGCCATTGATGAAGCCTGACGAAGCATTTCCTCGGGGATACCGATAGCGTCGGGCATCTGACCGCCGTACTGATTGATAGTCTTGATGTCGTCCTGATTTACAGAGCTTGCGCCGTGAAGAACGATCGGGAAGCCGGGAAGTCTCTTTTCAACCTCTTTGAGAATATCGAAACGAAGCTGAGGCTTCTGACCGGGCTTAAACTTATATGCACCGTGAGAAGTGCCGATAGCGATAGCAAGTGAGTCAACGCCTGTTCTTGTAACGAAATCAAGAACCTGATCGGGGTTTGTATAAGACTCTTTACCGGATTCAACTACAACCTCATCCTCAACGCCTGCAAGAGTACCGAGCTCGCCCTCAACAACTACGCCGTGAGCGTGAGCATATTCAACTACCATCTTTGTAAGAGCAACGTTCTCCTCATAAGGAAGAGAGCTGCCGTCGATCATAACGGAAGTAAATCCGCCGTCGATGCAAGCCTTACAGGTTTCGAAGTCGGGACCGTGGTCAAGGTGAAGAGCGATCGGAAGACCTGTTTCCTCTGCCGCAGCCTTTACCATAGCAACGAGATAGCCGTGTGAAGCGTACTTTCTCGCACCTGAAGATACCTGAAGAATTACGGGAGCGTCAAGCTTCTTTGCAGCTCTTGTAATTCCCTGAATAATCTCCATATTGTTTACGTTGAAAGCACCGATAGCGTAACCGCCCTCGTAAGCCTTCTTGAACATTTCTGTTGTTGTTACTAATGGCATATTTTTCCACTCCTTGAGTAAAAATAATTTTTCAACTTATTTAATTGCGAGGTTATTATACCCCACTACCGTTGATATGTCAAATGAAACAGCCAAAAATTAACATTATTTTCAATATTTCGCAGTAACCGACAGCGCATTTTCGGAATAAAATGTGTCGGGAGGGATTGATATGAATTGTTTTTTCAGCTCCGCCGTTTTGAAGAATTTGACAAGCGAAAATGCCGGTATACGCTCCGCTGTACTCATACATTCCGAAAGCTCTGAGCTTATGCACAGGCTTTTGTCGTCCTGCGTTGCAAGGGCGGAAAGGAACGGACTTTCCTGTCATAAATTTTTATCAAAATACGACTATGACAAGCTGTGTGCCGTGTATATTAAAAACCGAAAAATTTTTATCGGCGATAAGGCTATTATTCCCGATTTGCACGAATTCTCCACGGTAAAAATAATAGATGCAGATGAAATTTACGAAATCACGCTTGATAAAAGCGTTGTCGGCAAGATCAATTCACAACGCAAGCTGTACATATCCGAAGCGGAGAAATACGAAAGCTCCGCAGCCGCCATCTCAAGAGAAAGCGCAAAAATGCTCTTTCAATTTGTTGACAGGGCAAAAATTTTGAACTATATTCTGCGTTTTATGCAGCGAAAGGGGCTTCGTCAAGCATCAAAAGACGGGCTTGAAAGCACTTTCACTCTCGGAAGCATTACCTCTTGGGGCGTTCATACCTGCTTTGAGTCCGTCGCCGAAAAATGCTCCGACGTTTACTCGATCTGCGACTGTACAAGGAATATCGCTTCGCTGCTGATAAACGGCTTTTCCTCTGCTTTTCGCCAATGCGGAAAGGATACCGAAAAATTTACCTGCTCGCTGTGTCCCGAGTTTTCAGAGCACCTGTGCATACCTGAGCTGTCGCTTGCCTTTGTGTGTGAAAACGATTATCATCCGTACCGTTACTCCGACTCGGGTGAAATTTCTCAAGCACGCTTTTTGAAGCGTAATATTCCGCATTGTCTGACGGAAAAACTTGCCTGCAACGAGGAACTCAAAGACGAGCTTATAAGTTCTGCGGTTTTCTCGCTTTACGATGCTATGGAAAGAGACAATGAGCTTTGCCGATATTTGCAAGCCTTTGAAAATGCCGAAAAATACGAGGTTTTGAACAAAGAAATCGAAAATCTTTGCTTTGAGTGATTTGACAAAGACGTATAATTGATATACTATATTATATATGCTAAAAAAGGTGGCGAGAATATGAAAATCATAGATATTTCAAACGATTTGCTTACAGCTGAAGTGTATGAGGGTGACCCTGTGCCCGAGCTTAAACAGGTCAGAGAAATCTCGCCTGACTCCTATTATAATTTGAGCGTTTTGGACGCCTGTCTGCACAACGGAACTCACGTTGATGCGCCGCTTCATTTTATCCCCGATGCAGAGCCCGTTGACAAAATTCCGCTTGAAAAATTCATCGGTCCTTGCAAGGTAATTGAGGTGTCCGAGGGAATAATCACAGGCAGACTTGTTGAGGAATATTTCCCGAGGGATTGCAAGCGTGTGCTTATAAAGTCAAAGGGCAAGGCTTTTGTACATTATACGGCGGCGGAGGTTATGGCGCATTTCGGTTATGAGCTTATCGGAACAGACGGTGTAAGCATTGAAGCTCCCGACTCCGACGGCAGCACGCACAGAGCACTTCTGAATGCAGAAATAGCAATTCTCGAAGGGCTAAATCTTGAAGAAGCGAAAAACGGTGAATATTTTCTTATCGCACCGCCCATAAAAATATCGGGTGCAGAGGCTTCGTTTACAAGAGCCGTTCTAATTTCCGATTATATCTTTTGGAGCAGTAAAAACTGAGGTAATATATGAAAAATGTCGTTATAATCGGCGCTGGCCCCGCAGGACTTACAGCAGGGCTTGAGCTGTTAAGAAAATCAAATAGTGAGTACAATGTTACCGTGCTCGAGGCAAGTGAGCGTGTCGGCGGTATATCCGCAACCGTTAACTGCTCGGGCAACCGTATGGATCTCGGAGGACACCGTTTCTTTTCAAAGGACGAAAGGGTCAACGAGTGGTGGTCAAGTATTTTGAAAATGCAAGGCGCACCGTCATTTGACGACAAGCTTTTGCACCGTAAAAAAGCACTTTCCGAAAACGGTCCCGACCCCGAAGCGGAGGATAATGTTATGCTTCTTCGCCAAAGGGTTTCCCGAATATATTATCTTGAAAAATTCTTTGATTATCCCGTTTCATTAAAGGCTCAAACCTTAGTAAATCTCGGATTTGTCAGAACAATGAAGGCAGGCTTCAGCTATCTTCATTCCGTAATGTTCAAAAAAGATGAGTCCTCGCTGGAGAATTTCTATATTAACCGCTTCGGCAAGGAGCTTTATTCAATGTTCTTTGAGGGATACACGGAAAAACTTTGGGGCAGACATCCGTCTGAAATTTCTGCCGATTGGGGTGCACAGAGAGTAAAGGGTATTTCTATCAAGGAGGTTCTCAAAAACGCACTTTCAAAGGGTAAAAAGAGCGACGAAACCTCGCTTATAGAGGAATTTAAGTACCCGAAGCTCGGTCCCGGTCAGCTTTGGGAAACGGCGGCAGCAGAGCTTGAAAGTTTCGGCGGTAAAATCATTTTCAATGCCGAAGTAAACAGTATAAATGTCAAAAACGACAAAATCATTTCCGTCACAGCAGGTGATAAGGAATACTCGGGCGATATTTTCATTTCCTCAATGCCGATTAAGGATTTAGTGAACAGTTTTGAACAATCGCTCGTTTCAAACGAAGTAAAGGATATTGCAAACGGATTGCCTTACAGGGATTTTGTTACTGTGGGCTTGCTTGTCAACCGACTTGAAATTAAAAACAAAACAGATATGAAAACCGTTTCAAATATCGTTCCCGACTGTTGGATTTACGTTCAAGATGACTCCGTAAAGCTCGGAAGAATACAGATTTTCAACAACTGGTCAAGCTATCTTGTGAAGGATGTTGAAAACACCGTGTGGCTCGGACTTGAATATTTCTGCACCGAGGATGACGGCTTTTGGAATATGAGTGAAAGTGCTTGCGTTGATTTTGCGGTTACAGAGCTTAAAAAAATCGGCGTAATTTCAAACGACACCGATATACTTTTCTCACACAGAGAAAAAGTCAAAAAGGCATATCCCGCATACTTTGACACTTATGACGAGTTGCCGACGGTTATCGATTATCTTAATTCTTACGAAAATCTTTACTGTATCGGCAGAAACGGTCAGCACCGCTACAACAATATGGATCATTCAATGATGACCGCCTTTGAAACGGTAAATAACATTCTTACGGGCAAAACGGACAAATCCGATATTTGGAATGTCAATACCGAAAAGGAATATCACGAAAAGGGGTAACGCAATGGCAGAAAAGAAAAAACGGGTTACGCAATGTGAATGCTGTGCATATTATATCTATGACGAAGAGTATGATTGCTATGCGTGCGAGGTCAATCTTGACGAGGACGAAATAGCAAGATTTTTAAGCTATGCCGACTTTGAATGTCCGTATTATAATCCGTATGACGAATATAAAATCGTTCAAAAACAGAATTAAGACAATGAAAAAAGGCTTCGGAAATAATCCGAAGCCTTTTAATAATATCAAATGGTTGCCTTTAATTATGCCTTTTTAATATCAACCGCTACCTTGTGGTCGTCGATATTAAATTCATTTGCTCCGCCCTCTGCAAATGTGAGGCTGTCGCAAAGAAGCTCCGACTTAATGAAGTCAGCGTTGCGTGTGATTACGTCGGTAATGTAATCGTCCGAAGCAACAACAATTTCAATGTGGTCTGTAACCTCGAAGCCACTTGACTTACGGAGATTTTGCACCTTTGAAATGAACTCTCTTACAGAACCTCTTTCGATAAGCGAATCATTGAGCGTTGTGTTGAGAATTACAGTTACACCGTAATTCGTCTCCGCAATATAGCCCTCTTTCGCCTTTTCAGTAACAAGAAGATCGTCCATTGTAAGTTCAATTTCAGCACCGTCAATTTCAGTCTTATAAATACCGTCAGCCTTGATAGTATTTATAATCTCGGTGTTTCTTTCAACATTGAAATACTCGCCGATAGCTTTCAAGTGTCTGCCGTATTTCGGACCGAGTGTTTTAAGCTGCGGCTTGATTTCGTAACAGATAAGGCTCTGTGTATCAAAATCAGTAAGAACCTCGTCAACATTAAGCTCCTCCGCAATTGTGTTAAGCTCTTCTTCCTTAAGAGTGATACCGTTGTCAATCTTGACAATGCACTGGCTCAACGGCTGACGGTTACGGATATGAACAAGCTCACGAAGCTTTCTTCCGATTTCAACAGCCTTATAGGAAACCTCCATCTGCTCCTCAAGCTCGGGCTTGTCCCAATCTGCTCTGTACTGCGGGAAAGAAGCAAGGTGAACACTCTCAGGCGCGTCGGGGAAGTATCTTGTAACAAGTCCCTGATACATTGTCTCCGCAACAAACGGAGTTACGGGAGCAACAACCCTTGCAAGCGTTTCAAGAACTGTATAAAGCGTCATATATGCCGCAATCTTGTCCTCAGTAAGCTCCGAGTTAAAGAAACGACGGCGGTTACGTCTGATATACCAGTTTGAAAGCTCGTCGATAAAGCTTTCCATTGCTCTTGTAGCCTCGAAAATATGGTATGAGTCGAACTCATAAGTAACCTTTTTAACAAGCGAGTTAACTCTTGAAAGCACCCACTCGTCGATTGAACGAAGCTTGCAATCGTCAATGTTGTATTTGCTCGGATCAAAGCCGTCAATCTCACTGTAAAGTGAATAGAAGTAAACCGACGCCCACATAGTGCCGATAAATCTGTTTTGGAACTGTGCAAGAGTCTGCTTGCTGAACGAAGTGGAAATCCACGGTGCGTTAGCTATACAGAAATAGAGTCTTGTAGCGTCAGAACCAAACTCGTCGAGAACTTCCCACGGGTCAACAACGTTGCCGATATGCTTTGACATCTTGATACCGTTTTCGTCGTTTACAAGACCGAGAGCAATACAGTTTTTATACGGTGATTTTCCGAAAATAGCAGTTGAAAGTGCCTGCAAAGCGTAGAACCAACCTCTTGACTGGTCACTGCCCTCACTGATGAAGTCAGCAGGGAACTGCTGATTGAAAATCTCCTGATTTTCAAACGGATAATGGTGCTGTGCGTACGGCATTGAGCCCGAATCTATCCAACAGTCGCAAACCTCGGGAGTACGGTGCATTGTATGTCCGCACTCGGGACAGGTCATTGTAAGACGGTCAACCATAGGCTTATGAAGATCAATATCGGGGTCTGCGCCGGTAAGCTCAACAAGCTCTGCTACCGAGCCGACAACGTGCTTGTGTCCGCACTCCTCACAAACCCAAATCGGAAGCGGAGTACCCCAATATCTGTCTCTCGAAACTGCCCAGTCGATAACATTGGAAACGAAGTTGCCCATTCTACCCTCTTTGAAGTTCTCGGGGAACCAATTTACGCTTCTGTTATCTGCAACAAGCTCATCACGAAGAGTTGACATTGCAATAAACCACGAATCCTTTGCATAATAGATAAGCGGACTGTTACAACGCCAGCAATGCGGATAGCTGTGCTCGATTTTCTTTATTTTAAGAATAACCTTATTGTCTATAAGTTCTTTGATAATCTCATCATTTGCGTCGAACACAAGCTTGCCTGCATACTTGCCGCAAATATCGGTAAATTTACCTGCGAAGTCAACAGGTTTAACGCAGGGAAGATTGTTTTCCTTACCTACTCTTGCGTCATCCTCACCGAAAGCGGGAGCGATATGAACAATACCTGTACCTGCATCAAGCGATACATAGTCGTCAGCGATTACATAGAAAGCCTTTTCCTTAAATGTGTCAACAACAAAGGTATATATCGGCTCATATTCCTTGCCGACAAGGTCTGAGCCCTTGCAGCTTTCAACGATTTCATAATCCTCGCCGAAAAGGTCGCCGATAAGCTCGGTCGCAATATAATAATAAGCGTCGTCAACCTTAACCTTTGCATAATCAAATTTTGCATTTACACAAAGCGCAACGTTTGAGGGCAATGTCCACGGTGTTGTTGTCCAAACTGCGAAATATGTGTTTTCCTCGTCCTTGCACTTAAATCTTACGAAAACAGACTCTGTTTTAACGTTCTTATAGCCCTGTGCAACCTCGTGCGAGCTCAAAGCGGTTGAGCATCTCGGACAATACGGAGATACTCTGAATCCCTTGTAGATAAGACCCTTCTTATCAAGCTCTTTAAGTCCCCACCATACCGACTCGATATAGTTGTTCGTGTATGTAATGTAAGGGTGTTCAAAGTCGCACCAATAGCCGACTCTTTCGGACATTTTTTCCCAAAGGTCTTTATATGTCCAAACACTTTCACGGCATTTTTGAATGAACGGCTCTACACCGAAAGCCTCAATGTCAGCCTTGCCGTTTGTGTGAATTTGCTTTTCAACCTCAAGCTCAACGGGAAGTCCGTGAGTATCCCATCCGGCTTTTCTCTCAACGTGATAGCCCTGCATGGTTTTATATCTCGGAATTACGTCCTTTACAACTCTTGTAAGAACATGACCGATATGCGGCTTTCCGTTAGCGGTGGGAGGTCCGTCGTAGAACACATAGTTCTTTGTGTTTACGTCATTTTTCGCAACAGCCTTTTTGAAAATATCGTTTTGTTTCCAAAAATCGATTACTTCCTGTTCAGACTTGGCGAAATCGTAGTTTCTCTCTATTTTTTTCTGCACCTTGCGTTCACCTTCTACTATAAATATACATTGTCTATTATAGTTTACAACGACAAAAAAATCAAGGATAAATTGGATAAAAAACAGTCGTTATAAAGATAAAAGGCTGTAAAAAACTTTCGTTTTTTACAGCCGGTTGAATAATCTGAAAATTATTCTGCAGCAGCTTCTGCTGTTGCCTCTTCAGCCTTGGGAGCCTCTTCCTTTGCGGGAGCTGCCTTCTTGGTTGAAGCAGTCTTTTTAGCAGCCTTAGCTGCTGTCTTTTTAACAGGCTTTTCTTCTGCTGCCTTGGGCTCTACAAGCTCAATGATTGCCATTTCTGCTGCGTCGCCTCTGCGAGCGCCTGTCTTTATAATGCGGGTATAGCCGCCTTTAACATCCTGATACTTGGGTGCGATCTCGTCAAACAACTTCTTTACAACGTCCTCTTTAGTAACGTATGCAAGAACCTGTCTTCTTGAGTGCAAAGAGCCCTCTTTAGCAATAGTGACCATTTTTTCAGCCATTGCACGGACTTCCTTAGCCCTTGTAACAGTTGTTTCAACTTTGCCGTTTTCAAACAGATATGTTACCAAGCCTCTGAGCATAGCTCTGCGGTGATCGGTAGTTCTGCCGAGTTTTCTTGTACCGGGCATTTAATATCACTCCTTTTATTCGTCGTCGTGGTGAAGAGTGAAGCCAAGTGATTCAAGCTTTGCAACAACCTCATCAAGAGATTTTCTGCCAAGATTTCTCACTTTCATCATATCTTCTTCAGTTTTGCTTATCAAGTCTTCAACCGTGTTGATACCGGCTCTCTTCAAGCAGTTAAATGAACGAACAGAAAGGTCAAGTTCTTCAATCGTCATTTCGAGAGTCTTAACATTGCTATCCTCTTTCTTGTCGATAAGGATAGGTCCTGTTGCAGCCTCATCCGAAAGACCGATGAAGAGCTCAAGGTGCTCGTTAAGAATTTTTGCGCCAAACGAAACAGCTTCCTTAGCGGAAATTGAACCGTCTGTCCATGCTTCAAGAGTGAGCTTGTCAAAGTCAGTAATCTGACCGACACGAGTATTTTCAACCGTGTAGTTTACTTTCAACACAGGTGTATAAATTGAGTCGATTGCAATTACACCGATAACAGGCTTCATCATCTGCTTATTTCTGTCAGCAGATACATATCCTCTGCCCTTGTCAGCGGTCATCTCCATAACAAGAGATGCACCGTCCGAAAGAGTAGCGATATGGTGATCGGGGTTAAGGATTTCAACATCCGAGTCAGCTTTAATATCGCCTGCTGTAACTTCACATTTACCGCTTGCATCAATATAAAGAGTCTTGGGACCCTCATCATGCATTTTAAGGATTACGCCTTTAAGGTTAAGAACGATTTCAGTAACGTCCTCCTTAACGCCCTCAACAGTTGAGAACTCATGAAGAACGCCGTCAATCTTAACCGAGGTAATCGCATAACCGGGAAGTGAAGAAAGCAATACACGACGAAGGCTGTTACCGATCGTTGTGCCGTAGCCTCTTTCCAACGGTTCCATTACGAACTTGCCGTAAGTACCGTCTTCGGTCAAATCGAGTGCTTCAATGCTGGGCTTATCAATTCCTATCATTCAAAAGCCTCCTATATGGTCGGAAAAACCGAACCGAATAATAAATATTTTGTCTAACAGTTAACTCTATTATTTAGAATAGAGCTCGACGATAAGGTGTTCCTCAACCGGAACTTCAATCTGCTCTCTGGTCGGAAGATCTGCTACCTTACCCTCGAAAGCGTCTGCATTCTTCACGAGCCACTCGGGAACGGGACGAGCTGCATTAGCTTCGAGAACTGCCTTAATTTTTTCACTGTCACGGCTCTTTTCTTTGATAGAAATTACGTCGCCTGCTTTAAGAAGGTATGACGGAATGTCAACTTTCTTGCCGTTTACTTCGTAATGTCCGTGATTTACCAACTGTCTTGCTTCGGCTCTTGATGAAGCCCAACCGAGAAGATAAATTGCATTATCAAGTCTGCTCTCGCAGATTCTCAAAAGGTTTTCACCAGCCTGTCCCTGACGGCGCTCAGCCATAAGGAAATATTTGTGGAACTGTCCTTCCTGAATACCGTAGTAACGCTTAGCTGTCTGCTTTGCACGAAGCTGCAAACCGTATTCAGAATTCTTTTTGCGGCTCTGTCCATGCTGTCCGGGAGCATAGCTGCGACGCTCAAGTGAGCACTTGCCTGTATAGCAACGATCGCCCTTGAGGAAAAGCTTCTTGCCCTCACGACGGCACAATTTACAAACCGCACCGGTATATCTAGCCATAAATTACACCTCCGTTATACTCTTCTTCTCTTGGGCGGGCGGCAACCGTTGTGCGGAATGGGAGTAACGTCTTTAATCATTGTTACTTCAAGTCCTGCGGTCTGTAAAGCACGAATAGCTGCTTCACGTCCTGAACCCGGTCCCTTGACATAAACTTCAATAGTCTTCATACCGTGGTCAACTGCAATCTTTGCTGCTGTTTCTGCTGCTGTCTGAGCTGCGAAGGGAGTAGATTTCTTAGAACCTCTGAATCCCATTTCGCCTGCTGATGCCCAAGAAACTGCGTTGCCCTGTACGTCTGTAATGGTAACTATTGTGTTATTGAAGGTGGATTGAATATGAGCTGCACCTTTTTCAATGTTCTTCTTTTCACGACGTTTACGAGAAGCGCCTTTTTTAGCTGTTGCTTTGGTAGCCATTTACAAATCCCTCCTCTTACTTCTTCTTGTTTGCGATTGTCTTCTTCGGACCCTTGCGTGTACGTGCATTGTTCTTAGAAGTCTGTCCTCTTACGGGGAGACCCTTACGATGACGAACACCACGGTAGCAACCGATTTCTACCAATCTCTTAATGTCGAAAGCTGTGTCACGGCGAAGATCACCTTCAACCTTAACATTGTGTTCAATGTATTCACGCAACTTTGCTACATCTTCTTCAGTTAAATCCTTGACTCTTGTGTCAGGATTAACACCTGTTGCGGCAATAATGTCGCTTGCAGTTTTTCTGCCGATACCGTAGATGTATGTGAGGCCGATTTCGACTCTCTTATCTCTCGGTAAATCAACACCTGAAATACGTGCCATAGAGTTGTACCTCCGTTTTAATCTGTGGGCAAAAGCCCTTACTTTGTCTTTGGATAAGCACAATATCGTTGTTTAGATCTTTAACAACGATACAGCCGAAGCCTTAATTAGCCCTGACGCTGTTTGTGCTTGGGGTTCTCACAGATAACCATGACTTTACCCTTGCGCTTGATAACCTTGCACTTATCGCATATTTTTTTGACAGAAGGTCTGACTTTCATTTGAATACCTCCTAATAAAAGTAGTTTCTTTTCTTACTTTGATCGCCAAGTAATACGGCCTCTGGTCAAGTCGTAAGGCGACATTTCAACTGTAACCTTATCACCGGGGAGAATTCTGATAAAGTTCATTCTCAATTTACCCGAAATATGAGCCGTAATTTGATGTCCGTTTTCAAGCTCTACCTGAAACACTGCGTTCGGTAATGCTTCAACGACTGTACCTTCAATTTCAATCATATCCTGTTTTGACATATTCAAGCCTCCGAAATTTGCTTTAACGCTTTTCTTATTGACTTATCTGAAGCGGTCTGCTCCTCAGACAGTTTCTTGTTTAAAGGTTTGATGTGCTTTGGATTTTTTGCTTTCGGTTTGTTCAACTTTCTGCATTTACCGTCACACACCCATACCCTGTTTTCGCCCGTTTCGACAATGCACATAAGAACGCCTTTATCTCGTCCCATGAGCGAAACTGCAACCGATCCTTTAACAAGTTCCATAACTTCACCTTTAATCAAGCTTAGTCAGTATCTTGGGTCCGTTTTTTGTAATCGCTATTGTGTGCTCAAAATGAGCTGCAAGCTTACCGTCTTTGGTCTTTACCGTCCAGCCGTCGGGTAACTGCTTAATTGCTTTATCGCCCTGAGTAATCATAGGCTCTATCGCAATTACCATTCCCGGCAACAGGCGAGCCCCCCTTCCGGGAGTTCCGAAATTCGGTACGCTGGGGTCTTCATGGAGTTTTGCTCCGACGCCGTGTCCGGTATACTCTCGCACGACACCGTAGCCGTTTTCCTCACAGTAATTTTGTATTGCCGAGCCAATATCGCCGAGTCTGTTGCCTACGATTGCCTGTTCAATGCCTAAATAAAGGCTTTTCTCAGTTACATCGCACAGCCGCTTTGCGCTTTCCGATATCTTACCGGCCGCAAATGTGGCAGCATTATCGCCGTTATATCCGTCAATCTTAGCTCCTAAGTCAATACTGACTATGTCGCCTTCTTTTATGACGGTTTTTTTGCTCGGAATACCGTGAATGACCTCATCATTTATGGAAATGCATGCAGTGGCAGGGTAACCATACAAATGTAAGAAGTTCGGCTCAGCGCCCTGCTTCTTTATATAGTCATATGCGATTTTGTCAATTTCCCAAGTTGTTATACCGGGTTTAACAGCCTCGCCTGCCACTTGTAATGCTTCCGCAGAAATTATACACGCTTTGTGGATAAGCTCTAATTCTCTTGCGGTTTTTAGCACTATCATGCTTAATCCTCCAATGCTTTGAAGGTAAGAGCAGTAGTATCTGCTACCTCTTCCTGACCTTCAACTACTCGAAGAATACCCTTCTTCTCATAGTAATCCTTCAACGGCTCTGTCTGCTGATGATATGTGTTCAATCTGTCAAGAACCGTCTCAGGCATATCGTCTTTACGCTGAACTAAATTATCTCCGCACGCATCACACACGCCGTCAACCTGAGGCTTCTTGTACTGAGTGTGATATGTTGCGCCGCACTTCAAGCATACGCGTCTGCCCGAAAGCCTTGCAGCAATTTTCTCATCGGGAACCTCAATGTCGATAACTCTGTCAATTCTGACTTTCATATTATCGAGCGCTTCTGCCTGCGGAATTGTTCTCGGAAATCCGTCAAGAATAAAACCGTTTTTACAGTCATCTTCTTTAAGTCTTTCGTTGATGATGCCGATAACCACCTCATCGGGAACGAGAGCGCCGGCATCGATAAAGGATTTTGCCTTGAGTCCCATTTCAGTTCCGTTTGCCATAGCCTCACGCAAAATGTTGCCTGTTGAAATAGCCGGAATTGAAAGTTTTTCACAAATCTTTTCAGCCTGTGTACCTTTTCCTGCTCCGGGAGCACCTAAAAGTATAAGATTCATAACAAACTCCTTTTCTTTAATCAAGGAATCCCTTGTAATGACGCATCATCATCTGGCTTTCAAGCTGCTTAACTGTTTCAAGAGCAACACCGACCAAGATGATTACCGAAGTACCGCCGAGTGAAAGGCTTACCTGATGCTTGAACGCACCCGTAATCTGTGAGAAGAGTATCGGGTAAAGAGCAACAACAGAGAGAAGCAAAGCTCCTACAAGTGTAAGTCTTGACAATACCTTAGTGATGTAATCCGAAGTGGGCTTACCGGGACGAATACCGGGGATAGCACCGCTGTTTTTACGGATATTGTTAGCCATTTCGATGGGATTGTACTGGATAGCCGCATAGAAATATGCGAAGAATATAATCAATACAAAGTACATAATTCCGTATGCCCAATGTGTCGATTCGAAAATTTTGAAGAAGCCTGCCCAGAAGCCACCCTCTTTAACCTTGACAAACATCTGGATTGTGGGGGGCAATGAGAGAATTGAAGAAGCGAAGATGATCGGAAGAACACCGCACATATTAACCTTGATAGGCATATGAGTATTCTGACCGCCGTACATCTTGCGTCCTACGACTCTTTTTGCATACTGAACGGGAATTCTTCTCTCGGCGTTGTCCATCCAAACGATGAACGCAACCATAAGAATAAGTGAAATTGCTGCTATCGGAACGATTGCGAAATATGCGCCGCCCTTATCCAAATAGGTGTAAAGGCCGTAAATTGTAGTGGGCATTCTCGAAACGATACCTGCGAAAAGTATAATTGAAATACCGTTGCCGATACCCTTTTCGTTAATCTGCTCACCGAGCCACATAATGAATGTCGAACCTGCCGTATAGCAGAGGATGATTGCGAGAGCCTGGAACACTGCCCAGAAGCCTGTGTACTTCGCACCGTTAGCGTCTGTCGCAAGATAGTCACGTGAACGGATGTAGAAGAAGTAAGCTGTACTCTGCATAAGTGCAAGGGCAACCGAAGTGTAACGAGTGATTGAAGAAAGCTTCTTTCTACCCTCTTCGCCTTCCTTTGCGAGCTTCTCAAGTGCGGGAATAGCAACTGTAAGAAGCTGAATGATGATTGATGCGTTGATGTACGGTGTAATCGACATTGCGAAAAGTGTACCGTAGTTAAAAGCGTCACCTGTCATCATGCTGAGGTATGTCATAAAGTTATTTGCGTTGACGTCTGTAATAAGTCCACCGCTGATTTCAACAAACGGAACCGGAATAGCTGCGCCAATTCTGAACACAAGAATGATGAATGCCGTATAAAGAATCTTTTTACGAAGATCTGCGACCTTCCATGCATTGATAAGTGTTTGAATCACTTCAGATCACCTCAGCCTTTCCGCCGGCTGCTTCGATCTTCTGCTTTGCCGAGTCGGAATAAGCATTAACCTTAACAGTAAGCTTTTTGCTGATTTCACCGTTTCCAAGTACCTTTACTCCGTCAAGAGCCTTTTTAATAAGGCCTGCATTGATGAGTGCTTCAATATCAACTGTTGCGCCGTCTTCAAATGTCTTGTCGAGAGCGGATACGTTTACTGTTGCGATTTCCTTAGCGAAAATGTTGTTAAATCCACGCTTGGGAATTCTTCTCTGCAAGGGCATCTGTCCACCTTCGAAACCGGGACGCATACCTCTGCCTGCACGGGCTTTCTGACCCTTGTGTCCTTTACCGGCGGTTTTACCCTGACCTGATGCGGGACCACGACCGATACGCTTAACGCTCTTCTTTGAGCCTTCAGCCGCTGAGAGTTCGTGCAATTTCATACTTCGCACCTCCTTAGCCTTCTGTTACGTCGATAAGATGAGAAATCTTCTTAATCTTACCCTGTGTCTGAGGATTATCGGGCTGAACTGCCTTGTCCCCAATTTTTCTGAGACCGAGTGCATGTGCTGTGGCAATCTGGTCTTTCTTAGAACCGATAAGGCTCTTTTTAAGAGTTACTGTTAAATTAGCCATTTTCACACACTCCTTATCTTAATATTTCGCTTACAGACTTACCACGAGTAGCCGCAACCTCATCTGCGTTGCGAAGCTGTGAAAGTCCGTTGATTGTAGCTCTAACTACGTTGCAGGGATTGTTTGAACGAAGAGCCTTAGAACGAATGTCCTTAATGCCGACTGTCTCAACAACCGCACGAACAGGACCGCCTGCGATAACGCCGGTACCAGGTGCTGCGGGCTTCATAAGAACAACGCCTGCGCCGAACTTACCGATAACCTCGTGAGGAATTGTTGTGCCCTTAAGTGAAACTTTGATAAGGTTTTTCTTTGCGTCTTCGATTCCCTTACGGATAGCGTCCGGAACTTCTCCTGACTTACCGATACCGAAACCTACTGTTCCGTTACCGTCGCCAACAACTACTAATGCGGAGAACTTAAAGATACGGCCGCCCTTAACAGTTTTGGAAACACGGTTAATTGTAATAACTTTTTCCTGTAATTCCATTGCCGAAGCATCAATTTTGTTTGCCATTTTTCTGTTCTCCTTTCTTAGAAGTTAAGTCCGCCCTCACGAGCGCCTTCAGCGAGTTCCTGAACTCTGCCGTGATATACATAACCGCCTCTGTCGAATACAACATCCTTGATGTTCTTCTCAAGGGCTCTTTCTGCTAATTTCTTGCCAACTGCACGAGCAGCTTCCTTGTTTCCGCCGTACTCCTTGAACTCCTTCTCAACTGTTGACGCAGAAGCAAGCGTTGTGCCTGTTGTATCGTCAATCAACTGAGCATAGATGTTCTGAAGAGAGCGGAAAACATCAAGGCGGGGGCACTCAGCTGTGCCGGAAACCTTAGAGCGAACTCTTGTGTGGCGTTTAAGTCTTGCCTTATTGCTATCAGGCCTACTAACCATTTAAATACACTCCTTTTATTATTTTCCGCCTTTACCGGCTTTACCTTCTTTACGGCGAACGTGCTCGTCAACATACTTAATACCTTTACCTTTGTAGGGTTCGGGCGGACGCTTTTCACGTACTTCTGCTGCGAACTGTCCAACCATCTGCTTGTCGGGACCGGAAATAACGATTTTATTGGGATTGGGAACTTCTATTGAAATTCCGTCGATTTCGGGCATGATTACCTGATGTGAGAAGCCGATGTTGAGAACAAGATCCTTGCCCTGCTTAGCTGCACGGTAACCTACACCGTTAACCTCAAGCTCCTTGGAATAACCCTCTGTAACACCAACGATCATATTGTGAATAAGTGTACGGGTCAAGCCGTGAAGGGACTTGTTAAGATTTGACTCGTCGGGACGAGTAACTTTGATTTCACCGTTGTCCATAGCAACGCTCATGTTGCTGTGTACTGTTCTGGTAAGAGTACCTTTGGGGCCCTTAACGGTAACAGTACTGCCGTCGATTTTAACATCAACGCCTGCAGGAACAGCGATGGGCTGTCTGCCGATTCTTGACATACTGTAACCTCCTTACCAAACGAATGCAAGAACTTCGCCGCCAACATTAGCTTTGCGTGCGTCCTTGTCTGTCATAACGCCCTTTGATGTGGAAAGAATTGCGATACCGAGGCCTTTGATAACCTTAGGCATATTTTCGCAATCTGTGTATATACGCAGACCGGGCTTTGAAACTCTGCGTAAACCGGTGATTACCGAAGACTTGTTGGGGCCGTACTTGAGCTCGATCTCAATGATGCCCTGCTTGCCGTCTTCTTCAACCTTAAATCCTTTGATATATCCTTCATCAACAAGAATCTGAGCAATTGCCTTTTTCATGTTTGATGCAGGAACCTTAACGGTATCGTGCTTTGCTGAATTCGCATTACGAATTCTTGTAAGCATATCGCCGATTGAATCGGATATTTGCATACTTTTGCCTCCTTTGCAATTGCTCTTGATTACCAGCTTGCTTTCTTAACGCCGGGGATCTGTCCCGCATGTGCCAACTTTCTGAAACAAATACGGCAAACACCGTATTTACGGAGATAAGCGTGCGGCCTACCGCAGATCTTACATCTGTTGTGTTCTCTTGTTGAGTATTTAGCAGTTCTTGCTGCCTTAACTTTCATTGATTTCTTAGCCACTTGTTATCCCTCCTTATTTCTCGAACGGAGCGCCCATAAGAGTCAAGAGCTCACGAGCCTCTTCGTCTGTGTTAGCAGTTGTAACGAAGCAAATGTCCATGCCACGTACTGCGTCAATTTTATCGTACTCGATTTCAGGGAAAATCAACTGCTCTTTAACGCCCATAGCATAGTTGCCTCTGCCGTCAAATGAGTTGGGGTTGATACCTCTGAAGTCTCTTACTCTCGGAAGTGCGAGATTGAAGAATCTGTCTAAGAATTCATACATTCTGTCGCCTCTGAGCGTTACCTTAACACCGATTGTCATACCTTCACGAAGTTTGAAGTTTGCGACTGACTTTTTAGCCTTACATTCAACAGGCTTCTGACCTGTGATGATTGAAAGGTCGTTAACGATAGAGCTTACAACCTTTGAGTTGTCCTTAGCTTCACCACAGCCTACGTTAATGATAATCTTGTCAAGCTTCGGGATCTGCATAACGCTCTTGTAGCCGAACTTTTTCTGAAGTGCAGGAGCAACTTCATTTTTGTACATTTCTTTAAGTCTTGCTGCCATGTGTTATGTCCCTCCCTTATTCAAACTGAGCGTTGCACTTCTTGCAAACTCTCATCTTTTTATTGTCTTTGCCGATTGCGTGGCCTACTCTTGTAGCCTCACCGCACTTCGGGCAAACAAGCTGAACTTTGTCAGCGTACAAAGCGCTTTCAGCCTTGATAAGTCCGCCGGGCTCACCCATCTGACGGGGCTTAACATGCTTAGTTACCATGTTTACGCCCTCAACGATAACCTTACCTTCAGAAGGGCTGACCTGCATAACTTTGCCTTTTTTGCCACGGTTTTTGCCGTTGATTACTACAACGGTATCACCTGTTTTAACATGAACTTTATTCATTATCAGGCACCTCCTTAAAGTACTTCGGGAGCGAGCGAAAGGATTTTCATGTAATCCTTGTCACGAAGCTCTCTTGCTACCGGTCCAAAGATACGAGTACCTCTGGGGGTCTTATCATCTTTAATCAAAACTGCTGCGTTTTCGTCGAAACGGATATAAGTTCCGTCATCTCTGCGAACACCGCTGCAGGATCTTACGACTACTGCTTTAACTACATCGCCTTTTTTAACAACGCCGCCGGGTGCTGCTTTTTTGACAGATGCAACTATAACATCGCCTATATTAGCATACCTTCTGCCTGAACCACCGAGTACACGAATGCACATAATTTCTTTCGCACCGGTGTTATCGGCAACTTTGAGGTAAGTCTGTTGTTGTACCACAGTAATTTCCTCCTTAGAAAATTATTTCGCTTTCTCGATGATTTCTACAACACGCCATCTCTTATCTTTTGAGAGAGGACGGGTTTCCATAACAAGAACCTTGTCGCCTACGCCACACTGGTTGTTCTCGTCATGAGCCTTAATTTTAACTGTACGGTTGACGATCTTTTTGTAAAGCGGATGCTGAACTCTGTCTTTAATTGAAATAACTACAGTCTTGTCCATCTTATCGCTTGTTACGATACCAACCTGAGTTTTTCTGAGATTTCTTTCACTCATTACGATTGTCCTCCCTTTCCTTAGCCTTCGTTGCCGTGCAATTCGATATCACGGATTACTGTTTTTACTCTTGCGATATCTTTCTTAACGGCACTGATACGCATTGGATTATCGAGTTGGTTGATGGCCTGCTGGAAGCGTAACTTGAAAAGCTCGTCCTTCAACTCCAAGAGTTTAGCATCCAACTCTGAGGGGGAGAGTTTCTTGATTTCATTTGCTTTCATTATTGCTCACCATCCTCTTCTTGTTCTGCCTTGGTAACAAACTTGCACTTAACGGGAAGCTTGTTAGCTGCAAGACGCATAGCCTCACGGGCTGTCTCTTCCGGAACACCTGCAATCTCGAACATTACTCTGCCGGGCTTAACAACTGCAACCCAGTATTCGGGTGAGCCTTTACCTGAACCCATTCGGGTTTCAGCGGGCTTCTCTGTGATGGGCTTATCCGGGAAGATTTTTATCCAAACCTGACCGCCACGCTTGATATATCTTGTCATAGCGATACGGGCAGCTTCGATCTGATTTGCTGTAATCCAAGCAGGTTCAAGAGACACAAGACCGTATTCACCGTAGTTGACTTTATTACCTCTTGTTGCGGTACCGGTCAAACGACCTCTCTGAACTCTGCGGTATTTAACTCTCTTAGGTAACAACATTATTTTGTGCCTCCTTCCTTGCGAGGCTTGCGGCTGTCGTGAAGAACTTCGCCGTTGTAGATCCAAACCTTAACGCCGATACGACCGTAGGTTGTCTTTGCCTCTGCAAAGCCATAGTCGATGTCAGCACGGATGGTCTGAAGCGGGATAGTACCCTCATGATAGCTCTCGGTACGTGCGATTTCAGCACCGCCGATACGACCGCTAACCTGTGTCTTAATACCCTTTGCACCGAGCTTCATTGTTCTGCCGATTGACTGCTTAAGAGCACGTCTGAAAGAAATTCTTCTTTCGAGCTGAGAAGCGATGTTCTCTGCAACGAGCTGAGCATTGAGGTCGGGCTGCTTAATTTCAATAATGTTTACGAAAACCTCTTTGTCGCCGCCGAGCATTTTCTTGCAGGTAGCTTTGAGCTTTTCGATTTCTGCGCCGCCCTTACCGATAACCATACCGGGCTTAGCGCAATGAATGTTGACACGAACTCTCTTCGCGTCTCTTTCGATTTCTACCTTCGGCACACCTGCAGGAGCAAGTGACTCAAGGAGATACTTACGGAGCTTTGTGTCCGATACAAGAGTATCGCCGAAATCTTTTTTGTCGGAGTACCAACGTGACTCCCAATCCTTAATAACACCGATACGAAGTCCGGTAGGATTTATTTTCTGACCCATTGTATTACCTCCTCCTCACTTATTCTGCTTCTTTAAGCACAAGATAAATGTGCGAAGTCTTTTTGTTAATTCTGAATGCACGGCCCTGTGCTCTCGGTCTGATTCTCTTGAGAGTGGGACCCTGGTCAACATGGCAAGACGCAATGTAGAGTCTTGATGTGTCCATGTCTTTGTTTTCTGCATTTGCCATTGCTGATTTCAAAAGCTTTTCAAGCGGTTCACACGCAGCCTTGGGTGTGTACTTGAGAATAGCTAATGCTTCTTCGCAAGGCTTGTTTCTGATTAAGTCAAGTACGATCTGAACCTTACGGGGCGCAATGCGTACGTTTGTTACCTTTGCCGTTGCTTCCATTAGTTAATACACTCCTTTCGACTGATTATTTACCGTTGTTTGAAGTCTTTGAACCGGCATGACCCTTAAAGGTTCTTGTCGGTGCAAATTCACCAAGCTTGTGACCTACCATATCTTCGGTAACATATACCGGAACATGCTTTCTGCCGTCGTGGACAGCAAATGTATGTCCGACAAAGTCCGGGAATATAGTAGAGCTGCGGCTCCATGTCTTGAGAACGATTTTCTCGCCGTTCTTGTTCATTTCCTGAACCTTCTTGAACAACTTAGCATCCACAAAAGGTCCTTTTTTAGTACTTCTGCTCATAATCTACACTCCCTTCTCTTATTTACCGTTGCGGCGTTTAACAATCATCTTGTTAGAAGCCTTTTTCTTATTTCTTGTCTTATAGCCAAGAGCAGGTTTACCCCAAGGTGTGCAAGGACCGGGACGACCGATCGGAGCTTTACCTTCACCACCGCCGTGCGGGTGGTCATTCGGGTTCATGACAGAACCACGAACTGTGGGTCTGACACCTAAGTGACGTGTACGTCCTGCTTTACCGAGCTTAACATTTTCATGGTCAGCATTACCTACTGTACCGATTGTAGCTCTGCACTCAGCGGAAACGTTACGAAGCTCGCCTGAAGGGAGACGAAGAAGCGCAAATCCGTTTTCCTTAGCCATAAGCTGTGCCGAGTTGCCGGCTGCTCTTGCCAACTGACCGCCTCTGCCGGGATAAAGCTCAACGTTGTGAACAACAGTACCGGTGGGGATGTCCTTGAGTTTAAGTGCGTTACCGACTTTGATGTCTGCGCTTGCACCCTCTTCTACCTTGTCGCCTACTTTAAGGCCGACAGGAGCAAGGATGTATCTCTTTTCGCCATCTTCGTATTCAACGAGTGCGATGTGAGATGAACGGTTGGGATCGTATTCAATCGTAAGAACGGTTGCTACGCTCTCTTTATCTCTCTTGAAGTCGATAATTCTGTATTTTCTTCTGTTTCCGCCGCCCTTATGACGAACGGTAATTCTTCCGTAACTGTTACGGCCTGCATTCTTCTTAAGAGGAGCAAGGAGACTTCTCTCGGGAGCGACCTTTGAAAGTTCGGAATAATCCGTAACCGACATATTACGTCTTGAGTTGATAGTCGGCTTATAGACTTTAATAGACATTTTTTCACTCTCCTTAATAACGGCTTAGCGGAGCTGTCTTGACTCCATACATTACCGTTGAGTTATTACATCATTCCGTCAAAGAATTCGATAGTCTTGCTGTCTTCTGTAAGAGTAACAACAGCCTTTTTCCAAGACTCTGTGTAACCCTCGAAGCGACCGTATCTTCTCAAATGACCTTTGCAATTCATTGTGTTGACTTTAGCGACCTTAACGCCGAAAAGTTTTTCAACAGCTTCTTTAATTTCGGGTTTTGTAGCATCTTTAGCAACCTTGAAGGAATACTTCTTCTCGGCAGTGCCCATCATGCTTTCCTCTGTAATTACCGGACGGAGGATAATATCCTGAGCAAATTTCATTATGCATATACCTCCTCAATCTTTGAAACCGCATCCTTAACAACAACGATTGTGTTGCAATTAAGAATATCGTAAACGTTAAGTGTGTTTACAAGAGAAACCTTTGCACCTGCAATGTTGCGAGCGCTTCTGTAAACT
The DNA here is from genome assembly GCA_052298855.1 of Candidatus Fimenecus sp. Classification (GTDB taxonomy): domain Bacteria; phylum Bacillota; class Clostridia; order Oscillospirales; family Acutalibacteraceae; genus Fimenecus. The sequence goes on along the minus strand of DAVZXP010000001.1, from coordinate 319,387 downwards.
ACATCGTCTTTCTCGGGGAGAACGATAAGAGTTTTCTTGCCGGCATTGATAGCCGAAAGAACTCCTGCCATTTCCTTTGTCTTGATTGCGTCCATAGCGAGTGAATCAACAACGATCATCTCGTTCTCGGCAACCTTGCTTGAAAGAGCAGACTTCATAGCGAGTCTTCTGACTTTCTTATTTACATCGATACCGTATTCACGGGGCTTCGGTCCGAGTGCGATACCGCCGTGAGTCCACTGCGGAGATCTTGTCGAACCCTGTCTTGCACGACCTGTTCCCTTCTGTCTCCACGGCTTTTTACCGCCGCCCGAAACTTCGGAACGAGTAAGTGTTGACTGAGTGCCCTGACGCTGCGCTGCAAGGTAGCTTACTACCATGAGGTGCATAGCCGACATGTTCGGTTCGATTGCGAAGATACCGTCGTTAAGCTCGATATCAGAAACTTTCTTACCTGCTTTATCCAATACTGCTAATTTAGCCATTCTTCAACACTCCTTTCTTACTTACTCTTAACTGTGTCTGCGAGAATAACAATTCCGCCCTTGGGACCGGGGATGGCACCCTTAACAGCGATGAGATTGTTTTCAACATCAACCTTTACTACGTCAAGGTTCTGGATTGTAACTCTCTCAGCACCGAGGTGACCTGCGAGTTTCTTTCCCTTGTAAACTCTTGACGGATCCGAACAAGCACCCAATGAACCTGCGTGTCTTGCTACGGGACCTGTACCGTGTGATTCTTTAAGTCTCGAGAAGTTCCATCTCTTGATTGCGCCTGCGGTACCTTTACCCTTGCTTGTACCTACAACGTCAACTCTGTCGCCTGCTGCGAAAACGTCTGCTTTGAGAACATCGCCTACGTTAAGAGCGTCTGTGTCTTCGAGTCTGAACTCTCTGAGTACCTTCTTCGGTGCAACATTAGCCTTCTTGAAGTGACCTGCCTCAGGCTTGTTTACTCTTGTGATTTTAACATCACCGTAACCTACCTGAACTGCAGCGTAACCGTCGTTTTCAACGGTCTTCTTCTGAACGACTGTGCACGGACCTGCTTCAACAACTGTAACGGGAATTACTTTACCGTTTTCGTCGAAAAGCTGAGTCATACCGATCTTCTTACCAATAAGACCTTTTTTCATTTTTATTTCCTCCTTTGGTTATTGGTTGGCTCTCGCCAACTTGACCTGTAAGCGTAAAGCGAAATTATTTAATTTCAACTTCAACGCCTGCGGGAAGCTCAAGACTTGTAAGAGCCTCAACAGTTTTGTTTGAGGGTCTTAAAATGTCGATAAGCCTTTTGTGCGTTCTCTGCTCAAACTGTTCACGGCTGTCCTTGTACTTATGAACTGCACGAAGGATAGTAACAACTTCCTTCTCAGTGGGAAGCGGAACAGGGCCTGAAACCTGAGCGCCTGTGTGCTTTGCAGTTTCAACGATCTTCTCTGCTGCCTTGTCAACAACGTTGTGATCGTAGCCTTTAAGTCTGATTCTGATTTTCTTGCCTTTTGCTGCTGCCATTGGTTTTTCCTCCTTGAAAAATTAGGGCAACGCTTTTTAACAACCTTGCCGGGTGTTCCCACCCTCCGCAATATAAAAATCCGAAGATTTTCGGACGTTAAAAAGCACACAGTTTTTCCTTGTTTCACGCAGTTGGGGTACGCTACATAAAGAAAAACATATAATTTCGCCCGGTTTGTAATCGGACATACTCCGTGATAATTCCCTGCATCAAGTGCAGCCACCTATCACATCAACGCATATCATAACGCCGGTAAATGGGCATAATTCGCCTATTCCACAGCGTGCCTGAGTATTTTATCACATATCTTTGGCAAATGCAACAACTTTTTACAAAAAAGTTCGTGAAAAAAGACGAATTTTTTTAATAATAGTAACCGGGTGTTTCGCCACCACTACATTTAGTGTTTTGGACTGTTTTTTCTCAAAAAAAACAGATTGCCGAGAGCCTTTTTCGACTCTCGGCAGACGCCTTTTTTGCTATATATAATATAATGGTATAGAAAAACTCAAAAATATTTGACCTCTTTTTGTGGGAAAACTTCGTCTTTGAGAACTCTCAACGGCGCATTCTCCAAAAGATATTTCAGCATATCCTCACTTATACTCTCAGGGAAATCCTCCATTTTTTTAAGTATTCTGTTGTTTCTTATTTTGTGAGAATGAGCGTCGGTTGCAATAAAATCGGCAAAACCCTTTAGAATGAGGTCTTCCGTAAATCTTCTCATATCTTCCCCACCTGCTCCCGCAAGCGAAGAAGCATTAACTTGAAACTTACAACCCATATCCCACAGTCTGTTTACAACCGTCGGATTTTGAGCAAACGAAATATATCTCTCGGGATGCGCTATTATCGGAATATATCCTCTTGCGCATATTTCCTCTGCATAAATAACAGCTTTTTCAGAGACAAACGGTTCAAGCGTATATTCACAAAGCATATATCTGCTTCCGTTAAGCGTAAGCTCATCAAGATTTCCCGCCGTAAAAACTTTATTGTCAAGAAAGACTTCGGCACCGTAAGCCACCGCAGGCTTATTGTCAAAGCTTTCAAGCATCTCCTCAAAGCTTTGCACCGCTTCGTACCGATTAAATAAGAAATCCTCTATTTTGTCAAAATCCGTAAAATGCGGTGTGGCGATTATCGCATCAATTTTGTTGAGCCTTGCCGTATTTATCATCTCGGCAGACTCCGTTATATCTCTTGCACCGTCGTCTATACCGGGTAAAATATGGCAATGAATATCAATCATTATACATTATCTCCGTTATCTGTTTTGCATTTCTTCCTGCTCTTCGGCAGCAACCTCTGCCTTAACCTCTTCGACCGTAACAGGTTTCTTCCTGAATATGTGAATGATGCCATCGTCGTTGAGCACCTTCAGCACCATAATGCTTATCGGTAAAAGGAAAAGTCCGATAAAACCGAACAATCTTGTTCCTATATACATTGCGGTAATTGTAACATAAGCGGGAAGTCCGAGTTGGGATGCTACAAGCTTAGGCTCGATTATCTGCCTTATTACCGTGATTATCGCATAAACTACCAATATGCCTATGCCGAATCCGACATGCCCCGTAAGAAGCGACCACACACCCCAAGGCACCAATATTGTACCCGTTCCGAGCACGGGAAGAACATCAACTATTGCGGTTATAAGCGAAATTGCGAAAATATATCCGCCCGTGTATACGCCGATAAGCTTGAGGAACGATAAGCCTATAACCATTTCGGAAAATGTTACAAGGATAATTATGCAATAAGCCCTGCCCATTTTGCCGAGCGTGGAGAAAAGTATATTTTTTGTTCTGACGATTTTTGCGGAATTTTTTTCTCCCGCAAGCTTGAGGATTAAGCTCTTGAGCGATGCGTAATCAGCTGTCATAAAGCAGCCTGACACTATTGCTACGATAATTCCGACCGCAACGACAGGGATTTGCTTCGCAGTACCCCAAACCGCACCGATCGGGGAAGCAAGCCATGAAAAATCAAAGCTTCCCGTCTTTTCAACAGCGGCAGACGGTGCATCGGGAGCAGGAATTCCAGAGCCGAAAATGTTTGTGAGAATATCCTGTGCATACGCAGACAGGCTTGCCCTCAGGCTATCGGGCAGTATCGTAAGCTTTGTTTCAATCCAAGTACAAACCTGCTCTATAAACAAAGAGGTGTTCTCAAGTTTCAGCATTAAATAACCGAAAAACGATTTCATCTCGGAAAACAGCTTCATAAGTGCGACCGCAAAAATCGAACCGAGCACCACAAAGCAGAATATAACAAGCAGCGCAGAAAAAATACCACGTCCGCCCTTTGCTTTTTTTGTAAGATAATCGACAGGCTTTTGAAGCACGGCAGCCACAAAGAGTGCAGTCAAAATCGGAAGGCAAATTCCGAAAGCGTATTTGAAAAACAGAAAAAACAACCCTATAAGAACGGCAAAGTACATCACATTGATTAAAAAGCTTCGCCTTTTTTCCGTAACGTTCATTTTGAACCTCCTTATAAACACTTATTATTATACATTTTATACTATTTTTTGAAATCTTACAATGCAAATATTTATCTTTTATAGAAAATTTAATTTTTATTTGCTTTTTTCTTTATTATTGCGTTAAAATGTGATAAACTCTTATGTGAATAAATATATCATAATATAATATAGGATGTGAGAAAATGTATATAGCAGTTATGGGTTACGGTACCGTTGGCTCCGGCGTTGTAGAAGTATTTCTCAAGAACCATGACAGCATTATTAAAAAATGCGGTCAGTCACAGCTTGACTTGAAATACATTCTTGACCTTCGTGATTTCCCGAACGATCCCAATAAAGACAAGTTCACAAAGGACTTTAACGATATTCTTAATGACGACGAGGTTAAAATCGTTGTTGAAACCATGGGTGGACTTCACCCTGCTTTTGAATTTGTTTCAAGCCTTCTTAAAACGGGCAAAAGCGTTGTTACCTCAAACAAGGAGCTTGTTGCGGCTAAGGGCTATGAGCTTCTTTCAATCGCCGATGAAAACAATGTAAACTTCCTTTTTGAAGCCTCGGTAGGCGGCGGTATTCCGATTATAAGACCTATTTCACAGTGCCTTGCGGCAAACGAAATTGATGAAATTGCAGGAATACTCAACGGAACGACCAACTTCATTCTCACAATGATGATTGAAAAGAATATGAGCTTTGACGACGCTCTCAAATTGGCTCAGGAGAACGGCTATGCCGAAAAGGATCCGACTGCCGACATTGAGGGACACGACGCTTGCAGAAAGATTTGTATTCTTGCTTCCCTTTGTTTCGGAAAGCACGTTTATCCCGACAGCGTTCACACAGAGGGCATTACAAAGGTTACCCTTTCCGACGTCGCTTATGTAAACAATCTCGGCGGAGTTATCAAGCTTATCGGCAGAGCTAAGCGTCTCGGCAACGGAAAAATTTCCGCAGTTGTAAGTCCGTGCGTTGTTATGGCTTCCTCACAGCTTGCAAATGTCAGCGATGTGTTCAACGCTATCCTTGTAAGAGGCGACGCTATCGGCGACGTAGTATTCTACGGCAGAGGTGCAGGAAAGCTTCCGACCGCAAGTGCTGTTGTTGCAGACGTTATCGACTGTGCAAAGCACACCAACCGCAAAAAGATTTTCGGCTGGGGACCGAGTGAAGACGGCTACGTTGTAGATTATGAAGAGCTCGACACAGCACTCTTCGTCCGTGCTACCGCAGACAATATTGAAAAAGCAAAAGAGGCTGTCGAAAAGGTATTCGGTACTGTTAAATTTGTATCAAGAGATAATCAGCCCGAAAACGAATTCGCTTTCGTAACAGATAACGAAAAAGAAAAAGAGCTTGTTTCAAAGCTTGACTCAATCAGCGAAATCAAACCCTGCTCTGTTATCAGAGTATCGGACTATTGATATTGGAGGATAATTTATGGGACTTATAGTTCAAAAATTCGGCGGAAGCTCCGTTGCAAACGCAGAGCGTGTTATGAACGTCGCTCGAATCGTTACGGACACCTACCGTCAGGGAAATGATGTGGTCGTTGTAGTTTCCGCACAGGGTGACACAACCGACGACCTCATTGCCAAAGCATATGAAATAAACGAAAAGCCGTCAAAGAGAGAGCTTGATATGCTTATGACCTCGGGCGAGCAGATTTCAATCGCACTTCTCTCTATGGCTATTGAAAAATTGGGCTGTCCTGCCGTTTCGCTTCTCGGTTGGCAGGCAGGCTTCAACACAAGTTCATCATACGGCTCGGCAAGAATTAAATCTATTAAGGCTGACCGTCTTAAAGCAGAGGTTGACCGCCATAACATCGTAGTTGTTGCAGGCTTCCAGGGCGTTAACAAGTATGACGACCTCACAACACTCGGCAGAGGCGGTAGCGATACAAGCGCAGTTGCAATCGCAGCAGCAATGCACGCAGACCGCTGTCAGATATTCACCGATGTTGAGGGTGTATTCACGGCTGATCCGAGAAAGGTTCCCGGCGCTCAAAAGCTTCAGGAGATAACCTATGACGAAATGCTTGAATTGGCTACTCTCGGTGCGCAGGTTCTCAACAATCGCTCGGTAGAAATGGCTAAAAAATACAATGTTGAACTCGAGGTTCTCTCAAGTCTCAAGAGAGTTCCCGGAACGATCGTTAAGGAGGTCGCAAAAATGGAAAAAATGCTCGTAAGAGGTGTAACAAAGGACACGGACGTTGCCCGTATTTCAATAACAAACATTCCCAATATCCCCGGCATTGCTTTTAAGCTTTTCTCAAAGCTCGCACAGGCAAGAATAAACGTTGACATCATTCTTCAGTCTGTCGGCAGAGACGGTACAAAGGATATTTCCTTCACTGTTTCAAAAGAAAACGCAGAGGGTGCAATCGAGGCTATTCACAAGACCTTTGACATTGATGACAAGGACATTATTTGCGACAAGAACGTTGCTAAAATTTCAATCGTCGGCGCAGGAATGGAAACACATCCCGGTACAGCTTCAAAAATGTTCGAAGCATTGTTTGAGCACGACATCAATATCGATATGATCGCTACAAGCGAAATCAAAATATCGGTTCTTATCGACGCTAAGGACGCTGACCGTGCTGTTTCGGCAGTCCACAAGGCTTTCCTTCCCGAAGAATAATTTTAAAGACATAAAATTAAGGCATTATGAGAAATCTCATAATGCCTTTTTTGTAACTGTTTTTATTTTCAATTGACCGAATAAGCAGCCGTCCAAGCTTCAATAAGCTTTTCAAATTCCTCGCCCTTCATCGCTTTAAGACAATCGGATTTGTATTCGTTAAAAAGCTCGTCCGAGGTAATATCCGCCCTTGTAACCGTAAAAATGTAATCTCCGACCGTAAAGCTTCCCGCAGTACCGACTTCAATGCCTTTTACATTGTCGAAAAAGCCATCGGGATACTTTGTCGAATTCTTATCGATAACCATAACAGAGTCCGTAACCGCAACATTCTCGGCATAAGACGCAGCATTGTCAACAGAGGCGACGCCCTCGTTAATTTCATTTGCCATACGGTTGAAAACTTCGGCGGTTTTCTGTCTTTCCTCTTCAGAAAGAGAAACTGTATTGTTGTTTTCGTCAACGGTCGTCAAAAAGCCTGTCGCAGACCTGAACGCCACAAAATTGTTGTTAAAAAACTCTTTGAGCTCGCTGTCCGTCACGGGAGAATCCCCGTTCTCGGAATAGTAGACCTCCATAAGACGTGTTTCATAGCATTTGCTTTCCTCTATCTTGTAAAGGTCGTTTTTCGACACGCCTATTCCCTCATAATACTTGGAAAATAAGTGCCAATAGGAATTCACCGTGCTTGAAAGCGTTGACTTTTCTTCAAGCGTGAGGTCAATTCCTCTGTTGGCAAATTCGGAATTTACCGTAACATATCTTATAAGCATCTTATTTGCAAGAGCCGTCACGTCGGTTTCGCCGCTCTTCTCACACTCTCTTTTTGCGAGGTCGGTAAAATACGCATAAACGCCCTTTCCGATTTTAGCGGAATTGACACGCACACTTGCATTTTTACCGCAAGAGCATAATGTCAAAAGCATAATTGCCGACATTATCAGCACCGTTATCCTTTTTTTCACATTTCCACCGCCTTAATTTTACACATCTCAACTGCGAGGATTATTTTTCTGCTCATTCAAATACTCTTTGAGCAGTTGCTCTTTGAGGAGCTCTCTTTCCTCTGCCATTTTTGCTTTTTTAGCGTACATTCTTCTGTTCCTGCCGATTTTTCCGTTCTTAACAAACGCAACCGAAAACATTCCTATAAGTCCGCCCGACGCCTGTATAATCTCATCAATCATAGTGTCGGTCAAACCGCTGTCGGTCATGGGAGCCGTGCGCTGAAGAGTAAGCCCGTAAATTCTATCCATTGTAAACTCGTAGGTTTCCCAGCCGACAGAAATAAAGCACGCAAAGCCTATCGCAAACAACGCCGCAAGAGCCGGAGAAAGTCTCCTTTTAGTGCCTTGAACCGTGCAGGCAAAGTCATAGGCAAACCAAGCCGAGATAAAGCCTGCGAAAAAGTGCGTTACTATGTCGAAGTTGGAAAATGCAGTTCTGTTATTAAGTGTAGAGCCCACAACAACGCCGATAAATATAAATAAATTCAGCATTGTTTGAGAAAGATAGTCTACTCTTGTTATAAAAGAGAAGCCGCCGAATATCTGAAAAAAGTCCCACAAATGTGTGAAGATAATTGCAAATATCGCCTCAAGAAATTCAACAACGGAACCGTGAAAAAGTCCGTAAGTTCCCCAAGCGAGCAAGCCGACTCTCAAAACCACCCAAAGTATTTTATGTGAAACGGGTAAATATCCCGATTCAAATCTTTCGTTCATCAGTCAGCTTCCTTTACTTAAATTTCGCCATCATACCTGCAGTATTCTTTCCGTCGGATTTCGAGCCTACAAGGTCACCGTCTGCCGAAAGAGTTGAACCGCACGCAATATATTTGCCGTTTGAAAGTACACAAACGTTTTCAAACTTATCGTCCCTCGAGCCGCCGTAGCCCTCAACCGATGTAATTTGACCCGTCGCACCGAGCGTTACGATAATGCCGTCCGTTCCGCCCTTATTACCGACGGTTTTTAAGTCTCTGTTGTTAGAAGCCGAGTAACCGCAAACCACAAACGAGCCGTCCGATGCAGGTGCGATAGATGTGAATGTGTCGTCCTGATAGCCTCTGAACGGAGTCTGCCATACTATGCTGCCCGATGAAGAATATTTAACTGCATAAGCGTCATACCCGCCCTGATTGCCGAGACTTGCAAAGGAGTTATCCTTTGAATTTGAGCGTCCTACAACAACACAGCCGTCCGATACAGCCGCAACTGAATTTGCGTTGTCGATTCCGCTTCCGCCAAACTGACGAACCCACGAAATACTTCCGTTACCGTCAAATCTTACGATAGCCGCATCTGATTTTCCATATCCGTCAAATGCTCTTGAAGAATCGCTCGAAGAGAAGTTGCCGACGGCATAAATATTTCCGTTTTGGTCAGTATCAACATCATTAAATGAATCGCCTATTGAACCGAGTCCTTTTGCAAAAATCAAGTTGCCCGATGCGTCGTACTTAGCAACAAGTGCCGCACCCTTACCCGAAGCAATACCTAACGGAGCTGCCGCACCGTCACTTGAGCCTACTCCGCCCGCAGCAACGATACTGCCGTCTGCACAAACACTTACATCATTAAAGAAATCAACCAAGCTTCCGCCGTAAGACTGTACCCATTGCACATCGCCCGAGGAGTTAAACTTATATATAACCGCATCATACTCGCCGTAATGAGTTGAGCCGAGATTTGTTGCGTTGGAATAGCCTGCCGCAATGATATTCCCCGAAGCGTCGGTATCAAGACTTCTCAACGACAATGCGCCGTCGCTTGTTATCGCCTTGCGCCATTTGAGAATACCCGAGCTGTCAAATTTCATAAGGACCATATAAGGAACTGCCGAGCCCGAAGCAAGTCCCGCAAACGAGCCGTCGGAGGAGTTCGTCTGAACAAGTGAAACGTATCCGCCGTCAGAGGTCGGAGCAACCGCATTACAAGCGTCGCTCTTGCTGCCGCTGAAGGTTGCGCCCCAGTTTGAGCTGTTGCTGCCCGGCGTTACAACGGAGGTCGTGTATTTTCTTGTATAGGTTACGGGGTTTCCGTCCTTATCGTAAACCGTATTTCCGTTTGCGTCCGTCTGAACAAGCGTTGTGATTATAGGCTCGTTCGGAGCGGGAACGGTAATGACCGTATGGCTCACCTTTCCGTTTTTATCCGTCACAACGTTTCCGTCCTTGTCCGTAACGGGAATTTCAACGTCCTTCGGATGATATATTACAGAGGTTTTGACCTCACCGTTTTCATCATAAACCTTCTCGCCGTTGGCATTTGTGACCTCGACGATTTCAGTTTCAAGCACAACGGTAATGGCCTCACCGTTTTCATCGGTTATCGGAACGCCGTTTCTATCGGTAACAACAACCGTCTCGGAATAGACAATGGTTGTAAGAACCTCTCCGTTTTCGTTTGTGACGGGATTTCCGTATTCATCCGTTACGACAACAGCCTGACCGGGATTGTTATTCCTCTTGCAAGCAGAAACTATAACCAACACCGCCATAGTGAGAGCAATAGCCGACATAACGATTTTTTTGTTTGCTTTCATAAGCCGAACCTCCGATTTTGCGCCTGAATATTTACACATCATTTATTTTACCATAATTACACGCTGAATTCAATCAAATTTTTACGTTATTTATAGGTATTATATCTTATAAAACACTATACAAAATTGAATTCTTGTGTTATAATAATCAACTGTATAATTAGGTAAAATATAATTTTCGGCAAGTGCCGATTTATCGGAAGGAATGTGTTAAATGGCTTACAGAACGCATAATTGTAACGAATTAACTCTCGCTGACCTTGAAAAAACAGTCAGCCTCGCAGGTTGGGTTGACACCGTTCGAGATCACGGCGGAGTTATTTTCATTGATTTGCGAGATCAATACGGAATTACTCAAGTTGTCGTAAACGACGACTCCCTTATGCAAGGCGTGCACAAGGAGTCTGTTATATCCGTTACCGGCAAGGTTGTTAAAAGAGATGAGGACACCGTAAACAAAAAAATCCCCACGGGCGAGCTTGAAATAAAGGTATCGGAGCTTGAAATTCTCGGCACCTGCTCGGAGGCTCTTCCGTTTGAAATTGAGGACTCGGTTAATACGAGAGAGGATTCCCGTCTTACCTACCGTTTCCTTGATTTGAGAAACAAAAAGATGCATGACAATATACTTTTCCGTTCGGAGGTCGTCAGCTTTCTTCGCAGAAAAATGGAGAGTATGGGCTTCCCCGAGATAAACACGCCCATTCTTACCTGCTCATCTCCCGAGGGTGCAAGAGACTATATCATCCCCTCAAGAAAGCACGAGGGCAAATTCTATGCTTTGCCTCAGGCTCCGCAACAGTTCAAGCAGCTGCTTATGGTTTCGGGCTTCGACAAGTATTTCCAGATAGCTCCCTGCTTCAGAGATGAGGACGCAAGAGCAGACCGTTCTCCCGGCGAGTTCTATCAGCTTGACTTTGAGATGGCTTTTGCAACACAGGAAGATGTTTTTGCGGTTGCAGAAGAAGTTCTCTATGATACATTTACAAAATTCGGCGGCGGAAAGACTGTTTCCCCCGCACCGTTCGTTAAAATTCCGTTTGAAGAGGCTATGCTCAAGTACGGTACAGACAAGCCCGACCTCAGAAATCCGCTTGTTATCAACGATTTGACCGACTTCTTCTCGGATGTTGAGTTCAAAGCATTCCAAGGCAAACCCGTAAGAGGAATTGTTGCTCCCTGCGGCAAATGCTCAAAAGGCTTCTTTGAAAAGCTCCTTGCTTACGCTCTTGATATAGGTATGAAAGGCCTCGGCTACCTCACAGTTCTTGAGGACGGCTCCTTTAAGGGTCCGATTGACAAGTTCCTGACACCCGAAAAGAAAGCAGAGCTTACCTCAATGCTCAATCTTAAAACAGATGATACATTGTTCTTTATCTGTGACAATATCAAGATTGTTAATACCCTTGCAGGTCAAATCAGAACAGCTCTCGGCGAGCGTCTTGATATAATCGATAAGAACAGATTTGATATGTGCTTCATTACAGACTTCCCGATGTATGAGAAGAACGACGAGGGTAAACTCGACTTTACTCACAACCCGTTCTCAATGCCTCAGGGCGGTATGGACGCACTTCTCAATCAGGATCCGCTTACAATCAAGGCTTATCAGTACGATATTGTCTGCAACGGCGTTGAACTTTCTTCGGGTGCAGTTCGTAACCACCGCCCCGATATAATGATTAAAGCATTTGAACTTGCAGGCTACTCGGAGGACGAGGTTGCCAAGCGTTTCGGCGCTTTGTTTAGGGCGTTCCACTACGGTGCTCCGCCTCACGCAGGTATGGCACCCGGTGTTGACAGAATGATAATGCTTCTTAAAGACGAAGAAAACATCCGTGAAATCATCGCTTTCCCGATGAATTCAAACGCACAGGATATGCTTCTCGGCGCACCGAACACCGTTACAGAGCAGCAGCTTCGTGAAGTTCACATCAAGCTTCGCCGTCCGATTCCCGAAAAATAACTCATAAGGTGATATAAATGACAATAGACAGAAACCTTGTAGAATATCTTGAAAAGCTCGGCAGAATTAGACTTACCGAAGAGGAAAAGGTCGCTGCCGAAAAGGATCTTCAGGACATTCTTACCTACATTGACACGCTCAACGAGCTTGACACCGACGGTATTGAGCCTGCTTCGCACTCATTCCCCGTTGCAAACGTAATGCGTGACGACATCGTAACAAACAAGGCGGATACGGAAAACATACTCAAAAACGCACCCGACAGCAAGGACGGTTGCTTTGTAGTTCCGAAAACAGTTGAATGAGGTGCAGAACATGAAAAACATTTGTGAAATGACGGCACTTGAAATTTCAACTGCCATAAAAAATAAAGAAATGACCGTCGAAGAAGCCGTAAATGCTTTTTTCGACGCCATTGACAAATACGATACAAAACTCCATTGTTATAATACCGTTTGTAAAAACGAGGCTTTTAAAAGAGCAAAAGAAGTTCAGCAGGGTATTGACAGCGGAAAATACACAGGCAGACTTGCAGGTGTGCCGATTGGCGTTAAGGACAATATCTGCACAAAGGATATTCTTACAACCTGTTCGTCAAAAATTCTCGAAAACTTTGTTCCGACATACAACGCAACCGTAATAAACCGCCTCAATGACGAGGGTATGGTTGTTATCGGAAAGCTCAATATGGACGAGTTCGCTATGGGAAGCACAACCGAAACCTCGGCTACGGGTGTTACCCATAACCCATGGGACATTGAAAAAGTTCCGGGCGGAAGTTCGGGCGGTGCGGCGGCTGCCGTTGCCGCAAAGCTCTCTCCGGTAACGCTCGGCTCTGATACGGGTGGCTCAATCCGTCAGCCTTGTTCTTTCTGTGGTGTAACGGGACTCAAGCCTACTTACGGTGCTGTTTCACGTTACGGACTTGTGGCTTACGCTTCGTCGCTCGACCAAATCGGCCCTATCGGCAAGGATGTTGACGACTGTGCCGCACTTTTCTCCGTAATTCAGGGAAAAGATGAAAAAGACGGTACTTCTATGGTCTATGACAAGTTTGATTTTGACAAGGCTGTAAGAGGAGAAATAAAGGGCAAGAAAATCGGTATTCCCGAGGATTATCTCGGCGAGGGCATCAATGAGGACGTTAAGGCTTCCATCCTTGCTGCCGCCGATAAATTCCGTGAACTCGGTGCAGAAGTTGAAATGTTCAAGATGCCGATTGCAAAGTATGCAATTCCGACATATTACATTATCGCTTGTGCAGAGGCTTGCTCAAACCTTTCAAGATATGACGGTATCAAGTACGGTTATTCTTCAAAAAACAGCGAAAATCTTTTAGACAGATATATTATGAGCCGTTCCGGGGGCTTTGGTATGGAAGTTAAACGCAGAATTATGCTCGGCAACTTCGTTCTTTCCTCGGGATATTATGACGCTTACTATAACAAGGCTCTTAAAGCTAAAAAACTTATTCAAAACGCATTTTTCGATGCGTTTGAAAAGTTCGATATGATTTTAGGTCCCGTTGCTCCGACAACAGCGCTTAAAATGGGCGAAAGCCTTTCCGATCCGCTTAAAATGTACCTCGGCGACATTTATACGGTTATGATAAACATTGCAGGACTTCCGTCTTTCTCCGCACCCTGCGGATTTGACGCCGACGGTATGCCGATCGGTATGCAGCTTATCGGAAAACCGTTCTGCGAGGCGGAAATAATGAGTGCGGCAAAGGCATTCCAAAACGCAACCGATTATCACACAAAATTGCCGACATTGGATTAAGGAGGACAGACTATGGAATGGGAAATAGTAATGGGTCTTGAAGTTCACACTGAGCTTGCGACCAAAACAAAAATATTCTGTGGCTGTTCAACCGAATTCGGCGGAGAGCCTAACACTCATGTTTGCGAGATTTGTTCGGGTATGCCGGGTACTTTGCCTCTTCTCAATAAGAAAGTGGTTGAGTTCGCTATCCGCACAGGTGTAGCTACCAACTGCACAATCACGCAGAACAATAAATTTGACAGAAAAAACTACTTCTACCCCGATTTGCCTAAGGCTTATCAGATTTCACAGCTTTATCTTCCGATTTGTCGAAACGGCTATATCGAAGTCGATACAAATGACGGGGAAAAGAAAAAAATCGGCATTCATGAAATTCATATGGAGGAGGATGCAGGCAAGCTCATTCACGATGAGTTCGAGGATTGCACGCTTGTTGACTACAACCGTTGCGGTGTGCCGTTGCTTGAAATTGTATCCGAACCCGATTTCAGAAGTGCGGAAGAAGTTATTGACTACCTTTCAAAGCTTCGTTCAATTCTTCAGTACACAGGTGTTTCCGACTGTAAAATGCAGGAGGGGTCACTTCGTGCAGACGTAAACCTTTCGGTAAGACCTAAGGGTCAGGCTGAATTCGGAACACGTACCGAGATGAAAAACTTAAACTCTTTCCACGCTATCGAAAGGGCAATCGCTTATGAGGCACAGAGGCAGATTGAGCTTATCGAGGACGGCGAAAAAGTTGTTCAAGAAACTCGCCGCTGGGATGATAACAAGGGTTACAGCTACGCAATGCGTTCAAAAGAGGACGCTCAGGATTATAAATATTTCCCCGAGCCCGACCTTCCGCCGATTGAAATTTCCGACGAGCAAATCGAAGAAATTAAATCGACAATGCCCGAGCTTCCCGAGGAAAAGAAAGAGCGTTATTTGAACGAGCTCGGACTTCCCGAGTACGACACGGGAATTATCACGGGCGACATTGCGCTTGTTAAATTCTTTGAAAGCACCCTTGAAAAGTGCGATTCTCCAAAGGACGTTGCCAACTGGATAATGGGCGAGGTTATGAAGCTTCTCAATGACAGTGCAACGCTTACCGAAAACAATCCGTTGAAACCTGAGGATCTTGCATCTATAATAAATATGGTTAAGTCAAATAAGATTAACCGTGGAACAGGTAAAAAGGTGCTTGAAAAGGTATTCACGGACGGTGTTGACCCCGAAAAATACGTTGAGGAAAACAATCTTGCGCAGGTAACCGACCTTTCGGCTTTAAGGCCGATAATTGAGCAGGTTATCGCTGAAAATGAAAAGAGCGTTTCCGAATACAAGGCTGGCAAAACGCAGGCTATGGGCTACATTATGGGTCAGGCAATGCGTGCGCTCAAGGGCAAAGCCCCCGCACAAGAGGTTCAAAAAATCCTTAAAGAAATTTTGGACTGATACTAAACAAAGCAAGGCAAAATTAAACGCACTCCTAAGGAGTGCGTTTTTTGTTTCCATAAAATTACAGCCTCCCTTTACACAAGGGAGGCTTATTGCTATTATTGTGATTATTTCTTCACTTTCTTTTTGTCAACTGCTCTTTCAATCGCCTTAACGATTTCAACAAGCGGAATGATAGCGAACGCAAGTGCAAGTGCAACCGCATATTCCATCAAATCTATCGGCTGGAAGTCAAATGCATTTGCAAGGAACGGAACATAAATTACAATCGTTGTCATCAAAAGCGACATAAGGCATGAGCCGAAAAGGTACATATTGTGGCTGCCCCTAAAGGTCATTGCAACGGTAGAGCCTCTCTGCGAACGCATATTGAGCGAGTGGAAAATTTCACACATACTCATCGTAAGGAATGCCATTGTCATACCGTCGGGAGAGTTTGTAATCTCCCAAACACCCGACTCGATATAATGTCCGATAAAGTACGCCGCAAGCGTAAGACCTGTTACAAATAAACCTTGATAGAAAATATCAAAGCCTACGCCGCCTGAGAAGATACCGTCTTTTGAATTTCTCGGAGGACGGCTCATTATATTCTTCTCTCCCTTTTCCATTGCAAGCGCAAGAGCGGGGAAGCAGTCGGTTACAAGGTTAATCCAAAGAAGATGAACAGGCTTCAAAATTGTAAAGCCCAAAAGGTTTGCGAAGAAAATCGAAAGTACTTCGCTGAGGTTTGACGCAAGCAGGAACTGAATGGATTTACGGATATTATCGTAAATTCTTCTGCCCTCTTCAACCGCCGAAACGATTGTCGCAAAGTTATCGTCGGCAAGAACCATATCTGCAACGTTCTTTGTAACGTCTGTGCCTGTGATACCCATTCCGACGCCGATATCAGCGCTCTTAATCGAAGGTGCGTCATTTACGCCGTCGCCCGTCATTGCGGTAATCATACCACGTTTTTTCCAAGCGTTTACAATTCTGACCTTATGCTCGGGCTGAACTCTCGCATAAACAGAATACTTTTCGACATCCTTTTCAAAATCTTCGTCTGAAATCTCGTTGAGCTGTGCGCCTGTAATTGCAGCGTCGGGACTGTCAATTATTCCAAGCTCCATTGCGATAGCCGTAGCTGTATCCTTGTGGTCGCCCGTAATCATAATCGGTCTGATGCCCGCCGTTCTGCATTCCTCGATTGCCGCCTTGACCTCAGGTCTTACGGGGTCAATCATACCGACAAGTCCGCAGAAAACAAGGTCTTTTTCAAGTGCCTCGGGACTTTGGTCGGCAGGAATTTCAGAAAGCTCCTTGAAACTGCAGGCAAGGACACGCAACGCCCTGTCGGCATATTCCTTGTTCTTTTTAAGGATTTCCGTTCTGTCCGCTTCGGTAATATCTCTGACTTTGCCGTCCTTCAAAATCTTGGTACAGCACTTCAATACCTCGTCGGGTGCGCCCTTTGTATATTGAATGTATGCGCCGTCCTTTGAGTGAACGGTTGACATCATCTTCCTCATTGAGTCAAACGGTGCCTCCGCAACTCTCGGCTCACTCTTTGAAAGGTCATTTTTGTTCAAATCAAGAGTAAGTGCATAAGCAACGAGCGCAGCCTCGGTAGGCTCGCCGATTATCTCTTTGTTTTCGTCAATATTGACATCTGTGCAAAGAGCCATACCCGTTGCAAGCATTTTTTCGTCGTCACCGTAATGCTCAACAACTGTCATCTTGTTCTGTGTAAGAGTACCCGTCTTATCCGAGCAGATAATCTGCGCACAGCCTAATGTTTCAACAGCGGTGAGTTTTCTTATAATAGCGTTTTTCTTTGACATATTGGTAACGCCGATTGAAAGTACGACGGTTACAACCGCCGCAAGTCCCTCGGGGATTGCCGCAACAGCAAGCGAAACCGCTATCATAAAGGTATCAAGCAGGAATTCAAGTCCTATTTGATTGCCTGTAACAAGCTCTCTGATTATACCGATTGCAAAAATAACCGCACAAATACCGATTACGATAAAACTGAGTATCTTACTCAGCTGCGCAAGCTTTTTCTGCAAGGGGGTTTGTCCGTCCTGAGCCTGAGCCAAAGCGCCTGCGATTTTTCCCATTTCGGTATCCATACCCGTAGCCGTAACAACTGCTCTGCCTCGTCCGTAAACAACAGATGAGCCCATATACATCATATTCTTACGGTCGCCGAGAGGAACGTCCTTCTCGGTATCCTTGAGATTGATAATATCTATAAACTTATTTACGGGAACAGACTCGCCTGTCAGCGCCGCCTCTTCGATTTTAAGGCTTGCACTCTCGATTATTCTCGCATCGGCAGGAACCGCATCTCCCGCTTCAAGGATAATCACGTCGCCGACAACAAGATCCTCGCTCTTAATCTGCATAACCTTGCCGTCACGCTCAACCTTTGAGGTTGCCGCCGCCATTTCCTGCAATGCTTCGATAGCTTTTTCAGCCTTGCTTTCCTGAACAACGCCGAGTATCGCATTCAAAATTACTACAAAAAGAATAATTATTACATCTGACGGAAAACCTCCCTCAAATGCTGCGGTGATACCCGAAATTGCCGCCGCAACGATAAGAATGATTATCATAGGGTCGGCAAACTGCTCTAAAAGGCGTCTGATTACAGACTTTTTCTTACCCTCTTCAAGTCGGTTTTTTCCGTTTTCCTCAAGCCTCTTTTGTGCCTGCTCGGAAGTCAGACCTTTTTCCGAAGAGCTCGTTTCCTTGAACACTTCTTCGGGCGTGCTGAGATAGTGCTTCATAATTTTCCTCCGTTGTTAAAAATAAAGACCTTCGACAGATAAAAAAGTCTGCCGAAGGTCTTGCTTCCTAATTATTAGGTTCGACGACCAGATGCGAAACGCAACATGATGTTGACCGCCGAATTCAAGCTACTCCCCTTCAATACGGGTTATGCTGATAGTATAATAGCATATTTATAGACTTTTGTCAACTATCTGTTTTTTGAACAAGTATATAATTATTTATTCCCAATTCTTCGAGACTTTTAATATATGCTTCATCGTCAATAATCGGTAAAAGTCCTTTTGTTGTATAATTTTCTTCTGTTTTTTCATTAAGCAACGGAATTGCTGCAGCTATGAGCGTCGGCTTGTCCATTCCGACCGACGAAGTGCTGCCGACCGAAAATTCATTAGCAGACTCAAAGCCCGTAAAATCAACAGCGTTAAACAACGCTCCGCTGTCGAACATACTACCCGAATAGAGTTGTTCACTACCGTTGAGTGCACTTCCTATATCGGTACACAACGCAATTTCCGTATCCCCACATAGCTCCGCCGCCTTTGCTACAAAGGTGTGAAGCACAGAATTTCGGCTTTCAACGCTCTCCGCCTCGCCCAAGAAAAATGCGGTATCGGTCAGCTTACCTGTCGGAAAACATACGCTGTTGAGCATAATCACGTCCGCACCCGTTGCACATTCGCTTATGATTCCGTACAGATATTCCTGCGCCGTCTGCGAATATGGATTAAGCCACGGATTGCCGTCATTTTGTGCGCTGTCATCAAGCCAAACCGTTGTTCCGTCCTGAACGGTAACCGCCGAACCTTTTAACATAGACGCCGCAAGCGGGTCCTCAAAGCAATAAAGTTTTACAATTATTTTATATCCGTCTGCTCGGAGTTTTTCTATTGTCTGCCAAGCATTCTCGTACGCTTGTGTGCAAGCACCGATTTCCTTTGCTGTTTGAACAGCGGAATTATAGTTCAAATTTCCGTCTGCTCTTTTGAGCACAACCTCAACAGCGTTGGCCTTATCGGTTTTGAGTTGTGTTCTGAACAAATCGTAGGCAATTCCGCCGCCAAGTGCCTCCTCCGGCATTTCAAGAGCCTTTAGTTGACCGTCATATTGGTCGGCAAGCCCCTTCGAAGTGCTGTCAATCGGTCTGTGCGACAGATTGCCCATAACCGAAGCAATAAGAAATACAGCCGCAAACACAAACACAAGCGACACATAGAAAATTATTCTGTTTCTTTTTTCTTTTTTTCTTCTTGTTCTGCTCTCACCGATAGCATAGATATTACCGCTTCTGCTCGGATAATTCTTTGAAAAGCGGTAATAGCTTCTTTTCCTCGGCTTAACATTTTTGTTTTGAAACTGCATTTTATTCTGCCCTTACATAGTCAATCCGCTTCCGTAAAATCCCGAAAAAGCAAGTGAGAGAATTGAAACGTAAATAAATATCGCCGGAGTACCTTTGAATGCTTCGGGAATATTCGGATTGCGGTCAAGACGGCGCAAGCCTACGTTTATAAGCAACACCGCAATAACAAACGCAAAGCCCGAACCGATACCCGAGCCGATAGCTTGGGCAATGGTAAATGCCGCACGGTAGTTTATAAACGGAACTGCAATTACAAGTGTATTGAATGCCGCTATGCCAATTCTTCTGACCGTTCTGTCCTTAGCCTTGAACACTAAAACGGAAATCGCCAGCACTATAATATATATTACCGTAAGCACGATAATAAATTCAACTGCGTGTCCGAGTATACTCAATTGCTTGACAGCAGCTATCTGCTCAAGCAAAACACAAATCACGGATACCGTAGTCGAAAACAGCGTAATGAAAAACGTCATCGGATAAAGCTGCTTTGGCTTTGCCGCCATTCTGACAGCCTCCGAAGCACCGTAGCCGCCTGTAAAAATGAAGTTTTGTGCCAACATAGCGTACATAGCCGCCGAAATGAGCTCTGTTATTACTCTCATGCCTCATCACCGCCGTTTCCGTCGCCGTCTTTTGAAATATCGATATTCTCTTCCTCTTTGGGAGCTTTGCTTCGTTCGAGATCAAGCAAAATATCGTCAAATTCAGATTCGTATTTTTCTTTTCTCGGATTTTCAATCGGAGTCGCTTCAACTGACTTCTCGACAGCCTTTTTCTCTTTTTTACGCTTTTCCGTCTTAACGGGCTTTTCTTTTTTCGCCCTTTTAATTTTTTTGCGCTTTTCAGGCTTTTCCGCTTCGGGTTGCTCGGGCTTTTCAACCACGCTCTTAAAGAAGTCTATCGGGTTTTCTTTGATAGGCTCCTCTGCAACAGGTTCAAAATCCTCATGAAGCATAGTTTTAATATCCTCATGATGAGACTGAGAGATTTCCGAAAGGTTAAACGCCTCCTCGGGATTTTCCTCCGGATACCTGCTCTTAATTCTCGCCTTAAAGAATGCCGCCGCAAAGCCAAGCATCAAAAATCCGCCGAACGGCAATAACAAGCCTTTCAGCTGTACGGGAAGATTAAGCTTTATGCTGTAAAATGTTCCCGAACCCAATACCTCTCTGAGTATCGCAACAATAAAGATAATCAAAACATAGCCGATTGTTGCGGACACAGCGTCAAAGAAAGTTTCTTTAAGCGTTGACCTGACTGCCACTCTCTCACAATGAAGTGCAATGAGCGAGTTTACCGCAATTATCGGCAAAAAGATACTTACATTTGCCGTCTCGTTCGGTGCAAATTTTGAGAAAAACAGCCAAAACGGAAGATTTATAAGCACGCCTAAAAGAGCATATATCAGTACTCTGTATTCGTGCTTAACCTTTTTGAGCGCAATACTTGCAAAGCACTCGATTATTATAAGCTCCGCTGCCGAAATTACCGAAAGCATAATCGCCGTTTTAACCGAAACAGCCATTGCAACAACGGGTGCTATACCTATCGACTCAAACAAAACAGGGTTTTTAATAAATGCGCTGTTTTTTATCGAGGTAGAAAATGAGGTTTTATCATTCATTCTCGCCACCTCCGTTTTCATCTTCGGCGCTTTCCTGCGTTTCCTCGGAATTATTGATTATTTCCATAACCTTTTGCGCTACAATTTGCGACTGCTCGTCCGTATCGACAGGCTTGTCCGTTGACATTGCCTCTGCCTCCTTTTTCTTGTCGAGCAAAAGCTGCTCCCTTTTGGTAATCGGAAGTTTTTGGTCAAGCGTGCAGGCAAAAGCGTTTGCAATCAAAACGGCAAAAACCGTGCTGTCCTCAATCGAGCCAAAGGTTCTTAAAATCATAGTTATAAGACCCATAAGCACCGCATAAAGCACTCTTGCGTTTGTTCTTTTCGGTGCGAGTGTTTCGTTTGTGACAAAAAGCAATGCCGCAAAGCTTGTAAGTCCGCTGCAAAGCTCCATTATTATCGATATTCCGCGTCCCGTAGTTATTCTCGGGAAAAGGAACGCATATACTGCACAAGTTCCGAGATAAACAAAGGACATCATAGCCGTTCTCGGTCGTCTTATAAGTAAATAAAGCAAGCCGCCGATTATCGCAACCGCACAGGTTGTTCCCATCGGTCCGGAAACATTACCGACAGCTATATCAATATAACTGATTATGTTAATACCGATTGAATTACCCTGCGAAAGCATATACGCAATCGAGTTGCCCAAAGCGGCGTTTGAACTTGAAAGCTGTGCGAACTTGTCCGCTGTCGTGGGAATAACCGGATATGAAAACATACTTGCCGAATTGCACACCGTCAAAAAAGCAATTCCTGCGGCAGACGGCAAAAACATAAGACTTCTCGAGTTTCCGAACGGAAATTTTACCACCGCAAGTGCAAATACGGTTATAAGCACGGGTACCCACCACGCAGACGAGGCAGGTATGCACATAGCTATCGATATTGCCGTTACAATCGACGAAAGATCCGAATATGACGCTCTGAATTTGTAAATTTTAGAAGCCAAAAACTCACAAACCAAAGCGGACAGGACAGCATACAGCACCAAAAGCACCGCACGCAGCCCGTAATAATAAAACGACATTGCCATAGGCGCAAGAAGCACCATAAGCATATCAATCATATATTTTCGGGTGTTTTTAATTTCAAGCTTTTCTGTTTCGGATAACACAGGCTGTATGTTTATCCTCAATCGTTCGTTCTCGCTCAAAATTTCACCTCATTTCCGATAATTTATATCATAAAATTTACTTGAGCCGTGTTTAGACGAAATTTATCTAAAGTGTTTGCCGTCAATTAAACCGAAGCTCTTGCCTTAAAATCTGCTATTGTTTTTTTTGCGTCGTCGCTTGAGAAAATTGCATTTCCCGACACAAATACATTTGCGCCTGCCTTTGCGGCAATCGAAATTGTGTCCTTGTTTATTCCGCCGTCAACCTGAATGTCAACATCAAGTCCTCTTCTGTCAATTTCAGACCTGACCGCAGAAACCTTCGGCATCATATCCTCCATAAACGACTGACCGCCAAAGCCCGGCTCAACAGTCATAACAAGCACCATTGAAAGCTTGTCGAGATACGGATAAACCGCTTCGATAGGAGTTTTTGGCTTAACCGAAAGTCCTGCTTTTTTGCCTGAAGCCAAAATCAAATCAATCGTCTTTTCAATATCGGAGTCTGCCTCTGCATGAAAAGTAATTATATCCGAACCTGCGTTCACAAAATCAGGTATATACTTATACGGGTCGCTTATCATAAGATGCACATCAAACGGAAGAGTGCTTGATTTTCTTATGCACTTTACAATCGGTGCACCGAGCGTAATGTTCGGAACAAAATGTCCGTCCATAACGTCTATGTGAAGCATATCAGCTCCGCAAGCCTCCATCCTTTTAAGCTCTGAAGAGAGATTGCCGTAATCGCTTGATAAAATTGAGGGAGAAATCTTAATCATAATGTTTTCCTTTTCCTTATGCTATTTCTGTCTGAGGAGCGTCCTCGGCAGCCTGTTCGGGTGCTGTTGTCGGCTCTGTTGTGGATTCCGCAGGTGCAGCCGTCGTACTGACGGGCGTTGTGGTTGCAACCTCGGGGCTTGCAGTTGCCTGCATTGCGCTTATATAGTAGTTGCCGTCCTTTTCACGCAGGGTTACCTTAACGTATTTGTCAGGCTCGGGAGCTACCATTTTTCCGTCTGTATCCTGTGCCCAGCCGCCGCTTGAAAGATAGCCTACGGTCAAAACAATCATATTCTTCTTTTTGTCCACATCAACAACGCTCGGTGTGTATGTAGGCTCAATACCCGTAAGCGGAATTATGTAGCATTTTTTTGCCGAATCGTATGTGAATTCATAACCGTAGCCCGAAACAGTCATATGAACGGGTGCTCTTTCCGTGCCGAAAAGCTTTGTATATGACGCTGTTATATCAGCTTCGGGAATAATCATTCCCGCTTCGCTGTATTCGTAGGTATCGGGAGCTAAATCGCTCTTAATAATCGCCCACACCGAAATATCGATAAGCTGGCTCATATCCGCCTTCGATATATCGTCGAACACACTCGGGTCGTTCATAACGACGGGCGTGAGCATTGTGTTGTATTTTTCAATGTTGTCGATTTTATACTTGACGGAGCTTATGCCGTTCACGCCTGCCACGAGTATAGTTACAAGACCTGTGACCGAAAGCAACACCATCAAAAGTCCTAACGGAAAGGCCCACGGGTGCGCTCTTTTCCTCTTTTTCTTTTTAGGCGAATTTTCAAATTTTACGATTTCATCAGCCATAGTTATTCTCCTTGTTATCTTATCTGCCCGTTACCGCAAATAATATATTTGAATGAGGTAAGCTGGGGAAGTCCCAAAGGTCCTCTTGCGTGCAATTTTTGTGTGGAAATTCCGATTTCCGCACCGAAGCCGAACTCTCCGCCGTCCGTAAATCTTGTGCTGACATTGTGATAAACAGCCGCCGAATCAATGCGTTTTAAGAATTCCTCTGCCGCCGTTTCGTTTTCGGTCACGATACACTCGCTGTGTCCCGTCGAATACTTTGATATATGTTCAATAGCATCGTCAAGGCTTTCGACTGTTTTTACCGACATTATATAGTCAAGGTATTCCCTACCCCAATCGTCCTCGGTTGCGGGAAGTATACCGTCTGCCGAAGCTCTCGCCGTATCGTCGCCTCTTAACTCGACATTTTTCTCATCAAGTCTTTTTTTGATAATCGGCAAAGCCTCTTTTATTATATCCTTATGAATTACCAAGCTCTCCGCCGAATTGCAAACCGACGGCCGAGAGGTCTTTGCGTTGTACACAATATCCGCCGCCATTTGAATATCTGAGTCCTTGTCGACATAAATGTGACAGTTACCCGTTCCGGTTTCAATCACGGGCACCGTAGAGTTTTCAACGCAGGAACGGATAAGCCCTGCTCCGCCTCTCGGAATAAGCACGTCAATATACTCGTTCATTCTCATAAGCTCGGTTGCGCTGTCCCTTGAGGTGTCGGTTACAAGCGATATACAGTTTTCATCTAAGCCTGTTTTTTCAAGTCCGAGCCGTAACGCCTTGACGATTGCCTTTGATGAATTTATAGCCTCTTTACCGCCTCGCAATATAACCGCATTGCCCGATTTCAGGCAAAGTGCCGCAGCGTCGGAGGTAACGTTCGGACGTGCCTCATAAATAACGGCAATAACTCCAAGCGGAACGGTTATTTTTTTCACCGTCATACCGTTAGGTCGTTTAATTTCTGAAAGCGTTACACCTATCGGGTCGGGAAGCCTTACAATATCGGTTATTCCCTTTGCCATTCCGACAATTCTGTCCTCTGTCAAAAGAAGCCTGTCAAGCATAACCTGTGCAACACCGTTTGCTCGGGCATTTTTCATATCCTCGGCATTTGCCTGAAGGATTTCCCGAGCTGCCGCAGCAAGCTCCCGTGCCATATTTTCAAGAGCCTTATTTTTAAGCTCGGTCGAAGCGGTGGCAAGTGTTTTTTCCGCCTGCTTTGCCCTTTGTCCGAGTAATTGAGCTTGCGTCATAAAATCAGTCCTTTTTGCCCGTAAAAAATGTTCCTATCTGCTTGCCGTCAAGAGCCTTATATACACTCTCGGGAGCTGCACCGTTCATAACGATTGTATCTATGCCTGCATCCATTGCGATTTGCGCCGCATGAAGCTTTGTCACCATACCGCCTGTAGAAAATCTTGAACCGTGACCGCCTGCGACGGCGATAAGCTCATCTGTAATTTCACCCACCTGTGAAATGAGTTTTGCATCCTCATTTTCGTTTGGATTATCATCATACAAGCCGTCAATATCCGTAAGAATAATCAGAGCGTCTGCGTTTATAAGTTTCGCAACAATCGCCGAAAGGCTGTCATTGTCGCCGTAAACAATTTCATCAACCGCAACCGAGTCGTTTTCGTTGACTATCGGAACTGCTCTGTAATCGAAAAGCTTCTCAAATGTATTTACGAGATTTTTACGGCGCTCCTCGCTGTCAACGTCACTTTTTGTGATAAGAAGCTGACCTACCGTATGCCCGTATTCGCCGAAAAGCTTATCATACATAAACATAAGCTCGCACTGACCGACGGTTGCGGCAGCCTGCCTGCCTGAAATGTCCGACGGTCTTTCTTTAAGCCCTAATTTTCCGACTCCGACGCCGATTGCGCCCGAGGTTACAAGTGCAACCTCAATGCCCGAATTGACAATATCCGAGAGCACAGAAACAAGCTTATGCATACGTCTGATGTTAGTCTTGCCCGTGTCATATGTAAGCGTTGACGTTCCAACCTTGACAACAAGTCTTTTTACATCCTTGAGAACAGCCACTTAATTCTCCCTCACGTTCCATTTATAGATAATATATTTTATCATAAAGCCGCTAAAATAACAAGTGTAAACGTACATTGGCGATAAAAAAATCGGTGCGGAAAACTCCGCACCGAAAAATCCTGTTATATTTTATTATTTGATAACAAGGTTTGATGAAACTATATCCATAAGGTTAAAAGACTCGTCTTTAGCACTTCCGCTATAGCCACAGTTCGCAGAATACACATCATTTCCTATTTTTACATATACCGATGAGTAATAATAAATTAATCCATCCGAATTGCTCTTTGTGGTTCGTTCAATCATTGTAATGGGTTCTCCTGACAAAAGGGTTCCATTTGTAACATTCTCTTCCACTTCCATATTTTCCGCTTTCAGCGCATCTAACACATCCTGTGATACGCCTTGTTTTTCAGCTAAAAACGCCTCGTATGTTTTGCCATCTGTCAATATAGCATCTTTCATCCATTGAATAGAAATATCGTTATCCGTTCCATTTTTATAAAAAATGCCATTGTCCTTAAGCGTCCAGCCGTCCGGCGCTGTAAACTTATACGCGGACGTTTCAAGTGCGTTTCCCTTGATAACTTGTTCCGGAAGATCATAGTATCGCTTCTCAGGATTGCCTTCCGTATCATATTGAATGTTACCCTTTGCGTCGGTTACATAAACAGCGATTTTGCCCTCGTCATCAAGTTCAGTGTTTCCCTCTGCATCGGTAACAAGCGGACGTTCAACGCCGTTGATTTCACCCATAAGATATTTGTTTCCACAGGACGCAAGCAACAACGCAACCATTAAAATAACAAGGCTTACTGCAACAATTTTCTTTTGCATAGTGTTTCCTCCGTTTTAATTTGAAAGCATATTAATTATAAGTTTTTTATTCTTTATTGTCAAATAAAATCAATATGCCTTGCCCCAATAGAGCATCTTATCGGCAGGCTTTCCGCAGCAAACGCAGGTGTCGCCTATATGCTCCTGCTCAAACGGGATGCATCTTGAGGTTACGCCGGCATACTCCTTGAGCTTATCCTCACAAGCTCTGTCGCCGCACCACATAGCCTTGATAAAGCCGGGCTTATTGTCTGCAATATCCTTGAGCTCGTCAAGTGTTTTTGCGGTGTATGTCATTTTGCTTCTTCTCTCAAGAGCTTTGTTGTAAAGTCCCTTATGAACCTCTTCAAGAAGCTCGGGAATTTTAGCCTCAAGCTCGTCAAGAGAAACAAAGTATTTCTCTCTGCTATCTCTTCTTACGATAACGCACTGATTTTTCTCAATATCCTTAGGGCCAATCTCAACTCTGAGCGGTACGCCCTTCATTTCGTACTCTGCAAACTTCCAGCCGGGAGAGTTTTCGGAAACGTCGGACTTAACTCTGCATATCTTTGAAAGCCTGTCGCAAAGCTCCTGAGCCTTATCAAGAACACCCTCCTTATGCTGTGCAATCGGAATTACAACAACCTGAACAGGAGCGATTTTCGGAGGAAGAACAAGACCGTTGTCGTCGCCGTGAGTCATAATAATAGCGCCGATAAGTCTTGTCGTGGTTCCCCAAGAAGTCTGATAAGGAGTTTTAAGTTTGTTATCCTTATCCATATATTGAATTTCAAACGCTTTCGCAAAGCCGTCACCGAAATAGTGCGAGGTTCCCGACTGCAAAGCCTTACCGTCGTGCATAAGAGCCTCGATGGTATATGTGTCCTCTGCGCCTGCAAATCTCTCTTTTTCGGTCTTAACACCCTTAACTACGGGCATAGCAAGCACGTTTTCACAGAAATCGGCATAGACGTTGAGCATTTTAACTGTTTCAGCCTTAGCTTCTTCTGCCGTTGCGTGAATTGTATGACCCTCCTGCCAAAGAAATTCTCTTGTGCGGAGAAACGGTCTTGTGGTCTTTTCCCAACGGACAACCGACACCCACTGATTGTAGAGCTTCGGCAAATCACGGTAAGAATGGATAATCTGCTTGTAGTGCTCGCAGAAAAGTGTCTCCGACGTCGGACGAACGCAAAGTCTCTCCTCAAGCTTTTCGCTTCCGCCGTGTGTTACCCATGCAACCTCGGGAGCAAAGCCCTCAACGTGATCCTTTTCCTTTTCAAGAAGACTTTCGGGGATAAACATAGGCATACAAACATTTTCGTGTCCCGTCGCCTTGAACATTGAATCCATTATCTTCTGAATATTTTCCCATATCGCATAACCGTAGGGACGAATAACCATACAGCCCTTAACACTCGTATACTCGGCAAGCTCTGCCTTTTTTACGACGTCGGTGTACCATTTCGCAAAATCCTCGTCCATTGCGGTTATGTCATTAACCATCTTTTTCTGTTCTGCCATTTTCCAACATCCTCGTCTTAAAATTCAACTGATAAATCAGTGTTCCTCAATAAATTTAACAATGTCGCCGACTGTTTTAACCGTTTCGATAGCACTGTCCGGAACTTCGATTTTGAATTCATCCTCAAAGCTCATAACAAGATCAACCATATCGAGACTGTCAGCGTCCAAATCTTCTCTTATATCCGTATCGAGAGTAACGCTCTCCTCGTCAACGTCAAACTGCTCACAAATTATTTCTCTAACCTTTTCAAAAATCATATATTCCCTTACCTTTCATTTGATAAATATATACATACATTTTATGTATAATTTACGCTTTGTCAATACCTTCCTCCAAGAATTGTTTCAGGGAGGTCATATCGAGAAGCTCATATACCTGTAATTCATCATATACACATTGAGCGATTTTGCGAACTCCGCCCGCAACCGCACTTTCGATATTCATCGGCATAACCGGATCGTGTACGCTCATTCTCAAAATGTAAAAGCCGTCAATTTCAGGGTCTGTAAAGATTACCTTAACACCTTCGCAGCTGTCCTCTGCAATTTTTATGTCGGTATTAAGAATTGCGCTTTTTTCTATTTTATCAATTATATTCTCGCCGTATTCCTTAAAGTTTTCAGCGTTTATTTTAAAGCGAATTTCCTTTTCCTCAACAGGCTCTTTAAGTGAGGCTATGAGCGACTCAAGAGTTTTGCCCTCTTTCCTGAGCTCTGCAAGCTTTATGATTATCCTTGTGATAAGATAAGCACCGTCGTCAAGATGATAATTCTCGCTGAATGCCGCATGACCCGAGGTTTCGATAGCAAGCGGAGCCTTTATGCCCTCGCTTTCAAGCCTTATGCTCTCGTCAATAACATTTTTATAGCCACGCTTAAATCTTCTGTGCTTGCCGCCGAGCGTGTTTTCGATAAACTCGGTAAGTCCTGCCGAGGTTACGCTGTCCGTTACAACTGTTCCGCCCTCGCAGTTTTCGAGAGCAATAGCGGAAGCCAAAGCAACAAGACGGTTACGGTTAATTTCCTTACCGTCTTCGCTTACGCAAGCCGCTCGGTCAACGTCCGTATCAAAAATTACGCCGAGATCTGCACCCGACTCAACCGTCGCCTCACAAATTGAAGCCATAGCCGTTTCGTTTTCGGGGTTTGGTATGTGATTTGGGAACATACCGTCGGGGTCGAGGTATCTCGAGCCGTTTGTGTCTGCTCCGAGAGGTGCCAAAACATCATTTGCAAAAAATCCGCCTACACCGTTTCCCGCATCAACTACAATTTTAAGTCCCTCAAGCGGTCTGTCATAATTCTCTGCGGAATTTACACCCTTTTTAATAAGGTTTCTCAAATGCTCACAGTAAACCGACATAAAATCAACTTTTTCCGCCTCTCTCGAGGTGTCATAAGCGATTGCGTCATTCATTTCGGCAAATTCGAGTATTTTTTCGATTTCCTCCGACGAAAGTCCGCCGCCTGCCGTAAAGAATTTTAATCCGTTTCTGTCCCATGGGTGATGGCTTGCGGTAATTTGAACAGCACCGTCGCAAGTATCAAGCTGAGTTGTCATAAACATTGCGGGAGTAGAGCAAAGACCGCAATCTTTAACCGCAACGCCCATTGAAAGCAAAATTGCGATTACATCAGCCTTTATTCTCTCTGCCGATACTCTCGAATCGTGACCTACGGAAACTGTAAGTGCGTCCTTTTCCTTGCCTGTCTTTGCACAGAGGAAATACACAAATGCGCCTGTTATTCTTTTTATTGCCTCATCCGTGAGCTCAACAACGTCTGTTGTCTCTTTCGCAACGGCAACGCCTCTTACGTCTGTTCCGCTTTTCAAATGCATCAGGTTCATAATAAATCTCTCCTTACGATTTCATCTGCCGCAAGCATTACTCCCACCTTGCCCGAAGCAAAGTTAAGTCCGCCCTGCATCCATACCGCAAACGGCTCACGAAGCGGTGCATCCGCCGAAAGCTCTATTGACGAGCCTGACGTAAACGCACCCGCCGACATTATAACCTTACTGTCGTAGCCTGGCATATCCCACGGCTCGGGCACAACAAAGGAGTCGATCGGAGCACCCTTTTGCATACCCTGACAGAAAGCTATAAGCCTCTGCTCATTTTCAAGGCAAACCGCCTGAATAATATCGTGTCTTGTCTCGTTGCTTCGAGGTGTAACCTCAAAGCCGAGCTCCTCAAACAAAGCAGCTGTAAACGCAGCTGTTTTAAGAGCCTCTTTAACAACATTCGGAGCGTTGAAAATGCCCATAAACAGGCTTCTGTTTACACCGAGTGTTGCGCCGACCTCCGAGCCGAGCCCCGGCACGGTAAGCCTGTAAGAACATAAGTCGACAAGGTCTTTTCTGCCTGCTATGTATCCGCCCATAGGGGATATGCCGCCGCCCAAATTCTTAATGAGCGAGCCTGCGACAATATCGGCACCGACCTGTGTCGGCTCTTTTTCCTCTGTGAAAACGCCGTAGCAATTGTCAACCATAACGACAGCACGCTTGTTGACCCTATGGACAATTTCACAAGCCTTTTCTATTTCATCAACGCTTATAGAGTGCCTTAACGAATATCCTCTTGAGCGTTGAATATATACCATTCTAACCGCTTCGTCGCTTGCTTGCTTTTCAATTTCCGCATAGTCAAGCTCGTCGCTTTCGGTCATATCAACCTGCCTGTATATAACACCGAAATCCGCAAGTGTACCCTCGCCTGCATTTTTACCGCCAATGCCTATAACGGGGTGAATTGTGTCATAAGGCGTACCCGAAACACAGAGCATAACATCATTAGGTCTTAAAATTCCGTAAAGGCAAACGCCCAACGTATGTGTTCCGCACGAAAGAGCGCCTGCTCTTATAATTGCGCTTTCCGCTTTGAAAATGTCGGCAACAAGCTCGTCGAGTTTATCTCTGCCCTTATCCGAATAGCCGTAGCCCGTCGAGGTGTTAAAATCGGTTTCGTCAACCTTGTTGTTTATGAAAGCCGATAAAACCTTCTGCTGATTATATTCCCCTATTTTTTCAATCTGCGAAAACATCTTTTCCGTTTTCGCCAATGCTTTTTCCGATGCAACCTTTACAGTATCGGTAAATTCAAAAAATTCTCTCATAACTCAATAATTCCCAAATCTATATATATTTCTCTTTTGAAACCTATTTTATTGTAAAACTTCTCTGTTTTCAAATCATTACAAGCGAGCAAAACTTTCTCGCCGTCTTTTTTAAAATCCCGACAAAGACCGCTTATGCAGTCGGAAGCATATCCCATTCTGCGAAACTCCGAATCTGTCGCAACATCTCTTATGAATATGCTCTTACCGAGCCTGTCTGCAATTGCCACCGATAAAATCGAATTTTCTCCGACCTTTATCGCTCTGACACTTGTATATCCCGAAAATATACCTCTTGTCGTCCTCGAAAGCCATTCCTTATATGCTCTGTCGGTATATTTTTTCAAATCCTTTTTTTCAACGGCATTTGTCAAAATTTCCGTTTTCGATTGTGTAAGCAAATCAAAAACAGGTCTCAAGCCGTCATTTATTTCAACTGACTCTCGCCCTTGCACCAACTCATCTTTTAAAGCCATAATGCTTATCTTAGAAAATGCGGTAACACCGAGCCTTTCGGTTATATCCGAGCAACAATGCACCACAACTCCGCCGAGCCGTGTAATAAAATCGGAAAGTTCGTAAAAATCCGCCGTATCGGACGCACAGACATAGACTTTACTGCTTTCCTTTTCAACAATAAGCGCCGTTACACTCTCGTCTTGCGTCTGTAGCCACGCACCGTCAACATTTGTAAAATCAAGCAACGAAAACAGTGTAAATGCCGATGTGTCGTCAGGAAAAAACGCAGTTAAATCTTCAGCCGTATTTTTTGAAAGGTTTTCAATGAGCTTAATCATTCGCAAGTTTCCTCGCCAAACACTCTGCAAGCTTTTCGACCGCTTCTATGTCCTCTTTCTTTGCAACACAAGACTGTGAATGAATATATCTTGTCGGAACGGAAATTGCCGCCGTGCGTACACCCTTGCCGGACTTATGAATTGCCGCCGCATCATTACCGCCTGCAACAACAGTCTTTGTCTGACATTTTATGCCGTTCTTTTCAGCTGACTCAAACGCTCTTTTGTAAAGGTCAACATCATAAACCGTGCCTCTGTCCATAAAACTTACAACCGCACCGTTTCCGAGCTTGCAAACTTTTTTCTGATCGGGGGTGTCGGGCAAATCAGCCGCCGTTGTTCCCTCAAGCACTATTGCATAATCGGGCGCAACATTATATGCCGCAACCGCAGAGCCTCTCGTTCCGATTTCCTCTTGAACAACAAAGCAAACCGTCAAATCATACGGCTGTTCTCTCGACAAAATATCAAGCAAAATTTGACAGCCTACTCTATCATCAAGAGCCTTTGATTTTATAAATCCGTCACCGAATTCAAGATACTCCGACTCAAAGCACACCTCGTCGCCCAAACGGACATACTTCTCCGCTTGCTCTTTCGACTGAGCACCTATATCAACATACATATCCTCGATTTTAGGAACTTTATAAAGTTCGTCAGAAGAAAGATGATGCAATGCCTTTGCGCCGATAACACCGTAAATATCCGCAACTTTAACACGCCTGCCGAAAACAACTCTTTCGTCAATTCCGCCTACGGGTGCTATTTTTATATATCCGTCATCGGTAATATAGCTTACCATAAAGCCGACCTCGTCCATATGAGCGCTGAGCATTACCTTTTTACTTGCTCTGCTCTTGCCCGGCTTTTCGACAATAACATTGCCGAGTGCGTCAACCGAATATTTGCAATCCGACGGAATTTTTGAAATTATATACTCTCGAACAGCTTTTTCTCTGCCCGATATACCGTTGAGAAGGCAAAGCTCTTTAAGCATTTTCATTACCTCCCGCAATGTACTCGGCAATAAGTCTGCCCGTGTTTTCAACATCCGAAATTGACACAACCTCTACGCCGGTATGCATATAGCGAAGCGGAATAGATATAAGTCCGCTTATAAAGCCGCCCTTTGCGATTGTCATACTGTCGGCGTTCGTACCCGTTCTTCCGCCCATTATTTCAAGCTGATACGGAATACCGCATCTTTTAGCCGTACCGATAAACTTCTGCGACATATCATAATCAAGCGAAGCGGAAACGCCAATCATAGGTCCTTTTGACAGTTCTCCGCACTCCTCGGGATTGCTGTCGGGAGTGAGTGCAAAGCTTACATCAACCGCAATAAGCTCTTTTGCCTGTGCATTAAACGCCGCCGTTTTAGCACCGCTTCCGCCGACTTCCTCACGAGTTGAAAATGAAACTGTAATTCTCTTTTTACAGCCTTTTTCTTTTAAAATTTCCAAAGCACAAATAAGGCTCGCCATACCCGCCCTATCATCAAGAGCGCAACACGAAACCCTGTCGTTTAAAAGTTCGGTAAACTCCGAGTTTACAGTAACCCTGTCGCCAAGGCTGACGATTTCCTTTATTTCACTTTCGGGAAGTCCCGTATCAATAAGCACATCGCTCATTTTCATACCGTTGTTTTCCGATTTGCCCTGAAGATGCGGCGGCGTACTGATCACAATTCCGTTTATATTCTTTTTACCGTGAATTGTAACCTGCTGTGCGCCAAGCTGTCTTGTGTCGATATGACCGCAAGCATCAACTCGCAAAAAGCCCTCGGGTGTGATTGACGTAACAATCATACCCACCATATCAATATGAGCATCAAGCAACACCCCGTCGCCCTCGCCGTCAATAACCAAAATGACATTGCCGAGAGCATCGGTGTAAACTTCTCCGTATTCTTTTAGATATTTTTCAGCTATCGGGACAATTTCCTGCTCACAGCCTGAAACGCCTGCGCCGATTGTCAAATCCTTTAATATTTGACGAACATCCATTATAAGTAACTTCCTTTGTTAAATTTCAGCTCCGCCGACAGGTCTTATAGCAAGTACATAGCATGAGCCTTCGCCGAATACCGCCTCAAGAGTCGACTTGTACTCATCGAGCAAATCATTGGGAACAAAAGCCTGAATTGTGCCTGCAAATCCGCCGCCGTGAACTCTCCATGCGCCCTTTCCGTCAAGCACCTGCTCACTCAAGGCAAGAGCAATCGAAACAGGCTGAATTTCAGGCTGTTTTGTGGCAAAAACATTCTGATTATACATATAGGATGAGTCGCCGCTTTCGATAACAAGCTGTTTGAACTGTTCAAAATCATTATTTTTAAGTGCGTCAACCTCACGCAAAACTCTCTCGTTATCCTTGTAGAAATGCATAGCACGCAAAACAGCTCTGTCGCCTACCGCTTCACGAAGCTCGGGGATTTTTGCAAGGAACTCCTTTTCGTCAACCTCACGCAAGACCTTCTTTGAGAACTGAGCCGCTACGCTTTCCATTTCAAGTCTGATAGCCGCATATTCGTCCGTAAGGTTTGAGTGACTTCCCTTTGTGTCAACAATACAAAGAGAATGACCGCAGGAAGCAAAGTCAAAATCAACTTTTTCAATTACAGGCTCGGACGGGTCCTTGAAGTCAATAGTAATAAAGCTGCCTACCGAGCAAGCCATCTGATCCATAAGACCGCAGGGCTTACCGAAGTATTCATTTTCCGCATACTGTGCGATTTTTGCGATTGTAACGGGGTCAACCTTGCCGTCATTGTAAAGGTAGTTGAGCATTGTGCCGACAAGCACCTCATAAGCTGCCGAGGACGAAAGTCCCGAGCCTGAAAGAACTCTCGAAGCCGTAACAGCATCAAAGCCGCCGATTTTATATCCGTTATTCAAGAAACCTTGACATACTCCTCTTACAAGTGCGGGGGAATGACCCTCCTCGTCTGCGTGAACGCTCAAATCGGAAAGGTCAACAACGTCCATTGCATAGCCTCTCGATTTTACTCTTACAATATTTTCGTCATTTTTGGAAGCTACTGCGATAGCGTCAAGGTTAATGCCTGCCGCAAGAACTCTGCCGTGGTTGTGGTCGGTGTGGTTTCCGCCAACCTCCGTTCTGCCGGGTGCAGAGAAAAGTCTTACATCTCTGTCAGCCGAGAAAACCTCGTCAAAATCGTCGGCAAGAGAGCAATATCTCTCATACTGTGCCTTAACGTCAGCCTCGCTGACATAAACTCTCTTAAATCTATCGTCAAGCTTTCCGTTCTTAATTTCTTCTCTCAATTGTGCAGTTGTACACATCTGCCTTTCATCCTTTCAGTTTTGTTTGTTTTCTTTTATTTTTGCCGATTTCGCCTTTGCCGAATTGTTGTAAAGGTCAATAAAGCCGTTAATTCCGAGTGTCGCAACCCCTGAAATTGTAAATATGATGACCAACGGTAGCATAAACGCAAGCGAAAACGGATTATATACGTTTCGTCCGACCATACTGTACGAAATAATCTTCGGCATAAAGCCGATAAGCGAGAACAGGATATATTTATAATAATCGAAGCCCATTGCTCCGTACAGCTGGCTTACTGTGTTTATCGGGATATTCGGAACAAGCCGTAACGCTACGAGCAGACCGCCCTTTCCCGAAAAGTCCGACTCGAAAATCTTGTCAAAATTTTCGTACCGACTCAAAAGCTTGTGGACAACACCGCCTCCGAGGTGCTTTCCCCAAAAATATTTAGTTGTCAAAAGTATAATGAAGCCTGCAATGTTTATAAGCACCGCAATATACGTCGGGAACACCATACCTGCGATAACGCACACCGCAGAAATGGGTATCGGCACAACGACCTTTGCAATGTAAATGAGCAGTATCGCAATTACAACAAGCTCCTTTACCTGTATTGCCGCCACGGCGTCCTCGAAGTCTGCGAGCATTTTCAAAAGCTCATCATATCTTTCCGCAAACTCTCTTATCTGCATAAGCATTGTAAGTCCGAGCAAAGCTACTGCGATTAAAATAAGCGCAATGCCTAAGAAATTGAGCAAGCCCTTGCGGTTTATTCTTTTTTTCGCCAATCGCTCCACCACACCTTCAGCACATACAATATCATTATAATTTTATAACATAATCGCTTCAAGGTCAATCAATTTATTACTTTTCCTGTCGCTTTTGTTTTCAAAATCAGTAAAATATGTTACAATACAAATAATATTATCTTACACGGAGGAATAATTATGCCGAAAACCGTCATACTTGATGCCCAAACTACAAATCCCGGTGATCTTTCTTGGGAATGGCTCAAAGAATACGGCGAGCTTGAAATATACCCGAGAACACCGAAGGAGCTTATTTTGGAAAGGTGCGAGGGTGCGGATGTTGTCATAACCAATAAAACACCGCTTGAAAAATCAGACCTTGAAAAACTGACGGCACTGAAATTCGTCGCAGTCCTTGCAACGGGCTACAATGTTGTTGATACCGCATATCTTAAAGAAAGAGGCATACCCGTATCGAACATTCCGTCATATTCCACGCAGGCGGTGGCACAGCTTGTTTTCGCTCACATAACAGAGCACTACAACGCAGTCGCACTTCATTCTCTGGACGTTAAAAACGGCGGTTGGAGTAATTGTTCCGATTTCTGCTATCAGTTAGCTCCTCTTACCGAGCTTTACGGCAAAACGATAGGAATTATCGGCTTCGGTAAAATCGGTCAGGCGGTAGCCGATATAGCAGAAGCGTATAAAATGAACATTTTGGCTGTATCGGGACACGAAACCGACCAGTCAAGCAGAAAAAACTTCAAGTGGGTGACGCTTGACGAATTGGCGAGGGAATCGGATATTATCACGCTCCACTGTCCGCTTACAAAGGAAACGGAA
The DNA here is from genome assembly GCA_052298855.1 of Candidatus Fimenecus sp. Classification (GTDB taxonomy): domain Bacteria; phylum Bacillota; class Clostridia; order Oscillospirales; family Acutalibacteraceae; genus Fimenecus. The sequence goes on along the minus strand of DAVZXP010000001.1, from coordinate 282,295 downwards.
AACCTGATAAACGCCGATTTTCTTTCAAAAATGAAGCAAAATGCAATCCTGATAAACACCGCAAGAGGTGCGGCGGTTGACGAACAGGCTCTTGCAGACGCTCTCAATTCGGGCAAAATAGCAGGTGCAGGCGTTGATGTGCTTTCGACAGAGCCGCCGAAAGCTGACAATCCGCTTTTGAGCGCAAAAAACTGCACAATCACTCCCCATATCGCCTGGGCGGCATACGAGACCCGTGAAAGACTTATGGGAATTCTCAAAAACAACATCAAGGCATTTTTTGACGGCAACCCGATAAATGTTGTGAATAAATAAGCAAAACGAAAGCCGAGAATAATTCTCGGCTTTCTGTTATGTTTTTTATGCTTTTAGAGATTTAACCATTCTTTTTATATGATTTTTCGAAATTAGATAACCCTCTGCTCTATTGTAAAAGCAGAGGGCATAAATTATTTTTTATAGATATTATCGTATTTGGATTTTATATCTTTTTTTCCGTCGTATAATTCTTTCCAAACATCTTGATAAAAATCATACATATCGGAATACGCATCTTCGTAAGTGTCATACATATTTGAGTATGCGTCTTCGTAGGCATCATACATATCACTGTACACCGAGGAAACTTCATTGTAGCTTGCTTCATCATAAGCTTTTGTGATTATACCGTCAAGCTCTTTAAATGCTGATTCATACATTCGACTCCAAGCTTTGTAGTAATCTTCGGTTTCTCGTTGCCAAATTTTAAAGCCGTCTTCCATACTTCTTGTCCAAGTGGTATAGTCACTTTTGTTATCGGCTACATTTTTGTAGTATGAATAGCAGTACTGTGATACCGTAACATAATAGTTTTTTGCTTCGCTTTCGCAGAAAGAATACCATTCATTAACTTTTTCGGCATTCTTTTTGTAACCTTTGTATGTGCCACCTATGTCGTTTGACAATTCTGTGTACTTATCCTGCATATCTTTAATTGATTTTTCCGATTCGGATTTTAATTTTTCTTGAAATTCGGAATTGTCATTTAATGAAACGCTCTTGTCTGCAGTCGTTTCCTGAACAGTGGATGAAATTGCCGATTGCGTATCATTTTTGCTGCTTCCTTTTTTGCTGGTTAATGCAACCGCAGTGACAATTAATGCAATTATTACAACAATGCTTATAATAATCACGGGGATTATCCACTTCTTGCTGTCTGATTTGTTTTTTAGCTTGTATCCGCAATGCGGACAGATTTTTGTTGAATCGGAAATTTCTTTGCCACATTCCGGGCAGTTAATTAGTGCCATAGTATTTTACTCCTCTTTTAGTTTTTTTATTTGTTTTTTGTAAATATAGAATTAAATTTCACCCCGTTTTGTCTTTATGTTCTTTAATCATTTTCCGAATCCACTTTTCGCTATACCCGTATTTCGTTGCGAGCTGCCGTACATTTTTGCCGTCATATTCCGCAACAATCTTCGATGCGATAAATTCGCTTGTGAAAAGATTTACCGGAAAAGTGATTTGCTGACCCCGATATGTAGAGTAAAGCTTTACTGCCGCCTCAATTCCAAGCGTATTTGCAATTTCGTTATACACGCCGTTGAGATATTCGCTCTCAATCTCTTTCGGATCCATACCTGTATAAACCTCTCTCATTCTTACTGCCTCCTATTATGATTTATCCTCACGGATTTGTATAGAGCGACAGTTCATAGGAACAATTCCTTGTAAACTTCCGTTCGCTCATAATAGGTCTTGTAAATTTCGCGAATGAAAAAAGTGGCTTTTACGGCAGCCGACAAGCGTTATAAATGAATAAAAAAATACCCCTCTCCGACATCACATCGGAAAGGGGTATTATTAAAATCGTTTATTTGTTGATTTTATCGGTAAGTATAAAATCGTATTGATAGCTTCTTTCAAACGGAACGGCTTCGCCGCTGTTCGGGTCTGTTACCGTGCCGCTGAAGGTAATAACGGTTTTGCCGTCAACGTTTTTATAATCGGCGTCAATCATATACGGCTTTTGGAAATCGGCAGCCTCCTTGCGAAATTCGTCGAGATCCGCCTGAACGGTTTCATACTGCTCCGTCTTTTTCTGCCTTTCGGACGAAGTGTGCAAGAGCTTGTGCTCATTATAACCGAACATCACGTCGGCGCAATACGAGCCGCCGTTTTCCGCTGCCTCAATATTGGCAGGACTGCTTACCGCCGCCGTATAAATTGGATTTGCTTTTGAAGCGCATATAAACGCAACAACGGCAATCGTCAAAACAGCCAAACAGCAAATCAACGCTTTCTTTTTCATATACACACTCCTTTAATTATCGGCTGTGCTCTTATATTTTGCACATCGACATAAATAATTGAAACAAGCTTCTTTTGCTTTGTTTCAATTCCATCATACTTTAATTCCCAAATATTGTCAACTTATAAAATATAACAAAAATCACAGCAAATAATTACAATAAATAAAAGCAAAAACCGATTTTATCAAGGCAAATGTCCGCCAAAATAAAATCGGTCTTTTTACTGTTTTATATACTCTCTTAAAGCTCTTTCGAGCCTTGCCATAGGCAATCCCACAACATTGAGATAATCGCCGTTGATTTTTTCGACAAGCAATGCGCCCTTGCCCTGTATGCCGTATGCGCCTGCCTTGTCCGACGGCTCTCCCGTTGCGATATAAGCCTTGATTTCCTCCTCACTCAAAGTATAAAACTTGACCTCGGTTTTCTCACAAAACACAGTCTTTTTATCTCCGAGCCTTACGCAAACGCCCGTAAACACATTGTGCGTTCTGCCCGAAAGCAAGGATAACATTGAAAAAGCATCATTTTCGTCTTTTGGCTTTCCCAAAATTTTTCCGTCGAGAGCCACCACCGTATCCGCCGATACAACAAGCGTGTTTTCGTCAACCTTTACGGCATCTCCCTTTATCTCGGCAAGATACTTTACCGCTTCGTCGGGCGTTATATTCTCAGGCAATGTTTCGTCTGCGCTTGAAGTTTTAACCTCAAAGTCATAACCTGCGTTTTTCATTATTTCTTTTCGCCTCGGCGAGCCTGAAGCCAATACTATTTTCATTTCTTATCTCCGTAAACCTTATGATAAACCTTCATAATTCCGACCTGCGTTTTTGAGTCCCTGATTTCATTGTTCATTACCATTTGGAACGCCTTTTCAAGCGGAATTTTTTTGACCTCAAGGAACTCGTCGTCATCAAGGTCCTGCGAGGTAAAGCTCAAACCCTTTGCAAAATACATATGGATTATTTCACCGCAATATCCCGGAGTGGGATATAATTTGCCCAAATCCTCATATTCACTTGCAATCGTTCCCGTCTCCTCACGAAGCTCACGCTTACCCGCTTCAAACGGATCCTCGCCGTATTCAAGCTTGCCTGCCGGAAGCTCCAAAACAACTTCTGCGTACGGGTATCTGAACTGCTCGACAAACATTAACTCGTTGTTCTCGGTAAGTGCCGCAACACAGACTCCGCCCGGATGCTCAACTATTTCTCTTTTTGCAACTGTGCCATTGGGTAAAAGTGCGTCATCAACACGCAAATTTATGATTTTACCTTTAAATATATACTTTTGATTTATGGGTTTTTCGGTCATATCCATAATAAATTCACTTCTTTCGGAATATATCTTAATATCAAATACCAAATCAGAGGTTGTTGATATTATGTGTTTTAATTATGATTATTTACAGAAGCATATCGAGGAAACCAAAGAAAGCTTTGACTTCGTGTCGATTTCTTCCATAGGTAAAAGCTGGTGCAAGCGAAACATTTACTCGCTGAGTATCGGAGAGGGGGAAAGCAGTGTGCTTTTCCTGTCCGATTTTTCCGATACTGCCGGAATTTCAAGTGAAATTCTGCTGACATTTTTTGAACGGCTTTGTATCGCTTATAAAAACGATTTGAAAATTTCCGCCGTTAAAATAAGGAGTATCTTGCGTGATCAAAAAATCGTTATCGTGCCCATAACCAACCCCGACGGTCTTGAAATTTCCTATTCTAACGGAGAAAACGCACTCTGCTACAAGGGTCTTGTGCAAAGAGCCGCCGACAATAATTTCACCAAATGGATTTCAAACGCAAGGGGTGTGGAAATAGACAAAAACTTCCCTTACCGTTTTTCCGACGCACAAAGCACTGTGATAAAGCCGTATGCGTTCGGATATAAAGGACCGTCAGAAACGAGCGAACCCGAAACGAAAGCAATTATATCCCTTTGCAATGCTATAAATCCGAAATATGCAATCACACTATCCTGTTCGGGCGAATACATATCCTGCCAATGCTCAAAATGTGCCTCCGATTGTGCTATGATGACGCAAGTTTTCAAGAGCGTAAGCGGCTTGCCGATTAAACGCATTAAGCCGTGTGAGGCTTACGGCAGCTTCGGCGGTTGGTTTGCCAAAAGCTTTTCTGCGCCGTCGTTTTGCTTTTCCGTTTCAAAACGGAGTGTTGCCGACCTCAAAAGTATTTATGACAAATACGAAGAGCTGCTGCTTTTGTCGTCGATTATGTGATTACTCGCCGTACTTTTTAATAAGCTCCTTGTAGTGCCTGCCCTTTTCTTCAAAATTCTTATATACGTTATAGCTTGACGCCGCAGGGGAGAGAAGGCAAATCTTTCCCTCTGCGGTAAGCTTATACGCTTCTTTTACCGCTTCTTCAAGGTCAACCGCCTTGACAAGACGCTTCGGACAAGCGTCTTTTGAAAGCTTATCGATTATTTTATGCCCTGTCTCAGGTGTGCCGATAAGATTTTTAATTGAACATTTTTTAAGGTATTCGCAAAATTCCGAATAATCTATGCCTCTGTCCTTGCCGCCGAAAATAAGCGTATCAACATTCTTTAACGCCTCAACCGCACATTCTACGGCATGCGGAATTGTCGCTATGCAGTCATTATAAAAGGTAACGCCCTTAAACGTGCCGACCTTTTCCATTCTGTGTTCAATTCCCGAAAAGCTCTCAACGCCTTTTTCACAATCCTTGTCGCTAACGCCAAATGCCTTTGCCGCACGGTAAGCGAATATAACGTCCTGCTTGTTATGAACACCCAAAAGATGCTCGTTACGCACTTCAAACGGAAGCCTGTCATTTACGGAAACTCCGATTTTTTCAGCCTTTGTCGAATCGAGCTTGACATATTCGGAAACGCCCTGATCCGCATTATATATAAATGTATCGTTCTCGTTTTGATAATTCATAATGTGAAGCTTTGCGTTTACATAGCCCGTAAAGCCGCCCTTGTAATGGTCAAGGTGCTCCTCATAAATATTTGTGAGAATAGCGACCTCGGGCGAAGCGTGAGTAAATTCAAGCTGGTGCGACGACATTTCGATAACTGCATAGGTATCGGGCGTAACGCTCTCAAGTGCTTCAAAAACAGGAACACCGATATTGCCGATAAGCCTTGCATCCCTGCCTGCCGCCTTTAGCATTTCATAAGTAAGTGTGGAAGTAGTAGTCTTACCCTTTGAGCCTGTAATTCCGACCTTGTGGCAATCCGCAAAACGCAAAAACATATCAACTTGACAGGTAACCTCTGTGTTTTCGTTTACTTCAACATCACGGAAAGATATTCCGGGGCTTTTCATAACAACGTCAAAGTCATTTACGCAATCAAGATAGTTTTCGCCGCAAACGGTCTTGATATTCTCGCCGTCCGGAGTGACCTTGTTTTTGTCGGCAACGGTCAATTCCTTTTCGGGCAAATACTTTTTGATATAGGAAAGCGTAGACTGACCCTCTCTGCCAAAGCCGAGTATCAGTACGGACTTATCTTTAAGGTAATCAATTATCTTCGGCAACATATTTATACATCTCCATTACAATATAAAGGAATTCGTCGGGAACGCTGTTAAGAGCGTTATATTCTTTTAGTAAATTTTCATCTATTGTGCTTTCATCAACATTTTCTCTAAATCTCTTGCAGAGAAGCGGAAGCTCTTTTCCGTCCTTTTCAAGCTTTTTGCAAAGGCTCATAAGAGCAAAATTAAACTCCGACTTTGTGCCCACACACTCAAACGGCTTCAAATCCGTAATGCCCGCAAGTCCGTCAAAATCAGCGGTACAATCGGGGTCATCCAGCATATCGTTACCGAAAATCGAAACCAATTTATCATATTCGATAAACGGCGATAAAATCGTGAAAACAAATAAGCATTTCGCACATTTACCGCACCAAACATTTTTCTTGCTGCCTCTGTTACAGCTTCTAAACGTTTCGTGGTACTGCGTGAGCGACGCAAACATTTTGGCTATTTGCAATTCCGAGAACGGACGCAAAAGGCTGAAATATTCAATGCCGTCGTAGCCGAAAATATTCTTTTGAACATAAGCGGTGAAATCTTCCTCGAACTCATACGATTTCGAATACTGATGATTGACGTTTACGCCCTCAATATTTGTTTCGTTTGCGCTCGACTCGTTGGAAAGCACAATGTACTTGCCTCCGACAAGGTACGCACAGTAAAGCGACAAGAACGCAACTATTGCGGAAAACGGGGTGTGTCCGTTGAGAAATCCCTCCGAATTCAGTTTTAGTAAATTTTCATCTATCGTTCTGTAAGTCCTTATAACATCCTTTTCGTTATAGCCTGCCGCAAGCACTGTATCGGTTCTCGCCTTTTGGTCATTTACCGTAAAGAACATATTTTTATCCTTGAAATCCTTGAGCAATGAAGCCGTAACACAGCTGTCCTTACCGCCGCCGACAGGAATAAGATTTATACCGTTTGAATTATATGCTTGCGGATGCATATGGTGCTCAAGCTCTTCATTGACTTTAATTTCCATAAAGCTCTCTTCGTCTGTTTCTATACCGTTTATATAGAAGAACTCCGACAAGCCGCCGAAATAGAGCTTCTTATACCATTTTATATCCTTTTCGGAAAGATATCCGCATTTTACGTTTACGATTTTCGGACAGGCACACTTCCAATAGCTTATAAGCTCGACCATACCGAGATTAAACACAATTTTCTCGGCAATTTCCGAATTGTACTCGTTAGCTATATTAAGTTCTTTGACGGGAATTCTCGTTGACGGATGAAAATCGCACAAGCCGTCGATAGAAAAGTCAAAAGCTATTTTAATTTCATCGTTTTCCCTTGTGAGCTGCCAACCGTTATATGAAAATGACGGATATTTCTCACGAAGCTGTAAAAATTTCTCGTTTGACACAAAAATCACTCCAAACTTTTATCAGTTTATTATACGTTTTCTGCCGTTAAAAATCAATACCATTATATATTTACAAATTCAACGATATATGTTACGATAGACGCAGTAAAGTTAGGTGTTCATTATAATATTGCCAAGCCTTCAAAAAAGTCTAACAAAAACGGCATAAAAAGAGAGGAGATATAAAAATGAAAAAGACTTTCGCAATAGCTCTTACTATGATTTTGGTTATCAGTTTATGTGGATTTTTCGCCTTTTCGTCCTCACCCGAGATTTATCACGGCGAAAGCGACGGATTTATTTGCGGCAACATTCTTGTTGACGAAGCGTATTTCCCAGATGCCGCAAACGACGTGCAAACGCCAAATAAATTTTTCGCAAATGCAAACTCGGCTTGGCTTTTCTATGATTATCTCACAACAGCTCAAAAAACAGTCTACAACGCAATCGTTCAAGCCGAAGCAGGACTAAATATCGGCGCAGACACTTCTACGGAGGCTGTTATCGGCATTACAGTTCCCGCAAGGCAAATTTCAGGCAACTCAGCCGACGCATTAAAAGCAGCTTTGCAAAACGCCGTTATCGGCGCTATGTCGGCGGTTATCGAGGATTATCCTCAATATTTCTGGCTCAGCGGATACAAAATTTCTTACGGCTATTCTTATGATTCGGCAGGAAATTATTGGATTACCTCTATGGACCTTTGCATAACCGTTGAAACAAACGATTATCAGAATTTTGCCACGGTACGCTCCTCCTACTCTCAAATGATGACAGCGGTTAGCAATTTTACCGTAAGCGGTTCATCTCGATACGCAAAATGTAAGTCAATTCATGATAAAATATGTGAAATGACCGAATACACTATGAACGTTCCTATGGCGCACCAACCCACAGGCGTATTTTTAAACGGCAAGGCGGTCTGCGAGGGCTATGCAGAAGCGTTCAAGCTCATATGCGACCGTGAGGGTATTCCGTGCATACTTGTTGTCGGCACAGGCAACGGCGGTGCGCACAAATGGAACTATGTTAAAATGGAGGACGGCAAGTGGTACGGTATGGACGCCACTTGGGCAGATCAGGGAGACTCGGGAACATTCTATGATTACTTTATTGTAGGTTCAGAATCGCTTTCCTCAAGTGCTTTCGGTACACAAACGAAATTCGGAAACGGAAAAGAAACCTCGGCAAGCCACATAAACACAGGCGCATTGTTCAGCTACAATGGCTTCGCTTTGACCTATCCCACAATTTCACAAACCGCTTATTCGTCTGTTTTGGTAAGTCCGAGTGCTTCGGCGACCTTTGACAATCAAAAGGGTATGCTTTTCTTCTCAAAGGACGCTGATATTCGTTCGTCAATCTTTTGTATAGCTTCTCCGAGCTATGCACCGTCAAATAACGAGGCAACCGTTTCGGGCACGACAACAGGCGGAACGCTCACAATTACAAGTCCCGTTTCAACCCAATATACACTTGTACGTTGGGGCGACGTAAATGCCGACGGCAAAACAGATTTAACAGACAACGCTTTAATCGAAGAAGCGGCAATACAGGAAGCGGAGTTTACAAACGAAGCTTGCTTTAATGCCGCAGACTACAATCAGGACGGCGTTATTGATGCGTTTGATATGTTCTATGCCGATCGATATGTGAACACGGGAATGCTTCTCAACGGCTGATAAACAACATATAAATGTTTAAGGACTGTAAAAACTTATAGTTTTTGCAGTCTTTTTTTATTTTGTTGTTGCTATATTTGTGCAAATGTGCTACAATTTTTATTGTTGATATGAAAATTATGTTCATTTTCATAAAGATAAATTATTTTTCAGATATTGGAGTGATCCCTATGAAAACCTACACATCAAACAACATCAGAAACATTGCCGTTGTCGGACACGGCGGAAAGGGCAAAACCACCCTTTGCGAAGCAATGCTTTATGTTGCAGGCGCAACCGACAGACTCGGTAAAGTTGCTGAAGGAAATACCGTTCTCGACTTCGACGCTGAGGAAAGACGCCGTAAATCGTCGGTTTCTTCCGCTATGGCGGCTATTGAATGGGACAACACGAAACTTAATATAATCGACGCTCCCGGTCTTTTTGACTTTGAGGGCGGAGTTGCCGAAGCTGTTAGGGCAGCTGAAGCTGTACTTATAGTTACCTCGGCAGGCTCGGGCGTTGACGTCGGCACGGAAAAGGCGTTTAACGCAGCGGAGAAAAAGGGAATTGCCAAATTCTTTGCAATTACAAAAACAGATTCCGACCACAGAAATTTCTACAAAACCTTTGAAGCTCTTAAAGAAGTTTACGGCAACAAGCTCTGCCCGACAATCATTCCTTATATGGAGGGCAACATCACAAAATGCTATGTAAACCTTATGACAGGTATGGCTTTCGAATATGATGCAGACGGCAACGCAAAAAAGGTTGACGTTCCGAACGACCCCGTAATCGAGGAAATGACCTCTGCGTTTATGGAAGCGGTCGCAACGACAGACGAGGCTCTTATGGATAAATTCTTCGAGGGCGAGAAATTCACTCAGGAGGAAATCCTTAAAGGCTTGTGTCTCGGAATTTTCGACGGCTCGATCTATCCCGTTTATGCGGTTTCCGGTCTTACGGCGGCAGGTGTTGACCAGCTTCTTTACGGTCTTGCTTGGTCCGTTCCCGGCGCATTCGGCTACGCAGGCGAAACAGCGACAACCGAGAACGGAGAAGAGGTAATTCTTCCCTGTGATGACAAAGGACCGCTTGCGGCAATCTGCTTCAAAACCGTTGCGGACCCGTTTGTAGGAAAGATGTCGTTCTTCAAGGTTGTATCGGGCAAGCTCACATCTGAAACACAGGCATATAATTTCCGCACCGAAGCTATTGAGAAAATGGGTAAAATCGTTACCGTTAAGGGCGGAAAGCAGGAGGACGCAAAAGAGATTATCGCAGGTGACATAGGTGTAGTTACAAAGCTTCAATCCGTTAAAACAGGTGATACGCTCTGTGATCCGAAAAATAAACTTAAATTAAAGGGCGTTGACTTCCCGAAGCCCTGTCTTTCAATGGCTGTTGTTGTTTCAAAGAAGGGCGAGGAAGAAAAGGTTGCACAGGGACTTCAAAGACTTATGGAAGAAGACCCCACAATCACATTTGCGCTCAACAAGGAAACCCGTCAGCAAATTCTTTCAGGTCTCGGCGAACAGCACCTTGACGTTATCGTTTCAAAGCTTAAAAATAAATTTGGAGTTGAGGTAACGCTTGAAGCTCCGAAGGTTGCCTATCGTGAGACAATCAGAAAGGCTGTCGAGGCACAGGGCAAGCACAAAAAGCAGTCGGGCGGACATGGTCAGTTCGGCGACGTTTGGATCAAATTTGAGCCGTGTGACAGCGACTCACTTGTGTTTGAAACGGCAGTTGTCGGCGGCGCAGTACCGAAAAACTACTTCCCCGCAGTCGAAAAAGGCTTGCAGGAATGTGTTCTCAAGGGCTTTGCGGCAGGCTATCCGATGGTAGGTCTTAAAGCAACTCTTTATGACGGCTCGTATCATCCTGTTGACTCCTCGGAAATGGCGTTTAAGACAGCCGCTTCACTCGCTTTCAAAGCGGCAATGCCCAACGCAAGCGTTGCAATTCTCGAGCCCGTGGGAACTCTCACGGTTATTCTTCCGAACGACAACCTCGGTGACATTATGGGTGATGTTACAAAGCGTAGAGGCCGTGTTCTCGGCACAAATCCTGCCCAAAGCGGTATGCAGGAGCTTGTAGCCGAAGTTCCTATGGCTGAAATGGGCGATTTCACAACTGTTTTGCGTTCAATCACGGCAGGCAGAGGCTCATATACCCTTGAATTTGCACGTTACGAGCAAGCTCCGCAGGCTGTTGCCGACAAGGTAATCGCCGACAGAGCCGCGACCGAAGAATAAACCACAATATATGGGGAGTTGTTGCAGATACAGCTCCCATATTTTTTTGTCATATTTAGTAAAAAATATTGAAAAATACCGATAATGTGGTAAAATGTACATAGCTAAACACACAGGAAAGGTTGTTAAAAATGTCTCATTCTAAAAAATTCAAAATCGTTGCGGCTGTGCTTGCACTTGCCGTAGCATTAAGTGCCTTTGCCGCTTGCGGGAAAAAGGACGATATAAAGCCGGACGACGCCTCAACGCCGTCACAGACCGAAGCCCCTGTCGTATCGGGCGACATAAATCCGCTTACGGGTCTTTCGGGGCTCAGCAAGTCGGCTCAGGGTAAGCGACCTGTTGCAGTCGTTGTCGAAAACTCTCCCGAAGCACGTCCTCAATGGGGACTTTGCTCTCCCGATGTGGTTATTGAGGGACTTGCAGAGGGCGGCATTACAAGAATGCTGTGGCTCTATTCCGATATTTCAAAGGCAGGCAAAATCGGACCTACAAGAAGCGCACGCCACAACTTTGTTGAAATGGCGGCAAGCTTTGACGCTATATACGTTCACTTCGGCGGAAGCTATGTTGCGTACAATCTCTTCTCCTCCGACTCTTCGTTAAATCACATTGACGGAAACAAGGGAGAGGGCAAATACTTCCAGCGTGACAAGTCGAGAAAAGCACCCCACAACGCTTATACGACGGGCGAACAACTCAGCACGGCAATTTCCGACAAGAAATTCCGCACCGATATTGACGCTTCTCACGCAACGCCGTTCAAATTCGCTTCCGAAAAGAGAGCTCTCGCAAACCCCTGCGGCAGCGTTCAAATCAAATTCTCGGAAAGCTACAAGCACACATTTACATATAATTCGACAGACGGCTTGTATTACAACAATATGAACTCAAAGCCGATGGTTGACTCTGACGGCAAGCAGATGGCGGTAAACAATGTAATCATCATTTATTCAAACGTTACGCTCTACAAAAACGACGCAAAGCTTGTTGAATGGAATCTCTCCGAGGGCAAGGGTCTGTATGCATCAAACGGCACTTACGAGGAAATTACTTGGAAGAAGGGCTCAACGCATAATCAACTCAAGCTCTATTCGGCAGACGGAAGCGAGCTTAAAATAAACACAGGCAAGACTTATATGGGCTTTGTTCCGTCCTCAAATTCGTCGGCAACTCTTATCAACGCATAAGAACTCATAGTTTTCTCTTCTTTTAATGACCGAGGTCGGTTTTTCCCGATTTCGGTCATTATTTTTATAAAAATTTTTTCGTCATTTTGCCAAATCCACTTTCGTTTTTTGGTGAATATATATTCACCCGAAACAGTAGTTTTCCACGTAGTATCAAGGGTTTTCGGGGCGTAAAATGCCGTCAACTCCGTTTTGTTCACATTTTCTTAATCATATTGCACAAATATTTTAATAATTTTTTGTGAAAAAAGTCTTGACAAATATCACAAAAGGTGTTATCATACAGTCACAATAAAGAAAGAGAGAGGTGACAACAATGACAGTAGACAGATATGCAACAGAAGAAAAGCTCAAGCTCATCGATGATATCGGTTCAAGCAAGACACTTTCTTGGAAGACATTTCTTAAGGCTATTGAACTCTATGCGTTGACCAGATAATCACACAGGAGTTCATCCTTAACCTTAGTGCTTTAATCTCGCTTCGGCGAGTTTACATATAACCATTACACTTTTTCATATAGAATCCTAACCCCCTTTTTAGAAGAAAGACCGCTTTATGCGGTCTTTTTTCTTTGCAAAATTTTATAAATAATGGTAAAATCTAATCAAATGATTTTATGCGGAGAGCGTTATGATAAAATTTGTATTTTTAGATCTTGACGATACAATTCTTGATTTTCACAAAGCAGAACAGAAAGCCCTTGCAAATACGCTTACACACTTCGGCGTTGAGCCTACGAAAAGCACATTGGACTTATACCACGAAATAAACAAAGCCCAATGGGAACGCCTTGAAAGAGGTGAGCTGACAAGGGACGAGGTAAAGGTCGAGCGCTATCGGATTTTATATTCAGAGCTCGGCATCGCCCTGTCTCCAAAGGACACAACGGCTTATTACGAGTCACAGCTTGCGATAGGTCATTATTTCATAGACGGTGCCGAGAGCCTGTTAGAGCAGCTGAACGGAAAATATTTGCTTTATATCGCCTCAAACGGTGCTAAAAAGGTGCAAAGCAGCCGTCTTTTGAGCGCAGGGATAGAAAAATATTTCGACAGCATATTCATTTCCGAAAACCTCGGATATAACAAGCCCGATAAACGCTTTTTTGAAAAATGCTTCAACGAAATACCCGGTTTCGACAAATCCAAAGCCGTGATGATCGGCGACAGTTTGACCTCCGATATAAAGGGCGGCAAAAATGCGGAAATCAAAACAATTTGGTTTAATCCGACGGGAGTTGTGAATAAAGCCGATATAAAGCCTGATTTTGAAGTTTTCGATTTATTGCAGGTGCCCGACATTCTGAAATCGATATAAATGTCACAATTCATATCAAATATCATATTACCGTTATAAAATTCACATTTCGGTTGACGAATGCCGATTTATTTTGTATGCTTAAGTTGAGGTGGTACAATGGATTACGAAGAGCTTATGAGCATTAGAATAATTCCAAAGGAAATCGCTAAATCAAAGACGAAAGCCTTGACCGATAACCTTTATCACACCCCGTACAAGGATGAAATCCGCCTGTTTTCCTGTCTTAAACAGGGCGATTTGAAAAAGCTTATTTTCGAAATGAAACAGCTCGGCGTTCAAAACATCACGGTAGGGCAAATGTCGGACGACGAATTAAAGCAGCGTAAATATATGGCGGTGAGCTTTATTACCCTTGCCACACGCTATGCAATTCAAGGCGGCTTGTCCGAAAGCACGGCTTACACCTTTTCCGACGATTTTGTTCAAAAGGTCGACAAGTGCAAGACGAAAATGGGTATCAATTCGCTTATGGTTGACGCCGCAATCGAGCTTACAAACAAGGTAAGTCTTTGCAGAAAAAGCCTCAACTACTCTCCGCACATAAGAAAATGTGTGGCATATATAAATAAAAATCTTGGCGAAAAGCTGACCGTAAACAGCGTTGCCGAAAACTGCAGACTGTCGAGCGACTATCTCTCAAAGCTTTTTAAGGAGGAGATGGGAGTAAATCTAAGCACATACATAACCCACCAAAAGTTAGAGCTTGCGCAAACGCTCTTATGGGAGGGCTACGACAACGAAAAGGTATGCGATACACTCGGTTTTTCAAGTCAATCTCATTTTATTTCACTTTTCAAAAAGGAATACGGCATAACCCCGAGGGAATATGTCGCACTCACAAGAACATAAAAAGCGTTACGGTTTTTGACCGTGACGCTTTAATTTTGTTTGTCAAATTAAAACTGACCGCTTTTCTTCCATGTGCTCGGATAGAAAAGAATGAGCATCGGGAATATTTCAAGTCTGCCCATAAGCATACAAACAGACAGGAGAATTTTGGAAAACGGCGAGAAAATCGAAAAGTTTCCGGTCGGTCCGACGAGCGCAAAGCCCGGTCCGACGTTTGAAATACACGTTGTGACGCTTGTAAACGTAGTAATGAGGTCAAAGCCGTCAACTGCGCCGATTATCACGCAAGCTGCCGACAAAATCATCATATAAACAGAGAAGAAAACAAGAACATTGTGCAGCGTTTCCTTGCTAACGTTTTTGCCGTTGAGCCTTACCACATTATAAGAGCGAGGATGAAGCATATGCTTAATCTCAACCACCGAGGATTTAAGCAAAATTATAACTCTCGAAACCTTTAATCCGCCTGCCGTGCTTCCTGCGCACGCACCGATAAACATTACAAGGATCAGCATCATTTTGCTGTATTCGGGCCACTTGTCAAAGTCTGCCGTGAAATAACCCGTTGTCGATATAATCGAAGCGACCTGGAAAAATGAATATCTGAAGCATTCCGCAACGGAATTGTATGCGCTTCTCAAATTATAGGCAATCGTAACCGTCGCAAAGCCGACAATTCCGAGATACCAACGAAGTTCCTCGTTAAACAATGCTGTGCGGAGCTTTCTTATAAGCAACAAGAAATAAACGTTAAAGTTTACGCCGAAGGCTACCATAAACACGGCGATAACCATATCGATAGCAGGGCTTGAATATGCGCCGATGCTTGTGTTTTTAATTCCGAAGCCGCCCGTACCTGCCGTTCCGAAAGCGTGAACCACCGAGTCAAAAAACGGCATTTTGCAAATAAGAAGCGCAACAACCTCTGCAATCGTGAGGAATATATATATCAAATACAAAATAAGCGAGGAACGTTGAATTTTCGGTGTGAGCTTACCTGCCTCGGGACCCGGAATCTCAGCACGCATTATGTGCATCGAATACTCCTTCGACATCGGCATTACCGCCATCATAAATACGAGTATTCCCATTCCGCCTATCCAGTGAGTAAAGCTTCTCCAAAACAGCATACCCTTGCTGAGCGCCTCGACGTCCGTCAATATGCTTGAGCCCGTTGTCGTAAAGCCCGAAACCGTTTCAAAAACAGCGTCGATATAACTCGGTATCGCACCGTCAACAGTAAACGGTATAGCTCCTATCAACGAAATGAGCACCCAACAAAGAGCAACCGAGGTCAAACCCTCTTTTGAAAATATTCTCTTGTCGCAATTCCTTGTAGCGAGCTCAAACGCAACACCGATTACAACCGCAACGGCGATTGCAACCGCAAATCCCTTGACGCTCTCCCCGTAAGCGAGCGAAACAAGCATCGGAACAAGCATCAAAACCGCTTCGATACAAGCAATTCGCCCGAGAAGCTTGATTATCATTCTGTAATTCATATCAAGCCTCCAAAACTTTGTCGAGTTTTGTAATTCCCTTGTGCGTCGTAGCGACAATAACCTCATCGCCCGCCTTAATAACGTCGTCGCCCGATGGGATTATGCAAATTCCGTTTCTGTTTATCGATGCAATTATTGCATCATTACGCACTTTAAGCTGTTTAATAGGAATATCAAGATAATCTGCGTTTTCATTTACTTTAAGTTCCATTATTTCAACTTTTCTCTCGAATATATAGTAAAGAGAGTCGAGGCTTGAATCATATGCGTTTTGCATTGAGCGAACATAACGCACTATTTTTTGCGTTGCAATGCTCGACGGCTGAACAATGCTGTCGATATTATTTCCTGCAAGCATTCTGATTATATGGCTTTCCTTAATTTTAGCAATTACCTTGTCAACGCCCACAGACATTGCAAACATTGAGCTTATGACATTGTCCTCATCGTCGCCCGTTATCGCAACGAAAGCGTCTGCCATTTCAAGTCCCTCTTCGCTCAAAATTTCGGGGTTTGTACCGTCGGCAAGGACGACATTCGCCTTCGGGAATGCCGTCTTGAATTTTTCACATGCTTTTTTATCTTTTTCAATTACCTTGATTGTAATTCCGAGGTTGGCAAGCTGCTTCGCAAGATAGTATGCGATATTGCCTCCGCCGAGAATAAGGACGGTTTTAACTCCGTGCTTACGTCCGCCGAGCTTTTTAATAAATTTATTTATTTCCCTATAAGAGCCGATAATATTTATCCTGTCGCCGGCTTTAATTTCAAAATCGCCTCTCGGGATAAACACGTCCTTGCCCCTTGCAACCGCACAAGCAAGAATATTAGCGTCTGTTTTGAGCTTCAAATCATAAAGCTTCATATTGACAAGCGGACTTGACTCGCCGACTCTTATTTCAACCGACTCCGCCTTACTGTTCGCAAACGACTCAACCTTTGACGCCGACGGAAAACGAAGTATCCTCGAAATATCGCTTGCCGTATCCTCTTCGGGATTAAACGTCATAGTAAGTCCGAGGTCATCCTTCAAAAACTCCGTCTGTCTGAAATAATCACGGTTTCGCACTCTCGCTATCGTGTGCCTGACGCCGAGCTTTTTGGCGGTAAGACAACAGAGCATATTGAGCTCGTCCTCTTTCATAGCCGCAATGAGCAAATCCGTATCCTTTAGCTGAAGCTCGTTGAGCGTTTCATAGCTCGCCGCATTTCCGACAAGCGTCATAACATCAAGTGTGTTTTCAACCTCTTTGAGTCTTTTCTCATCTTGTTCAATTACCGTTATATCATGATTTTCCTTTGAGAGCTCATGAGCGATTGAATAGCCTATTCGCCCGACTCCGGCAATAACGATTTTCATAAACCCTTTCTCCTTAAAATGTAATTGAGCACTAAAATTCCGAGTATATTATAACACTTAACCAATCAAAGTCAACCGCCAAAAAATACGCTCGATCTCGTCTTTTTTGCTTGCTTTCACAATATACTTTTAAGGGGAGATGATTACCTTGAAGTATATGATAATCACAAAGAAAACCGTTTTTATTATTTTTCTCGTCTGCCTTGCCGTTGCAGTCGCCGCCGCCTGTGTAACGGACAACACCGTGCCGACAGAGGCAAAGCCGAAACGGCAAATTCCGATTTACTGCGTTGATACCGAGGAAAAGAAAGTCGCCGTAACCTTCGATGCCGCTTGGGGTGACTCAGACACCGACACGCTTATTGATATTCTTGCCTCACACAATGCGAAAGCAACCTTTTTCATAGTAGGGGAATGGGCGGAAAAATATCCCGAAAGCGTTAAAAAGCTTTTTGAGGCAGGGCACGAAATAGCAAACCATTCCTACAATCACACCTTATACAGCAAACTTGACGAAAACGCCGTTTGCGCCGACATAGAAAAATGCAACACAGCACTTGAAAATATAACAGGCAAAAAGCCGACGCTTTTGCGCTCTCCGTCCGGCGATTACACGAACGTCAGCGAAATTGCCGCTAAAAAATCAGGGATGACAACTATACAATGGTCTGTCGATTCACTTGATTGGAGAGGACTTTCAAGCGAAGAAATGCAAAAACGAGTGCTGTCCGCAGCCGAAAACGGTTCGATAATCCTATTCCACAATGACGTTAAAAGCACCCCCGAAGCACTCGACAGCATTTTAACCTCACTGTCCGAAAAGGGATATTCGTTTGTCGACGTATCGGAGCTTATCTTCCCCGAGCCCTATAAAATCGACGGCGCAGGGAAGCAAATCAAGCAATAAAAACAGCGAGGACAAGAGTTTTCTCGTCCTCGCTTAATTTTTGATTTAGGAATCAGTCCTCGTCGCAACCGTCGCAATCATCACAATCGTCACAATCACAGCAGTCAAGATCGAACTCAAGACTTTCGCCGCAGTTCGGGCACTCTGCAAAGCCGTCAAGGATTGAATCCTCATCGAATTCAACTATTTCATGACAAGCAGGGCACTCAACCTCGTACATTTCGTCGTCATCATAGCAATCGTCGCAATCGCAGTCGCATTCGTCATCATAAACGAACTCTTCAAGAGAATCAAGATCCTCGTCAACAGCGTCAAGCTGCTCTGTAACGAGTGCAAGTTCATCTTCAAGATCCGCAACCGAAAGAGCAAGATCGTCAATTACGTCCATCATTGCATTGATAAGCTTTGTCTCGGGCTTGCTCTCATCAAGATTAAGTCCCGAAGCAAGACCTCTAAGGTATGCTGCCTTCTCAGTAACTGTCATCATAAAATTACCTCCTTAGTTTGCACGACCCATATAATCGCCTGTTCTGGTGTCGATCTGAATCATTTCGCCTTCGTTAATGAAAAGCGGAACCTTGATCTCCGCACCTGTCTCAAGCGTAGCGGGCTTTGTTGCGTTTGTAGCTGTATCGCCCTTAAAGCCGGGCTCTGTCTTTGTAACCTCAAGAACAACAAATGTGGGGGGCTCTACGCCGAAAACCTTTCCCTGATAGGAAAGAATTTTGCAAACCATATTTTCCTTAACAAACTTGAAGTTATCTCCGAGGTCACTTGCATTGATCGGAACAAGCTCATAGGTTTCCGAATCCATGAAGTAATAAAGGTCGCCGTCAGCATAAGAATATTCCATATCTTTTCTCTCTATAAATGCTGTCGGGAACTTTGCTGTGGGGTTGTAGCTCTTTTCAACTACTGCACCGGTAATAACATTTTTAGTTTTTGTTCTGACAAAAGCAGCGCCCTTACCGGGTTTAACATGCTGGAATTCAACAACCTGAAGTACCTGGCCGTCTTCCTCAAATGTTACGCCGTTTCTGAAATCGCCAGCTGAAATCATAAATTAATCCTCCATTTTTTCGCACAATTATATGCGAGCCTTATTTTACAGTTTTATTTTATCCTATATTTGAATATTTTTCAAGTAGTTTTTACAGTATTATCAATTCTTTCGGTGCTCTCGTGAGATTTTCACACCCGTTTTCGGTAATTAAAAGCATATCTTCTATCCTGACGCCGAACTTTTCGGGGATATATATACCCGGTTCGTCGGTTACAACATTGCCGACCGAAAGGGTTGCTTTACACAGCTTTGACAGTCTCGGATACTCGTGAATTTCAACGCCTACGCCGTGCCCCGTGGAATGATTGAAATATTCGCCGTAGCCTGCATCTTCAATTACGTCTCTCGCCGCCTTGTCAACATCGGCACAGCAAGCACCCGACGAAGCCGCAGCCTGTGCAGCCGCCTGCGCTTTCAAAACGGTCTCATAAATATTTTTTTGCTCATCAGTTACAAAGCCTACCGCAACGGTTCTTGTCATATCGCTGTGATAGCCCTCGACAACCGCACCGAAATCCATTGTAACAAAATCGCCTTTTTCAATTTTCTTATCAGACGGTACGCCGTGAGGCTTTGAGCTGTTTTTACCGCTTACGGCTATCGTATCAAACGAAAGTCCGTCCGCACCGTGCGAAAGCATATAATAATCAAGCTCAAGCGCAAGCTCTTTTTCGGTAACGCCCTCTTTTATAAAGGTCAAAATGTGTTCAAACGCAGCTTCGGCAATTCTTTGAGCCTTGATAATTTTTTCAACCTCAACTTCATTCTTTATGCTTCTGATTTCCTTTATCGCCTTGTCAAGTTCTCCGTCGCAAACAATATCGACGCCCTCAAGTGCCTGTGCAAACTTCGCATATTCATTGAGTGACATTCTCTCCGCCTCAACCGCAACGCTTTTTGCACCAAGTGCGAAAAATACATCTTTTATCTGTGAAATCGTCTGTGTTTGAAGCATTACCTCACAATCTTTGATAGTTTTCTGCGCCGCTTCTATATATCTGCCATCGGTTATAAATACCGCCCTGTCAGCCGATACCAAAAGGTAGCCGTCCGATGACGCAAATCCCGTAAAGTAAAATCTGTTTTCGGGCGAAACTATCAACGCCGCATCAAACGGTGCGGTTTTAAGATACGCTTTAAGTTTTTCAATCATTTCCCTCAACTCCGTAACCGTGATTTTTTTCAAATTCTCTGAGTATCGGCTCTTCCCGTTTCTCTTTCCACTTATAATAATGCGGGTAAAGGCTCTTTGCAGGCAACGGATCGACCCTTACAGGTATCGCACCGCAACGGTTTGCCGCTTTTATATCGGAAAAAAGCTGATCGCCTATCATAGCGAGCTCGGAAATATCAACGCCCATACGCTTCGCCGCTTTTTTGAGTCCGCATGAAAACGGCTTGCACGAAAGATGCACATAAGGTAAATTCCCCAAATATTTTGAAATCGGAATAACCCTGATAAATGTGCCGTTGGAAATAACCGTTATCGGGAATCCCGCTTTTTGAATTTTGTCAATCCACTCATGAACGCCCTCGACAAAATTAAAAGTGCCGTCGGGTGCCAAGGTGTTATCAATATCAAGTCCGACAGCCTTTGCGCCCATTTTACGCAAATCTTCAGGAGTAATGTCAAGCACGCACCGAAATCTGTATCTCGGCATGGTAAGGTCTTTTTTATTCATTTCCGAAGCCTTTCCGACTACAATTATAAATTTAGAACAATCAATTTTATGCCTCGCAGTAGCCGCACCAGGCATATAATTCAAATAAAAGCACCGACATACGCACGGTACGTCGGTGTTTTACTCAAAACTTATTTGCTCCGAGAGCCGACGGGCAAAACCCGCAAAGCCTACTCAACAAGCCCGAATTATTTATACTTTCTTTTACGAGCTGCTTCCGACTTCTTCTTTCTCTTTACAGAAGGCTTTTCGTAATGTTCTCTTTTACGAACTTCCTGGATTACGCCGTCACGAGAGGTCTGTCTCTTAAAGCGTCTGAGAGCGCTTTCCAAAGACTCGTTGTCTTTAACCTTTACCTGGCTCACATTATTCCCTCCCTTTAATCGTAAATTCTGTGATATTATACAACACGCAAGCAATAATGTCAAGTATGTTGTTCCTGTTGAAAATAAAAAAATAGCAGAAAAGGTATAAATATATTATATTGTTAACAATTTATTCACATTTTTGTATGTGGTTTGCCACAATCAAATGTTATTATAATAATCGAACAAGGACAGATGTTTGTGGTGGACAGAAGTCCTTAACCAAATTAT
Source organism: Candidatus Fimenecus sp. (assembly GCA_052298855.1). Lineage (GTDB taxonomy): Bacteria > Bacillota > Clostridia > Oscillospirales > Acutalibacteraceae > Fimenecus. Next base: position 260,710 of record DAVZXP010000001.1, on the reverse strand, counting down.
TCTAAATTACCCAATAAAAAACCGATGCAATGCATCGGTTCTTTTTTTATGCTTTTTACTTTGACGGAATTTGAGACAGATACCCAAAAACCTCTTTTAAAGTGTCAATAGGATCTTGCGTTTCCGTAATTTTAACGCTTATATACTTTTTGCCGTAATCACATACCGATACACGACCTCGCAACTGTGAAGAAAGATTAAGTACCATACTTGTCGGAATTTCATTGATATAAAGTATAACGTTTCTGCCTTTTTGACCGATTTCATAAACGCCGTATTTCGAAGCCGTATTACGAAGCAGGGAAATATCGATAAGTCCGTTTACGGAATTCGGAATATCGCCGTATCTGTCAAGAAGCTCATCCTTAACATCCTCCGCATCTTCAAGCGAACAAATATCGGCAATGCGCCTGTAAATCGCAAGCCTTTGAGGAACGCTGTCAATATAACTCTCGGGAATATGAGCGTCGATTTGCATATCGACAAGGCAATCCTTTTTGCGTGTCTGCGGCTTTTCGCCCTTTTCCTCGCTGACCGCCTCGCCGAGCAGTTCAAGATACATATCGTAGCCAACCGCCTCCATATGTCCGTGCTGTTGTGCGCCCAAAACATTGCCTGCGCCTCTTATTTCAAGGTCACGCATCGCAATCTTAAAGCCCGAGCCGAATTCGGTATACTCTCTTATTGCCTCAAGCCTTTTTTGCGCTATTTCGGTAAGCTCTTTTCCTCTCTTAAAGGTAAAATATGCCGAAGCTCGCCTTGAACTTCTGCCCACTCGTCCTCTTATCTGATGAAGCTGTGCAAGTCCCAGCCTGTCTGCGTCCTCGATAATCAGCGTGTTGCAGTTTGAAACATCAACACCCGTCTCTATAATCGTTGTGCAGACAAGTATATCAATTTCGCCCTCTAAAAGAGCACGCCAAATTTCACTCAGTTCATCCTCCGCCATTTTTCCGTGCGCAGTAGCAATTCTTGCCTCGGGAAGATACTGCTTGATTTCAGCCGCCTTGCGCTCAATATCCTCAACCCTGTTGTAGAGATAATAGACTTGACCGCCACGGCGAAGTTCTTTTTCCATAGCCTCGGCAAGTACACCCATATCCTGCTCGATAACATAAGTTTGAACAGGGTGCCTGTCCTGCGGCGCCTCCTCGATAACCGACATATCTCTGATGCCCGACATTGCCATATTGAGTGTTCTCGGAATAGGTGTAGCCGAAAGCGTTAGCACGTCAACATAGGGGAATTTTTCTTTGAGCCTTTCTTTTTGAGCAACGCCGAAACGCTGTTCCTCGTCAACTATCAAAAGACCTAAATCCTTAAATTCAATATCCTTTGAAATAAGCCTGTGCGTGCCGACAATTATATCAACAGAGCCACGCTTGATATTTTTAATGATTTTTTCCTGCTCCTTTGCCGTTCTGAAGCGTGAAAGCATTTCAATCTCAACAGGGAAACCGTCAAATCTTGTTGTCAGCGTTCTGTAATGCTGAAGTGCGAGAATTGTCGTCGGCACAAGCATAGCACACTGCTTTCCGTCGGCAATACACTTGAACGCTGCACGAAGCGCAACCTCGGTTTTTCCGAAGCCGACATCTCCGCAAAGCAATCTGTCCATCGGATAAGATTTTTCCATATCGCCCTTTATCTCATCAACGGAACGAAGCTGGTCGGGTGTTTCGTCATACGGAAAACGCCTCTCAAAATCGGACTGCATATCCATATCCGGAGAAAAAGCGTATCCCTTTGACTCTCTGCGCTTTGAATACAACGCAATAAGCTCGTCCGCCATATCCTTGACCGCCGCACGAACCTTGCTTCTTGTCTTTTCCCATTCAGCACCGCCGATACGGTTGAGTTTAACACCCTTTCCGTTTTCCTCATGCGGTCCTATATATTTTGACACAAGGTCAAGCTGTGTAACGGGAACATAAAGCACGTCATTTTTAGCATACTTGATTTTAATATAATCCTTGACAATTTTCCCGACTTCCATTTTCTGTATACCGTCAAAAATACCGATACCGTGCATACGGTGAACAACGTAGTCGCCCTTATGAAGCTCGTCAAGAGAATGTATACCCTGACCTTTTTTATAATTATATTTTCTTCTGCGTTTAGACGACATTGCGTTTCTGCCGTAAGTAAACACATAAAATTTATCATTGGGATAGGCAAAGCCGCCTGAAAAAGCACCCTGTAAAACGCACACTCTGCCTTTTGGAAACTCTTTCGGCTCGAAGGTAAAATACAAGGCAGGCGTACCCTCATTTTCAAGGTCGTCGGCAAGGGTTTTCGCCGCTTTTTCCGTACCGCCCATAACCACAACGGTTGCGCTCTTTTCTAAAAGCGGGGAAATATCATCTAAAAGAACGTCAAGCTTTCCGTTCCACACAGGAAGCTGTGTTGTTGTGAATGAAATTAAATCTTTTACGGGTATATCAAAACTGCCTCTTGCAAAGTTGTCAAAGTAAACTATCTTGTGCTTTTCATATTCCTTGAACAGCTCGGGAAGCGTTAGATAATATTTGTCTAAACCGTTACAAAGCACACCTTCTTCAAAAAGGGCCTCGATTTCCTCATTCATCAATTTCGTGCAATTCGTCGCTCTTTCCTTGACATTCGAGCTGTCGCATATAACTGTGAGGAAGTTTTCGTCGGCATAATCAAATATCGTACTGAACTTCTCATAAGCAAGAGCAAGATACTTGTCCTCACAAGCAAGATTTTCGCCGGACTCAAGCTTTTCTATATCGGAAAGCAGGCTCTCCTTTGCTTTTTTTGAGCCCTTGCCCTTAACATTTTTTATAAATGTTTCGATTTTCTCTTTTAATTCATCATTACCCGAAAACAGAATTTCGGTTGACGGCATAATCGAAAATTCCTCAACCTTGTCCGTTCTTCTTTGGCTGTCAATATCAAAATGGGACATGCTTTCAACCGTGTCGCCCCAAAAATCAATACGCACTGGCATATCTCCGTCAGGGGAAAACAAATCAAGTATTCCGCCACGCACCGAAAACTGTCCGACACCCTCAACCATGTCGCAACGGGTATATCCCGAAGCGGAAAGCACTTCAAGAACTCTGTCGAGTGAGGTATCCTTGCCGACCTTCAATGTTAAAGAATGTTTTTTAAGTTCATCGCAGGGGATTGTCCTCTGCATTGCCGCCTCAACCGAGCAAACCGCAACATCAAGATTTCCCTCAAGCATATTTGAAAGCACCTTCAAGCGCCTTTGCTCGTATTCGTGAGAACGATATTGCGCACCGTTGAACGAAAAATCACGCTCAGGGTAAACCAACGCATTCAAACCAAAGACCTTTAAGTCCTCACAAAACTTGGTGGCAGACGGTTCATCGGGCATAATAACAAGAGCCTTGCGGGAGCTATCCGCACAAAGCGAGCTTATCAAATGAGCCTTGTGTATGGCGGTGAGTCCCAAAACTCCCAGAGGAGTTTTTCCGTTTTTGATCGCCTTTTCAAGCTCTTTATATTCGGGTGATTTACTTAACGCTTCTTTGAAAGCAGACATAGTTAAAAATTATCTCCTATGAATTAAACTTGTTCATTGCCTCGTCTATTTTTCCGTCAAGCATAAGCAAAAGTGCGTCGCAAGCGTTGTCAATCGCTTCCTTTAACGGCTTTGCCTCGTCTTTTTTGAACTCCGAGAGCACCCATGCCGCAAGGTCGTATTCAGGGTGCGGCTTTTTGCCCACACCGAGCTTTATTCTTGGGAAATTGTTGCTTGAAATACATGAAGCAATGCTTTTTATACCGTTGTGACCGCCGTCCGAGCCTTTTCTCTTAATCCTCAGCTTTCCGACATCCAATGAAATATCATCAAAAATAACAATGACGTTTTCCGGCGATATTTTATAGAAATTTACTGCCTCTCTTACCGCTTCGCCGCTTAAATTCATATAGGTCTGCGGCTTCATGACGATTACACGGTGAGAATTTATGACCGTGTCGGCAATAAGAGCCTTAAATTTTAATTTGTTTATTTTGAAGCCGTGCTTTTCGGCAAGCTCATCGACGCACAAAAAGCCCGAATTGTGCCTTGTGAGGGTGTATTTTTTGTCGGGATTTCCGAGCCCCACCACAAGAAATTCAGGCGTGCCGACAGTCTTGCCACTTTTGTTAAGTCTGTCAAACATAGTTTTCCTCTTGTATTATTCTTTATCTTTATTTATTCTCCAGCCGAGCTTGTTTACCTGTCTTGCCCTTGCAATTCCGAGCGAGGAATCGGGTACATCCTCGGTTATTGTCGAGCCTGCCGCAGTATATGCGCCTGCACCAACCGTTACGGGTGCTACAAGGTTTGTGTTACAGCCTATGAACGCATCATCCATAATCTTTGTTCTGAATTTTGCCCTGCCCGTGTAGTTTACGGTAACTGTTCCGCAGCCGAAATTAACGTGCTTTCCGACGTCGCTGTCGCCGACATAAGTAAGGTGCGAAACCTTTGTTCCCGTGTCAATCGACGAGTTTTTAACCTCGACAAAGTTACCCAAATGAACGCTGTCGCCGACAACGGAATTAGGTCTTATATGTGCAAACGGACCTATATTGCATCCGTTTTTAACGGTAGACTGATAGCATTGTGTTTCATTAAGAATAACATTATCGCCGACCGTGCTGTTTTCAATCAAGGTATTAGGACCGATTTTACAGCCCTTGCCGATTTTTACCTTGCCTCTTAAAATGGTACCCGGTAAAATCGTTGTTCCCACGCCGATTTCAACATCCGACTCAATCATAACGCCGTCAATGCAAGGAATGTCAACGCCTGCCTCGATATGCCTCAAAATTTCATTTTTTCTCGCCTTTTCGTTGAGCGTCAAAAGACGTCTCCTGTTGCTCGCACGCAAAACTATATCGGGGGAGTCCGCATAATATGCACCGACCTTACCGCCGACCGCCATAATCTCGTTGACCGCATTGTCAACGGCGTCTTTGTGGAATTTAACACAGGTCTCAAGGCTTCGGAGAAGCATTATCGCATCAAACCAATATGAGCCCGAGCTTACCTCTCTGATTTTCTTTTCGTCAGCCGCCGCATTCTTCTCTTCGACAACCGAAAGAAGCTCTCCCAAAGTGCCTCTGACTATTCTTGAATATCCGAACGGTACATCAACCTGTGTGCTGACGACCGTAACCTCATTGCCGTTGTTTTCGTGCTCAATCAATGCATTTCTAAGCACAATCGGATCGATAAACGGTGCGTCACCTCTTACAACAAGGATATTTCCCTCGCAATGCTTTTTCATAAAATCGATTGATTCGTTTTCAATCTGCTTTCTTTTATACGACGCACAGCCCAAAAGCTCGACATACGGTGTGATAGTAACGTCATTATCGGACACAACAACCGAAATATCTTCAATTCCACATTTCCTGAGTGCCGTTATTACCCAGCCGATTATCGGCTTTGATAACAGGTTCATCATATAAATAGAACGATAGGTTGTAACACTTGGGTTTTCTTCTGTTGCTAAAATTACCGCTGCGCATTTTTCAGACATAATAACGCCTCACTTTCAGTTTTCAACAAAATACTTCTTATACCAAAGAAGGAAAGAATAAACCGACCATATTTTTTTCATATTGTGTGCTGTGCCCGACTTGTGATCGTCAAGCAATTTAATTATATAATCACGGTTAAAGAACATTGCCGCTTCGTCAGACTCAAATTTTTCCTTAACCAAATTATAAAATTCATCTCTTTTAAGCCAATCGTTCAACGGAGTTAAAAAGCCTGTTTTTCTCATCGATGAGGTTTCGGCAGGCAGTTCCTTTGCCGCCGCACCACGCAACGCAACCTTTGTGGTTTCGTCATTCACTCTGTACTTTGACGGAATTTGCAAGGCTACCTTGAGCATTTCTTTATCAAGGAAAGGAACTCTCAACTCAAGCGAGTTCGCCATACTCATTCTGTCCGCCTTGACAAGAATATCCTGCACAAGCCATGTTCTTATATCGGCGTACTGCATTTTTGTAATATCGTCTTCGCCCTCGACTTCGTCAAAGAACTGCTTTGTATATGTCCACGGCTCTTTTGACGGAATGTCCTTTGCAAGCACCTTGTCAAGCTCGGAATGATTGTAAACATAATTGCATCTGATAAATCTCTGCTCAATCGAATATCTGCCTCGTGTCAAAAATCTCTTTCCATGGAAAGCAGGCATTTTCTCCGCAACATTTCCGAGAACATTTCTTATTCCCTGCGGAACCTTCATATACTTTTCAAAGTCAAGCGGTTCTCTGTAATAGTGATAACCGCCGAACAGTTCGTCTGCGCCCTCGCCCGAAAGCACGACCTTGACCTGCTCGGAAGCAAGTTTCGCAAGGAAATAAAGTGCAAGCGCCGACGGGTTCGGAAGCGGCTCGTCCATATAATACTGAACCATAGGTGCGACAGAGAAATATTCCTCCGCCGTGATTTTCTTTGTAAAGTTCGGAACATCCTCGTGCTCTGCAAATTTAACGGCTCTGTCAAGCTCCGAATATTTTTCCTCCGCATAGCCTACCGAGAAGGTCTTGACCTTATTACGCTTTGCCATCTCATGAACAACATAGCTTGAATCTACGCCGCTTGAAAGGAAGCAGCCGACCTCAACGTCCGCAATACCGTGAGCCACAGTTGAACCTTTGAAGGTTTCGTCGATAAGCGTTTCCCAATACTCTATGTTTTTTGTATCGTCAATATCATATTCGGGTGTGAAATATCTCTTAGTGTTAAACACACCGTTTTCATATTCAAAATAACTGCCCGGTTCAAGCTTGTAGACATTCTTGAACATTGTTTCGGTAGTCGGAATATACTCAAAGCAAAGATAATCGGGGAGTCTTTCCTCGTTAAATTCCTTTTTGAAAAGGGGATTTGACAAAAACGACTTTATCTCCGAGCCGAAAAGGAAATTACCCTCGTTGAGATAATAGAAAAACGGTTTAATTCCGAAAATATCCCTTGCACCGAAAATCTTTTTCGTGTTTTTGTCCCAAATAACGAACGCAAACATACCTCTAAGCCTTGTAAGAATATCTTTTCCGTATTCCTCAAAGCCGTGAAGAATTACCTCCGTATCGGTCTTTGTCTTAAAAATATGACCTTTTTCAATAAGCTCTTCTCTGATTTCCTGATAGTTGTAAATCTCGCCGTTAAAAACGATAACTCTTGACTCGTCTTCATTTGTAATCGGCTGACTTCCGCCGTCAAGGTCAATAATCGAAAGTCTGCGGAAGCCGAGCGAAACCTCGGAATCGACATAATAATCGTCCTGGTCGGGACCTCTGTGGATTATTCTGTCCGCCATCGCTTTGATAATTTTCTGATTTGTTTCTTTGTCATTTTCGGCATTTACATAGCCTACAAATCCGCACATAAATTTACCTCTTAAAAATTTTTACGCTTTAAGCTTTTTACCGCAAGCAAGAATACTCGCTCTTGCAAGGCACTCCATTGAATCGACAACGTCGGGACGGTCAATTTTGAAATCCTTTTTAATAACCGAAAGCTCCGTACAGCCGAGCACAACCGCATCGCAGCCCTGCTTTTTCATCTCTCCGATTATACGGTGGAACTCGAATATATCGACTTCCTCACCGGCTTTAACTTGATTGTAGATAATATTCATCAGCGACTCCTGATCCTCTGCCGACGGCACTACACATTCAAGCCCGTGCTTTTCGATTATATTCTGATAAGCCTTTGATTTGAGAGTACCGACCGTTGCAAGAACGCCGATTTTTTTAATATTCGGTATAGTCTTTTCACAATAGCAAACGGTTTCCTCAAGAATATTGATTATCGGAATATTTATGCTTTTTTGAATTTCATCATAGAAATAATGCGCCGTGTTGCACGGAATGACAATAAAGTCGCAGTTATCGTCCTCAAGCAGCTTTGCGTCTTTAATCATAACAGGCAACGGATTAGGCTTCGTCTTATCAAGGATATAATCCGTTCTGTCGGGTATCGACGAATGGTTTAAGATAACCATTGCAATATGCTCTTGGTCAGTTTTTGCGTCAGTCATTTTAACGACAAGGTCTGCAAAATATATCGTCGCAAGCGGCCCTACGCCGCCGAGAACTCCTAAAATTTTTTCTTTCATATTTCCACATTCTTATTAAAAATATTTTTTGAACTTCCTATACTGATTGAGCAAGGCCGCCCTCGCATAGAAATTATGCTTCAAATTTTTATCTTCCTTATAAAGCAGAGGATAGGTAACTTTTCCCTCTTTAAAAAGCTTTCTCGCAAGATTTTTGAAATCGCTTTCGGGAACATATTTCATAATGACGCCCTTCGGTACAACCGAATAAAGATTTATGTTGTCGGCAACCGTATAATCGTCGAGTTTATCATAGATATAATCGTCAACTATCCATTTAACCGTGTTAAAGCCACTGCCCGTAACATAGAAATTGCTTCTGCCGAGACGGACGTTTATCTCAAAGAATTTGTATTTTCCGTCTCTCTCGTCATATTTTATGTCGAAATTTGCAAAGCCGACATAACCGATATGTTCAAGGAACTTTGTAGCCGCCGCAACAATATCGGGATTTACTTCATTTATAATCGCTACGGGGTTTCCGATAGCCGTCGGGGTGTGATCCTCAAGCAAGGTTCTGCCGAGAGCCGCAAAACGAACCTTTGAATTCTTGTCACAATAGCAGGTGAGCACTCGCATATAGGTATCGTCACCCGGAATTTTATCCTGAATAAGGAATTTATAATTGTAGCTTGACTTTTCAAGGTTTGCGAGCATTTTACGCAAATTCTCCTCATTATCAAAGGAGAAAACCTTTTTCTTGCCCTCAAATTTCGCATAGTGATACATTGCGGAGTTTGCAGGCTTCGCAATTACGGGATATTTGAAATTGAATTTAAGATCGTTTTCCTTTCCGCACTCGTAAACATAGGTTTCGGGATAATCAAGACCAAGCTCTTCAAAAATCTCATAGAATTTATCTTTAAGAACAATTTTATTAAGTAAATCCTCGTCGATATACGGAACGATATAATAAGGCTCAAGCACCTTTTTAGACTCTATAAGCGCTCTGACATACCAGTCACCGCAACCGAGAACAATAAGCTTCTTTTTGCCCTCAAATTCCTTGCCGATTTCAAGAAGCTTCTCAACAAGAACTTCCTTTTTCTCAAGGCCGGGGAAAACTCTGTTTTCGATTATATCGGAATTGGCAATGTAGCCGCCCTCGGACATACTTAAAACAAGCGATTTAATATGATATTCCTCGTGAAAGCTTCTTGCGAGCGAATATGCCGTTATATCGGCGCCGAGTATTACGGGGAGAAATTCTCTCTCTTCAAAATGCATAAAACACTACCTCTTTACACTATTATATGTATCATTTAATTATAGAATATTACAATATCCGTGTCAAGCAATCAACGCTTAAAAAATGCTTTGCCTTTGCTTTATTGTTGTCCCGACCTATCAATATATACTGTTTACTTTTTATTAAAATTGATTTATAATGTTTTTAATAAAATGCTTTCACTCAGGAGGTAATTAAAATGAGAAAGCTAAACAGGTTTACGGCGTTTATGGGTTACAAATTTTCTCCGGTTTTCAAAAAGGCCGTGTACAAAAATATGAGAAAAAAGCCGATTTCTCCCATGGAGCTTAAAAAGGCTACCGAGCTTCGTGATATAGACTTCGGAACGACCAAATTTGTTGCTCACAGAGGTCTTTCGGGTGTTAATCCCGAGAACACTGCGCCGGCATTTGAGGCAGCGGGCAAGCACGGCAATTTCTACGGAATTGAGTGCGATACTCATATGGCAACGGACGGCGTTTGGATGGTAGCGCATGACCCGAACCTTGAAACACTTTTCAGCGGTGAGGGCGATATAAAGGAACATTCAAGCGAAGAGCTTTTGAAGCTCAAAATGCTCAGAGGCGCAAACATCGGCAAGCACCTTGATGTTAAAATGTGCACTCTTCAGGAGTATATCGACATTTGTAAAAAATACAACTGCCGTCCCATCATCGAAATCAAAGACCCTCGCACAGACAAAATGCAGAGCTTCTATGATATGCTTAAAAAGAACGGCATTGAAAAGACCTGCGTTGTAATTTCCTTTATTTTAGAGGACTTGCAGGTTCTTAATAAAATCGACAAGGAACTTGAAATGTGGTATCTTGTAGATTATCTTACCGACAAGAACATTCAGCAGGCAGTTGACAGCGGCTGCAAGGGTATGGACTTCTCCTCTGACTTTAACTCACCCCGTCCCGATATGATTAAGAAGCTTCTTGACAAGGGGCTTGTTGCGGCTTGCTGGACCGTTGACGACAAGTATCATCTTGACGCAATGATAAACGCAGGCGTAACCTATATAACAACAAACTCAATCTTACCCGAATAATCAAGGAGTAATTATGGCAAAATTCTGTCCGCTGTTTTCGTCCTCAAGCGGAAATTCAATTTACATAGGCTGTGGCGAAAACGGCGTGCTTATAGACGTTGGCGTCAGTGCAAAGCGAACCGACGAGGCGCTTCACAATATCGGTGTCGATCCCGATACTATAAGTGCAATCTTTGTAACGCACGAACACTCCGACCATATCGGCGGATTAAAGGTTTTTGCGGCAAAGCATAATATTAAAGTTCTTGCCCTTGAAAAAACCTTGAGCTTTCTTGAAAGCAACACGCTTCAGGGCAAAAGCATCGATACCTCACCGATTGACGAAAACGGCTATGATGCAAACGGTATATTCGTAAAGCCGTTCCGCACCTCTCACGACGCAATTGAAAGCTGCGGATATGTTGTCGAAACACCCGACGGAAGAAAAATCTCCGTTGCAACCGACCTCGGCATTATGACGAGCACCGTGCACAATGCAATTTCAGGCTCTGACCTTGTTTTACTTGAGTCAAACCACGATATACATATGCTTGAAAACAGCACGAAATATCCGTATCCGCTTAAAAAGAGAATTCTCGGTGAAAAGGGACATCTCTCAAACGATTCTTGCGCCGACGAAGCGGTTAAGCTTCTCGAAAGCGGTACTACAAGGCTTATTTTAGGACATTTGAGCAAGGAAAACAATTTCCCCGAGCTTGCATATCAAACAACTTATGCATCTCTTACCTGCGCAGGCGCAAAGGAGGACAGCGACTATATTCTCAAAATCGCAAAGCCTGTTTGGGACTCAAAGGCGGTGATGTTATGATTGGCATAACAATCATAGCTTTGGGCAAGCTCAAAGAAAAATATATGCGTGAGTTTTCGGAAGAATACCAAAAGCGACTTTCTGCATATTGCAAAATGAACATTGTCGAGTTATCCCCGAAAATGCTGTCGGACAATCCGTCTGAAAACGAAATAAAAAACGCTCTTACCGCCGAGGCACAGCAAATAAAGGCTAAAATCCCGTCAAATTCATATGTATTTTCAATGTGCATTGAGGGCAAGCAATCATCGAGTGAGGCTTTTAGTCAAAAATTGTCTGAAATAGCGGTAAACGGCAAAAGCAATATCGTTTTTATAATCGGAAGTTCATTCGGATTGAGCGACGAGATTAAAAATATGTCCGATTTCAAGTTTTCGATGTCGCAGATGACATTTCCGCACCAAATGGCTCGTATAATGCTTTTAGAGCAGATATACAGGGCTTTTCAAATTTCCTCGGGTGGCAAATATCACAAGTGATTTTATTGAGGTGGCAAAATGAGCATTTATGTTATTGACTATGAAAACACATCCGTTGCAGGCTTAAACGGTATCGAAAGGCTTTTGGATACCGACGTTGTCGTTGTGTTTTTCAGCACAAACGCACCGAAAATCGACATCAAGGCGGTTGAGAAAATCCAAAAGTCCGCAGCAAAAACCGTTTTCAAGGAAGCGAATGTGAAAATCACCGGCACGGATAAGATTTTCCATGACGCTCTCGACGCTCAGCTTGACACCTATATAGGCTATTTGATGGGCAAGTATAACGATAAGGAAACCACTTATTATATCGTTTCAAAGGACCAAGGTTTTTCGTTTGTTTGCCAATATTGGTGCAACCGTGGTTACTCTGTAAAGCAAATTCGTGCGATTTGCGAGGGTAACAATTTAGAGGAAATCGAAAAAATCGAAAACAGCGTTCTTGAAATAATCGGCGACCGCACCATTTCAAAGACGATAGCGAAAATTACAATGACCTGTAAGACAAAAGAGGGCATGCATAACGCCCTTGTTAAAAAATTCGGCGAAACTGACGGCAACGCATATTTTTCAAAAATCAAACCGCTGTTAAAGGGCAAGAAATAAGCAAAAACGCATAATTTAATCATTTCGGGATAAAATATTACGGGTGATTAAATGAAAAAGAAGCGCACTTCGCATAAAAGGCTTGACGAGAGCACGGCAAATATACAGGGCAATCCGAAATCGGCTTACGGAATGTTGAACAAGTACGGCACTTATGAAATTCAGCCGACTGCCGACACCGATAATGCTTTCCCGGCAATATCGCAAGGGTTGTCTGAAGTCGAGCAAACCCGACAGCGTAAGGACACAACAAAAAGAAAAAGCACATAAAAACAAGGCAGGTAATTTCTTACCTGCCTTAAATTATTGCTGTGAAATTATGCTTTCATTGCTTCCTCAACTGCAACTGCAACTGCTACGGTAGCACCAACCATCGGGTTGTTACCCATACCGATAAGTCCCATCATTTCAACGTGAGCCGGAACAGAGGACGAGCCTGCGAACTGAGCGTCCGAGTGCATTCTTCCCATTGTATCGGTCATGCCGTAAGAAGAGGGGCCTGCTGCCATGTTGTCGGGGTGAAGTGTACGGCCTGTGCCGCCGCCCGAAGCAACCGAGAAATACTTAACGCCGTTTTCAACGCACCACTTTTTGTATGTGCCTGCAACGGGATGCTGGAATCTTGTCGGGTTGGTTGAGTTACCTGTGATTGAAACGCCGACATTTTCAAGCTTCATGATAGCAACGCCCTCGGGAACGTTGTCAGCGCCGTAGCACTTAACATCAGCTCTCGGACCGTTTGAGAATGCTCTCTGCTCTGTAACCTTAACGGTTTCCGAGTAGGGATCAAACTCTGTTTCACAATATGTGAAGCCGTTGATTCTTGAAATAATGTAAGCAGCGTCCTTACCGAGACCGTTCAAGATAACTCTGAGGTTCTTCTGACGAACTTTGTTTGCGTTAAGAGCGATTTTGATTGCGCCCTCAGCAGCTGCAAAGCTCTCGTGTCCTGCAAGGAAGCAGAAGCACTCTGTCTCTTCGGAAAGGAGCATCTTACCGAGGTTTCCGTGACCGAGACCAACTTTACGGTTTTCAGCAACAGAACCGGGGATGCAGAAGCTCTGAAGACCAACGCCGATAGCGGCAGCCGCATCAGCAGCCTTTGTGCAACCTGACTTAATAGCGATTGCAGCGCCTACGGTGTAAGCCCACTTAGCGTTCTCAAAGCAGATAGGCTGTGTTTCCTGTACGATTGTATAGGGGTCAATGCCTTTTTCTGCACAAATTTCTTTACACTCGTCGATTGACGAAATGCCATATTCTTTAAGAGTTGCGAGGATTTTAGCCTCACGTCTTTCGTAACCTTCAAACTGTGCCATTGTTAAATCCTCCCTCTCTTATTCTTTTCTCGGATCGATATACTTAGCGGCCTCATCAAATCTGCCGTAAGTTCCGATTGATTTCTTATATGCTTCGTTGGGCTCCATACCCTGCTTGATGAAATCTGTCATCTTGCCGAGCGAAACGAACTCATAGCCGATAACCTCGTCGTTCTCATCAAGAGCCATTCTTGTGCAATAGCCCTCTGTCATTTCAAGGTAACGAACTCCCTTTGCCTTTGTGCCGTACATTGTGCCGACCATTGAACGGAAGCCCTTACCGAGATCCTCCATACCTGCGCCGATAACAAGCCCGTCATCAGAGAAAGCAGACTGTGTACGACCGTAAACGATCTGCAAGAACAACTCTCTCATTGCTGTATTGATAGCATCACAAACAAGGTCTGTATTAAGAGCCTCAAGAACAGTCTTGCCCGGAAGAATTTCCGCTGCCATTGCCGCCGAGTGAGTCATACCCGAGCAACCGACAGTCTCAACAAGAGCCTCTTCGATAATTCCGTTTTTAACGTTAAGTGAGAGCTTGCAGCAGCCCTGCTGAGGTGCACACCAGCCAATACCGTGTGTGTAACCCGAAATGTCTGTAATCTGCTTTGCAGCTACCCATTTGCCTTCTTCGGGAATGGGAGCGGGATCATGGTGCGGTCCTTTAGCAACACAGCACATTGTTTCAACTTCATGTGAATAGTTAATCATTGTAACATGAACTCCTTTCCTGTTTTACCGTAAAGAGCCGTAATACAATAAGCAGTTTGCCCTAAAACAAATCCGCATATACATATCGCATCCGTTTACTTTACGGAGATGTACGATAGTATTATACATTTTTGTTATCAATTTATCAATAGAAAAATTAAGATTGCGGGTGTAAAATGTCGCTTTTTTTATGATAAAGCCTTGTTTGCGACTTTTCTGTATAATAGTTTTCGAGCGTTTTTGCCGTATTGGCCACTTCTCTTTTCATTTCGTAAAGACAGAGCAGATGTCTGTTTGCGTTATGCTTCTGTGCGCCCGTATAATTTTTTGAGCTTTCTCGCAATGCTGCGATTTGTTTTTCAAGCCTCTTTTCGTCTTCTCTGTAAGCTTTTGCAAGTTCATTCAGTGTCATTAAATTGTGTCCTTTCGTAACATTTTCTAACCCTGATTATAGTGATATACGTCTGCAAAATCAAACAAAATTGTTACGAATAGTACCATTATTTGTACTTTTTTAATGCTATAATACGCCGTTTTTTGACAAAAAAGGACACGGAAAAACCGTGCCCTTAAATATGTTTATTTTCTTTTAGAATGTCTTGACAAGCTCTTTGAGATAAGCTTTGAAATCCTCGCCGATTTCATCATGGTTGAGCGCAACCTCACAGTTAGCTTTCATAATGCCGAGCTTGTTGCCCATATCATAGCGGATGCCGTCAAAGTCAACAGCATTGAGTTTCCCCTGGCGAGCAAGCATAAGCATTGAGTCCGTAAAGTAAACCTCGCCGCTTTTCTTGTCAGGTGGAGTCTGCTCAATCAAATCGAAAATTTCAGGCGGCATAACAACTCTGCCCAAAATCGAATAGCAGGAAACAATCTCCTCTGGGGTGGGCTTTTCGATAATGTTGTGAACAGCCATAACGTTATTGTCAATCGGAGTTACATCAAGAGAGCAGTACTTCGGTACGTCCTTTCTCGGAACCTCCTTAACGCCTACGCAGCCTACACCGTACTCGTCATATGCGTCGATAAGCTGACCGATAACAGGCTTGCCCTCGGGAGATACGATAACGTCGTCACCGTAGAGAATTGCAAACGGCTCGTTGCCGATAAAGCTCCTCGCACATGAAATCGCATGGGCAAGACCCTTTGTCTCTTTTTGCCTGATATAGTACATATTTGCAAGGCTTGACGCTTTGAGTACATCGTCATAAATCTTCTTTTTAGACGGGTTGTCCTTGAGCGAAGCCTCAAGCTCAAACGAGTGGTCAAAATGATCCTCAATTACACCCTTACCTCTGTTTGTGATAACAAGAATATCAGTTATTCCTGCCGCAACAGCCTCTTCTACAATGTACTGAATTGCAGGCTTATCAACGATATTCAACATTTCTTTCGGCACGGATTTTGAGGCGGGTAACACCCTTGTTCCGAGACCTGCCGCAGGTATAATCGCCTTTGTGATTTTCATAATCAGTTCCCCCTTGTGATAAACGAAATCAACAACTGTTCTGCACAGTAATATCCTAAAACTCCGAGCGTCGTCATTACCATTGAAGTACCGCCTCGTTTCAAAATCCGCAGCTGATATTCCTCATCGGTTTTTGACTCCGCCTTAAAATCGGTCAAATCCTTTTCGATTTTCTTTTTATAAAACGTGTTACCGAAAATTCCGCCAAACAGCCTAATTGCAAACTCAACGCTCGCAAGAGCTATGACCTCGGGCGTTTTAATAAACTCCTTGCTGACCTCACTCATTTCCTCAACGGAAAGTTCTCCGCTTTGGTACTGCTCGACAGAAGCATAATAAGCCTCTGTTCTTTCGACAAATCTCGGTGTTGTGCAGACTCCCGTTGTAAACAGCGAAACAAGCAGCAACACGAAGCCTATAATGTTCATTTTTCTGAAAAAGAACCAATAGGGCGAGAAGAAAAACGCCGCCCAGTTGAAAGTGAATTTTTTGCCCGTCTTTTCAGCGGCATAAAATTTAGGTATATATCTGCTTGCGCCATTTCTGATATACGAAGCAACGTCTGAAATTTTATGTGAGCCTATTGTGTCGTCGGGAGAAATCTCAATAACTCTTGCCCCGTACGGCATATTCGGAAACGGCGGAATTGCATTTTGAATGTTATAAAGCCTTGCGGAACAATAAAGGCAATTCGGCTCTTCTGCCGGATTTTCTCTTCCGCAGTTCGGGCAAACAACGGTTTTTCCTCCGTTTTTTCCGTGCTCCTCAAACGCTTTCGGCTCTTCCGCTTTCGCTTCGGGCTTCCATTCAAAATTTTCAGCGTGCAAGCCTTCGTTAGCGCAAACATTATGAAGATTGTAACAATCTCTGTGATGCGGAGTTCCGCAAACGGGACAAACGACTATATCGTCGCCCTCTGCAAATTTTTTACCGCATACAGGACAGGTTTCACCGGTGTAAATCAATAAATCAGCCTCTTTTTAAGATATTTGTACACATTAAACATTTATCTCTACGCTTATTCCCAATTCATCCTTATACTTTTCAAGTATCGGCTTAACCTCGGCGTCGATAAACTCAACAACCTGCTCGGGTGCTCTGCCGACAAACTTTTCGGGTTTCATTTCGGCAAGGATTTCCTCCTTTGTAAGCGAGAACATACTGTCAGCCGCAATACGGTCAACCAAATCGTTTTCTCCGCCGTCAACCTTGACAACCTTGCCTGCCTCCATTGAAAGCTCACGAATTCTCTCGTGAAGCTCCTGACGGTCTCCGCCTTTTTTAACGGCAGCCATCATAATATTTTCGGTCGCCATAAACGGAAGCTCCTCGTTGAGGTGTCTTTCAATCATCTTGGGATATACAACAATTCCGTCAACGACGTTTATATAAAGCTCAAGCACCGCATCTACCGCAAGGAATGCCTCGGGCACGCTTATTCTCTTGTTTGCAGAGTCGTCAAGCGTTCTCTCAAACCACTGTGTAGCGGCTGTGATTGCAGGGTTGAGCGTATCGCAAATCACATATCTTGAAAGCGATGAAATTCTTTCGCTTCTCATCGGATTTCTCTTGTATGCCATTGCGGAAGAGCCAATCTGCTTTTTCTCAAACGGTTCTTCAAGCTCTTTTTTGTGCTGCAGCAATCTCATATCGCCCGAGAACTTGTAAGCCGACTGAGCAATCTCGGAAAGAACGCTCAAAACATTATAGTCAAGCTTTCTTGAATAGGTCTGTCCCGACACCATATAGCAGTTTTCAAATCCCATTTTCTCTGCAATTTTCCTGTCGAGAGCCTTGATTTTTTCGGAATCGCCGTCAAAAATCTCAACGAACGATGCCTGTGTTCCCGTTGTACCCTTTGAGCCTAAAAGCTTCATCTGTGAAAGCTGGAACTCAAGCTGTGCAAAGTCAAGCACCAAATCGTTGAGCCAAAGCGAAGCTCTTTTTCCGACGGTTGTCGGCTGAGCTGCCTGAAAATGAGTGAATGCAAGGCAAGGCATATCCTTATATTTCATAGCGAACTTCGAAAGCTCGTTTATAAGGTTGACAAGCTTTTTTCTGACAAGCTTTAACGCCTCTGTCATTATGATAACATCCGTGTTATCTCCGACATAGCAGGAGGTAGCGCCCCAATGGATGATTCCCTTTGCCTTCGGACACTGTACGCCGTAAGCGTGAACATGGCTCATTACATCGTGACGAACCACCTTTTCCTCAGCCTCGGCAACCTCATAGTTTATATCCTCAGCGTGAGCTTTAAGCTCTGCTATCTGCTCGTCGGTAATATCCAAGCCAAGCTCTTTTTCACTCTCCGCAAGAGCAATCCAAAGCTTTCTCCAAGTCTTAAACTTGAAATCAGGTGAGAAAATGTATTTCATTTCCTTGCTTGAATATCTTGAATTAAGCGGACTCTCGTAGATATCTTTCATTATAGCACTCCTCATTATTTTGCAAAATATTTTCTGATTCTTTCAACAGCCTTTTCGGTGTTTTCGGTTGTTCCGAAAGCGGTAAGGCGGAAATATCCCTCGCCTGCGGGTCCGAAGCCCTCGCCGGGTGTACCTACAACCTGCAACTCATTAAGAAGCAAATCGAAGAAGTCCCAGCTTCCCATACCGTCGGGAGTTTTGAGCCAAATATACGGCGAATTGACAGCACCGTAAACCTCAAAGCCGCAATCTTTCAATCCGTCATATATTATTTTAGCATTTTTCTGATAATAAGCAATGGTTTCTCTGATTTCTTTCTTTCCCTGTTCGGAATAAACAGCCTCTGCTGCTCTCTGTGTCACATAGGAAACGCCGTTGAACTTTGTTGCCTGTCTGCGTGCCCACATTGAATTAAGTTCTACGCCGTCCACTTTGAGTTCGTGCGGAACAACCGTATAGCCGCAACGTACACCTGTAAATCCTGCCGTTTTTGAGAAGGATTTGAACTCAATTGCGCAGGTCTTTGCGCCCTCGATTTCATAAATGGTGTGCGGTACATTATCCTCTGTGATAAACGCTTCATAAGCTGCGTCGTAAAGGATTACAGAGCCGTTCTCGTTTGCATAGTCAACCCATTTTTTAAGTTCGTCTTTTGTAATTGCCATACCCGTCGGGTTGTTCGGGAAGCAAAGGTAAATCAAATCAACCTTTTCCTTAGGAAGCTCGGGCAGGAAATTGTTTTCGGCAAGGCAGGTCATATAATAAATGTTTGACCATTTTCCGTCTGCGTCCTTTTCGCCCGAACGGCCTGACATAACATTTGTGTCAACATATACGGGATAAACAGGGTCGCAAATAGCAACCTTATTGTCAAGCGAGAAAATATCGCCGATGTTGCCCGTATCGCTCTTTGCGCCGTCCGATACGAAAATTTCCGAATTGTCAAGCTCTACGCCGTGAGCCTTATAGTCATTTTCATTGATCGCGTCCAAAAGGAAATCATAGCCGAATGCAGGCGGATATCCTCTGAAAGTTTCAGCTTTCGACATTTCATCAACAGCCTTGTGCATAGCGTCAATGCAAGCAGGTGCCAACGGACGTGTAACGTCGCCGATACCGAGTCTTATAATCTCTTTGTCGGGATTTGCCTTTGAATAAGCCTCAACCTTTTTCGCAATGTTCAAAAAAAGATAGCTGCTTTCGATTTTCAAAAAGTTTTCGTTGAATTTCATTTTTGTATTTCCTTTCGTTTATTCTTCAATTTCACCGGTGCATACCGTTGCGGCAGGACCTGTCATATAAACGTCTCCGCCGTCAGTCCAAATGTCGGTAAGCGTACCGCCTAAAAGATTTATTTTTATCTCCGTGTTCCTCTTACAGTAGCCGCAAAGCACAGAAGCCACGGTTACCGCACAAGAGCCTGTGCCGCAGGCGAGAGTTTCGCCCGAGCCTCTTTCCCAAACCCTCATATCAAGTTCGGTATCGCTCACCACGTGCACAAATTCCGTGTTTATTCTTTCGGGGAACATTTCGTTGTTTTCAAATTTAGGGCCTATTTTTTCAAGGTCAATGCTTTTAACGTCGTCAACATAGACAATGCAATGGGGGTTTCCCATAGAAACACAGGTAACCTCGTACTCTTTTTTGTCGATAGTTAATTTTCGTCTAACCACGCTTTCGCCGTCGAATTTTGTCGGTATTTTATCTGCTTGCAAAATCGGCTCGCCCATATTAACCCTTGCGCTGACAACTTTCCCGTTCTCAACGTTCATTTTTATAAGCTTGATTCCGCTTCTTGTTTCAACCGATATTTCGTCCTTATCGGTCATACCGTTATCGTAAACATATTTCGAAACGCATCTTATGCCGTTTCCGCACATCATACCCTCGGAGCCGTCGGCGTTATAAATGTTCATCTTGAAATCCGCCTTGTCGCTCGGGGAAATGAGAATAAGTCCGTCCGAGCCGATGCCGAAATGTCTGTCGCTGACCTTTATCGCAAGCTTTTCCGGATTTTTGACCGTTTCCTCAAAGCAGTTGACATATATGTAGTCATTTCCTGCTCCGTGCATTTTAGTAAATTTCAATCTATCCATCTCCAATCATTCGTGCAAGCTCCAAAAGCTTCATTCCGCTTTCCATGCTTCTACGCTGTAATATCTTGTGTGCCTCACGCTCGGAAACGTGGTGCCTGTTCATTATTATACGCTTAGCCCTGTCAAGTATTTCCTCTGTCTCGCCGCTTTTCTTGTGTCTTGAAAGAACCTCATTTTCCGTTGCCGCCATTACCTTAACGGTTCTCAAAAACTCAATTCTGTCAATCGGCATATTTATTTCTACCATATTGCTTACAAACACAGCCTGCGATTCTCCCGAGGGCAAAAGATGTATAACATCACAGCCCTGCGGAAGCATATTAGCAAGAGTGAGAGCCGTCATATCGCCGAGCCTTCCGCACACCACCAATGCCCGTGGATAAACGCCCGTAAAAGCGAGCACCTCGTTTCCCGAGCATAAAAGAGAGCGAACGAACACCCCACCGCTTTGCAAAATTCTTTTAATATGCTCTGCGGAACGATTATTAGCACTTGCGATAATAACGTCTCTCATAAATTACGCCTTTTTCAATTACTTATAAAGCGGATGTCTGTTGCAAATTTCATTAACACCGTTGCGGATGTAATCCTTGCTGTTTTCAAAGTCATTTACCGCAAGAGCAATGTACTCTGCAATCTTATCCATATCCTCAGCGTCAAAGCCTCTTGTTGTAACAGCAGGAGTGCCGAGACGCAAGCCGCTTGTGATAAACGGACTGCGGGGCTCGTTGGGAACAGTGTTCTTGTTAGCCGTGATATAAACCTCGTCAAGTCTGTGCTCAAGCTCTTTACCCGTAACCTCGCTGCCACGAAGGTCAACAAGGCAAAGGTGGTTGTCGCTTCCGCCCGATACAAGCTTGATATCTCTTGCAAGCAAGCCCTTTACGAGTGCCTGACAGTTGTCAATAACATTCTTCTGATATTCCTTAAACTCGGGCTTGAGAGCCTCGCCGAAGCAAACTGCCTTACCTGCGATAACGTGCATAAGCGGACCGCCCTGTGTTCCGGGGAAGATAGCCTTGTTAAACGCCTTGCCGAGTTCCTCGTCGTTGCAAAGGATAAGACCGCCTCTCGGGCCTCTCAAAGTCTTATGAGTTGTTGATGTTACAACGTCTGCATACGGAACGGGCGAGGGGTGAAGTCCTGCCGCAATAAGTCCCGCAATATGAGCCATATCGACCATAAAGTAAGCACCGACTTCTTTTGCGATTTGAGAAATTCTCTCAAAGTCGATAATTCTCGGATATGCCGAAGCGCCTGCGACGATAAGCTTCGGTTTGCACTCTTTAGCTTTTTCTTCAAACTCGTCATAATCGATAAAGCCGTCAGCGTTTACGCCGTAAGGTACAAAGTTGAAATATTTACCCGACATATTAACAGGTGAGCCGTGTGTGAGGTGTCCGCCCTCTGCAAGATTCATGCCCATAACGGTATCGCCGGGATTGAGAAGTGCAAAGTAAACAGCCATATTAGCCTGTGCGCCCGAATGAGGCTGAACATTTGCGTAGCTTGCACCGAAAAGCTCCTTAACTCTGTCTCTTGCGATATCCTCGACAATATCAACGCACTCGCATCCGCCGTAATATCTCTTACCCGGATAACCCTCTGCGTATTTGTTTGTCAGGATGCTTCCCATAGCAGCCATAACCGCAGGAGAAACTATGTTCTCACTTGCAATAAGCTCAATGTTTCTCTGCTGACGCTCAAGCTCTTTTTTCATTGCCGAGCCAACCTGCTCGTCATACTTTGAAACAAGACCGATTGAATCCAAAAGATCGTTATACATATCCTTACCTCAATTTCAAATCAAATTATAAATTAACCGAATAGTTCGGTGCTTCCTTAGTGATGAAAACATCGTGGGGATGGCTTTCTTTAAGACCTGCATTTGTAATTCTGATAAATCTCG
The DNA here is from genome assembly GCA_052298855.1 of Candidatus Fimenecus sp. Taxonomy (GTDB): domain Bacteria; phylum Bacillota; class Clostridia; order Oscillospirales; family Acutalibacteraceae; genus Fimenecus. The sequence continues at coordinate 238,477 of DAVZXP010000001.1, read as the reverse complement.
TCTTCTGCTGAAGCTCGGGAACATTTTTGCAGCCACAGTAGCCCATACCGGATTTAAGACCGCCCATCATCTGATATACTGTATCGGAGAGAACTCCCTTATAAGGAACACGTCCCTCAATTCCCTCGGGAACGAGTTTCTTGTTATCCTCTTGGAAATATCTGTCCTTTGAGCCCTTGTTCATGGCAGCTATCGAACCCATACCTCTGTATACCTTGAACTGTCTGCCCTGATAGATTTCACTGCTTCCGGGGGATTCCTCACAGCCTGCAACAAGTGAGCCGACCATTATTGCCGAAGCACCTGCGGCGATAGCCTTAACGATTTCGCCCGAATATTTAATACCGCCGTCGGCGATTACGGAAATTCCGTGCTTTGCAGCCTCATTTGCCGAATCATAAACTGCTGTAACCTGCGGAACACCGATACCTGCAACCACACGGGTTGTGCAGATAGAGCCGGGGCCTATACCGACCTTAACGCAATCGGCACCTGCGTCGATAAGAGCCTTTGTGCCCTCTGCCGTTGCAACGTTACCGGCAATAAGTGAAATCTCGGGGAATGCCGCCTTAACTCTTGAAACGGCATTAAGAATATTTCTTGAATGACCGTGTGCGGAGTCAAGTGTAAGCACATCAACGCCTGCCTCAACAAGAGCGGCTGCTCTGTCAAGAACGTCCGAAGTTACGCCGATAGCCGCACCGCAAAGAAGTCTGCCGCTTGCATCTCTTGCCGAATTGGGATACTGAACGCTCTTTTCAATATCCTTGATTGTGATAAGACCCTTGAGATAGCCCTGGTCGTCAACAAGCGGAAGCTTTTCAATCTTGTGCTTCATAAGAATTTCCTTAGCCTGCTCAAGAGTTGTACCTATATGGGAGGTAACAAGATGGTCCTTTGTCATTACTTCGCCGATTTTAACGCTGTAATCGGTCATAAATCTCATATCACGGTTTGTGATAATGCCGACAAGCTTACCGTCGCCGTCACAAATCGGAACGCCCGAAATTTTGTAATGGTGCATAAGGTTGTTTGCTTCTTCAACCGTGTTGTCGGCGTGAAGGAAGAACGGATTTATAATAACGCCGTTTTCACTTCTCTTTACCTTATCTACCTCTGCTCTCTGTGCATCGATAGACATATTTTTATGAATGATACCTATACCGCCTTCACGGGCAATGGCAATAGCCATTCTCGATTCTGTGACTGTATCCATAGCCGCCGTAAGCATAGGAATATTAAGTCTGATTTTCTTTGTCAGCTGTGTTGAAACGTCAATATCCTTCGGCAAAACGTCGCTCTCTGCCGGAATGAGCAAAACGTCGTCAAAGGTAAGACCTTCTTTTGCAAATTTTTCATTTAGCATTTTAATATCCTCCCATTTTACATTATTTTTATAATTATACATTTACTGGCGATTTAATTCAATAGATAAATAAGAAAAAACACCCGTGGTTTTACAGGTGTTTTTGTGCCTTTTGACTTATTCGGCAATACGCTCTATAACCTCGGTCATTGCCGAAGCGTCTGCAAGCTCTATTGTGCCGTTATCGACATATGCCGCTGCAGCAGGATTTATCGGAAGCTTGGCGAGAACGGGTATCTCAAGCTCCTCTGCAACCTCGTCTATTTTGCTCTCTCCGAAAATGTAGTGCTTTTTGTGACAATCGGGACATTCAAAATAGCTCATATTTTCAACTATACCGAGAATCGGTATATTCATCATCTTTGCCATATTGTAAGCCTTTTTAACTATCATAGTTACAAGGTCCTGCGGCGTCGTAACGATAATAATTCCGTCAACGGGCATACTTTGGAACACGGTAAGCGGAACGTCGCCCGTTCCGGGAGGCATATCGACAAACATATAGTCAACGTCGCCCCATTGAACCTCCTGCCAGAACTGATTTATAACGCCCGAAATTACAGGACCTCTCCAAATAACGGGAGAGTCCTCTTTTTCAAGCAAAAGGTTAATACTCATTATTTTAATTCCGAGTTTTGTTTCAGCAGGCAAAATTCCCTCGTCGTTTCCGAGTGCTCTGCCGTGAATACCGAAGGCTTTGGGAATTGACGGGCCTGTAATATCGGCGTCAAGTATAGCCGTTTTATAGCCGTGAAGCTGTGAAGCAAGCGCAAGTGTAGACGTAACAAAGCTTTTACCTACGCCGCCCTTGCCGCTGACAACTCCGATAACCTTTTTTACATTGCTGTTTGCGTTCTGCGGTAAACGAAAATCCTTCTTTTCGTTTTCGCACTTAGAAGCACAGCTTGAGCAATCATGATTGCAATTTTCACTCATAATATCACCTAAAATAAATTTTATTACTTATTTATTATTTGTTCTCTGCTCACGTAAATTCTTAAAAAATTCCGAGAGCATATTTGAACATTCCTCGTCCAAAACTCCGCTTTCCGTTTCCGGCTTATGCGTAAAGGGGAGAGAAAACATTTCGGTCACAGATTCAACGGCACCGTTTTTATAATCCTTTGCGCCATATGTGACTTTTTTTAGTCTTGAATTTATAATCGCACCTGCGCACATCGGACACGGCTCAAGGGTTACATACATTTCGCATTCCCAAAGCCGCCAACCGCCGAGAGCCTTGCAAGCTTTATCAATCGCCTCTATTTCAGCGTGGCAAAGAGCGTTTTTCTCCTTTTCTCTGCGATTTCTGCCGTAGGAAACAACCTCGCCGTTTCTCACAACCACCGCACCGACCGGAACTTCACCCTCATCTGCCGAAAGCCTTGCCTGTTCAAGTGCAAGACGCATAAAATCATATTTATCCATATCAGTTAATATAAAGGCTTGTTTCGACAATAAGCAAAACCTCTGCAATTACCATCGGTGCACTAAAGATAAAGCTGATTGCTTTTTCTCCGCTTGTAAGAGCAGTCGTGCAGCCTCTTGAAAGAGTGTTTTTTGAAAAAGCTCCGCCGAGAGCCTTTTGCTTTCTGTCGTTTGCATAAAGTGCAAAACAAATAATTCCCACAGCAAAAACGACCGTGTAAAGAATCATTGAAAACATATTCGTAATTTCATCCGAGCAATTCTGCGAAACAGTCATTGAAATCACTGCAATAGCGTTGTTTATAAAGTGAATTATAATGCCCGTCCACATAGTGCCTGTTTTAATAACCGCATATCCGATACCGATACCGGCAATAAACGCAAAGGGGATCTGTATCATATTTCCGTGCATAAGAGCAAACACAAATGAGGACATAATTATAGCAAAGCCGTCTCCGTATTTACGGAGCGACTGCATAACAACGCCCCTGATTGCAAATTCCTCAACAAACGCAGGGATAACGGCGGTCACAAAAAACGACATTGCAACCGTTGAAAAGGTGCTGTAGGTCGAGCCGTCGTCAGGCTGCGAAAACTCAATTCCGAACACAGCCTCACAAAACGTTGAAAACATACCCGTTGCGATGCTTCCGAGAATACAAAGCATTACGGTAATCGGAATTAAAAGTGCAAATTCCTTATTGTCATAAGGTCTTCCAAGCGGCAAATCGTTGACATAATTTTTCTTTTTTAACGATTTATATGCAATCAAAAACGGAAGTCCCAACGTGAAAAGCGACATCAACGCCGTCAGCGCAGAAACAAAATACTCGTTGTTCCTATAAAGCTCTTCAAAGCCGTCAACCTGGGAAAGAACAAGTCCTAAAATTGTTCCGAGCACGATAAACGCCGTAACCGCAGCACCGCATACCTTGCTGACGGTTGAAATGTTCGCCTTATGCCTGTTTTTGAGAAGATAATATTCTCCGTTATAGTTATTGTTAAAATTGTATTGACTGTTCTGTCCGTAAGGAGAGAAAGGCTGTTGATAATTCATATACTACCACCATTACTGTATTTTCTTTAATTGTAGCATCTAAAAATTAACAGATTGTTACGCAAAATATGCGTATTTATAAATTATTCTTCCGTTTCGGACACTTCTGTTTCGTTACCCTCGGCATCTTCTTCGCTTATTTCAAGCTCATCGGTCTTTTCTTCTGCATCATGTGCGGTAATCGAGAAAGCCGAAACCTTTTCGCCCTCAGATACCTTCATAACACGAACACCCTTTGATGTTCTTGAGAAGGTGCTTATATCGGATGCCTTTATTCTTATGATAATTCCGTCCGAAGAAATTATGATAATATCCTCGTCGTCATCAATCATTGAAACCGCCGCAACGTCTCCGTAAAGCTCCGTCTTATAGTTGGTAAGTCCCTTACCGCCTCTTGACTGAATACGGTAATTGTCAATTTCGGAGCGTCTGCCGAAGCCTGTTTCTGAAATTGTAAGAACCTTTTTGCCCTCTTCGAGGATACACATACCCGTAACCTCGTCGCCGTCACGAAGTGAGATAGCCTTAACACCACGGGCAGTTCTGCCGATTACCCTTGCATCATTTTCCTCAAATGTAATTGCAAAGCCCTTCTTTGTTGCTACCATTATCTTCTTCGTTCCGTCTGTAAGAGCAACCCAATCAAGCTCGTCACCCTCGTCAAGACTTATTGCAAGAATACCCGACTTACGAATATTCTTATACGCATTAAGCGGAGTACGCTTGATAATACCCTGTTTTGTAAGCATACAGAGATAGAAATTATCCTCGTCGCTGAAGTTCGGAACTCTTATCATTGATGTAATTTTCTCGTCCGAAGTTATCGGAAGAATATTTACAACATTCATACCCTTACTTGAACGGCTGCCCTCGGGAATTTCATATCCCTTGAGTCTGTAAGCCTTACCGAGCGAGGTAAAGAACATAATATAATCGTGTGAAGAGCAGGTAAACATTGTTTTTGCATAATCCTCTTCACGTCTTGTCATACCCTTGATACCCTTACCGCCTCTGCGCTGACTCTGATAAGTGTCAACAGGCTGACGTTTAATATATCCCATATTTGTAAGCGTATAAACGCAGTCCTCTTCGGGAATAAGATCCTCAATATCAACTTCGCCCGCAACATTGGAAATCTCGGTTCTTCTCTCATCGCTGAATTTTTCGGCAATAACCTGAAGCTCTGCTTTAACGGTGTTTTTAATATTTGCTTCCGAGGACAAAAGCTCAAGCAAAGCCTTAATCTTTTCCTGAAGTTCCTTTCTTTCTGAAATAATCTTTTGAATTTCAAGACCTGCCAACTGACCGAGCCTGAATGCAACTATCGCATCTGCCTGAGGCTCGTCAAAGTCGAACTTATCCATAATAGCCTGCTTCGCCTCAGCCTGACCGCCTTTACAAGCACGAATTGTCGCAATAATCTCGTCAACAATGTCAACGGCTCTTTCAAGACCTGCAAGAATATGCTCTCTGTCCTGTGCTTTTTTAAGGTCAAATTCCGTTCTTCTTGTGATAATTTCACATTGGAATTTAATATACTGTTCAATAATTTCTTTAAGAGTAAGTATCTTCGGAACACCGTCAACGAGAGCAAGCTGAATTATACCGTAGGAAATCTGCAACTGCGTCATTTGATACAACTGATTTAAGATAACCTGCGGGTTTGCGTCTCTCTTTAAGTCGATAACAATTCTGATACCGCCGCCACGCTTTGAAGAATAGTCGTTAATGCCCGACATTCCTTCGATTTTTTTATCCTTATGAAGCTCTGCGATTGACTCGATAAGTCTTGCCTTATTAACCTGATAGGGAAGCTCGGTAATTACGATTTGAAATTTGCCGTTCTTTTCGTTTTCAATAATTTCGGCACGGCCACGAAGAGTAATTTTGCCTCTGCCCGTAGCATAAGCCGCACGAATACCGGCTCTGCCCATAATAATTCCCTCTGTCGGGAAATCGGGTCCCTTGATATGCTCCATAATTTCTTCCAACGAAGCGTCGGGATTGTCAATTACACAACAAACACCGTCAATAACCTCACCGAGATTGTGAGGAGGAATATTTGTTGCCATACCTACGGCAATACCCGTTGAGCCGTTTACAAGCAGGTTCGGGTATCTTGACGGAAGAACTGTGGGCTCTTTAAGTCTGTCATCGTAGTTTGAAACATAGTCTACGGTCTTTTTGTCAATATCAGTCAAAAGCTCGAGAGCGATTTTGCTCATTCTCGACTCTGTATAACGGTATGCAGCAGGGGGGTCGCCGTCGATTGAACCGAAGTTACCGTGACCGTCAACAAGAGTGTATCTCATTGAGAAATCCTGTGCAAGTCTAACCATTGCATCGTAAACCGAAGCATCACCGTGAGGATGGTAAGAACCCAATACGGCACCGACTGTATCGGCGCACTTACGGTATGCCACATTCGGATACAAATGCTTTTCGTACATTGTGTAGAGAATTCTTCTGTGAACGGGCTTTAAGCCGTCTCTGACGTCGGGAAGTGCACGGGAGGTGATAACCGACATAGAGTAATCAAGGAATGAATTTCTCATTTCCTGATTTATTTCCTTGTTTATAATGTTCTGTTGCTCAAGCGGAACATAATCTCCTAAATTATGATTATGACTTGCGCTTGAAGTTTTATTTTTAGCCATCGTCTTACCTCTTTATCTTAAATGTCAAGGTTTTGAACATATTTTGCATTTTTCTCAATAAATTCTCTTCTCGGCTCAACCTTATCGCCCATCAAAATTGAGAAGGTTTCATCTGCTTCCATAGCGTCCTCAAGGGTAACACGAAGCATAATTCTTGTTGCAGGATCCATTGTTGTCTCCCAAAGCTGTTCGGGATCCATCTCACCGAGACCCTTATATCGCTGAATATCAACCTTATCTCCGCCGAATTCCGCCGTGTATCTGTCCCTCTCCTCCTCAGTGTAAGCGTATTTGAACGACTTACCCTTTGAAACCTTGAAAAGAGGGGGCTGTGCAATGTAAATATAGCCCTCGTCAATAAGCGGACGCATATATCTGAAGAAGAACGTCAAAAGAAGCGTTCTGATATGCTGACCGTCAACGTCGGCATCGGCCATAATAACTATTTTATGGTATCTGATTTTTTCTATATCAAATTCGTCGCCGATACCCGTTCCGAGCGCAAGAACAATAGGTGTAAGCTTATCGTTGCCGATAACCTTGTCAATTCTTGCTTTCTCAACGTTAAGCATTTTACCCCAAAGCGGAAGAATAGCCTGGATACGGTTATCTCTGCCCTCTTTTGCCGAGCCGCCCGCCGAATCTCCCTCGACGATAAACAATTCTGTGTGTTCTGGATTATTTTCGATACAATCCGCAAGCTTTCCGGGAAGTGAGTTGCCCTCAAATGCAGATTTTCTTCTTGCCGTATCTCTTGCCTTTCTTGCCGCCTCTCTCGCTCTTGAAGCGTCAAGTGCCTTTGAGAAAATCGTCTTTGCAACCGCAGGATTTTCCTCGAAATACGTCATCATTTTCTCATAAAGCATTTTGTTTACAAGAGCCTTCATTTCCGTATTACCGAGTTTGCCCTTTGTCTGTCCCTCAAACTCCGCCTCTGTAAGCTTAACGCTGATAACGACCGTCAAGCCCTCACGAACGTCGTCGCCCGAAAGATTTTTATCGCTGTCCTTAAGCAATTTGAATTTTCTGCCGTAATCGTTAAACACCTTTGTCAAGGCAGTCTTAAAGCCGTCCTCGTGAGTACCGCCGTCGATTGTACGAACATTGTTTGCAAAGGAAAGTATAATCTCGTTATATCCGTCATTGTAAGAAATTGCAACTTCTGCACTCTTATCGTCTTGAACGGTTGAGAAATGGAGAATTTCATCATAAACAGGAGAAAGACCTCTTGATTTATTTATGAAATCAACGAAAGAACGGATACCGCCCTCATAGCAGTAAACCTCTTCAACAATATTTTCTTCGTCCCTCTTATCTGTAAGAGTTATTTTAAGTCCCGCATTAAGGAAAGCCTGTTCACGAAGTCTTCTCTGTAATACTTCAAATTCGTAAACGGTTGTTTCGGTAAATATTTCGGAATCTGCTTTAAATCTGATAAGAGTACCCGTTTCGTCGGTATCTCCGACTACTTCAAGATCGGTAACTATGTTTCCTCTTTCAAATCTCTGCTTATAAATATGACCGTTTTGGCTTACCTCAACCTCAAACCATTCAGAAAGCGCATTAACAACGGAAGAGCCGACACCGTGCAATCCGCCCGAAACCTTATATCCGCTTCCGCCGAATTTACCGCCTGCGTGAAGAACGGTAAGAACGACTGTAACGGCAGGAAGTCCCTCTTCCTCGTTGATACCAACAGGAATTCCTCGTCCGTTATCTCTTACGGTAATTATATTATCGGGTAAAATTTCAACCTCGATATGTGTACAATAGCCTGCCAATGCCTCGTCTATTGAGTTATCGACGATTTCATACACAAGATGATGAAGACCCTTAGGACCGGTAGAGCCGATATACATACCCGGACGCTTTCTTACAGCCTCAAGTCCTTTAAGAACCTGAATGGCGTCCGCACCGTATTCTTCGGTAACGGTAGTATTCATTTCTTCGTCTTCCATTACATTTTTGATTTCTTCGCTCATTTTTTCCTCCGTTACGATAAATTCAAAATGAATTTAATCTATTCTCTTAAATAACGTGTTTGTTGAATACGGCAATATATACACCGTTCTTTTTTCTTTTTCTTCGGTTACAATAAAGGATTTAGGCAAGTCATAGGAAACCGTTTTTGACAGTCCTTGCTTTTCCGCAAAATTAAGATAATCCCTTGACGCCTTTGAAACCGTAGTATTATCAAGGTCAAATATGCCGATTATATCCTCGGTTTTTATAAAATCCTCTGTTCCTATTTGCAGATACATTAAATCAACCTGCCTTTTTCAATATGAAACGTTTTGCCCTCGCACATTCTCAAAACGGTGGCAGGGTCACAGCAGGTTATAAAAACCTGTCTTGAATTAAGATGATTTAATATATAATCCTGCCTGTTTACATCAAGCTCGCTCATTACATCGTCAAGAAGTATAACAGGTTCTTCACCCGTGACATCTTTGATTATATTTGCCTCACTTAATTTCATTGAGAGCGCACAAGAACGCTGTTGACCTTGCGAACCGAATTTTCTTGCCGAAAGAGAATTTATTTTAATATCAATATCATCCCTTTGCGGACCGATACTTGTTATTTTATTAAAAATATCTTCACGTCTGTTTTGTCTGAGCCTTTCAAAAAGAAAATCTTTTATTTCGTAAATATCATCATTATAAAGACCTGTGTTATTTACATATTGAATTTCAAGTTTTTCTCTTCCGTCGGAAAGTCCCGTGTATATTTTTTCACAGTTCTCACTTAAAAGCCTTGTATATTTAATTCTCTCCGAAACTATCGCCGAAGCATAGGACGAAAGCCTGTCATCCCATACGTCAAGCGTATCATAAAGCTCCGAATGAAATTGAATATCTTTAAGCAAAGCATTTCTCTGCTCAAGAGCTCTGTTATATTTTGCAAGCACTCTCGCATAGCTCGGCTTTAACTGACAAAGAGCCGTGTCTAAAAATTTTCTTCTGTTTACGGGTCCCTCTTGAATAAGTGATAAATGAGACGGAGAAAAAATAACTGCATTAAATTCTCCTATCATTTCGGCAGGACTTTTCAAATCAACTCCGTTTTTGTTAATTGAACGCTTTTTTTCAATTATCATTGTTGCGGTTTGCTCTCTTCCTTTTGCAAAAAAATCAATTTCATTCTTTGCAAAATCCTTGCCAAAGCCTAAAAGCTCGCTGTCTTTTTTTGAACGAAAGCTTTTGCAACCCGTAAAAAGCCAGATACTCTCGAGTAAATTGGTTTTTCCCTGTGCGTTCTCACCGAAAATAACATTTACATTCTCGGACGGAGCGATTTCTATATAATCAATATTTCTGTAATCAATTACCGAGAGTCTGTCTACTTTCATAATTTTACCTATATAATTTCGTAAATTTTTCTGTCAAATTCAAAGCTGTCTCCGCTTCTGAGCTTTTTACCTCTCATTGTGCAGACCTCGCCGTCTATTTTAATTTGACAGTCTCCGATTATCATTTTTGCCTGACCGCCCGTTACTGCAATATTTGCAAGCTTCAAAGCCGCATCAAGTCTTATAAAATCAGTGTCTATTTTTAATTGTACCTTTTCTTTTTCGGCAACCTTTGCCTTAATTGTTATTTTTTTCATATTATTTTAATTTTACGGGGAGAACAAGGAATAAGAAACTGTCTCCCTCTTTCGGAACAATGATTATGGGCTGAATGGGACTGCTGAGCCTAATAACAACCTCGTCCGTATCGCATACTTTTAATGCGTCAAGCAAAAATCTGTTATTAAAGCCGATTTCAATTTTTTCTCCCTCAATTTTTGCGGGAATTTTATCGTTTGCAGTACCTAAAGACGTGTTTGACGAAGTTTTAATCAAATCCTCATCAAAAATACATCTGATAGGACTCTTTGCTCTGTCTGTAATCATAAGAGAAGTTCTTTCAATACAGCTTATAAGCATTCTTGTATTAACTTCTACTTTTGTATTTTCATTTATGGCAATTGCGGATTTATAATTCAAAAATTCGCCGTCAAGAAGTCTTGAAACAATAAGATATCTTCCGATTTCAAAGACAATATGCCTTTTTCCGATATTCAATGAAATTGCCACATCATCATTTACGATAAGCTTCATAATTTCATTAAGAGTTTTTTTAGGAACAACAAAAATCTGCTCGTCGCCCTGATAATCGATAGCTTCGTTTCTGATAGCCAATCTAAAGCCGTCAACTGCAACAAGACGGATAAGAGAATTTCCTATTTCAAATCTTACGCCTGTATGAACAACCTTTGAGTCATTTTCCGCAGTCGCAAAAATTGTTTTTCTTATCATATCCTTGAGAGTACCGCCCTTTACAACAATCGGGAAGCTGCTGTTTACAGACGGAAGTTCCGGATATTCCTGTGCGTTAATTCCTATAAGAGAAAACTCAGAATCACCGCTTTTAATCTTTGTAGTCATTCTTTCATCAGATTCAATTTTGACCGTCTGTGCGGGAAGATTTCTTAAAATGTCACAGAGAATTTTGGCATTTAAGATAATACTTCCCTGTTCTTCAACCTTTGCTTCAACAGAGGTTATTACTCCAACTTCCAAATCATAGCCGGTAACGGTAACCGAATTGTCTGCTGTTGTAAGCAAAATACCCTCAATTGCGGGTATAGTTGATTTGCTTGAAACAGAGCGCTGAATATTTGAACATATTTCCGAGAATTTTTGAGTGTCGCAAACGAATTTCATATTTTTTTCCTTTCCAAACATAAGATATATTTTAATAAAAGAGTATTATCAGTAGGGGGTGTCGAAATTTAACAAAACAGATAAAATTATTGATTTTTCAATAATTCTTCTCTGTTTTTCAATGTTGAAAAATTTTCTAAAAACAAAAAGAATTGAACATATAATCTAAGATAAATTTTAACTGTTCAAAAATGCAGTGTTCAAAACTAAAACTTGTCTAAAACTTTATCAATAATCTTTAACGTTTTTAATTATATCTTCGACGGTTTTTTTGTACTGAAAATCTTCATCCATCATATTTCTGACTTTATCGATAGAATGCTTAACCGTAGAATGAGTTTTTCCGCCGAAGTATTTTCCTATATCCTCAAGAGACATTCCAGTAATTTCTCTGATAATATACATTGAAATCTGCCTTGCATCTTTAATGTTTTTATCACGCTTGTCCGACATAATGTTTTCAACGGATATTCCGTATGTATTACCGACGGTTTCGGTTATTTTTGAATTTATTACCGAAATAGGCTGATTGTAGGTAGTAAGCTCTTTTATAGCTTCCTTTGCAATATCAAGCGTCGGCTTTGCGTTTGACAAAAGACAAAGCGATTTAATTTTTTTAACCGCACTTTCAAGCTGACGAACGTTGTTTTTTACCTCTTGAGCGAAAAATTCGACTATTTCATCGGGAATGGAAAAATCGTACTGTTCAGCTTTATTTTTTATGATGGCCATTCTTGTTTCAAAATCGGGGGGTTGAATGTCAGCCATAAGTCCCCATTCAAATCTTGTTTTAAGTCTTTCCTGCAAAATTTGAATTTCATTCGGAGGTCTGTCCGAAGTCATAACAATTTGTTTTCCATATTCGGTCAATGCGTTAAATGTGTGGAAAAATTCTTCTTCCGTCTGTTCCTTTTGAGCGATAAACTGAATGTCATCCATCAAAAGAGCGTCACAGTTACGGTATTTTTCACGGAATTCATACATTGTCTTGTTTCTCAAATGATAAACAAGGTCGTTTGTAAAATTCTCACTTGTGATATAAATTATAGTTGCGTCGGGATTTCTTGTTTTCATTTCATTTTCAATAGCTTTGAGAAGATGTGTTTTTCCGAGTCCCGATTTTCCGTAAATGTAAAGAGGATTATAAGATTTTCCCGGATCTTCCGCAACTTTTTTCGCCGCCGCATAAGCGTAGTTGTTTGATTTACCTACAACGAAGTTATCAAAGTTATCTCCGAGAGTTCTCAATGAAGCTCCGCTGTCGTTTGCTTTTTGCTCGACCTTTTCGTCCGTGAGCTGTTCAAGAGTAAATTCAATTTCAACATTAAATCCGATTACCTCATTAAAAGCATTGTTAATAAGTTCAGAATATTTTCTTTCAATTATCGGAAATAAAAACTTATTATTTATACTCAATACAGCTTTTTGCCCGTCGAATGATTTAAGTGTTATTGGAGTAAACCAAAGCTTGAATGCTTCCGAATTAACATTATAATTTTTTTTCGCACATTCACAGACGGCGCTCCACATATCGTTTAACGAATCCATAAATATTGTCTCCTGTAATAATAATTCAATTAAAACACGTTATTTTATGTTTTATATGTTTTTAATAAAAAAGTCCTAAAAATATAAAAAACGTAAATATAAGCCTAAAATGACCATAATATAGCAAATAACATTTTAACACACCTATTAATTTTTTTCAATAGCTTATATAATAGTTTTATTTATATATGTTATTTATAGATATATATATAAGGCAAAAATAAAAAATTTTTTTACTTTTTTTAGCGGATTTTCGTGTTTTTTATGAATTTATGATTTTTTTAACACAATATTTTGTCATTAAATTTATTTTTGGCACAACAAATAGTTGAAAATAAGAAAAATACTTTAATATCGCCTTAAATCTTGACTTTTTTATGTCATTTAGTTATAATATCTTTCCGCAGATTATTTTTGTAATGAAACGGAGGTATAACGATGAAAAGAACATATCAGCCGAAAAAGCGTCATCGTCAGATGGAACACGGTTTCCGTAAGAGAATGTCAACAAGAAACGGCAGAAAAGTACTTGCTCGCCGCAGAGCAAAGGGCAGAAAGCAGTTGTCCTACTAATAGGTAAATAATTTGAGTACGGTAACCTTAAATCGTAATTGTGATTTCAGACGCCTCTATTATAGAGGCAGATCCTATACAAATCCTGCACTGGTTGTTTATTTTAAAAAAAGCGGTGCGGGAATTTGTCGTATAGGAATAACCGTAAGTAAAAAAATCGGATGTGCGGTTGAAAGAAACCGCTGCAAAAGAATTATCAGAGCTGCTTGGCGCAGTGTTGAGCCGAAAATTAAAGGCTCGTATGATATTGTTTTTGTTGCAAGAACTAAAACCAAATATCTCAAAAGTACGGATATTCAAGAAATTATGCTTGATATGTTTAACCAAGCGGGTATACTTAAATGAAAAAGACCGTTATTAAAATGATAAGGTTTTATCAGAAAAAAATTTCTCCGCTTTTTCCGCCGAGATGCAGGTATTATCCTACTTGCTCACAATATGCGGTCACGGCAATCGAAAGATTTGGTATTATCAAGGGCGGTTTGTTGACAGTAGGTCGTCTGATGAGGTGTAATCCCCTTTTCCCGGGCGGAATTGACCCCGTTCCGGAAAAGAAAAACAAAAAAGTAAGAAAATAAAATGCCCGGCATTTTGTTCGGAGGAACATAAATGAGTAACTTTATGAACGGATTATATGAAATATTGGGAGTCCCCTTCGGATTTGTTATTTCAATATTTTATGCATTAAGCGGAAACTATCTCGTTTCTATATTTTGGTTGATGGTTATTGTTAAGCTTTGCCTGCTTCCCTCTTCAATTAAACAGCAGAAGAGTATTGCAATGCAGCAGCGTCTTCAGCCGAAGCTCAGAAGATTGAGAGAGAAATACGGTAATGACCAACAGCGACTTCAGCAGGAAACGCAAGCTCTTTACCAGCGTGAAGGCTTTAACGCAATGGGCGGCGGATGTCTCCCGATGCTTATTCAGTTCCCCGTTATGATCGGTCTTTATCAGGTTAACTATCATCCTTTCTCAATGGTTTTGAGAATACCCTCGGCAGTTGTTGCTTCACTTAAGGAAGCGGTTATGCCGTTTCTTACGGAAACAGAAGCAAAATCTGCTTTTAGAATTGAACTCTATGCTTTACAGCATTGGGATAAAATTGACAAGAGTGCAATAAACGGTCTTACACCCGAACTTATAAATAAAATTGAATTGTTTATGTCAAAATTCAGCTTTATGGGCCTTGACCTTGCACACACACCGGATTTCAAAACCTTTGACGCATATTGGGCAATCCCGATAATCACAGGTATCATTGCTCTTGCTATGAGCGTTTATTCGCTTATCCGTCAGAGAAAGACAAATCCCGAAATGGCAAAAAATCCTCAAATGGGTTGTATGATGCTTTTCACACCTGCAATGCAGATTTATTTTGCCTTCCTTTTCCCGACAAGTGTAGGTATCTATATCATTATGTCTTCGGCAATTTCGTTCTTACAGATGATTGTTCTCAACCATTTGTATGCACCGAAAAAGGTTCTTGCAAAAGCTATGGTTGATGAGACTATTTACCGTCGCTCTAAGGAAAACAATACCAAAAAAATTAAAGAAGCAGAAGATAAATAATTAAAATACAAGGTGTTCAGTTATGATTAAAGAATGTATTAAAAAAGCTCCCACCGTTGAAGAAGCAAAGAATTCAGCTTTGCTTGAATTGGGACTTTCTGAATTCGACGAGTATAAAATCGAAGTTCTTAAAATGCCCGAAAAAAAGAAATTATTCGGACTTCTGGGCGGCTCACCCGCAGAGGTAAAAATTACTGTTGAAGTACCGGATGAAATTAAAAAAGAAAAGACTGTTAGTAAAAAAGAAACAGTTAAAAAGGATGCAAGCGCAAAGCCGGCTTCAGAAAAAAAGACTGTTGCAAAGGTTGAAAAGAGAGAGTCTGTCGCTGAAATTCTTGCAGAGAAGAAAGAAACGCTTAAGCTTACGCATGAGTATGATTCAACAGCAGAATATCTTAAATCGATCATTCTCGGTCTCGGTATGGAAAAATGTGTGATTGAGGTTTATGCAGACGATGAGGAAATTTCCTTCGAGCTTGATTGCGGCGACGATTACGGCATAGTTATCGGCAGAAGAGGAGAAACTCTTGACGCAATTCAGTACCTTGTAAGAATGGTTGCCAACAAGGGTGTTTCAGGATATAAGAGAGTATCTGTAAACGTTGGAAATTACCGGAAAAAGAGAGCTGATGTTCTTGTTTCTCTTGCAAAGAGAACGGCTGCCCGTGCGGTAAAGAGTGGCAGAAATATAACTCTTGAGCCGATGAATCCTTATGAGAGAAGAATTATCCATACCGCTGTTCAAGAGGTAAAGGGTGCAACTTCGTTCTCAACGGGAACTGACCTTGACAGAAGAGTTGTAATTGCTCCCGAAAACGGCGGCAGAGGTAATTACAGTTACAGAGAAAGAAACGACAGAGGCCGTTCAAGACGTCCTAAGAAGGAACCCTATGTTCCTGAGATTTCCGAAAACCGTGAAAAGAAAAACGATTGTTCGGGTGCATCGGTTTACGGAAAAATCGAAGTTAAGAAAAACGATGAAGAATAAGAGGGTTTTCCCTCGTGTGAAAATCGGGCGAGGACTTCCTCTCCCGATTTTATTATTTTAGAAGAAAAGGGTGAAAATATGAGCACTATTGCCGCTATATCAACAGGACAAGCCGCAGGCGGCATCGGAATTATAAGAATTTCCGGTGAAAATGCCCTGTCTGTAGCCGATAGAATTTTCAAAACCGTATCAGGTATCAAATTGGAAAAACTGAGTGGCTACAAAGCAGCGTTTGGAAAGGTGTTTTTTGAAGAAAAATGCGTTGATGAGGCAGTAGCGCTCGTATTCAAAGCACCTAAAAGCTATACGGGCGAGGACGTTGTGGAAATTTCCTGTCACGGCGGATTGCTTGTTACAAAGCAGGTTTTAAGAGCCGCACTTGCGAACGGTGCTGTTCCGGCAGAGGCAGGAGAGTTTACAAAAAGAGCTTTCTTAAACGGCAAGATGGATTTGACAAGGGCAGAGTCTGTTATGAATATCATTTCTGCAAAATCAGAGCAAGCAAAGTCCGCTGCGCTGAACACACTTGACGGAGCTCTTTATAAAAAAATATCGGAAATTTCGCTTTCACTAAAGAAAATTGCGGCGCAGATGGCAGCTTGGGTTGATTATCCCGATGAGGAAATAGACGATCTGTCAGATGAAAAATTGAAGGTTACTCTTTTGACGGCAAAGGCGGGGCTTGAAAAGCTTATTAAAAGCTTTGACGTCGGAAAAATTATAATTGAAGGTGTTGAAACTGCAATAGTAGGAAAACCGAATGTCGGAAAGTCAACCCTTATGAATCTTATGTCAGGCTGCGAAAAGTCGATTGTAACATCTGTCGCAGGCACAACAAGGGATATTGTCGAGGAAACTGTTACTTTAGGTAACAACGTACTGAGACTTGCCGACACGGCAGGACTTCACGATACGCAAGACACGGTTGAAAAAATCGGCGTTGACAGAACAAGGCAGAAGCTTGACAGAGCGTCGCTTGTGCTTGCCGTTTTCGATTCGTCAACTGAGGTTGACGACGAGGATATGGAAATTATTAAAATGTGCAACGGTAAAAATGCTGTTGCGATTATCAATAAAACCGATCTTAACACGAATTTTGATGCTGAAAAAATCGACAAAAACTTTGAAAATGTTGTTTATTTATCTGCAAAAGACAGAAACGGAATTCAAGAGCTTGAAAAAGCAATCGAAAAAATTCTTGGAACTGCCGATTTTGACACGTCGGCGGCAACGTTGATGAACGAAAGACAGCTTGCTTGCTGTAAAGCTGCATTGCAAAGCATTGACGAAGCCATTTCCGCCCTTGAAATCGGAATGACGAGAGATGCTTTAAACGTGAATATTGATGTTGCGGTCGAAAGTCTTGACACTTTGACGGGAGAAAAAGCAACTGAAAGCGTTGTAAATGAAATTTTCTCGCAATTTTGCGTGGGAAAATAATGTTTCACGTGAAACAAAACTGACTCAAACGGAGTTTTTTATATGGAATATTTTGCAAAAGAATATGATGTAGCGGTTATCGGCGCAGGTCACGCCGGAATTGAGGCGGCTCTTGCTTCGGCAAGGCTCGGAGCAAAAACAATAATTTTTGCCATAAATCTCGATTCGGTCGGAAATATGCCGTGCAATCCCTCTATCGGAGGCACCTCTAAAGGACACCTTGTGCGTGAAATTGACGCTCTCGGCGGAGAAATGGGCAAGGCTGCCGACAAAACACAAATTCAAACAAGAATGTTAAACCGAGGAAAAGGTCCGGCGGTTCATTCTCTGCGTGCTCAAATAGACAGACGTGAATACTCAAAATATATGAAGCACGTTGTGGAGCTTCAGGAAAATCTTGACCTAAAGCAAGCTGAAATCATTGATTTGAAACAGACTGATGACGGCTTGTGGCAATTAAAAACAAAGCTTGAAGCAATTTACACGGCAAAAAGCGTAGTACTTGCAACAGGAACGTTTTTAGGCGGTAAAATTTATATCGGCGAGGTTTCATATGAAAGCGGTCCTGATGGGATGTTCCCTGCAACCGAATTATCAAATTCGCTTAAAAAGCTCGGAATACCGTTGCGCAGATTCAAAACAGGAACTCCGTCAAGGGTTAACAGACGAAGCATTGACTTTTCCGTGCTTGAAAAGCAAGAGGGGGACGAAACCGAAACGCCGTTTTCTTTTGAAACAGAAAAGGCTGTCGGGAACAAGTCTTTTTGCTATATTGCATACACAAATGATGATACAAAACAGGTAATTCTTGATAATCTGCACCGTTCGCCGTTATACAGCGGAAAAATTGAGGGTGTCGGACCGAGATATTGCCCGAGCTTCGAGGATAAAATTGTTCGTTTTCCAGACAAGCTCCGTCATCAATTCTTTATTGAGCCGTGCGGACTTGATACGGAAGAGCTTTATTTGCAGGGAATGTCCTCATCCTTACCCGAGGATGTTCAGCTGAAGTTTTTGAGAACAATAAAAGGCCTTGAAAATGTCGAGGTTATGAGGACTGCATATGCAATCGAATATGACTGCGTTGATCCGTTAGCGTTAAAGCCGAGCCTTGAATTTCTTGATTTATCAGGACTTTACGGTGCAGGACAGTTCAACGGCTCGTCAGGCTATGAGGAAGCGGCGGCGCAGGGCTTGATAGCAGGCATTAACGCTGCACGCAGGGCACAGGGTAAAGATGCGTTTATCCTTGACCGTGCATCTTCATACATAGGAACTCTTATTGATGACCTTGTCACAAAGGGCTGTATGGACCCGTACAGAATGATGACCTCAAGGAGCGAATACCGACTTTTACTACGTCAGGACAACGCAGATATAAGGCTCACACCCTACGGACACGAAATCGGACTGATAAGCGACGAGCGTTACCGAAAATTCCTCGATAAAATGCAGCTTATCAAGGATGAAATGAACAGAGCAGCTCAAACCACGATACACGTGTCGGAGGATTTGCAAAAGCTGCTTGTTTCACGTGAAACAGCGCCTATGAACAAAGGAATGAAGCTTATAGAACTTATAAAACGTCCGCAGATAAGCTATGACGACCTTGCACCGTTCGATCCCGATCGCCCCGATTTACCGCCGGAAATCTTTGAACAGGTGGAAATCGAGCTTAAATATGAGGGATATATAAAGCGTCAGCAGGCACAAATCAATGAAATGAGACGTCTTGAGGTAAAGCTTTTACCGAAGGATATAGATTATAACGCAATCGACGGCTTGCGGCTTGAGGCAAGGGAAAAGCTGTCAAAAATCAGACCTCATTCCGTCGGACAGGCGTCGAGAATATCGGGAGTTTCGCCGTCGGATATATCGGTTTTACTTATCTATTTGGCTAAAATGGGGATTTAATTATGTTAAACATGGAATTGCTATACGCTACAATTCAAAAATTCGGAGTTGAAATTGACGATAACGCATTTGAAAGGCTCGATAAGTATGCCGAAATGCTTGTTGAAACCAATAAAAGCTTTAACCTTACGGCAATAACCGAACCTAATGATGTAACAATCAAGCACTTTGCGGATTGTCTTGCACTTTTCGGGAAAGCGGATATTCCCGAAAATGCAAAAATTATCGATGTAGGAACGGGAGCAGGTTTTCCCGGCTTGGTGCTTTTGCTTACAAGACCCGATATAAAAATGACTTTTCTTGACTCTACAAAGAAAAAGTTGGGCTTTATTCAAAACGTGCTTGATGAAACAGGCGTTAAAGCGGACGTTGTTCACGCAAGGGCGGAGGAGGCAGGGCAAAATCCGCAGTACCGTGAAAAATACGATTTTGCAACTGCAAGAGCCGTGGCAAATCTCACAAATCTTTCAGAATATTGCTTGCCCTTTGTAAAGGTGGGCGGAGAATTTATCTCAATGAAGGCTGCGGCGTCCGATGATGAAATAAAGTCAGCTAAAAAGGCAATCGGAATACTCGGCGGAAAGATTAAAAATGATATAGTATTTGATTTGACCGAAGAAACGCCAAGGCGAATTATTGAAATAAAAAAGATTTCGCAAACTCCGACAAAGTATCCGAGACCTTCGGCAAAAATCGCAAAAAATCCGATAAAATAATGGCGAAAACCTTGAAACAGCGTTGATTATTGACGAACGCTTTTTCTTTACAAACAACCTCTGTGGTGCTATCCTTTAGACAAGGACAAGCGTTGCGGAGGTCTTTTTTATGAAACAGCAGAGAGTGAAAAGCACGGCGGAAATATACAACATTCCACAGGCTATGATAGTTCCGAATCCAAATCAGCCGAGAAAGAGGTTTGATTATGACGAATTGGAAAATCTTGCACAGAGTATAAGGGAAAACGGAATTCTCCAGCCGATAACCGTAAGAAGACGGGAGGACAAGAAATACGAGCTTGTTTCGGGAGAAAGGCGGCTTCGTGCGGCAAGGCTTGTCGGAATGGTCAAAATACCGTCAATCGTTATAAACATAGACGATAAAAACTCCGCAATGTTTTCGATAATCGAGAATTTGCAAAGACAGAGTTTGAATTTCTTTGAAGAGGCTGATGCGATTGAAAAGCTTGTCGGAGAATATGCAATGAGTCGAGAGGAAGTGGCTCAAAAGCTAGGACTTGCACCGTCAACGGTATCGAACAAATTGAGAATTTTACGCTTGCCCGAGGAAATGCGATTTGAGCTTGCAAGGTCGGGACTGACAGAGAGCCACGCAAGGGCGTTGCTGATGTTAGAGGACGATAATCAGCGGGCAAGAGCGCTTTCAATTATAGTTGACAGGCACTTAAACGTCGCCGAAAGCGAACGAATGATAAATCAGATGATAAACAGAAACAACAGTTCTCGTAATCCTTTGAGAGGCATAAGAGACGTCAGACTGTTTATAAATACATTAAATCATGCGGTTGACACCATACGCCGAGCAGGGGTTGAAGCGGATGCCGCAAGGAGCGAAACCGAGGAATACATAGAATATGTTGTCCGTATTCCAAAATCGGAACAGCTCCGCATAGCTTTGCCGGGAGAGACCGACGAAGCTATATAACCGATAAAACGGGCGTTTGTGATAAATACCCCTGTTGCACTCGCCGTTTTATATATACCCATATCCTTCTCTTTCACACCCCACATCCACAAGCAAACGGCGGATTCCTTTCGGAGTTCGCCGTTTGCTGTGTTTCACGTGAAACAAATATTTATAAAAATCTCTTGTTTTTGACAAAAAGTGTTTAATTTTGCGTATTGTTATGTTATAATATTACGACACAATAAATTTAGTTGCGAAACGGAGAAAAACTACTCGTTTCGGGGTTTAAGATATATGGAGTGAAAAGCGAATGTCTAAAATCATTTCGATTATTAACCAAAAGGGCGGAGTGGGTAAAACCACAACTGCCGTCAATCTTTCCGCCGCAATAGGCGCTTTAGGAAAGAAAGTTTTGCTTGTTGATATTGACCCACAGGGAAATTCCACGAGCGGATACGGTATAAATAAAAGAGAAATCAAAAATTCAACCTACGATATGCTTATAAATTCTGTCAAGGCTTCTGATGTGGTAATCAACACAAAATTCAAAAACGTTGATTTACTCCCCTCGGATATGAATCTTGCAGGAGCAGAGGTTGAGATGATTGGGCTTGAAAAGCGTGAAAGCCTTGTCAAGATGGCTCTTGCGGAAATATGGGACAATTACGATTACATTTTCCTTGATTGCCCACCCTCGCTCGGTCTTATAACAATTAACGCACTTTGCGCAAGCGACACCTTCCTTGTGCCGATACAATGTGAATATTATGCTCTCGAAGGTCTTGCTCAGCTTATGGCTACGGTCAGGCAGATTAAAAGGCTTTATAATCCTCATATTGAAATTGAGGGCGTGCTGCTTACAATGTATGACGGCAGACTGAATCTTACAAATCAAGTTGTTGATGAGGTTAAGAAGTTCTTTCCGCAAAAGGTGTATTCCTCAACTATTCCGAGAAATGTCAGACTTTCGGAAGCGCCGAGCTTTGGCGAGCCGATTATGTATTATGACAGAAATTCTAAAGGTTCGCTTGCCTATGCGGCTCTTGCCGATGAGTTTTTGAAAAAGCAGTAATGGAGGTATGTTATATGAAAAATATAACTCCGATAGCGATTTTATTGGTATTGACTTCCGTATTACTTACCTCATGCGGAAAAACCGAGGAGTTTGAGCCTGCGCCGGTAATCACCACCGGAGAGACGACAACGGAAGCCGTTACATACAAATATAGCAATTTGGATGTTCTCGGAGCGAAAATGGGTATGAGCATTGAAGAAACGCAAAAAGCTTTAGGCGTTAAGACTGAAATTCAAGTCAATGACAGCGCAGTTCCGTTTTTTGCAATAAAAAAGAGTGGATTGCCGTTTGTTTCCGAAGGCGTCGAGAGCGTAGTGTATTTTATATATGACTACAATATGCGCCTTTGTGAGATACAGTACGCAACAACTGAAAAAACAGGCTTTGTTCTCAATGACGCAATTTCGTCTTATGATAAAAAATTCGGAAAGCACGCAGAAGTGACCTATGAAACGAACAAGACAAATTACGTTTGGTATCAAGGCGGAGTATATATTATTGTGACCACTACAAATAACGGTCAAAACGCACTTTCATTCTTTGACGAGGATTATTTTGCAAAGTCAAATCCGGAAGAAGTTAAAGCATACGCTCAGGCATAAGGAGGATAAATATATGGCAGCTAAAAAAGGCGGCTTGGGTAAGGGTATGAGCGCTCTTATTTATGATAACGCTATGGAACCGACTTCGGGCGAAAGTGTCAGACTTTCGATTAACGAAATAGAGCCTAACCGTGACCAGCCGAGAAAAATATTTGAAGAACAGGCATTGGCAGAGCTTTCAGCTTCGATAAAAGAACACGGAGTTTTACAGCCGTTGCTTGTAAGGCCTATGGCGGACGGCAGTTATCGTCTCGTTGCAGGTGAAAGAAGATACCGAGCGGCAAGGATGGCAGGGGTTACCGAAGTTCCCGTTACAATCCGTGAGATGACGGATGAAGAGGAGAGCATTTTTGCTCTTATCGAGAATTTGCACAGAGAGGATCTCAATGCAATCGAGGAAGCACAGGGAATAAAAACTCTTATTGACACATTTGGATTCACGCAGGAGGAAGCGGCTCAAAAAGTCGGCAAATCGAGAACTGCGGTTACAAACAGCTTGAGATTGCTCAATCTCCCCGAGGATATTTCAAATCTTGTAAGAGACGGCAAAATTTCAATGGGACACGCAAGGGCGTTGCTTTCGTTTGAGGATACGACAGAGGCTTCGAGAGTCGCACAGCTTGTTGTTAAGGACGGAATTTCCGTTCGTGACGTAGAGCGACTTGCAAAGAGCGCACAGAAAACAAAAAAATCGCCCGAAAAACGTGAAAAGAAGCGTGACATCTTTTATGATGAGGTCGAAATTGCACTTTCAAAAATGCTTGGCAGAAAAGTAAAGGTTTTCGTTTCAAAGGGCGGAAGCGGAACTCTCGAGGTTGAGTTTTTCTCGAAATCAGACCTTGAAAAGCTTTCAAAACAGTTTGAAAATCTTGAATAATAAATGATTAAGAATATCGGAGGATATAAAAATGCTTGATATTAAATTTTTAAGGGAAAATCCCGACGCAGTAAAGGAAAATATTAAAAAGAAGTTTCAGAACGAAAAGCTTCCTTTGGTCGACGAGGTGATTAAGCTTGACCTTGAATACAGAGAGTCAAAAACAAAGGGCGACGCTTTGAGAGGCGACCGTAACCGTATCAGCAAGGAAATCGGTATGTTTATGGGCAAAGGCCTCAAAGATGAAGCTGAAAGTGCAAAGGCAAAAGTTAAAGAAATCAACGAGGAGCTTGAAGCTCTTGAGGTTAAGGAGCAGGAGCTTGCTGCTGAAATCAAAAAGAGAATGATGGTTATTCCGAACATTATCGGCAAGGATGTGCCGATAGGTAAGGACGACAGCGAAAATGTTGAGCTTGAAAAATTCGGCGAGCCGATTGTTCCCGATTATGAGATACCTTATCACGTTGATATAATGGAATCCTTTGACGGTATCGACCTTGATTCCGCAAGAAAGACAAGCGGTAACGGTTTCTATTATCTTTCGGGCGATATTGCAAGACTTCATTCGGCTATTCTCTCATATGCGAGAGACTTTATGATTGACAGAGGCTTTACATATTATGTTCCGCCGTTTATGATAAGAAGTGACGTTGTAACAGGCGTTATGAGCTTCGCAGAGATGGAAAATATGATGTATAAGATTGAGGGCGAGGATCTCTATCTTATCGGCACAAGCGAACATTCAATGATAGGCAAATTTATTGATACCATCATTCCCGAAGCAGAGCTTCCGAAAGCGCTTACCTCTTACTCTCCGTGCTTCCGTAAGGAGGTTGGTGCACACGGTATCGAGGAGAGAGGCGTTTACAGAATACACCAATTCGAAAAACAGGAAATGGTTGTTGTATGTAAGCCTGAGGAGAGTGACGAGTGGTATGATAAGCTTTGGAACAACACGGTTGATTTCTTCCGCAGCCTCGATATTCCCGTAAGAACTCTTGAATGCTGCTCGGGCGACCTTGCAGACCTCAAAGTTAAGAGCCTTGACGTTGAGGCTTGGAGCCCCAGACAGAAGAAGTATTTTGAGGTTGGCTCATGCTCAAACCTCGGAGACGCACAGGCAAGACGTCTCGGAATCAGAATTAAGGGTAAGGACGGCAACTATTTTGCACACACGCTTAACAACACTGTTGTAGCGCCTCCGAGAATGCTGATTGCTTACCTTGAAAACAATCTTAACGAGGATGGAACAGTCAGAATTCCCGAACCGCTTAGAATGTATATGGGCGGCAAGAGCCTTATCGAAAAGAAGAGTAAATAAAAAAATTAAACGCTGTGCTTTGCACAGCGTTTTTTATATGATTTATTCGGTTAATGATTTCAACAGGGCTTCACAGCCTTTGTAAATATCGTTATAACAACGCTCAAAATCCCTTGTGTACCACGGATCAGACACGTCTGCGCCGCTTCCCGTATATTCCATAAGCTTGTGAATTTTATTGTCGCTGTCGCCACGGAGAATACGCTTCATATTTCTGATATTTGCGCTGTCCATACCGATAAACAAATCATATTTGTCATAATCGCTCGCAGTCAGTTGAACGGCATGCTTGCCGTCGGGCTTTATTGAGTGAGCTTCAAGCACGGCTCTCGCAGGCGGATAAACGGGTTTTCCCACGCCGTTCCAAATTTCTTCGGTGCTTGTCGCACTTGATGAAATAAAGAACTCGTTTTCAAGTCCCTTGCGTTTAACCATATCTTTAAGTATAAATTCCGCCATCGGCGAACGACAAATATAAGGCTGAGTGTTCATAAGGAAGTTTTGCTTCAAAACAACATCTTTTTGCGCAATAATTCGTTAAACCCCGCAGATATGCGTTAGCATTATCCGCGGGGTTTGCCTTTTCTTGCATCAAAAATATATTATTTTGAAGTGCGTTGCAGTTTCGTAGTTATAAAAAATCTTTTATGCCGAAGCCGAGAAATGATGCAAGGCTGTCGCCTTGCGAGGCTTTTTGGCAAAAGCATAATGGATTTTTATGCGAGAAACCAATACTTCCTTATGAACACTCAGCCAAGCAAACGAACATTATTTTTATCATTGCTACACTTCTTTTGTGTTATATTAAATTATTTTCGGCAGTCAACCGCAACCTTGATTACATTTTCCTTTTTGTTTTCGAAAATGTCATAGGCTTCTTCGATTTTTGAAAGCGGATAGGTGTGTGTAATTAACGGCTCTGTGTTGATTTTCCCCTGTGCGATAAGCGCTATGGTTTCGTCACAGTCGCAACCGTCTACGCCGCCTGTTTTGAAAATCAGGTTTTTGCCGTACATCTCGGGAAGCGGTAAGGTCTGCGCCTCGTCATAAAGAGCCACAACCGTTACAATCGCATTCGGTCTTGCACATTCCCAAGCCAAACGGAAGGTTGAGTTTGCACCTGCAACCTCGAGCACTCTGTCAGCGCCGCCGTGGTCGCTGTTTTTAAGAACAAAGTCAGCACAGCCTTCGGGCGAAACCGTAAGCACCTCGGGGTAATGCTCATTTATAAACTTGATACGGCTTTCGTCCTTTTCACACACGATTATACGCTTTGGATTTTTAAGCATAACGCAAAGCAGGGTGCAAATTCCCGTTGGACCTGCGCCGATAATAAGCACGGTGTCATCTTCGGTTATTTCGGAAATGCGAGCAGCCCAAAATCCTGTTGCAAGCACGTCTCCGACAAACAAAGCCTGTCTGTCGCTGACGGTATCGGGAATTTTATTTAATCCACGGTCGGCAAAGGGTACACGCACATATTCCGCCTGACCGCCGTCAATTCGACATCCGAGAGCCCAGCCGCCGTTTTTGTCTGTGCAGTTGTTGACGTAGCCGTGCTTGCAGAAAAAGCACTCTCCGCAAAATGTTTCGACGTTTACTGTCACTCTGTCGCCGACTTTGACGTTAGTTACGGCGCTTCCGATTTCCTCGACAATTCCGACCATTTCATGTCCTACCGTAATACCGAGGACGGCACGGGGAACGCTTCCGTGCTTAATGTGTAAATCGCTTGAACAAATACTTGCAAGCGTGACCCTGACAATTGCGTCACGCTCATTGAGAAGCACGGGCTTCGGTTTTTCTCTTAATTCAAAATTACCTTTTGATACATAGGTATATGTAAGCATTTTATCAATCTCTTTCTTGAACGGTTTATCTGCTGATAATTATAGAGCATTTGTAGGAATATTTCAACATAACAGTTGAATCAAAAGAAAAAGCACCGTATTTCTACGGTGCTTTCAGCTTAAATGAGACTTATTGCTTTTCGAGTATTACGGCTGTTCCGCTGACGGAAACCATAAGCATATTTCCGCCCTGACCGAGTACTTCATAGTCAATATCAACGCCGACAACCGCATTTGCGCCCATCATTAAAGCTCGCTGCTCAAGCTCGTGAAGAGCCTGCTCTCTTGCGTCGATAAGCTCGCCCTCATATGAGCCCGAACGACCGCCGAAGAAGTTAGTAAGCCCTGCCGCAAAATCCTTTACGAAGTTTACGCCCGAGATTACCTCTCCGCATACAACGCCGAGATATTTTTCGATTTTTCTTCCGTCAACAGACGGTGTTGTTGTGATGATCATAGAAATCCTCCTTATTCAAAAAGCTTTGAAAATTCTGCTTCTGCCTCTTTTTTGATTTCTGCCGAGAAAAAGCCGAGCACCATACAAAATACCGCACCCTCAAGCTTTTGCTTTGAGTCCTCATTCGGACCGACATAGTCCCTTAATTCATTTTCGATAATTTCCTTTATGATTTTTTTGTCGGTCGTCTGCTTTTTATCAACCTGTGAAATTACCGAGCATATCACGCTGAAAAGTCTGCGGTCGGGGATAATATCGTCACTTCGGTCATCGACCTCGCCGTTTATGTAGCGCATAAGAGCGATTATTTTTTCAAGCTGCATAGAGCTTCTGAGCATATTTATAAGTATAATTCTGACTATTTGCTGTTCACCGTAACGCTTTCCGCTCGGACGTTCAACCCAGCCACGCTTTACCCAATTTTGAATTGTAGAGCCCTCAAGTCCCGTCAATTCCTTTAGCTGTGACAGCGTTAAGCCCTTCGTAACCGAAAGAACGGGCGACAAAACCGCAAAGGCGTTTTGGCTTAAAGCGTCGTTCCATTCAAGAACTGTTCCGGGAATGTTCCTTAACATATTCATCAATCCTTTTGCTGTTGTAATATGATAATAACACAGGTTC
This sequence comes from Candidatus Fimenecus sp., assembly GCA_052298855.1. GTDB lineage: Bacteria > Bacillota > Clostridia > Oscillospirales > Acutalibacteraceae > Fimenecus. The sequence goes on along the minus strand of DAVZXP010000001.1, from coordinate 210,779 downwards.
GTGTGAACTTCAAGTGCTGTTTTAAGATAATTTTGTTCGTTTAACTGCGATTTTAGGCAAATTATATGCAGAATAAGGCTTTTTTGGCAACTTTCTTCTGCTGAAAATATTTTAATTCGGTTTATTTATCTAACTGTATGTGATATAATTTATAAGAATGTGATTAAAAATAAGACACGGCAGATAGGTGCATTGCAGATGGGAATAACGGCTTTTAATTCGGAAGAAAAATATTATAAAAGTAAAAAGGGCGCAGTCGAGACGGGCGAAACCGTGAAATTCAGGATTATCGTTCCACGCTCGTTCGGCGCAAATTCCGCACGCTTTTCTTTAAGAGGCGATTCACAGGAGAATTACGAGTCAAAGGGTATGTATTGGGCAGGAATGTACGGCGACTCGCACGAGGTGTGGGATATAGAAACTCAAATTTCCACCGCAGGACTTTATTGGTATCATTTTGACATTTCCTCTCCGTGGGGAGAAACCAAGCTTTGCAAGTCACCGGATTTTACAGGTGTGTTTTCGTCGCTTACGGCAGAGGCCTCCGATTGGCAGCTGACCGTTTGCAGTTCCGATTTCAAAACACCCGATTGGCTGAAGGGCGGAATTATTTATCAAATTTTCCCTGACCGCTTCTATAACTCGTGCAAAAAAAAGGAAAATGTTCCGAGAGACAGAGTTTTAAGAACCGATACAGAAAATCAACCCTATTGGCGACCGAATGAAAACGGCAAGGTGTTAAACAACGATTATTTCGGCGGCGACCTCAAGGGAATTGAAGAAAAATTACCGTATCTTTCAGAACTTGGTGTTACCTGTATTTATCTCAACCCAATATTTGAGGCACACTCGAATCATCGCTATAACACAGCCGATTACACAAAAATCGACCCGTTGCTTGGCACGGAAAAGGATTTTGCTTCGCTTTGTGAGGCGGCGCATAAAAGGGATATAAAAATTATACTTGACGGCGTTTTTTCGCACACGGGCGACGACAGTGTTTATTTTAATAAGCACCGTCGATACGGAGACGGCGGAGCATATAACTCAAAGCAATCGCCGTATTTCAAGTGGTATAAATTCGAACACTATCCCGATAAGTATGCTTCGTGGTGGGGCTTTGACACGCTTCCCGAGGTTACGGAGGAGTGTGAGGATTACCTTGAATTCATCACGGGCGAAAACGGAATTATCGCAAAATGGCTTAAATTAGGCGCAGACGGTTGGCGGCTTGACGTTGCCGATGAATTGCCCGACGTTTTCCTTGATAAAGTAAGACTTGCAGTTAAAAAAGCCAAGCCCGATGCACTTTTGCTCGGAGAGGTTTGGGAGGACGCAACAAACAAATTTTCCTACGGTCAAAGGCGAAAATTTTTGCTCGGCGAGCAGTTTGACAGCGTTATGAACTATCCCTTTGCCAATGCCGTGCTTGATTTTGCGAGATACGGCGTTGCTGAGGATTTTATGAAAAGTGTAGTGTCGATAATCGGCAATTATCCTAAGCAGGCACTTGATGTTATGATGAACCACATAGGCACTCACGACACCGAGAGAGCTATAACCCGTATTGTCGGAGAGAGCTGCGAGTACAGAGACAGGCACTGGCAGAGCGAGCATTTTTTGTCGCCCGAGCAGAAGGAAAAGGGCATACGCCTTATGAAAATGGCTTCTGCACTTGCGTTTATGCTTCCGGGCGTACCGAGCATTTACTACGGCGACGAGATTTCAATGCAAGGATATAAGGACCCGTTCAACAGAGCCTACTTTGAATGGGATAATACGCAGTGTGAGCTGCACGCTCATTATGTACGTCTCGGAAAATTGAGAAAAGAAAACGAGTGCTTAAAGGACGGGGAATTTAATCCCGTGTCGGCGGCTCTCGGCTGTGTTGCGTTTGAGCGACGGGGCAAAAAAGAAAGCCTGCTCATCATAGCAAACAGGAACGAAAACGGCATTACCTATAATTTACCGCAGAGCTGGCACAACAGCGAACGGCTTTTCAGCGGATATAATTGCGGAGAGTCCGTGTTCATTGACGGCACGTCTGCGGTTGTTCTAAAAAGGACTGAATTATCTTAAAAGCAGGGTCACTCCTGCACCGGTCATTGCGGACAGAAGCAGACAGACAATCTTCAACACGACGTTTTTTATCTTTGCACGGCGAGTGACGGGAACTTTATCATTGCCTGAAAGAGCTTGCAAGGCTTTTTCGTTAAGTCGTCTTTCGCCGAGCGTGGAATACTCCGGCTTTACAAAAAACAATGCCTTTTCAAAGTATTTTGTACCTGTTTCGTGGATCTCGAGAACCTGTCTGTTTACACCTTTAATCATATTGCCGTGTCCTTTTCGATTTATTGATTTTAGTATGGTATATTTTGGCTGGAATATACGTGAGTTAGCAGCCGAATTTATGTCAATATGGGATTTTATACAAAATTATTTTCACGTAAAATATTACAGATTGTATATTTTTGTTTTGTTCAAAAATGTTCAAAACACCGTTCAAAATGTTGATAAGTAGACGTAAAAACGGTGTAAAACTCGGTTTTTACCGAACTTTTCGCCAAATGTTTATAACTTTTCGATATTCACAGGTAAATACTGTAAGTTATTATAGCTTTACGAAATATTACGTTTGGTAGTTATTTTTTGAGTAAGCCCCGCAAAACTTTTTGTGCAAATTCACATTGTGGGTTTTTAATATAATTTTCTGCGATTTTTGTGTACTTTTTTGGGAGTGATGATATGGACGGCTTTCAGTTTGAGATTAAGACGCCAGAAATGTTTAATTTGGATTTGATGCTCGATTGCGGTCAGGCGTTCCGTTGGGAAAAGGACGAAAACGGAAATATGTGCGGCGTTGTGTCGGGAAAGCAATACACATTAAGGCAGGACGGCGACATTCTGTATTGCAGCTGCACCGAAGCGGATTTCAACAAAACGCTTCGCAGATACCTTGACTTTGACAGAGATTATAAGACGATAACGGATAATTTCAAAACGGATAAAAACTTGAAAATGGCTTGTGAGGAATATGCAGGCATCAGAATTTTAAGACAGGAGCCGTGGGAGACGCTTTGCTCGTTTATAATTTCGCAGAACAACAATATTCCGAGAATAAAGGGTATAATATCACGTCTTTGCGAGAGCTTCGGAGAACAGATAGAAGAAAATGCTTATTCTTTTCCGAGTGCGGAGCGATTAAGTATGCTCACGGTTGATGATTTGTCTCCGCTTCGTGCAGGCTTTCGTGCAAAATACATTCTTGACGCTGCTCAAAGGGTCAGCGAGGGGGAAGTGGATTTTGCAAAGATAGACAGTCAGCCCATACAATTCGGACGAGATGAGCTTGTTAAAATCAAGGGCGTCGGCAAAAAGGTTGCGGAGTGTACGCTTTTGTACGGCTTCGGAAAGTTGGATGCGTTCCCCGTTGACGTTTGGGTCAAGAGAATTACCGAGGAAATGTATCCGAACGGGCTTCCCGAATGTATGAAGAATTACGAGGGAATTGCTCAACAGTACCTTTTTCATTGGCGCAGGAGCTCCGAACTGTTCAAAAACATATAAATTCACAAAATTTTAATAAGTTTTTGCGTTATAAAGGTTGAGAATTTTACATTTTGCGGTTATAATGTTAATTGATAAAATGGGTGTAATACAGATTGAAGAAAATGAAAGGAAGTAGAAAGATATGTTGTTTTCACAGGATATCGGAATCGATCTCGGCACAGCCAACACATTGGTATACGTTAAGGGCAAAGGAATTGTAATAAGAGAGCCTTCGGTTGTTGCCGTAAACGTCAGCGCTTATCCGCAGAAGGTTGAGGCTGTCGGAGACAAGGCAAAGCAGATGATAGGCAGAACTCCGGGTTCAATCACAGCGGTAAGACCTCTTAAGGACGGCGTTATCGCAGACTTTGATATAACCTCGGATATGCTTAAGGAATTTATAAAGATGGCGATAAGCTCTTCTCCGTTTTCAAGAGCAAGAGTGCTTATTTGTATCCCGTCGGGCGTTACAGAGGTTGAGAGAAAGGCTGTTCATGACGCAGCACGTTCGGCAGGCGCAAAGCTTGTAAACCTTATCGACGAGCCCATGGCGGCGGCAATCGGCGCAGGTCTCCCTGTTTCGGATGCAGTCGGAAGCATGGTTGTTGACATCGGCGGCGGTACGGCTGAGGTTGCCGTTATTTCTTACGGCGATATTGTTACAGCTCAGTCGGCAAGAGTTGCGGGTGACAATTTTGACGAGGCAATTATCGCTTACATCAGAAAGAAGCATAATCTTCTTATCGGCGAAAGAACGGCAGAGGACATTAAGATTAAAATCGGCTCGGCTTATCCTTATGACGGAGAGGGTGCAATGGACGTTAAGGGCAGAAACCTGCTTGACGGACTTCCCAAGAACATTGAAATCACATCCGAAGAGGTCAGAGAGGCTCTTTCCGATCCGGTAAATCAGATACTTGATACAATTCACTCGACTCTTGAGAAAACTCCTCCCGAGCTTTCGGCGGATATTATCGACAGAGGTATAATGCTTACAGGCGGCGGCGCATTGCTCAGAGGTCTTGATAAGCTTATTTCGATTGAAACAAAAATCCCTGTTCACATTGCCGAAAATCCGCTTGACTGTGTTGTTGACGGTACAGGTATGTGCTTGGAAAACCCCAAGTTTATGGAAAAGGGATATTACGATTGATAAATATTTTTACGGCGGGTGTTATGCCCGCCTTGTTGCACTTTTGTACGAACGGTAGGTGATACAGTTGAAGAATTTTGTCAGAAGCAATACGTTCAGAGCGTTGCTTTTGCTCGTGGTTATACTTCTTGCGGGAATTATCGCAGGTGTATCCTCCGGCAATGCGGCTTCTCCGTTGACTTCCGTTATCAGCACCGTATTTTCTCCGCTGTCTCGCCTTTCGACGGCTATTTCGGAAAAGCTTGATTTTGTAAAAGGCGGATTTGTTTCGTCGGCTTCGTATATGGACAGGGTTGCGGAGCTTGAAGAGCAGGTTGCGGATTATCAGAAAAAGCTTGTTGATTACGAAAAAATGAAAAAGCAAATCGAGGCTTATGAAAATTTCCTCGGCGTTAAGGAAAAAAATCCCGATTTCAAATTTACCGCAGGAACGGTTATCGGCAGAAATTCGGCTGATGCTTTCGATTCATTTGAGCTCAACTGCGGAAGCAACGACGGCGTGAGCGTGAATGACCCTGTTATAAGCGGAGAATATCTTATCGGAATTGTCAGCGAGGTAACTCCGACAACCTGTATCGTGCTTTCTGTTTACGACCCGCAGGTCAATGCCGCAGCGTATGAGATAAGAACGGGCGAAATAGGCTATACCGACACGACGGTTAAAATGAGCCTTACCGCAACCGTTAAATTTGCAGGACTTACAAAAGATACCGCAATAGCCGAGGGTGGAATTGTCTGCACCTCGGGCGTCGGAGGAATATACCCGAGAGGTCTTATTATCGGCACGGTCAAGTCCGTGAAGCAGGAGGAGGGCGACGTCTCCTACTATGCCGAGGTCACTCCGCAGATTGATTTGGGCGAGGTTCAGGACGCATTTGTAATTACTGACTTTGAGGGCAAGGGCAATGCGTAATAATACAAAGCTGATAATATTCAGAAGAACCGTTTTTGTCATTTTAATATTGATTACTAACATTTTGCAAAACACAAGGGGATGGTTTCCGGAAATCTTCTCTGCAAGGGCGTTTTTACTCATTCCGCTTATTGTGTGTCTCGGAATGTTTGAACGTGAGGTGGTTGGTGCGTTGCTCGGAGCGCTTGCGGGAGCGTTGTGGGACGGCGTGTTCGGTCTTGCGGACGGATATAACGCATTGTTCCTTATGATAATCGGCGGCGGATGCGGCTTGCTCATAAATATTCTTATGAGAAACCATCTTTTGACGGCGCTGATTCTTTCGGGCTCGGCAACCTTGCTTTATACGGTGTTCTATGTGCTGTTTTTTGTTACGGCACAGGGTATGGACTCATCCGTCTGGCTGTTTTTGAGATTTTATTTGCCGTCGGCGATTTACACCGTTTTGTTTACGCCGATATATTATGTGATAGTCAGGTATCTTATGAGGCTTACAAAGACTGCACACGAATTTTGATATGTGAAAGGAGAGCTGTAAATGAACGATAAAACCAAAAGCACTAAATTTCGGACTGTTGCGTTTACCGTAGCGGTGCTTTTTGTTTTCTCATTATTTATTGCCGACCTTTTCAGAATACAGATTGCGAACGCTGATGAAGCGACGGTTGAGAGGGTTGCACTCAAGCAAACCGATACAACCATTAAGGCGGCAAGGGGAGAAATTCTCGACTGCAACGGAAAGCCGCTTGTTACAAACAAGCAAGTAAACTCCGTTATCTTCAACGGTTCTTACTTTCCGAGAACGGACGAGCAGGAGCAGAGGAACGAGATTATAGTTTCGCTCGTACACTTGCTTGAAAGCTACGGCACGGAGTGGAATAACGACATTCCTCTTTACTTCGACCAAAACGGAAACGTGCAATTTATGGCTGACAGGGATGCAGATATAAAATATCTAAAATCCAAAAACGTGCTTTATCTCAACGAGTATGCGACGGCGCAAAACTGCTTTGACGAGCTGAAAACCAAGTTTAAGCTTGAACAGTATTCGGACTCTGACGCATTGAAAATCGCATCCGTTTGCTATTCGCTTAAAAAGAATGCGTTTACCACCTCCAATCCGTATATCTTTGCGGACAATGTTTCGGTTGAGCTCGCTTCGAAGATTAAGGAAAACAGCGGCTTCTATGCAGGTGTTGAAATTCAGGTAACTACCGAAAGAGAATATTTAAACGGCACACTTGCTCCGCATATAATCGGTACAATAGGACCGCTTAATGCAGAGGAATACAACAAGAGGACTGAAGAATATAACACGGCGGTCAAGAATGAAAATCTTACAACCGAGGAAAAGAAAAATCTGAAGCTTCGTGCTTATGCAATGGATGACACCATCGGTAAGTTCGGACTCGAAAGCGCAATGGAGCAGTATTTACGAGGCACGAACGGTGTTGAGAGCACGATTACCGATTCAAGCGGAAGCAAGACGACCGAGATTACTACCGAGCCTGTTCAGGGCGATACCGTGATTTTGACAATCGACTCCGACTTGCAGCTTGCGGTGCAGGAGGCTCTTGCGAACTTCATTGCACAGTATAAGGATAAGGCGAGCTTGCCTGCGGTCGGCTCGGCGGTCGTGATGGATGTCAACAGCGGTGCGGTGCTTGCTTGCGCAACCTATCCGAGCTATGACCTTACGACATATTACGATAACTATTCCGCACTTTCTGCGGACAAGTCATCTCCGCTTTGGAACAGAGCTCTTCAAAGTACGTACGCGCCCGGTTCCACTTTTAAGGCGGCGATTGCACTTGCAGGTCTTGAAGAAGGAATTATTACTAAAGATACAAAAATAACCTGTAACAGAATTTACACATATTTCCCACAGTTTAAATGCCTTCACGCTCACGGGGCGATTACGGTTGCCGAAGCGTTAAATCAATCGTGCAATATTTTCTTCTACGAGACGGGCAGACAGCTTGGAATTGGAAAAATGAATGATTACTGCACAAGATTCGGACTCGGTCAGAAAACAGGGGTTGAAATAAACGAGTCAAAGGGTATACTTGCGAGCATTGAGTATCGTGAGGCTCACGGCGGAACTTGGTACCCCGGCGATACCGTTCAGGCGGCTATCGGTCAGTCGGATAACCTGTTTACACCCATTCAGCTTTGTAATTATGTTGCGACGATTGCAAACGGCGGAACAAGATACAAGGCACATTTTGTAAAAAGCGTAAAAACTGCAGATTATTCGCAGACAATCATAGACAGCACACCCGTTGTTCTCAATGAAACGGGAATTTCACAGAACAGCATAAACGTTGTAAAGGACGGTATGATGCGTCTCGGCGGCAGACTTTCGGCGTTTAAGAGCTTGCCTGTCTCGGTTGCGGCGAAAACAGGTACTGCGGAGTCGAAGGCGAAGGTCGGCGGCAAAATCGAGTCGGGTCTTAACGGCTTTATGATTTCCTTTGCACCTGCCGACAATCCACAAATTGCTGTAAGCGTGGCTATTGAGAATTTGAACAGCGGTTCTGCAACGGCGATGCTTGTTGCTGATATTTATAAGGCGTATTTCGGAACTGCAAGCGAGATTGATGCGATAGACAGTCAGAATACGGCGCTTAATTGATTGGAGTGAGGGAAATGGCTCAGAAAATTCTTGTCTTGTCGGGAAAGGGCGGAGTCGGAAAGTCGTCTGTTTCGGTAGGGCTTGCAAACGCTTTGCTCTCAATGGGTAAAAGTGTGCTTCTTATTGATGCTGACGTCGGATTTCGCAGCCTTGACCTTATTATGAATATCGGGGATAAGGTTGTTTATAACTGGCTTGATGTTATAGAAGAACGCTGCTCCTTTTCACAGGCGGTTGTCAGCGGAGAGGGTATGCCCGATTTGCTTTCCGCACCGTCGGACTTTTCAGACAGCATAACAGAGGCGGCATTTTCAAATCTGCTTTCGCACACGGACACGGATTATGATTATGTTTTTGTCGACTCTGCAGCAGGCTCGGACTCTTTTCACGGAATTTTGTCAAAGGTCTGCGACAGAGCTATTGTAGTTGTGACGGGCGACCCGGTTTGTGTAAGGAGTGCGGATGCGGCTGTCGGCAGAGTGTTGAAAGTTGATAAGGATATTGATATCAGAATGATTATCAACCGATTTGACAGATACGAAGTCGAGTCGGGAAAGCAGATGAAGCTTGATGACGTCATTGACTCGGCAAGGGTGCAGCTTATCGGAGTTATTCCCGAGGATGACAGCGTGAGGCTGCTTTCAAACGGAAGTAAAATTTCAAAATATGCTTTTAATGCATTTTTAAGAACGGCAAAACGCATTTTGGGCGAAAACGTTTTGTTCAAACAAAAGGATTTTTATTGATAAACAGTTGAAAAATGAAAGAAAATTTGATATTATACTATACGAGAGACTTTATAGGGAGGAAGTTGAAGATATATGAACATAGCTCTTATAGCACACGATGAGAAAAAAGAACTTATGACGCAGTTTTGCATTGCATATTGCGGAATACTCTCAAAGCACAATCTTTGTGCTACGGGAACTACGGGTAAGCTTGTCTCTGAGGCAACAGGTCTTAAAATTACACAGTTTTTAAGCGGCTCTCAAGGCGGCGATCAGCAAATCGGTTCGAGGATTGCTTGCAACGAAATTGACCTTTTGCTTATGTTCAGAGATCCCCTTAATCCTAAGCCACATGAGCCGAATGAAGCTAATCTTTTAAGGCTCTGCGACGTTCACAATATACCCGTCGCTACTAATATCGCTACTGCGGAGGCGCTTATACACAGCCTTGCAAGGGGCGACCTTGACTGGAGAGATATTGTTAACCCGAAGAACGGCGAACACCACTAAATAAAATCGCCCCTTCCGATTCGGAGGGGGTAATTCTGTATAAATGAGGGAATGAAATCTATGGCGCTTATTACTAACGCAATCAAAGGTACGCTTGACACATTGCCGTCGAGCAGTTATAAAATCCAATATATCGAAGCGGCTATGCGTGAAATTGCCGAAAATTACGGCTTTTACGAAATGCGTACCCCCGTTTTTGAGCACACCGAGCTTTTTCAGCGTTCTGTCGGCGAAACAACGGATGTCGTTCAGAAAGAAATGTATACTTTTAAGGATAAAGGCGACAGGTCAATAACCTTGAAGCCCGAGGGAACGGCAGGTGCGGTGCGAGCTTTCCTTGAGCACGGACTTTTCAACGAGGCTATGCCACAGAAAATTTACTATGTTACGCCCTGCTATCGCTATGAAAAACCGCAGGCGGGCAGACTTCGTGAATTCCACCAGTTCGGAGTTGAGTGCTTCGGTGCAGGAAGTGCGGCGCAGGATGCGGAGATTATTCTTCTTGCTAATGAAGTGTTTAATTATCTTGGCGTAAACAATATATCACTTGAAATAAACTCAATCGGCTGCCCCGAATGCCGTAAAAAATACCAAGAGGCACTCAAGGAATATTTCAAAGCTAATTATGTTGATTTGTGTGATACTTGCAAGGGTAGACTTGAGAAAAATCCGATGAGAATACTTGACTGCAAAAGTCCCGTATGCTCAAAAATCGCAGAAAAGGCACCGAAAATTCTCGACTATTTATGTGAGGATTGTAATGAGCATTTTGAGTTAGTTAAAAAATATCTAACAGCTAATAATATTGATTTCAAGGTTAATCCGACAATCGTAAGAGGTCTTGATTACTATACAAGAACGGTCTTTGAATTCGTGTCAAACGAAATCGGAGCACAGGGTACTGTTTGCGGCGGCGGTCGTTATGACGGACTCGTTGGGGAAATGGGCGGTAAGCCTACACCGGCTTGCGGCTTCGCACTCGGACTTGAAAGGCTTATGCTTTTAATGGAAACGCAGAAAACCGAGTTCCCCGAAAGAAAAAAATGCGACCTTTATATCGCTTCTATGGGCGAGCAGGCTAATATAAAAGCCTCGGCTCTTGCTACGGATTTGAGAAACGAGGGACTTTCGGCGCAGTTTGATACGGTCGGAAGGTCCGTTAAGGCTCAGATGAAATATGCAGATAAAATCGGCGCTCTTTATACCGTCGTACTCGGCGACAGCGAGCTTGAAAGCGGCAGGGCTGTGCTTAAAAATATGTCGGACGGCACACAGGCGGAGATAGAGCTTGCGGATTTCACGGATAATTTTCAGTCGATCGTAATAAAGCAGGCGATGGATTCGCTTGACGGCTACGGCATTGAGGGACTTGAAATTACAGATATACTGGGAGGACAAAATTGATGGAAACAATGCAGGGAATTAAGAGAACGGACTATTGCGGCACGCTTACCGCAAAGGATATCGGCAGAGAGGTTACTCTTTGCGGTTGGGTTCAGCGTCAGCGAGACCTCGGCGCATTGATTTTCGTCGATTTGAGAGACAGAACAGGCGTTGTTCAGTTGGCTTTCACCGAAAGCACCGACAAAGAGGTTTTTGACAAGGCTTTTTCCGTTAGAAGTGAGTATGTTCTTGCCGCAACAGGTACTGTCAGGGAGAGAAGCGCTAAAAACCCTGATATTCCCACCGGCGAGATTGAAATTGAGGTTAAGGAATTGAGAGTTCTCGCAAAGAGCGAGACAACTCCGTTTGAAATTCAGGAGAATTCGCAGACGGGCGAGCTGACAAGACTTAAATACCGTTATCTTGACCTTCGCCGTCCCGATTTGCAGAAGAATATCATTTTCAGACACAAGGTAGCAAAAATTACAAGAGATTATTTTGACGAGAACGGCTTTATCGAGATTGAAACGCCTATGCTTATCCGTTCCACTCCCGAGGGTGCAAGGGATTTCCTTGTTCCGTCGAGAATTCACAACGGCAGTTTTTATGCACTTCCGCAGTCCCCTCAGCTTTACAAACAGCTTTCAATGGTTGCAGGCTTTGACAGATATATGCAGATTGCCCGTTGCTTCAGAGATGAGGATTTGAGAGCTGACCGTCAGCCCGAATTTACGCAGATTGACCTTGAAATGTCCTTTGTTGAGATGGAAGATGTTCTCGAAATGGGCGAGGGATATATCAAGCGTGTGTTCAAGGATGCGCTCGGTGTTGATATTCCGACTCCGTTGCCCAGACTTACATTCAAAGAGGCTATGGAGAGATACGGCTCGGACAAGCCCGATACAAGATACGGAATGGAGCTTATCGACCTTACCGATATTGTTAAAGGCTCTGAATTTGTTGTCTTTAAGAGTGCTATTGAGGCAGGTGGCAGCGTTAGAGCGATAAAGGCTGAAAATGCGGCTTCCGTGCTTACGAGAAAAGAGATAGACAAGCTTACCGAGCAGGCGAAGGGAAGCGGTGCAAAGGGTATGGCTTGGATTAGAATGACGCCCGACGGTATGGCATCTTCGTTTGCAAAGTTTATGACGGAAGAAGAGCTTAGTCAAATTTCGTCTAAAGCAGATTTGAAGCAGGGCGATGTGCTTCTCGTTATTGCAGACGCTAACAATAACCACGTTCTTTCAATACTCGGCGCACTCAGACAGACGGTTGCGAAGAAGCTTGATATAATCCCCGAGGGTGTGTTTAATCTTCTTTGGATTACGGAATTCCCGTTCTTCGAGTATGACGAGGAAAGCGGCGAGTGGCTTGCAATGCACCACCCCTTTACCGCACCTATGGACGATTGCCTCGATTACCTTGAAACCGATAAGGGCAAGGTAAGAGCGAAGTGCTATGATCTTGTGCTTAACGGCATTGAGTTGTCTTCGGGTTCAATAAGAATTACCGATCCACAGCTTCAGTCAAGAATTTTCGACCTTCTCGGTCTTACAAAGGAAGAGGCTTACGAGAAGTTCGGTTACTTGCTTGACGCATTCCGTTTCGGAGCTCCGCCTCACGGTGGTATGGGTATCGGTCTTGACAGACTTTGTATGCAGATGCTCGGTTGCGAGAGCTTGAGAGATGTTGTGGCATATCCCAAGGTTCAAAACGCTTCGGAGCCTATGACCGAATGTCCCGCACCCGTTGACGAGCTTCAGCTCAACGACCTCGGCATTGCGGTTACAAGAACAGAAGAAAAAGAATGACAGATATAATTAAACCCCGTTCATTGAACGGGGTTAATTTTTTGCACTTGTCTTTGGAAAGCAAAAGTGCAAAAATTGCACTTTTAATAATTCAAGGTGCAAATTTTTGCTTTTTATTTAAGCTTATCAAGCGGCAATTCATAAGCGGGGAGATATTCTTTTATGAAAATATCGACCTCCTCACAGTCAAGGGAGTCAATCAACGCCTTTGTTGATTTTTCGGCGTCGGAGAACTCGGAGTTTCCTGCTTTTCGCTCTTCGATACATTTGATATATGCGCTTAATTTATCCGCCGCCTTTACAAGCCGCCAGAGGTCAGCGTCCTTTTCGTCCTTGAAAAATAATGAGGTGTACTCGCCTTTTATGTCGTCGTCGAGCATTTCGAGTAAAGATGAACACGCATTGTTTTCGATTTTTTCAAAGGTGTTACGCATATCTTTGCTGTAATATTTTACGGGTGTCGGCATATCGCCTGTGATAATCTCCGGCACGTCGTGGTAAAGACCTAACAGGGCGGCTCTTTCGGCATTATAAATTTTGCCGAGTTTTTTGTTGCCGATTACGGCGAGAGCGTGAGCCAAAACAGCTACCTCGTGTGAGTGCTGACTTAAGGTTTCATAGGTCGTGTTGCGCATAAGTGCCCAACGGTTAATATATTTTATTCTGCCTGTGAATGCAAAAAATCCGTTTTTCATAATAGTCTCATAATCTCCTACTATAAAAGCCCACTGTATAGTGGGCTTTTGTTTAGTTCTTTTTTGGTACGTAGTTCAGCTCGCCGACGTCGTCCCAAAGGATGTAAATGTCATTGAGGCTTCTGCAATAGGTGTCATAGGTCATATCTTTTTGACGCTTAACCGCTGTAAAGCCTGCCTGTTCAAGAGCCGCAGCAAACTGTGTTGCCATTTTAGATGACATACAACGAATACGCATTGACATAACCAATGAAGCGGGGTTTACAACGCCGGGCTTAAAGCCTGTAAGCCACCAATGAGCCTGCCATTCTCTTGTGAAGTAAATTTTGTTGTTTTGATAATCCTCTTTATTGAGATAAAGTGCGGACTCCATGTGGAGAAGATGCTCGTCATCAGCGCAGTGATAAAGCATAGCGTTCTGCTTCGGGTCTTTCGTATATACACCGATTTCACTTCCGCCGAATGCACCGTACTGACCTTTCCAAAGCTGAATTCTCCAATCAAGACCGTCGATAGGGCCGAAATCAATTCTTACCGTGCGGTAGTTCATATTGAAATAGTGAGCCGCCGTGTCATAGTGAGCAACGAAATTCGCCTGTCTTTGCCAGTTGTCAAGGCTTGTGTAGAAAATGCCCTGAACGGGATCGTAATCATAGCCCATTATCTGTATAAACTTGGCAATTTGCTCGGGGCTCATACCGCTTTGCTTTGCAGCGTCCTTGATAGCGTCATCAACCTTCGGGTCGCTACTGTATGTAGTACCTTCCGTCGTTGCGTTGTCGGAAGCCTTTGCCGTAGTGTTCCTTGCATCCTCCATTGTAGCGGCAGGATCTGTCGTAGCCTCGCCCTCGGGTTGAGACTCTTCCTCATAGGTTGGTCTTTCAATTTGAGCGTTGCCACGTGTAATTTCCTCTTCTTCGTTATTCTTTTTACAAGAGGTAAAAATACAAGCTGTGAGTGTTAAAGCGAGAACAACACAGATTATTCTTCTAATTATGTTATTACTTTTTTCCATAAGAAATGTGTGCCTCCTAAGATTCCCTTTAATAAATTTAATTATCGCATAATTATTGACTTATGTCAATATTTATTGCTTTTTGGCAGGTAATATGTTATTTTATAATGGAGTAAAAAATATCGGAAGGAAGTACGAAATGAGCGATATAAGAAATTTGGCTCTCTATGAATCCGGAGAGAGAAAAATACAGTGGGTCAAGGCTAATATGCCGATTTTGTCCTCGCTTGAAAAGGAGTTTGCGGAGAAAAAGCCGTTTGAGAATTTGAGAGTTGCGCTTTCAGTTCATCTTGAGGCAAAAACAGCGTATCTTTGCAGAGTCCTTGCGGCAGGCGGTGCCGAAATGTATGTTACGGGCAGCAATCCTCTTTCGACGCAGGATGATGTTGCGGCGGCACTTGTTAAGGGCGGAATGAACGTTTTTGCCTATCACGGCGCAACCGAAGAGGAATACAATGAGCATTTACGCAGGGTAATTGAAATTGCTCCGAACATTATTATTGACGACGGCGGCGACCTCGTAAATCTTATTCACAATGAATATCCGCAGCTGATTGAAAACGTTATCGGCGGATGCGAGGAAACAACCACGGGTATTATCAGGCTTAAAGCTATGGAAAAGGACGGCAAGCTTCGTTTCCCGATGATGGCTGTAAACAACGCACAATGCAAATATCTTTTCGACAACCGTTACGGCACGGGGCAGAGTGTTTGGGACGGAATTAACAGAACGACAAATCTTGTTGTTGCAGGCAAAAAGGTTGTTGTTGCAGGCTACGGCTGGTGCGGTAAGGGCGTTGCTATGAGAGCGAAGGGCTTGGGAGCAGATGTTATCGTTACCGAGATTGACCCGATAAAGGCTATGGAAGCTAAGATGGAGGGCTTCACTGTTCTTCCGATGGTTGAAGCGGCTAAAATCGGAGATTTCTTTATTACCGTTACGGGCTGTAAAGATGTTATAACCGAAGAAGCAATGCTCAATATGAAGGACGGCGCAATCGTTTGTAATGCAGGTCATTTCAACGTTGAGATAAATGTCGGCGCCCTCGAAAAAAATGCGGTTGAAATTGCCGAAAAGAGAAATAATATTATGGGATATAAGCTTCCGAACGGTCATTGGATAAATCTTATTGCCGAGGGCAGACTTGTAAACCTTGCGGCAGGCGACGGACACCCTGCCGAGATTATGGATATGAGCTTTGCCATTCAGGCTCTTTCTGCCGAGTATATGGCTAAAAACCGTGATAAGGTCAAGGTTGGCGTAAACTTTGTTCCGCAGGAGATTGACCGTAACGTCGCAATGAGAAAGCTTGCGGCTTGGGGTATTTCGATTGACAGCCTTTCGCCCGAGCAAGAAAGGTATATAAACAGCTGGAATGTTTAATTTGTGAAAATTCAATAAAAATTCGTAAAATATCTTTATTTTATTATAAACTTGTGCTATACTGTAGATGTAAACAAAAGCTGCGGCTTTTGAATATATAAGTAAGGGGATGTCATAATGAACATTACCATCATCGGCAGAAAATGCACACCGAGAGAATCCTTCAAAGAAAGGGCTGAGTTAAAGCTTAGCAAGGTTGAGAAATTTTTCGGACCTGACGCAAACGCTAAGGTAACGGCAACGGTTGAAAAAAACATCAAAATTGTTGAGATTACGCTGACTAAAGGCGGATATATATTCAGAGCACAGGAACGTTCACAGGATCTTGAGGATGCGCTTGACACTTGCGTAGATTCGCTTATCAGACAGATCAGAAAAAATAAGACGAAGCTCGAAAAGAAGATTCACGAGACATCATTTGATGAGGTCTTCAACAACGCAGATGACGAGGAAACGGAATTTGACATTGTCAGAACAAAGAATGTTATCCTCAAGCCCGAAACGGTTGACGAAGCTGTCTTACAGATGAATATGCTCGGACACCAGTTCTATATGTTCCGCAACTCCGAAAGCGACGACATAAACGTCGTTTATAAGAGAAAAGACGGAGGTTACGGACTTATTGAACCGACAGAGGAATGGGCATAATAAGGCTTTAATAAAATAATAAAGGCATAATAACAGCGGTGGCAGAGAAATCTGCCACCGCTTCTTGCTGTGTAAATTTAATTGTTTAAGCGTAAATTGCCTTGTCAATATAGAACATATCGAACGCATCTACGGTCGAGTCCTCGTTTATATCCGCACAAGCTGATTGAACCGGAGTTAATTCACCTTTACCTGAAAGATAAATTGAGATAAGTGTAAGGTCGGATATGCCGACGCTTCCGTCGCCGTCCGTGTCGCCGATAAGAAGCGAGGTAAAGGGGATGTTGTTGGCTTTGGCGTAGCTCTCCGTCGGAGTGCCCGATTTTGCATAAACTGTAAGATTTGAATTGTCAATATTACCGAAATTCAAATCGGAATCACCTTTTATGATAAGAGTTTCGAGAGAGGGACAGTTTGACAATGCACCGTAACCGATATGGGTAACAGATGCCGGAATGGTAATGGTTTTAAGGGATGAACAAGAATCAAACGCCATATCATCAATAAAAGTAACGCCGTATGGGAGTGAACATTCTGTTAAAGCAGAGCAACCGGAAAAAGAAGCCATACCTATTGTTTTTACACTGCTGGAAATAGTGAGTTTTGTTAGGCTGTTACAGAATGCAAATGAACACATACCTATTTCGGTAACACCGGAGGGAATATTAACAGCTTTTATAGAAGAAGCGAAGAAAGCAAAATCGGAAATTCGGGTAACATCTTTGGGAATGTCAATATATTCCAAAAGATTGCCACATAAGAACAAACTTCCTCCGTTGTGCAGAGGGTTAGACGTTTCGTCATCGAAGATGGTTTCGCACCAAGCCGATATATCGTCAATATAGACATTTTTAAGTTTTGCACAATCCGAAAATGCGCTGTATTTAATGTTTGTTACGCTTGACGGTATGCTAACGGTTTCAAGTGCAGAACACGATTTAAAACATTTTGCACCGATTGTCGTTATGGTGTCTGGAATGGTTACGGATACAAGCTCGTTAAGTGAATAGCAAGACAAATCTCCCAATTCTGTTATGAGCTTTCCATTGAATTCGGACGGGAAAGTTAAATTGGTTTCTTTTCCGTAATAGCCGACGATTGCATATGTACCGTTTTCAAGTAGGCGATATTGATAATCACCGTCTTTTATAATATCTCCTTCGGCAAAAGCTTCAATTCCGCCGAGATTCACAACTGAAAATATTAAAACAAGCGAGAGAACAACAGAAAGTAATTTTTTCATATTTACCTCTTTTCAAAATCTAATAATCAACATTTCGTCATAATTAGTATACTATTTTGAGAAATTTTCGTCAATGGATAAATTGTTAATTTTAACCATATACAAGGCTTGAGAATTGTAAAAAAATACCACGGCAGAAATTCCCACCGTGGCACTTGTGTTAAAGATTACTTTCTGCGGAAGTTAGCTCTTCTGCCTTCTCTTCTCTGCGGTCTTTCTTTAAGGTCGTTTTCGGGAGTAAGTCCCTCAACCTCGATAAGAGCCTCACGGCGTGAGAAGTTGAGTCTGCCCTGCTCGTCCTTCGGAAGAACCTTTACAATGATTTCGTCGCCTACATTGACAACATCCTCAACCTTTTCGGTTCTCTTAACATCAAGGTGGCTGATGTGAACCATACCCTCAACGCCGGGAACGATTTCAACAAATGCGCCGAAGCTCATAAGACGGGTAACAACACCCTTGTAGATTGCGCCTACTTCAGGACCGTTTGCGATTGTTTCAACAATGAAAATAGCCTTCTTTGCATTGTCAAGGTCAATAGCAGAAACAAATACCTGTCCCTCTTCGTTAACGTCAACCTTACAGTCGCACTCTGCACAAATTTTCTGAATAACTTTGCCCTGCTTACCGATAACCTCGCCGATTTTTTCGGGGTCAATCTTTGTTGTAAGCATCTTCGGAGCCCACTTTGAAAGCTCTGCTCTCGGCTCTGAAATAACGGGAAGCATAATATCGTCAAGTATATAATCTCTTGCTTTGTGAGTCTTTGCAAATGCTTCCTTGATGATTTCGGGAGTAAGACCGTGAACCTTGAGGTCCATCTGAATAGCTGTGATACCCTTCTTTGTACCTGCAACCTTGAAGTCCATATCGCCGTAGAAATCTTCAAGTCCCTGAATATCAACCATTGTCATAAAGTCGCCGTAAACACCTTCGTCGCCTGTGATAAGTCCGCAGGAAATACCTGCAACGGGAGCTTTAATCGGAACACCTGCTGCCATAAGAGCAAGAGTTGAACCGCAGATTGAGCCCTGTGAGGTTGAACCGTTTGAAGAAAGAACTTCCGAAACAACACGGATAGCATAGGGGAATTCCTCAACTGACGGAAGAACGGGAACAAGAGCCTTTTCAGCAAGAGCACCGTGACCGATTTCTCTTCTGCCTGGGCCTCTTGACGGCTTTGTTTCGCCAACCGAATATGAGGGGAAGTTGTAGTGGTGGATATATCTCTTTTCTTTCTGTTCGTCAAGACCGTCAAGCTGCTGAGCGTCGCTCATCGAGCCGAGTGTCGCAACTGAAAGCACCTGAGTCTGACCTCTTGTGAACATACCTGAGCCGTGAGCTCTTGCAAGGAGGTCGATTTCAGCGTTAAGCGGACGAATTTCGTCAATGCCTCTGCCGTCAACTCTCTTATGCTCATCCTTGAGCCATGAACGAACAACGTGCTTCTGAACAAGATACATAATCTCGTCAAGCTTAGCTTCGTTGCCCTCAAACTTCTCGTCGAACTTCTCATGAACAGCTGCGTAAATCGGAAGAAGAGCCTCATCACGAACAAGCTTGTCATCAGTATCAAGAGCCTTCTTGACATCTTCAATGCAGAAGTCTTCGATTTCTTTGAAAATAACGGGATCGGGGTCTGAAGATTCATAAGCGAACTTGGGCTTACCTACTTCGTCAACGATACCCTGAATGAATTTAACGATTTTTTTGTTTTCCTCGTGACCTGCCATAATGCAATCGAACATAAGGTCGTCGGAAATTTCGTTACCGCCTGCCTCGATCATAGCGACAAGGTCAGCTGTTGAAGCAACGGTAAGGTTAAGGTCAGTCTTTGCTCTCTGCTCAAGAGTGGGGTTGATAACGATTTCGCCGTCAACAAGACCGACATTTACACCTGAAATAGGGCCGTCCCACGGAATATCTGAAATTGCGATAGCTGCCGAAACACCGATCATAGCTGCGATTTCGGGGCTGCAATCGGGGTCAACCGACATAACGGTTGCAACAACTGTGCAGTCATTGCGGAGATCCTTCGGGAAAAGGGGACGGATAGGTCTGTCGATACATCTTGAAGTAAGAACAGCCTTTTCACTTGCCTTACCCTCTCTTCTCTGGAAAGAGCCGGGGATTCTGCCTACCGAGTACATCTTCTCCTCGTAGTCAACTGAAAGCGGAAAGAAGTCAACGCCCTCACGGGGTTTAGCTGAAGCCGTAACTGTGCAAAGTACGTTTGTGTCGCCGTAACGAACCATAACAGCCGCATTTGCAAGTCCTGCCATTTTGCCGGTTTCGATTGAAAGCTTTCTGCCGGCGAGTTCGGTTTCCCAAACCTTAAAGTTTTTGAAAAACATGATTTTTAACCTCTCTTTTTATTTTTTCAAGGCTTAAATCTGTTTAGCAATAAACACAACATTTGGTAGCAAATGCTCTGTTTACCGCTAAATGCAAGGATTTAGCCTTGATAATTCACTTCTCTTAAAAGCAATTCAAGGCAAGCAGAAAGCCTGCTTGCCTCAAAAGTGTCTTATTTACGAAGACCAAGCTTCTTAACGATAGCACGGTATCTTTCGATATCGACTTTCTGAAGGTAAGCAAGAAGGTTTCTTCTGTGACCTACCATCTTGTGAAGACCTCTTCTTGAGTGATGGTCCTTCTGGTTTGTTCTGAGATGCTCTGTAAGATCCTGAATTCTCTTTGTAAGAACAGCAATCTGAACCTCGGGAGAACCTGTGTCGCCCTCATGGATAGCATACTCAGCCATAATAGCCTGCTTCTCTGCCTGTGTCATTTGTTTCACCTCATTAAAATTTATTTTGCCCCGCACACCACAGGATAAGGTCAGGTGAACACTTGAAAAACAAGTTTACGCCATATTCCGTGATGCCGAAATGCTTGAATATTATATACCCCTTTTATATTTTTGTCAAGGAAATTTCGCTTGATATTACGGAGTGGGCGCAGTATCGCCGTCGGTTGAAGCATTTGTGCTTTCTGCATTGCTGTCAACGGGAGCCGAGCCATAATAACGTGGGCCGTTGTCCGAAGAAGCATTGCTTAGCGTGACGGCGGACGGAGTAACAGATTTCTTTTTAGGTTTAGAAGTGTTGGCAAGCTGTAAAAGGAAATAGGAAAACGCCAACAATCCGATTATGATTAAAAGAAAACTAAACATATCTTGTATTGTGTAGCTTAAAACGCTAATATTATTGGCTGCCGATGCGGTTGCGTTTTGTATATCGGTGTATGCGTCTCCACCGTACGTCTTAAAGTCAACACAGTCTCCTCCGTAAAAACCGTCGTAACAATAAATTCCGAGCAAAAAGGATATAACGCTTGAAATCATGCCTAAAATTGATGCTGCTTTTTTCATAAAAATCCTCCTAAAACAAAAAACAACAATAAATGCGTTTGCAAATATTGTAGTTTTATTATATATTAATAAATTTTCCGAGTCAACCGAGAATTCTCCGCCGACAAGTTAAAGACAAATTGTTTAATATGGCTTTTATTTTTAGTCAAATAGCCGAAATTTATTATTTTGCCGAACGCACGGTTGAATTTGCATTAAAAATAGTATAATATATAGGCGTTAAATTTTGTTTATTAACTTTTGGAGGCATATAATGAACTATTCGCTTACTAAAAAGAAGGCTAAGGAGCTTGTTGAGGCAAAGCTCTCGCACTTCATGGGAGTTTCTCCCGAGGAAGCAACGGACGAACAATACTACAAGGCTATCGCTCTTATCGTTCGTGATATGATGAGCGTAGGCAGAGCCGACTTTACGGCGGATGCGGAGAAAAAGGGCACAAAAAGAGTTTATTATCTCTGCATGGAGTTCCTTATGGGACGTTCGCTTAAAAACAATCTTTACAATCTCAATCTTACGGATGTTTTTGAAAGTGTTTTGAGCGATTATGGCGTAAAACTCGACAATATATATGAATGTGAGCCCGATGCAGGACTCGGCAACGGCGGACTCGGCAGACTTGCCGCTTGCTATCTTGACGGACTTGCAACACAGGGCTATCCGGCAAGAGGCTACTCAATTCTCTACGAGGCAGGTATTTTCAAGCAGAAGCTTGTTGACGGCTGGCAGACGGAGCTTCCGGATTTTTGGCTTCCCGGCGGAGAGGTTTGGCTTGTTCCCCACGAGGAGAGCGCACTTGAGGTTCGCTTTGACGGTGAGGTTGTCGATTCTTGGGAAAATCAGTTCCACCATGTTGAAATTGTAAATTATAATCCCGTTAAGGCTGTGCCTTATGATATGTATGTTTCGGGCAAGGACGGCAAGGGTATTTCGGTGCTTCGTCTTTGGGCGGCTAAAGCACCTGCTCTTGATATGACGCTTTTCAATCAGGGCGATTATATGAGAGCTATGGAAAGAAATGCAATGGCAGAGGTCATTTCAAAGGTTCTCTACCCCGCAGACAATCATCCCGAGGGCAAGTCATTGAGACTTCGTCAGCAGTATTTCTTGGTATCCGCTTCAATTCAGGATATTGTTCACAAGCATCTTCGCACATACGGAACACTTGACAATCTTCCCGAAAAGGTTGCTATTCATATCAACGATACTCATCCGACGCTTGCAATCCCCGAGCTTATGAGAATTATGCTTGACGAATGCGGCTATGGCTGGGATGACGCTTGGAATATTGTTACAAAGACGGTTGCATACACAAATCATACCGTTATGAAAGAGGCTCTTGAGTGCTGGCCCGAGGACCTTTATAAACGTCTTATGCCGAGAATTTGGCAGATTACAAAGGAAATTGACAACCGTTTCAGAAACTTTGTGTGGCAGGCAACAAACAATGCGGATCAGGTTGAGAGAATGGCAATTATGTCGAACGGTGTAGTCAGAATGGCTAACCTTTGCGTTGTCGGCTCTCATTCGGTAAACGGCGTTTCGGCGCTTCACTCCGAAATTCTTAAAGAAACCGTGTTCAGCGATTTCTATGCGCTCACACCGAGCAAATTCAAGAATGTTACAAACGGTATTGCTCACAGACGTTGGCTCTGTCAGTCAAATCCGAGACTTACCGAATACGCACAGTCGCTTATCGGAGACGGCTTTGTTAAAAATGCCGATGAGCTTAGCAATTTGCGTAAGTTCATAGACGATAAAAAGGTGCTTGCGAAAATCGGCGAGATAAAACACGACAACAAACAGCAGTTTGCGGCTTATGTTAAGAAAACAACAGGCGTTGAGCTTGACCCCGATTCGATTTTTGACGTTCAGGTTAAACGTTTACATGAGTATAAGAGGCAGAACCTCAATGCATTGAATATACTTGCGGATTACCTTGAAATTAAGGATAATCCCGACGGCGAGTTCACACCGCACACCTATATCTTCGGTGCAAAGGCAGCTTCGGGCTACTTTATGGCGAAGAAGATAATTTCATTTATCTGCGCTCTCGGCGACCTTATAAACAACGATCCCGATGTCAAGGGCAGATTAAAGGTTATATATCTTGAGGATTACAATGTAACAATGGCTGAAAAGCTTATGCCTGCGGCTGATGTTTCCGAGCAGATTTCTCTTGCAGGAACAGAGGCAAGCGGTACGGGCAATATGAAGCTTATGATTAACGGCGCTGTTACTCTCGGCACAATGGACGGCGCAAATGTTGAAATTTACGACGCTGTCGGCGAGGATAACATTATTATCTTCGGTATGAGCACACCCGAGGTCGACGAGCTTAAACGCCGTGGCTACAATCCGATGAGCTACTATAACAACAATGCGGAAATTAAGCGTGTTGTAGATTATATTTCACAGAACGGAATTGCAGGCAAGCAGTTCCCCGAAATTGCAAACATTATAAATTGCGATCCCTATATGGTTCTTGCTGATTTTGCGGATTACAGAAGAGCGCAAAAGCATATGATTGAGCTTTATAAGGACAAGGAAAAGTGGAACAGAATGTCGCTTATGAATATCTCCGGCGCAGGCAGATTTGCCGCTGACCGTGCAATTAACGAATATGCAAGAGATATTTGGCACACAAAATCGGCTTTTGATAAGGAAGAAAATCCCGAAAAGCCCGTAGCGGAAAAAGCTCCTGCTAAAAAGACTGCTGAAAAGAAAACGGCAGAGAAAAAGACTCCTACAAAGAAGTCAAAAAAGAAATAATTTACCCCAAAATGAAAGGCACACTTAACCGAACTGCCTCAAATTGTGCACTTGACCTTTAGTGAATCCAAGTTTTACTCCTATTTATTCTCGAGTCAATCCTTGTGATTTTAATTCCAATATTTCTTTTTCGTACTTGCTTATGTGTTGATAACTTCTTGATATAAAAATTCCCTCCTGATGTATATTCTGCATCAAGAGGGTTCTTTTTTCTATTGTCCATTTTTCACGGACTATTTCAGTGCAAATGATGGCTTTTTATCTTTACATTATTGTGTTGCAACGTTCAGAGCGGTCGGCGTGTAAGCTTGTCCGTTAATGCAGAAAAGCCTGTTTGTAAAATACCCAGTTCGTACCAGCTAAATACAAAATAAGTGCAGGCACAGCAACGGCAAAAATGCAAACCGTAAGCACCTTATCCAACTTTTCGCAATTCTTGCGGAAAATATGAGCCAAAACGGCGTATGTCAAAAATCCTAAAATCCCGCCTGCCGTGTTCATTAGAATATCCGTCACATCTGTGGCTCCTAACCACAATATATACTGGAGCGTTTCAATACCTAAGCTGAGCGCCAACGGCAAAAACAGAAAAAACCGGCAGTGTTTTTTTTCGTATGCTTGCATAGATAGCAAAAAGCCGAACGGACAAAAGGCTAAAAAGTTTAAAAATAATTCCAATTTAAACCTTGCGATGTGTTGACTGTCATGGGCAAAGGGAATGAGGTTGACAGATCGGCTGTAGAAGCGGTCGGGTGAAAACAACACTTCCCCAAAGCTTGCATATTTAAACAGTGTGACACGCATCAAAAAAAGAAGATAGACGCACACGGAAAACCAAAACAAAGCATGAAATATCTTGTCTTTGGACTGCACTTTCATAAAACACCTCGCAAAATGTAAGTGGTTTTAAAAATCCTCATAGTAAATCAATATGGATTCGTAACACGCCCGATCCCTACGATCATAGATTGTAATATATTATAACATATGTTTCCGCCTCGTCAACACACAACTATTTTTTAGAAGGAGAAAGCTCCGGCTTTATATCGCCTCCTTAAAACCACAATACCTCCGAGAGCTTTTTATTATTTTACCCGAAAGGTGAAAAAACAAAAACCCCTGTCGGACAACAGTAGTTCTGCGTCTCGACAGGGATTTAGTTTGTTAAGGGATTGTTCTTTTACACTCTCTCGTAATCTTTTCTTATAAAGATTTTGATAGCGAGCATAACGCCGATAAACATTGCAGTACCGCCGACAAGAACATCGGAGAAGAAGTGCGCACCGCATACGATTCGGCTGATTGCGACTGTTCCTGTGAAAACTACGGAAACGAAATAGAAAAGCACCTTGTATTTAACGGTGTTATACTTTTTGAAGAGGTGCGGAAGTGCAAGCAATGCGTATGTAGTACCTGCGGCGCAGGTGTGTCCCGACGGGAATGAACGGTATGCATCCTTACCGACCTTGTGACCGTTTACCGAGGGGATGTAAAGCGGAGACTCCTCCGTGGGCATTGTGTATTTCTGATACCAACGGTGGAAATTGGTGTGTTCTGTGTCGCCGAGGAAATTCATTGTTCTGTATCTCGGACGGCACATAATATTTTTGATTATGTTTACGATTAAGTTTGCAAACGCTGCCGCAAAGATGATTATAAACGAATATTTAAGCAGGGCTCTTGCGGTTTTGTCGTCAACCTTTGAAAATGCATTGCAAATAAGCTCGCCAAACGCTATCGCAATGAAAACGAAGACAACCTTTGCAAATACGGTAGATGTAAAGCTTTCAATATCGGCGTGTCTTTCGGCATAGCCAACGGTGTCGGTTACCAATATGTACATACAAACGACCGATGCGATATTTGATGCTATCGAGCCTAAAATGCGAAGCGGTTTAATTTTACTGCGCTTTGTGTTTGTGTAAATGCAGGCGAACGCAATACTTAAAAACAGGTAGACGGGACAAGAGCCGATACATTCAAAAACAGCGGCAAAAACGCTGTTTGTGAAATATGCGCCTGCGTCAAGTCTGACGAGAATTTCGCTCACACGCAGGTCATAAACCGTAGCGATTGCAAGTAATGCACCGAAAACAACAGCAAAAAGCCATACGCCGATGACTGTGTTTCGTTTTGTGTTTGTCTTTTCCATTAACCTCACCCTTTTATTGAAATATTTGTGTCTTGATTTTAACACATAAATATAAATAAAACAATACTGTCTTTGATTGACAAACTTGCGTATATTTGGTACAATTATCACGCTCGTTTGAGAGAAAACAGCAGAAATTCAAATGTGTTTCCGTAGCTCAGTTGGATAGAGCGACCGCCTCCTAAGCGGTAGGCCGGAGGTTCGAATCCTCTCGGGAACGCCACATGCAACGCCGAAAGTCTTAATTTTACAAGGCTTTCGGCGTTTTTTATTTTGCGTGAAAACAACAAAAACGAGAAATCACAAATTTTCATAATCAGCCAATAAATTGATTTGTAATTATTGACAATAAAAATGAGTAATGTATAATATTATTGTTCAATTTCAACAATTTGATTAAGGGGGCTATTTATGGAAACGCACGGAATTAAATTTAAGGATAAGCTTGGTTATGCTTTGGGCGATATGGGCGGAATACTCTCGTTTAGTCTTGTTTCTTCGTATTTAACAATGTTTTATACCGATATTTTGGGCATTTCAGCCGCAAGCATAACAATCTTAATGCTTGTTGCCAGAATTTGGGACGCTGTAAATGACCCTATGTGGGGTTCGTTTATAGACTCGAGAAAGCCGACAAAGCACGGAAGATTCAGGCCCTATATTTTAGGCGCTTCTTTTCCGCTTGCCGTGGGTGCTTTTTTAATGTTTTATAAAATCCCCGGATTGTCAAACAGTCAATACTTAATCTATGCTTACATAACATATATTTTCTACGGAATGATGTATACCGGCGTCAATATTCCTTACGGCTCATTGGCAAGTGTCGTTACGGATGACGAGGTTGAACGCTCATCTCTTTCAATGTGGCGCTCTGTCGGTGCGGGAATCGGCGGCTTGCCGGCGCAAATTCTTATGCCGCTTGTTGTTTTCACGACTGTAATCAATGCCGACGGCAGTTCGTCAAAGGTGCTTGACGGGAACAAGCTTTCATTGTGCGTAGGCGCAATTTCGGTTTTAACGATTGTTCTTTTTATTGTCCACTTTAGATTGACAAAGGAGCGAATTCAGCTTCCGCCGACTCAAAAAACAAGCGATTATAATTTATTGAAAACCGTCAGAGTTCTTGCTAAAAACAAGCCGTTTGTTGTGCTTTGCTTTATTTCTATGTTTCTCATCTGTTTCCAAATGTACACGCAAACGTTTTATAATTATCTTTTCAAAAATTACTTTGAAAAGCCGGGTCTTTACAGCATTGTTACCATATGCACCTATTTGCCTATGGCGTTGTTTTTACCGTTTATGGGTAAGCTCATCAGAAAATTCGGCAAAAAGGAAATTTGCGGTGCAGGCTTGGGCTTTGCCTTTGTCATCAGCGCTTTGATGTTCCTTTTGCGTTTTACCCCGTTTGCTCACAATCCTTATGTTTTCCTCGGACTCGTGTTCCTTTCGGGTGCAGGTCAAACCTTCCTTGTGCTTGAAGTTTGGGCGCTTGTTATGGACGTTACGGATTATCAGGAGCTTTTGTCGGGCAGGCGAGAAGAGGGCACGACCTACAGTATTTATTCTTTTGTTCGCAAATTAGGTCAAACAGCCGCAGGTGCAGGCGTTCCGGCAGTGCTTGGGGCTATCGGCTACAAAGGCACGCAAGCCGTACAATCGCAGCAGGTTTTAACGAAAATGTTTGATGCGGCAACAATAGTGCCGTCGGTTATTCTTTTGCTTATGTTTATTTTGACGAGTTTTTGCTACAAGCTGGGCAAATCGGAAATCGAGAATTTGCACAAGCAGCTTTACGGCAATAAAAACGATTGATATACTTAGGGGCATAATTTTATGAAAACAGTCGAATTGCAAACAAAATGCGGAAAAATTCAAGGCATAGACGGCGAAAACTGCTTTGAATTCAGGGGTATAAAGTACGCAAATGCCAAGCGTTGGGAATATCCTCAGGTGATTGAAAAGTGGCAGGGTGTTTTTGATGCAACTTGCTTTAAGGAGTGCTCATATCAGCACCGTGGGTTTGATGATGATGCAACGGTTAACCCTTTTTATCATTATGAATTCAGAGACGGTTTGGCGTTTACATACAGCGAGGATTGCCAATTTTTGAATATATGTGTGCCTAAAGAGGCGAAAAACTGTCCTGTTTTAATTTTTATTCACGGCGGCAGCTTTACAGGCGGAAGCTCAAACGAGGCGCATATCAACGGCGAAAATTTTGCAAAAAACGGCGTGATTTTCGTTGCGATGAATTACAGGCTTAATGCCTTCGGCTTTTGCTCACACCCTGATTTAACCGATGAAAACGGAGTTTGCGGGAATTTTGGACTTTTTGACCAATATGCCGCAATTAAATGGGTTAGGGAAAATATTGAAGCTTTCGGCGGAAACCCGAATAATATTGTGCTTTCAGGTCAAAGCGCAGGGGCTATGAGCGTTGACATTCATCTTTCAAATCCGCTTTGCAAAGGTTGGTTTTCCGGAGCAATAATGATGAGCGGCGGCGGTTTACAGCGCTTTCTTGCAAAGCCTTTGACTCCTGAAAAAACAAGAGCTTTTTGGGATAGGATTGTCGAAAACGCAGGAGTTAAAAGTATAGCCGAATTGAAAAAAGCGGATAAAGAGGTGCTCTATCGTGCTTGGGATAAGGCGTGCAAGGAGGAAAAGCTCAAAAGTATGCTTTACACTCTGCCGGTCTGTGACGGAAAAATAATTACACAGTCAAATTTTAACAACAGGACAATTCCTCAAATACCTAAAATTATAGGCGTTACAAAAAATGATATGGTGCCTGCCGTTTTGCAGGCTGTCGATAAAAAATGGGTTGCCTGTGATAAAAACAGCGACTGCTATATTTATTATTTTGCACGCAGCTTGCCGGGCGATGAAAAGGGCGCTTGGCATTCAAGCGACTTGCTTTATGCTTTTTCGACTCTTGACAAAAACTGGCGACCTTTTGAAGAGGTTGATTACGAAATTTCAAATCAGCTTGCAAAATCCTTTATTGCTTTTGCAAAAAACGGAAATCCCAATTGCAATGAAATACCGATGTGGAAGCCCGGCACGGCTAAGGTTATGACTTTTTGCGAAAACACAAGGTTAGCACATTGGAACACCCCACAGCTTTTGAAAAATACATTTTTGGGCGGAGCATCAATATAATGAGATTTAATCATATTTTTAAGCTTACAAACGAAAATAAAACGCATCGTGAATATAAGTGCGATAACGTTAATATCAACATTGATTTCATAAGCGGCAGTGCTTTGCGAGTGGCGGTTTTTAACGATAACGCCGAAATGCTGCCTACCTTTACCGTAAATCCAAATAACAACCTGTCCTCTCTCGGCAGAAGCAGATTATCCGTGGACGGGTTTGACTGTGTTGCGCCTGTTGTAGAGAAATTTGAAAATAAAGAGAAATTTGTTCTTGATTGCGGCATTACAGTTGACCTTGATTTGAATAATTTTATTTTGACTTACAGTAAAGAGTCAAAGCTTTTGTTCGGGGACAGGGCACCGCTTGCCTATAATTTTGAAGGCGAATTCGGAAACGGGTCTTATCATTATATTACCAGGGAAGATGGCGAGCATATTTTCGGACTTGGCGACAAAAGCGGCCCGATAAATAAAGCAGGTCAGGTTTATCGCATTGAAACGGCGGACAGTATGGGCTTTGACGCAGAAAAAACAGATCCCCTGTATAAACACGTTCCGTTTTTCATTTGCGAAAATTCTGTTGGCGCTTACGGTATTTATTATGATACAACAGACACTTCTTTTGTTGATTTAGGCAGAGAAATCAACAATTATTACTGCCACTTTAAATATTTTAAGACGGATGACAATTGCTTGGTTTATTATGTTTTTTTCGGAAACAAGCTTTCTGTTTTACAGCAATATGCTCGCTTGTGCGGTAAGCAGGCTTTTCCGCCTAAGTGGAGCTTCGATTATTGCGGCAGCACAATGGCATATACCGATGCGCCTGACGCACAAAATCAAATGCAGGGCTTTTTGGATAAAATTAAAAACCTTGATTTGAGTTGCGGCGGATTTTATCTTTCATCGGGATATACTTCAATAGGGAATTTGCGCTGCGTTTTTAATTGGAATTATGATAAGTTCCCCGATCCCAAAAAATTCGTTGCCGATTACAATAATGCAGGAATACATTTAATTCCGAATATCAAGCCTGCTTTTTTGACCTCGCATCCAATGTATAATGAGCTGGCTGAAAAAGGTTTTTTCGTTAAAAATGCAGACGGAACACCCTATGTAACGCAGTTTTGGGACGGAGTAGGCAGTTATTTGGACTTTACAAATTCCGACGCCTTCGATTTTTGGGGCAGTCAGGTAACCGAAAAACTGCTGGATTTCGGAATTGACGCTACATGGAATGATAATAACGAGTTTGATATTAAGGCTACCGACGCCGTTGCCGCAGGATTTGGCGAAAAAGCTTCTGCT
Organism: Candidatus Fimenecus sp.; assembly: GCA_052298855.1. Lineage (GTDB taxonomy): Bacteria > Bacillota > Clostridia > Oscillospirales > Acutalibacteraceae > Fimenecus. Next base: position 180,351 of record DAVZXP010000001.1, on the reverse strand, counting down.
TGCAGAATTCGTCCGATATTAACTTATTTAATGGTATTATCTTCATACAAGGCGCAAATGAAAAAATATCCCGAGAAGCGTCCGTTTTTATCCACAAGAAGCGGAAACAGCGGTGTCAGACGCTTGGCACAAACTTGGTCCGGCGATAATTTTACTTCGTTTCACGATTTGCGTTTTTGCCATTACGTGGGAATGACAATGTCTCTCTCCGGCTTTTATTTTTACGGTCATGATTTAGGCGGATTTTCAGGCGAAATGCCTTCCGAAGAATTGCTTTTAAGATGGATGCAGCACGGAGTTTTTGAGCCACGTTTTACAATTCATTCTTGGAACGGCGACGGTTCTGCCACTATGCCGTGGAGCTATGAAAGCGGCTTGTGCGGTGCAAAGGCGATTTTAAGACAACGCAAAAGCCTGATACCTTATTTATATAATTGTGCTTATAACAGCGTGGAAAATGATGTCCCCGTGCAAGTACCGCCTTACATTTATTACGATGATGAAAATATTGGCGTAAATACCGATGCGTTTATGCTTGGCAGAGATGTTTTGGCAACCTGCGTGCTTGACGAGGGCATAGCTCAGGCAGATGTTTACCTGCCAAAGGGTGACGATTGGTATCTGAATGAAACAGGAGAGCTTTATTGCGGCGGAAGCACGGTAAAGATTGATTTGCCGCCGGATAAGCCTGTTCCTTATTTTATTCGTTCCGGCTCTGTTTTTCCCGTTGATGAGGGCGAGTGCTCATATAAATCCGCAGAAAAGGTCGTTTTTACCGTTTATCCTGTTAAAAACGGCAAATTTACAACCCGTTATTTTAATGATGACGGCGAGTCCTTTGAATACTTAAAAAACAACTGCGTAAAATTAGAGTTTGATGTAAATTGCGATAACGAAAATGTTGATGTTGTTGTAAATAATAAGGGTAATATAAAATTCACACCTGAAATCAAGCTTGTTTCTACGGATTTGCGTAAGTTGAATGTTTCGGTAAAATAATATCTGCCTTCTGACAAACAACTTAAAGAGAATGAAAGAACTTAACTGCGATTTAGCGCTCATAACGAGTATCATATTAACTTAATGGCGTCCCCAAAAATCTTTGCATTTGCTAATACCTTATATTATAAAAGACCACTTGCCAAACGGTAGGTGGTCTTAGTTCCGCTATGGATGAAATTAGGCTTTAATTTTCAATTCTGCCTTCTGCGTATGTTATATAGATTGTATTGACAAAGCTTTTACCGGCGTTGTTTATTTTATATTGCAATATCGTGAAATTGTTTTCTTGGTCATAATAATAAATTTCATTGCCATATTCTACCTTTTCCAAAGACCGTAAATAGCTATCAATAAAAACATTAACTTCGTCAGGTTGTTTCAGTGTTTTTAATTTTGTGGTGTATGCATCCATTCCGCCTGTTTCTCTATAATAAGAATATTTAGGAATTGGAATGGTGATACCGTTAATAAAATCAGAAGTATATTTTGTTTTAAAGAAGGTTTTGTTAAAAGACAGTATTGCCGTTGTTAGTAAAGCACATAAAACAATTACAGTTATGATTAGTGAAATAAACATCTTTTGTTTTTCTTTTCGTTTAATATATTTGTTATAGCTAATCATAGTTTCTGCCGATAAACGCTCTGCGCCGTTTTCTTTTATTTTTTCTCCTTTTAACAATTCATTTACGGATATATTTAATTCTTTGCAAAGCGGTTCGAACAGTGAAACATCCGGAAGCCCTCGCCCGTTTTCCCATTTAGAAACCGCTCTGTCGGTTACGCCTAATTTGTTGGCTAATTCTATTTGTGTCATATTGTTTTCTTTGCGAAGCTCTGCAATAAAATCCCCTATTTTTTCTTGGTTCATAAACCACAACTCCTTTCACAAAAATCATAGCATAAAAATACAACAAACACACCAAACGAACCGTAGAGTCAAATAAAACTTATGTTGTTTGTCAGAGTTGGGTTTTATTATACCAAATAAATATGAAATTTTCCATAAGCCGCTTATTCATTGCGAAGTAGATGGAATTCTTCTTATTAAAAGTGATTTTGGCAACAAAATCCTGTCTGCTGTCGGTTCGACATTTTCAACCAAAAATATAACCTAAGCTGTTGACAATAAAAGTGGGGCTGTGCTAACATTTATATAATAATAAGAAAGCGAATTTTACAAGGCTTCGGGGGACTAAAATGACACTTGATATGCTTAAAAACGGAGAATCGGCGGTTATAAAAACCGTGGGCGGAGAGGGTGCGCTCAGATTGCGTTTTCTCGATATGGGACTCATACCGCATACGGAGGTAACTCTTCAAAAAACCGCACCTATGGGCGACCCGATAGAAATAAGGGTGCGAGGCTATGAGCTTACGCTTCGAAAAGCGGACGCAAGACTTATAGAGGTTGAAAAGATATAATTATATATGAAAGGTACAGACTATAAATGATATTTGCACTTGCAGGCAACCAAAACTGTGGCAAAACGACACTTTTTAATGCGCTGACAGGCTCAAATCAGCACGTTGGCAATTTCCCGGGTGTAACAGTCGATCAAAAAATGGGCGACATTAAGGGCACGAAAAATTGTTCTGTTGTCGATCTTCCCGGCATTTACTCGATAAGACCGTACACGCAGGAGGAAATAGTTTCGAGAGATTTTATACTTGAGGGAAAGCCCGACGGTATAATCAATATCGTTGACGCTACAAATATTGAACGAAACTTATATTTGACATTACAGCTTTTGGAGCTTAATTTGCCGATGGTCGTTGCACTCAATATGATGGACGAGGTCAGGGCAAACGGCGGTACGGTTGATGTCAAAAAGCTCAGCGAGAGCCTCGGCGTTCCCGTAATCCCGATAAGTGCCGCAAAAAATGAGGGCGTTTCCGAGCTTTCGGATAAAATGGTGTATGTTGCGAAAAATCGCATTTTGCCAAAGAGGATAGACTTCTGTTCGGACGGTCCCGTGCACCGCTGTATTCACGCTGTTGCTCATGTAATCGAGGACCACGCACATAATATATCAGTTCCGCCGAGATTTTGTGCTACGAAACTCATTGAGGGCGACGATGAATATTTTGCGGAAAAGTTGGAGCTTGACAAAAACGAGCGAGAGCTTATTGAACATAGCATAGTTGAAATGGAGCACGATACGGGTCTTGACCGCAACGCTGCTCTTGCCGATATGCGTTATACATTTATCGAGAAATCCGTGGCTCAGTCGGTCGTAAAATGCAATGAGAGCCGTGAGCATAAGCGAAGCGTTAAAATGGATAAGGTGCTTACGGGCAAATATACCGCCCTGCCGGTGTTCTTCGGCGTTATGTTCCTTGTGTTCTGGCTTACATTTAACGTTATCGGCTCAAAGCTTTCCGATTTGCTTTCACTCGGCATAGGCGCTCTTGCAGATTTGTGCGATAAAGGACTTACGGCATACGGAATTAACCCTGTTGTGCACAGCTTGATTATCAACGGTATATTTGCAGGCGTCGGAAGTGTTTTGAGCTTCCTGCCGATAATTGTTACGCTGTTTTTCTTCCTCTCGATACTTGAGGATACGGGATATATGGCAAGAGTTGCTTTTGTTATGGACAAGCTTCTTCGAAAAATCGGACTTTCGGGCAGAAGCTTTGTACCGATGCTTATCGGCTTCGGTTGTACTGTTCCCGCAATAATGTCAACGAGGACTCTTTCATCTGACCGTGACCGTAAAATGACGATACTTTTAACGCCGTATATGAGCTGTTCGGCGAAAATTCCGATATATGCGGTGTTTACGGCGGCATTCTTCGCAAAATACCGTGCACTTGTTATGATAGGGCTTTATGTAACGGGCATCGTACTCGGTATAATCGTGGCTTTGATACTCAAAAAGACATCTTTCAAGGGCGAGCCCGTACCGTTTGTAATGGAGCTTCCGAATTACCGTATGCCGTCGCCGAAAAGCGTTTTCCTGCTTTTATGGGAAAAGGCTCGTGATTTCCTGCAAAGAGCGTTTACGGTAATTTTCCTTGCAACGATAATAATTTGGTTTTTGCAGTCATTTGATACAAGGCTCAACGTCGTTGATGACAGCGCAGACAGCTTGCTTGCTATGGTGGGCAAATTTATAGCTCCCATATTCACGCCGCTTGGATTTGGCGATTGGCGAGCTGTAACGGCTTTGATTTCGGGCTTTACGGCAAAAGAGGCTGTTGTAAGTACCCTGTCGGTGCTTATGAACACGGGCACGGCGGAATTGGGAACGGTTCTTCCGAGCATCTTCAACGGGCTTTCGGCTGTCAGCTTCCTTGTGTTTACGCTTCTTTATACACCGTGCGTAGCGGCTGTCGCAACAATTAAAAAGGAGCTCGGCTCACGGGCAAAAACCGTCGGAGTTGTGTTTATGCAATGTGCGGTAGCGTATCTTGCGGCGTTCATAGTATACAGCATAGGAAGTCTTATAGTATGAGCAGGGCGGATATTATCGTAATTTTGATTTTGGCGATAGCGGTTGCGGCGGCAATTATTTATATCGTAAAATGTCGAAAAAAAGGCAAATGCGTAGGCTGCTCGGGCGATTGTGCGACGTGTACGCTCTCAAAAAGGAATGAAAACGGCAATAAGACGTAAAATAGACAAAACGGAATGTGAATTTTGAACTTCACATTCCGTTTTTTGCGTTCATTGATTATTTCATTTCATAGCTCTTGCAGAAATGAGGATTTTGCACCTTTTCATTTGTGCACGAGCAGTCGTGAGTTACCTCAATGACGGTCTTGTTACAGCCGCATCCGTCGGTGTTGTATACACACTCGCATACGTCGCACTTAACGCCTGTATTTTCCATAATATCACCTCCCATAGATGATAATTATAGCTTGTGCAGGCTTTGCCGTTTTATTCGTCGCATTTTCAAATCAAAATTTTTACAAATTCAAAGGGTGTCGGGAAGCTTGCCCGACACCCTCGTTTTTACCCGATAACCGACAAGGTTCAAATGTCAGTTATCTTGCCTGTGAAATTACATCCTCGCTGCTGACGGCAGCACTCATAATCAAGGATATATCTGCGATTGTGATTTCGCCGTCTGCGTTGACGTCTGCCGCTACTGCGGAGGCGTCGCCGAGCGTTGAGTGGTTGTTTATACTCTTGTCTATCGCAAATGCGTCGAATGCGTCAATCGCACCGTCTCCGTTAATATCTCCGAAGTAAACGTATGAGTAGGTTTCATAAACCTTTTTCTCCTTATCCTTCAGGAGAATGGAAGCGCCTGTTGACAATACGCCGTTAGCGTTAGCGGTAACCTCAACCAAGCCGAGCTCTGCGGTCAGGCAGTCGGCAAGCACCGTGCCTGTTTTGAGCGTGTCAACTCCGTAAACGAAGCCTGCGAAGTTTTCCGTACCCAATGCCTTGTCGATTTTAGCACCTAATTGAGTGCCCGTAGCCGTCAACTTGAGCACAGGCGGAATATACTGCGTTTTCGGGAATTTGTAAGCACCCTTTGCTTCGGTTGTGCTGAGGGGTGTTGCGACGTCGCTTAATTTGAGAGTGAACGCTGTGTTGTCTATTCGTCCGTCCTCTGCTTCGGCGGAGAGCATTACATATGCGCTGTAATCTTTACCGCCCAAGAATTTTCCGTCGTCGGCAAGACCGTTGCCTGCGGTACAGGTTTCGCCCTCGTCCCATTTTCCGTTTCCGTTCTTGTCAATGAACCAAATAAGACCAGAAGCATACATTTTATCCGTGGTAACACCCTTTGAGTCCGTTCCGATTACGGTAAGGTCATCTGTCGTCGCAGGGATTTCGTCTGTTGTGGGTGCCGTAAGTCCCGATACCGTACCGTTTACGAATGCAGGTCTCGGGTCGGCTGTTACATAGTAGGTTGCCGTTATGTCGGAAGCGTCGTTATATCCGCTGCTTGTGCCGTTATCATCTATAAGCTGTACCTCTCTGCCGTTAATTATCAGCTTTACATCAGGAGCGAAGTAGTAGGTCTTGCCGTCCTGTCCCGTTTTGCCTGCCAAAAGCCTGAGAGAGTGAGCGTAGGTCGCCGCTTCGTAACGTGTGTTTTCAAGGTTTGTGCGGCTGATTTTCATTCCGTTTGCATCGGTTTCGTAAATAACATCATAGTATTCAGAACCGTAGTTGCTGTTGGATGCCTCGCCCTCCGCAAGCGGCGTAAAGGGAGTACCGCCGCCCACAAGCGGAGTTTTGAGCTTATAGTTTATACTGCGAGAGAGACTGATTAAATCATGACCGTCTACCGTCTTTTCGCCCATCATTGTAATTATGCGAGCGTTATTCATATTGATAGGATGGTAGGCTGTGCCTATCTTTTGAAGCTCGTCGTCGCTTTCGGGGATTTCTCCGCCGTAACGAAGGTCGCCCTCCTTCGGCTCGTCAGTTTCAACAGCTACCGTGTCGATATACACAGCTGACGGATCACGCAGGCAGGGGAGATCCTCTGTGATTGAAATACCGCAGTTGTGAGCCTGATATGCTTCCTCCGTGTCATACTCGGGTACATAGTAATGTCCGTTGTAGTTCAAAGCGAAATAGCCTTGATTTGCGGCGGTGTTCATATCGGTTGAGTCTACTCGGGTAATTTTAAGCTTCATATCGTTAGTGATATAGTAATCACCGAATTCCGCAGCGTCTTTGAGCTGGAACTGATAGCCTTTTTTCGGGGTCAGCTCATAGTAAATGCGATAGTTGTCGTTGTATGCAACCTTATCATTATAAACGCTGCCGACAGAGTTGTTGCTTCCGTCTCTTGTGCCCTTTGAAATGAGCTTACTTGTCAAATATGTTGAGCCGTCAAGCCATTCGCCGTTGGCACAGCGTACCTTTGTAATGTTCAGCTGAACGTCCTTGTAGGTTTTACCGAGCTGTTTATACCAGTCGGGGCCGCTGAATTGTACCTCTGCTATGGGAACAACTACCTTTAGATAACGGGTGTAGCTTACTTCCTCCGTACCGATTTTGCCCTTGTGGGTCATCGTTATTGTAACGGTACCGGGGCGTTTTGCGGTAACAACGCCGCCTGAGTCAACGGTTGCAATGTTCGTGTTGCTTGATGACCAGGTGGTAGTAACATTTTTGTTTGGAAGATTTGCGTCTGCCGGTGTGTAAATCTTGTTGAGCCTCATCTTGTTAGTTGAGGTATCCATAACAACCTTTGGCGCATCGTCAACCGTGGTGCCCTTGCCGTTGGTAGCATTTTTACCGTCCGCCGTAATATCCATACCTGTTATACGCTTGTTTACGGTTATAGTGAAGGGTGTACCCTTGACTGAGTAGCTTGTATCCTCAACCTCTGCATAGGGAACAAAGGTGTATTTACCCGTAGGAATCTTATCCCCTTGAAGCAGGAAGATTGACCACGTGTTTAGCTTTTGAACGGACGGTTCTTTATTCGCTGTGAGCTTTGATGCAGAGAAGGCTATGCTGATTCCGCCGTCGGGAAGAATCTTCGCAGACGAGTGGTTTCTGAATTTCTCATAAGCCTCTGCCGGAACGTTGCCCTCATATATGATAAGAGATGCGTGCCAACGCTTGCCCCAATCGGCACCGTCAAAGTTCGGCATAATTGATACGGTAGCGGAGTTAGCTTTTGTGTTTTCCATTTCCGTTCTGTCAACCGTTGCCGTGATTTTATGCGTTGAGCCGTAGTCCTTGCCGACAAAGGTGAATGCCTGCGGAGAATACCACCACTGACCGTTGTAATAAATCTTTGCACGGTAAGCGCCCGAGCGACCGTCTGTAAGTTTAAGCTCGCCTGTGGACATTTTGCTGACACCGCTTATACCGCTGTTGGCATTAACCCACTTACCCTGTGTGCTGTTCCACATTTCCCACGATATATTCGAGCCTGAAAGTCCTGCCGAAGCAAGCTCTTCGGAGCTGACGGCTCTCAATCGATACTCGTGGTAGCTTATAGTATCGTATGTGTCGCCGGGTTGTAATGAATATGTCCATTCTCCGCTTAGTAAGCCTAATCTGATTCGAGGCATAACGAATATGTTTTGCCGAGCCGTAAATTCTTGCTTGAAGCCGAAAGCGTCATTACCCTGCAAGCGAGCGACAATAGTTTGCTTACCTGTCGGCAAATTACCGAAGGAAACTGTATCAAAGGTTGAGGAATACCTACACTCTTCCATTAAAACATTACCTGCCGTGCTGTTGGGCAATTCGTATCCGTATGTGATTGACCGATTGAGCAGGTACGGCAATATGCCGTTTGTCTCCGACGGCGTAACATTAACGCTGAAGGTTGTGCCAGATCTGTCCTGCTGTGCGGATATGCCGAAGTCAAGACCCGACAGGTCGGGAGCTGCGCCGAAGTTCATTTCGGCAGTTCGTGTTATCGTCATCTGCTTCGTGTAGCCACGCCAAATTTCGTATATTGTCAGGCGGAGCACATACAATTCGCCGTTTTTAAGCTTTAAGTCGTCCGTTCCGTTGACAGCCTTGAATTGGCGCATATCAATCGACTTCGCCAAGCCTGCATAGCTTGAGGCTTGAGAGGACTGATGGTTACTTACCGCTGTTTTGCCGTTTTTGTCAAAAATCTGCCATTCGGAAAGTATCATATAGTCCGTATTGTTATTGTAATCCCGTAACAGTTCGTTTTCATAGCCGCTGTAATGCGGTGTGAAGCCGTCCTTGATGCTTACACGTCTTTCCCCGGCTGTAACGAGGTTGGTAGTGTCGGTTGAGAACGTTGACCAACCGGGGTCCTGCAGCTGCAAGCCGACATTTGTATCGGTTTCTGCCGGTGTAACGGTTGCGTACTGATGAATTCTGCGTCCGGTAACATCCGTTTTATGAGGGTCTGATTGTGTGATTTTTACGTTGCCTACAACTAAGTCACTTAACTTTCCGTTGATTGCCATACCGTATTCGCCGTATCTATATCTTTTCGGGGCGGCGTCAGTGAAATCTGCATAACGGGTAACCTTTTTTGTGTCGATTTCCACACTGCGAATAGAAACGTTTTTGGCTCTGAGACATGATATACCGTGTGCACCGCCCGCACCCTGTATATATGCGTCATTGATAATAAGGGTTGAATTATCGTCGGCGTAAATGGCAGCAAACTCACTGCCTCTGCCGTAGAATTCGCCGCCGTTGAGTATGGCTGTACTGTTTCCGTTAAGCTTGACTGCATATCCGACAATTTGGTGGCGGATATTTCCTGTGTATTCGTCATCCTGCGAATACCATTTGCCGTAAATTTCCTTTGAACGGCCTGCCTCAAGCTTTCCGCCGTTGACCACAAGCTTTCCGCCTTTATTAACAGTTATGAGAGTTCGCTGGATTCTGGCATCCTTGCTAGTCAGCTTGCCCTCATAATGAATGTAACCGCCCTTGCCTGCGGAGTCATAAATATAAAGCTCCGCACCTTCTTCTATGGTTATGAAAGGGTTGTACCAAGAGTAATCGCTTTTGTCAACACCGTAAACCAACGCGTGACCGTTCAGGTCGAGGTGCTTAACGCCTTTAACGGTTATATTCAATTTGAAATCGTCGTCGCCGACATATTTCAAGTTACTTGTGAGCTTCAAATATTGGGTGTCGGGTTGCCTTAAAAATGTTTGTAAAACACCGAGTCCGAAATAGTTTCCGTCCTTGTTGCTTATTGACGTCCAATTCGGAGACGGGTTATAGCTTGCCGCTTGTGTCGGTATAATCGAAAGCGGAAGCATTCCGATAAGCATAATAAGCGTCAGTAGCACGCTAATTATTTTTTTGCTTGCACTTTTAGGTTTCATCTCGATTCCTCCCTTTAGTGTGAAATGAACTGTAATTTTGTAAACCTTTTACATGGCGTACACTTGATCCATTAAGTATTCCGCCGTCATAGAGCCGTAGAAAAACTGGTCGATTATGCCGTTTTTCTTTGCGTCTCTGATTGCCTTTGCCGTCTGCTTCTCGGTGTTCGAGTCAACGATAAGAGCAATCTTACATTCGGGACACTCCGAGAGCACCGTTTCCCGAAGCTTCAACCGTTCGCTTAATCGCCACGGAGGGTAGCCCGTAACCTCCATTATCAGTACCTCGGGCTTATACAGCCTGCAAAGCTCTGCCGTATCATCGGGGGTTTCGGCACTTACGACCTCAATGTCGTATTCCGAATTTTCAAAGGCGGTCGCAACCGCATCGGCAAACAGGAAGTTCTGCATATCTACTATAATTTTCTGCATCGCACTACCCTCCTTTCGATGGCAAATAAGTATATTCCTGCAACTTTATTGTATCAAATAAAAAAGGCTCTGTCTGTCCTCAAAAGTGAGGACAAATGAGCCTGTAATTGTAAACAAATTGTGAACACGCAGCCTTGACTGCCGTTTTTTATATTTCCTGTGAGGGGTCAAGCTGATTTCTCGGCACGATAAGCCTTTTGCTGACGGCGGCAATAACCAAGCGGTTGCGGCTTTCATAGCCCGTTTTCGTAAGCATACGGTTTATATAGGTGCGTACCGACGACTCCGCAATATTCAGCTTTTCGGCAATTTCCGCATTGCTGTTGCCCTCGCACAGTAAACGCAGGGTTTCAAGCTCCTGATCGGATAAATCGCACGAAAGCGCACGTCCGAGCTGAACGTGGGGCGTACTGTCGGGCCAATATGCCTTGCCTGCAAGCGTCCCCTCGATAACGCTTACCAAATCCTCCGAGGGTGCGTCCTTGTACCAAAAGCTGTCTGCGCCGATTTGCTTCGCCCTGTCAAGAAATCGCCCCTCAAGCATAGAGGTAACCATAACGACCTTTATGCTCGGATGCTGTTTTTTGATTTTCTCTGCGGCGGCAAGACCGTCCGAGTCTCGCTCCGTGCAAATATCCATAAGCACAAGCGCAATATCGCCCTCGTCACATTTTTGGGGTGCTGTTTCGGCGCAGGTCAACGCACACGCAACCTCGCAATCGGCACATTTTTCAACGCAGGAAATAAGATAGCTCCTTGCAAGTGCCTGATCCTCGACTATCAATACTTTTTTCATAAATACCCCCTATGATATTTACAGCTTCGGCACGCCAATACGCAGTACAAAGTCGGGTAAGCTCTGCACACGCATATATCCGCCTGTTTTTTCGACCTTGCGGCGCAGGTTTGTAAGTCCTCCGCCCTCGACAATTTCCTTTTCGGGAGGTATGCCGTCATTTCTGATTGAAATAATATAATAATTTTCGCTTTGCGTTACGGTTATATGAAGCTCCGTCGCTTTCGCATACTGCACGGCATTGTTCAACGTTACGACTATTGCGGAATACAAAATATCAGAATATTCGTCGGGCAATTTCACGCCGTCGGCTCTCAATTTAATGCCGCTTTTTTCAGCCTGCGATAAAAGTCGCTCCTTTGCGGTCATTTTACCCATATTGCGAAAGGCGATACTGTGCTCCCACTCGCTTATAATCTGCTCACGGGATATGTTTTTTAGATTTCCGCCGACATACTGCTTTGTAACGGTAAGGCAAGCGGCAAGGCTGTCGTGCAAGGCTGATTTTGCCGAAAGACGTTCCTTTTCACGTGCAACCGCCTGCGCATTTTCGGACAACTCGGCGAGCTCCATTGCATCTTTTCGCAGCTGCTTGTTTTCCTGCTCCTGCATGAGCAACGCATTGTGAAGCTCCGTAACGTCCGCCGCCATAAGACGGATATATGAGCTTCCCTTGCCATCGGTAACAACGCTTTTTTCAAACTGCCACACCGTTTTGTCGGGGAAAATATAGGTGCTTTCCGTGCGTTCTGTCGGCGTAACGCCCGTCGGCGGAGAATTCAAAGCCATTTCCATTTCGCCGAGATATTGCAAATCGCTTCCGAGCAAATATCGGCTCAGGCGGTACATCTGCAAATTGCACAAAACGGGAATACCCTTTGTATTGAAAAAGCAAACGGCAAGCGGCAGCCTGTCAAAGCCCTCTTTTACTGCATTTCGGCGCAGTAACTTTATTTTAGGCATCACCGTCACCTCCGCAACGTACTGTTATAAGCCACGAGCCGTCCTCAAAAATAACAGAGCAACGCTCGGAGATAAATTCGGAAAAATCGGTATCACATTCAACCGACAATCGCATTTCGCCGTCAAAAACGGTAATTACAATCGACTGCAAGCCGTCGAGAGTTTTTTCAATGACGTTTTCCAAAAATTCATAGAAGAAAATTGCGGCGTCGCAGTTCATAGGCTTTGTCATCTGATATATAGCCGCCGCCTGTGCGCCATAGAAGCTCAAAGCTCGCACGGTTTCATCAAACGTGAGGCGTATTTCCTGCTTCGGAAGCAACTCATACTCTGCACCGAGGAAATTCAGGTTTGCAAATCGCTTGATATATGAGCCGATAACGGTAATTTTTTTGAAAAGCCGTGTCGCCTCTGCCTCGTCTGCGGTTTTACAGCTTTCAAGCATAGCACTCAAGGAGTCGCTCTGCTTTTTCGCCTTTATTTCAAGCGTGTCGTATATTCGGTTTTTCTCACGAAGCTCGTGCAGTTCCTTTTTTACACGGTACGCCTCTTCGAGAGCCTTTTTGTTTTCCTCAAGCTCCTTTCGTGTAACGTTAAGCCTTTTTTGCAACGCCATAAGCCTGCCGACGTCCGTTTGCCAAACAACGTATCCGCCGCTTATTTTTGCGGAGGAGACACGCATATTTCCGTGATATATAACGGGCTTTTCGAGGATGGGAAACTCTGCGATATTTTCTGCGCTGTCAGAGCGTAAAATGATATTGCCGTCGCTGTCGGCTATGTAGCTGCCTATTCCCGAAATGCGGAACAGCTCATCATAGTTGTCGTTCGACTGTATCATTCTGCATTGAATACAGCTTTCGTAAATCGCCGCATACAAAAGGCAAAAGGTTACGTTCATATCTCCGAGCCAACGGCGTATAAAGCCAAAGCCTAATAGGTATAAAAGACCGTACAGAACAATTGCACAGCCGAGCAAAAACGGAGTCAGCCGCCTTTTGTCGCCGTAGGGAATACGGCTTTTCTTGAACAGGCAGGCTAATGTAAAGGTCATACAGCCGACTATCCACACAAGGCAGGCATAGTAAATCGGTTGGTGCGTAAAGCCGTTGCTCGGATTACTCGGAGCACCGCTAAAGGCAAACACAAATTGGTGCAGGTCGTTTGTAATGACAAACAAGAAAAGCACCGACGGGATAATCGCAAGCATACCCGTTTTTTCGGTAAGACGGTAGTTTTCGGATTTTCCCAACGTCATGGCGATAAACACTCCGAACAGCGGAATAAAAAGCATGGGAAGATAATAAAGATACCATAAATATCTTGATGCGGTGGGATCGCTGACAAGCTCATATTTCACGGTGCGTAAGGAAAGCCAAATAATAATAAGCGCAGAAATCATACGCAGATAATGAAGCACCTGCTTTTGAATTATGCGCCTGTCAAGAGAAAAGCCCCATGCGGAAAACAACAGCAAATAAAGCCCTGCACGGATGAAATTGTATTCTTTGCCGCCGATATCGAGCAGTGTAAGTGTACGGCAGCCGTAAGCCGCCGCAATAATCGCAAAAACGAATATCGCACAAAGTATTTGCTTCCTGCTTCGCTTCACGGGGTAACGCCTCGCTTTCCTCATAACGCTTTTTGCTCGAAAATTCAATATAGAACAAAATAAAATGAAATATCCTATATTTTAGTCTATCATAAAGCACGCCTTTACGCAACTTTTTGTTTGAACGTGTTTTGCTTAAAGGCAGGTCGGCGACAGCTTGCCTTGATAAAATTATGTCGTTCTGCGTGCCGAAAAATCTCAAAAAATTGCTTGATTTTTTACTTCTTATATGATATTGTTGGTATATATACCAATATAATTATTAAGAGGTGCTATAATTGAGAAGAAACAGCAGTGAGACAAAGAGAAAAATCCTGACCGCCTGCGTCCGTCTTTTTTTGGAGCAGGGGTATAAGAATACCTCGGTAAGCCAAATCGTTGACGAAGCAGGCGTCGCAAGGGGAAGCTATCTGAATTTGTTCCCGACTAAGGATAAAATTTTGCTTGATTTAGTCGAAACAATGTTCAGCGGTCAGTTCAGCGTGGCAAGGAGCATTGCGGATCAAAATTTGTCGCCCGTTTTTGCTTATGCGGTGGAAACCTCTCTCCAGCTTACTCTCACGGAGCTGAATGAAAACCTGAGAGAAATATATATTGAAGCTTATTCGGTACCCGACACGGCGGAATACATTTATTTGAACACTACGGCGGAATTAAAGCAGATATTCGGCGAAAATTTCCCCGATTACAGCGACAGCGATTTTTATGAAATGGAAATAGGCACGGCAGGACTTATGCGTAACTATATGGCTCGCAAATGTGATATTCATTTCCCGTTGGAGCGCAAGCTCAGCAGGTTTTTAACGGCGGCAATGCGTGTGTATCTTGTGCCGGAGGAGGAGCAGGCAAGGGTGCTTGCTTTTATCGGCTCGATTGATATTCGGGAGCTTGCCGTTACGGTTATGCATAAGCTGTTTACCATGCTTGAAATGAAATATGATTTTAAGCTGTCTACGGACGGCGAAACGGAGGAAGGAAGATGAAAGCAGGGAAAAAACTATTCACAGGCACACTTTTGGCGCTTTGCGCCGCTCTATTGGTGCTTTGCAGCGTGCTTGCCATAGGATGGAGCAAAGCGGCAAAGACCAACGCTGCCGCACTGCCTGAGGTGCGGAACAACGGCACTGCTATCCAGTGGAAATACAGCAGTGAAACTGATTGGCGCGACCTTGTGGCGCTTACCGAGCTTACGGGTACTGCCGGAGAAAACGGCAAGGACGGGGCAGACGGCGAGAATGGCACCGACGGTAAGAACGGAATAAACGGTACAAACGGAAAAGATGGCATTAACGGCATTGACGGCAAAAACGGAAATGACGGAAAGAATGGTATTGACGGAAAAGACGGCGTTGATGGTAAAGACGGCGTTGACGGAAAAGACGGAGCCAATGGAAAAAACGGCAAGGACGGAATTGACGGAGCCGACGGCAAGGACGGCATTAACGCCAAAAACATAGAGGTGCAGCGAGCCGAATCCTACATACAGTGGCGTTATGAGGGTGACGAGTGGCAGAACCTTGTTGCGATAGCCGATATAGAGGGCCCCGCCGGACAGAACGGAACGGACGGTGCAAACGGAAAAACTCCGGAATTCCGTGTAAATGAAAACACCCTGCAATGGCGATATGTCGGCGATGAAATATGGCTGAACCTCTACGACCTTACCGCATTAAAAGGTGCGGATGGCAGAGACGGCGTTGACGGTAAAGACGGAGCCGACGGCAAGGATGGTATAAACGGTAAAGACGGCGCCGACGGCAAGAACGGAACAAGCGGACAAAACGGCTCTGACGGCAAAGACGGTAAAACACCTTTTATCGGCGAAAACGGCAACTGGTGGATCGGAGAAATCGACACCGGCGTGAAGGCTGCCGGAACAGACGGCACAAACGGCATTGACGGTACAGATGGTAAGGAAATTGAAATCCAAAAGACCGATTTGTATATTCAATGGCGTTACAAGGGCGGCGAGTGGCAAAACCTTGTGGCTCTCGCAGATATTTTAGGCCCTTCCGGACAAAACGGCACAAACGGCGAAGACGGTAGAACTCCCGAATTTCGGGTAAATGGCAATCAGCTGCAATGGCGATACGCAGGCGATACCATTTGGCTGAATCTGTATGATTTATCCGCATTGAAAGGTGCAGACGGCAAAGACGGATCATGCGCCGGATATTTTGCAGCAAACGGCAGTGTGTACAGCGCGGGAAAAGCGCTTCCGTTCACGGTGAAAAAGAAAAGCGGAGGGTTGATCTCCTATAACGCATCAAGCAATAAGATCACCCTTTCAAAAGGGCATACATATAGCCTTGTGTTCAGCGGAACGATTGCAGTGAGCGCCAAGAGCGATGGCAAAGCATGCGGGGCAGCGCTCTTCGACGGATATAACTCTGAAATGGCGTTGGAGACGCAAACCTATGTGACTGCGCCGAAGGCCGACCAAACAGAAAAGCTGACCATGGCGTATAACACCATATACACAGCGGAAGAGGATATTACTCTGACATTTCAATACACAACCATGCTGCTCCAAGATACGAATTTTAAGGACGCCCGGTACAACATAACCATTATTGCTCTTGACTGAGCAGATATACACGAAAACGGAGGTAATGCAAAATGAAGAAACGACTAGTAAGCATCCTGCTCGTCTTTTGTATGATGATGAGCTTTGTACCGATGATGGCAAGCGCAATTGAGATTTACATTGACTTGACCATTGTCGGTCAGGCAAACTTAACGCTCGAGGTTGTGTCGGGCGACAGCATTGACAATATCAAGGAGAAAATTCAGGAAAAAACGGGCTTTTCTCCCGATGCGCAAAGACTGTTTTTGGGCGAAAAAGAGCTTGAGAACGGGCGCACGATGGCAGATTACAATATTCATAAGGGAAGCACGCTGAGTTTGCGTTTGCAAAAGACGATACAGAACAGCACAGACACGCTGAATAAAACTGTAAACAGGGCGAGCGCACCTATCGTGTATTTCGGGCAAAATCAAGAAAATAAGCCTGCCGCATGGCGAGTTATCGGTTATGACGGAAACGGTGTTGCCGCCGCAGCAGGAAAAACGACCTTATTTGCGGCAGAAAATATGGGCTTGACAAAAATCGGCTCGAATGCCGCTTATGCAGACAGTGATTTGAAGGTGGCAATAGACACTCTTGCAGGTAAGCTGACGGCGGCGGAGATGTCTGCTGTTGAAAAACGGACGCTTGAAAGCGGAAGCTATGACAGGGAAAATACCGATTGCGTGGATGGCTCTGCGGTAAACGATGCTGTTTTTTGGCCGCTTTCCTCAAAAGAGGCTAATGCGGTAAAAAGCGATTTGCGTGTTGCGGATCCCGAGCATCCGGATTGGGTGTCAAGCTTTTGGTGGCTGCGCTCCCCGAGCGAGCTTCCCAATGCGGCTGCCTATGTGGATGGCGATGGCAACATCCAATACCACGGTATGTACGATTTTCGCAGTGAGTATGGTGTTCGTCCCGCTTTTAACTTAAATCTGAACTCTGTCCTCTTCACATCTGCCGCCGTGGGCGGCAAGCCTGACGGAGGCTTGACCCCGATTCCCGAATACAGCGGCAACGAGTGGAAATTGACGCTTTTAGATAATAGCCGCAATTTTGCCGTAACGAAAAAAACTGTCAGCGCCGCCCCCGACGATACCGTTACGCTGAATTACAAAGGGGCGACCACAGGGAAAAATGAATATATCTCTGTCATCCTGGCGGATAACAACGGCGCACAGTATTACGGCAGAGTAGCACAGCCTACTGCCGAAAGCGGAACGGTTGAAATCAAAATCCCGTCTGACATTGCACCGGGCGACTATACCATGAAGGTCTTCAATGAACAGTATAACGGCGATTATAATACCGATTATGCAAGTAATTTCACAGACATTGCGCTGACGGTTGAAAAGCCGGTTGACGAGCAGTTTACCCTCGCCCCCGGCGGCAGATACTATTTTGACCTTTCGGCGATGGATATTCCCGGAACGGTAAACAGCAATCTGCCGGACAAAACGTTGCATTATGTGCCGTTTACATATGTGGGTACGGTGGATGCATATTCGTTGAAAAATGAAGCCGACAAGGATACCACCCCTTACGAGCACAGCTTGTTTATTACGGATTATAACGTGAAATGTTCTTTGCAGCGGGAGACGTTGGCAGAAATGAACCTGATTTATGGCCAGACCTATACAGCGAGTAACGTGAACTATACGCTTCGCGCCCCATCTGTTGGAGACCATCACCGTAATGAAGGAGAAGGCTCTGGTCTTGCACCAATTGACAATGAATGGGATACGATCTATCAGAAGTCAGCCGATTATATCAAAAACTGGTATAAAATGCGCTCTTTCGGCCAGGATATAGGTACTGGGAATGTCGAGGGAATGTATCTATCTCGTGGTGGACACTTCGCTGCACAGGCTACATTTTGGGCAAGGCCAACCCTTCCGGTGCGGGACATTGGTTTCCGTCCCGTCCTTGAGCTGCCGACAGATCTTGCCGCCGACAGCCTGAAAATAGTAGAGCTGCTAACGGGTGAATTTATGCCCGGCGAACAGCAGAACTGGATCAACATTATCGTGAAAAACGGCGAGAGCTTCAAAGCACCTGCTTCGGAGGGACTTCCTCTTCCCGACAACATCTCTGCCGATACGCCGATGTGGTGGAAGGATGAAAACGGAAACTACTATAAGCCCGGCGATACCGTTCCGGCAGATGTTTCAAGGCTCTCCGCTGTCTATGGCGGATTAGGTATATTTTTGGATCGTGGCGACGGTGCGGTGGAGGTTACGCCGGACAATTATACCGATATTTTCGGTGACGGGACTGCCTCATTTATTCTTCCGAAAGGCAAAACCTATGACTCTCTTTCGGTATCAGATACTCTGACGAAAGAGGATAAATTGGCGTTTTATTCGACCGGCAAGCTTGAAAAGTACAACAGTGTTTTCCCGAATTTGAAGCTTAATAATGCCAACCTGACCTCCGTAACCTTGAGCGAAGATTATGTCGGACGGAAAAGCCCGCTCTTTATCACGGCGGACGGAAATAATACTATCGGAAGTCTGGACGGAATTGGCGAGAGTTTCAACACCCTTTGCGTTCTCGGCAACGGCTCGCTGACGCTGAACAGCAATCTTTGGCTTTTCCGATACACCCAATACGGCGGTGGCAGTGTTACCATGACGGACGGACTCACGGCTTACAATCTTACCATAGACAGCGGCTCACTCACCGTAACGGACGATACACAGGCTTTGACATTGCACAGCTTTATTTATTCATTCTATCCGAGCGACGGTATGCGACTGTTCACAGGCTCTTCAAAGCAGGATGCGGCAGATACCGCCCTGCCGAAGTTTTCCCCCGAAGCACAAAAACTGCATGAGCGCTATCTTGCAGGCGAAGCATTAACGCAGGAAGAGGATAAAGTATTAAGTGAGGCTTCCGATAAAAAGCAGAAGGATATGCTTGCCTTACTTTCCGACAAGACCTATGTGCGTATAACGGACGCTTGGGATGTGACCTATCAGCCCGGCACAGACGGCTCGGGCAATGCGGTAACGGATATTAAGTTCTATAACGATGCTCTCACGCTGCGAGGCGCTTTGTTCACTCGCACGGGGCACACGCAAGTAGGCTGGGCGACGACAGACGGCGGGGAAAAGGTGTACGGCTTTGATGATGTTTATACCAAAAACGAGGCTTTGACGCTCTATCCCGTTTGGAACACGAATCAATACACAATTACCTTTGACACCAACGGCGGCAGCGAGATTGCTCCGATTACGCAGGACTACGGCACGGTAATTACCGCACCTAAAGCCCCGACAAGAGAAGGATATACCTTTATCGGCTGGGATAAGGAAATTCCCACGACTATGCCTGCCGAGAATATAACGCTTAAAGCGAAATGGAAAGACATTGAAAAGCCCACGGGCGAAATTATCATAGGCACAAATAAATGGAATAGCTTTTTGAATAAGCTTACCCGCGGACTGTTCTTTAAAGACACTCAAGAGGTAACGATAAACGCTTCCGATAACGGCGGAATGGTGTTTGTTTCATATTTGATAACGGATCAGGAGCTATCCGAAGAGGAACTCGGCTCTCTTGTGTACCGTGCGTATGATGAGCCGTTTTTAATAGAGCCAAACGGAGAATATATTGTTTATGCAATGCTTGTTGATGCGAGCCTTAATATAACATATCTTCGTTCCGACCGCATAACGCTTGACAACGTTCTGCCTGTAATCGGCGGTATTGAGGACGGCAATACCTACTGCGAGGCGCAGACGGTTACAATTAACGAGAAGTATATAGACACCGTTACCGTAAACGGAACGGCGGTCGAGCTTGATGAGAACAACAGCTTTATTCTTCCTGCGGCAGACGGCGAGCAGAAAATCGTTGTTGCCGACAAAGCAGGGAATATTGCAGAAATGACCGTAACAGTCCATAACGGGCATACCTACGGTGAATGGGTATCGAACGGCGACGGCACACATAGCCGTGAATGTACCGTAGACGGCTGCAAGGGTGTTGAAACAATGGCTTGCTCGGGCGGAAATGCAACCTGCACCGAAAAGGCGGCTTGCGAAATTTGTAAAGAGGCTTACGGCGAGCTTGATCCGAAGAACCACACCGACTTAAAGCACATCCCGGCAAAGGCGGCGACCGAAGCTGCCGAGGGCAATATCGAGTATTGGTATTGCGGCGGCTGTGATAAGTATTACAGCGACAAAGACGGTATAAACGAAATTAAAAAAGCCGACACGGTAACGGCAAGAATAAAAGGCAATTTCAAATCTCCCCGAACAGGCAACGCAAGCGACCTCGGCTTATGGGTTTCCCTGCTGTTTGTCAGCGGCGGTGCTTGTACGGCGATTAAAGCAAAACGCAAAAAATCGTAACGATACGGAGGTGGAATATGAAGAAACGAATACTCAGTATCCTGCTCGCCCTTTGCATGATGATATGCCTTGTACCGACAAGCGTATTTGCCGAGGGAGAGACGAACAGAAAAGTTGAAACGGAACAGGAGCTTGTCAATGCACTGTCGGACGGCAGCGTGGACGTAATCACGTTGAAAAGCGACATTGAAATCGGCACTACCCTGACCATTGACCGCAACGTTACATTGGATATTTACGGCTATATGCTTGAAATGTCCGGAAACGGCAGCGTTATCAGGATAAAAAGCGGCGGTCATCTGACGATAAAAGACAGCGACCCCACATCTACATACAAATTCACTCCCGACGCTAACGGACTGTGGAAGTGGGGCACAAGCGGCACAAAAACAGTACACGGCGGCGTTATCTACGGCGGCACGGGAACGGTAATGGGCGATTATACTCTCGGCGGCGGTGTGTGTATTGAACACAAGGGTCAACTGACCATGACCGGCGGTAATATCGTCGGCTGTATTGCTACGGGTCCTGTTGCTTATGGCGGCGGCGTGTGCAACTACGGCAGCTTTACTATGACGGGCGGCAATATTATCGGCTGTACTGCTGTAGGCTACGATAACAATAATGAAGATTCAAGTGCTTACGGCGGCGGTGTGTTCGTTAATGTCGTCGGACAGTTCAATATGAACGGCGGCAGAATCAGCGACTGTACGGCGGCAGCGTTGAGTGGACAGAGCGTTGCTTACGGCGGCGGAATCTTTGCCGGAGGAACGCTCAACATCAGCGGCGATGTTAGGGTCAGCGACTGCACGGCAGGCGGAACGGGCTCGGACGCTATGCATATTTACAGCAGCACGGTAAGCGGCGGCACGTTCTACGGCAGCGTTGCAAGCTGGGGTACAATCAGCGGCGGTACGTTCTATGACGGGGTAATGAATAACTACGGCACAATCTCGGGTGGCACGTTCTACGGCGGTATCGTTAATATGAACGACGGCACTGTTTCCGGAATAACCGTAACCTATCAGGTCAACGGTGCGGATTATGCCAAGCAAATCTTGCGAAGCGGCACTGCACCAATAAAGCCCGACGAGCCTACAAAGGACGGATATGCTTTTATCGGCTGGTTTGACGGCGATTCTGAGCATGACTTTACGGCTCCCGTTACAGGGGACATTACGCTGACGGGCAAGTGGGAAAGGCTTTTCGATAAAACGGCGGACTTTACCGCTGCGGACGGCGGTGCGCAGGCAATAGCTCTGCTGAACGCTGCCAAAACAAGCTCGGAGGTCTCAACCTGGGACAGCACCACCAAGACACTCACGCTGAAGGGCATTTCTTTTGCCACTACGGCGACGATTGCGGTAAAGCTGCCCGATGGCACGACGGTTATCACGGCGGACGACACGGAAAACCGAATTATCGGCGGCGGTGCGACGGTATCGCAGGACGGTGGATATACAAATAGTATTTATATTTACGGTATTTATGTCGAGGGTGCGCTGACGGTGCAAGGCGAAGCAAACGGCACGGGCAAGCTTTATGTAAGGTCAGGCAATCATATCAACAGCGATAACGCATGGACTTATACCATTGGCGTTTATACGAAAGGCGACCTTGCGGTTAAAAGCGGCTCTATGACGGTGCAGGGCGGCAAAGCCACAAGCACCGAAGGCGGATTTTCCTACGGAGTTCGGATTAACAAGGGCGGTAATTTGTCAATCACGGGCGGAACGCTTACCGCTGTCGGCGGAGAGTCGCTCAACATCAAGAATCCGAATGATGCCAAGAGCACGGTTTCCGTAGGCACAGACGTCGGTTACGGCAATATAACCGTTTCAGGCAGCGGTAAGCTTATTGCCGAAAACGTTCCGAGCATGGCAAGCGGCAGACTTTCTTTCGGTGTGAATATGATAAACGGCGAGCTTGCCGTGAAGGACAACGCCTCTGTGCTTGCTTCATCAGGCTTCGCAATTCATATATTAAGCGGCAACCTGAAGCTTTCGGGCGGAAAGCTTCGTGCTTACACTGCCGCAGAGAATGGCAACGCCGTTACAGTCACGCAGGAGGGACGGGACGAGAAATGCGGATGTATCGAAATATCAGGCGGCGAATTCGATTGTGCAGGTAATATATATATGCACCAAATGAACCCCGGCGATATGGTTGGTTTGTTTTCGGTTATCGGTGGCAAGGCTGCGGTCGGTCGAATTTACGGTACGAATAAGCTCTCTTTATCGAACGGAACGCTTGCAAGCGAACGAATCAATGCAAATGCAGTGGAGCTCAGCGGCGGCAGTCTGACGGTGCGTGAGCCTGTTTATAAGGATAAAGCTACAGATACATTCTATCCCTTCTCTGCCATTTCCTGCAAAAGTCTGAACGTCAGCGGAGGCACGCTTGACGCAGCATGGGACTGGGGCGAATATACGCCGATCGTGTTCCCGAAGGATAACGATTTGGGTTACGCACAGCCTTTAATAAATTTGTTTGACAATACTGCCTCAATCAGCGGCGGTACGGTCATATTGGATACCGTATGCACAGGAAATACGGCACTCAAGGCAAAAGCTCTCGAGCTTTCGGGAGGTATCGCAGGAAGCGGCTATACTAATGAGACCGATAGCGATACCTATATTCAAACGGACGGCAATACACCCGTAAAATTTGCTGTACGTTCGGCAGATTACAACAAGGTTGATGCGGCACTCGATAAGGCAAAAACTTTGGACAGAAGTCTCTATAAGGATTTCTCGGCGGTTGATGCGGCAGTCAATGCTGTTGACCGAGGAAAGAATATTACCGAGCAGGCGGAAGTTGACGCTATGGCAGCGGCTATTGAAAACGCTATCGCCGCACTTGAATACAAGGCTGCGGACTACGGCAGGGTAGATGAAGCAATCGCAAGAGCTAAAGTCTTAAACAAGGACGAATACAAGGATTTTTCGGCTGTTGATGCGGCAGTCAATGCTGTTGACCGTGAAAAGAATATTACCGAGCAGGCGGAAGTTGATGCTATGGCAACGGCAATTGAAAATGCAATCGCCGCACTCGAGAAAGCCCCTGCGGCTGTCAACCCGAGCGATAAATCCCCCCGAACAGGCAATGCAAGCGACCTCGCTTTATGGATTTCCCTGCTGTTTGTCAGCGGCGGTGCGGCTGTCGGCATAACGCTTGTGGGCAGAAAGAAAAAGCGGGCTGAATAATTAAAAATTTTGACTTCCTCTCGCTTTGAGCAAGAAAAAGCGTCGTAGAAATACGACGCTTTTTTCGTTATATATTTATTCGCAGCTTTTATTTTTCCATAAGAGCGACCATTACCGCCTTTTGAGCGTGGAGACGGTTTTCCGCCTCGTCGAATATCTCGTTTGCGTGCGCTTCAAACACCTCGGCGGTTATTTCCTCGCCACGGTGAGCAGGCAAGCAATGCTGAACCATACAACCGCTGTTTGCAGCCGAGAGCAATTTCTCATTGACTTGATATTTTCCGCCGAACACGGCTTTACGCTGTTCCGATTCGCCCTCTTGTCCCATAGAAGCCCAAACGTCCGTGAAAATAACGTCTGCACCCTCGGCAGCGTCCATAGGCTCCGTGAACAGTGAAAATTCTGCGTGCTTTTCGGCAAAGTCGAGCACACGGCTGTCGGGCTTGTAGCCGTCGGGGCAAGCAACCGATACCGTCATACCCGTTTTGAGTCCGCCGACGATAAGCGAATTTGCCATATTGTTGCCGTCTCCGATATAGCACATTTTAAGTCCGTCAAGATGACCCTTGTGTTCACGCACGGTCATTAAATCCGCAAGCACCTGACACGGATGGCAAAAATCGGTAAGTCCGTTGATTATCGGGATTGAGCCGTACTCTGCAAGAGCCTCGACCTCGGATTGCTCAAAGGTTCTTATCATAATACCGTCGATATAGCGTGACAAAACTCTTGCGGTGTCCTGTATCGGCTCGCCACGTCCGATTTGCAGGTCACGGTTTGAAAGGAAAAGTGCCTGACCGCCGAGCTGATACATACCTGTTTCAAAGGAAACCCTTGTTCTCGTTGAGGATTTCTGGAATATCATACCGAGAGTCTGACCCTCAAGCCTTTTGTGGGATATGCCGTGCTTGTTTTCATATTTAAGCTGGTCGGCAAGATTGAGAAGCTCCGATATTTCGTCGGGAGTGACGGATAAAAGACTTAATAAATGTTTCATTGCAGTTTACTTTACCTTTCCTGCTACAAATTTGATGTGCTTTTCTGCCTGTAGCCGAGCAGAAGCAATATATTTATTCGGCAAGGACGTTTTTAAGAATTTCAAGACCCTTGTCAATTTCGTTTTCTGTTACGGTAAGCGGAGGAAGCATACGCAGCGACTGCTTAGCCGTTAAGATAAGTAGTCCGTTTTCGGCACAGCGTGCTGCGACGTCGGCTGCCTTTTTCGTTTTCAGGTCAATGCCTATCATAAGTCCCATTCCACGCACCTCGGAAACATCGTTAAAGGCGATAACCTTATCTTTTATGTATTCGCCCTTTTCACGGACGGATTTCAAAAATTCGTCGTCAATGCGGTTGAGAATCTCAATCGCTCCTGCCAAAACAACGGGATTTCCGCCGAAGGTCGTGCCGTGTGTGCCTGCGGTCAGAGTGCTTCCGAATTTCTCCGTTGCAAGACACGCTCCGACAGGCAGTCCGCCGCCGAGCCCCTTTGCCGAGGTAAGCACGTCGGGCTTTATGCCGATATTTTCCCAAGCGTAGAGCTTGCCCGTTCTGCCGACGCCTGTTTGCACCTCGTCGAATATCAATATTATATCATTTTCGTCGCAAAGCCGTCTTATATATTTAATGTAATCGCTCGGAGTTATCAAAACTCCGCCCTCGCCTTGAATCACCTCTAAAATCACGGCGCAAACCGTTCCGTCCAAAAGCTCGGAAAAAGCCTCTTTATTACCGACCTCGGCATATTTGAAACCGTCCACAAACGGCATAAAGAACCTGTGATAGTGCTCCTGTCCCGTAGCGGTTATGGTCGCCATAGTTCTGCCGTGAAAGGAATTTACAAGCGAGATTATCGTGCTGCGGTTTTCTCCGTATCGGTCATAGCTGTATTTTCGGGCGAGCTTTATGGCACACTCGTTTGCTTCTGCGCCCGAATTGCAAAAAAGCACCTTGTCAAATCCGCTTTTTTCGCAGAGCAATTTTGCCGCAACGGCAACGGTCTCGTTATAATAGAGATTTGACGTATGCTGAATTTTTCCTATCTGCTGTGTGACGGCATTTTTCCAGCCGTCATCGTTTACCCCGAAAATATTTACGCCTATTCCCGAAGTAAAATCAATGATTTCTCTGCCGTCCGAAGCGGTCAGGGTTGCGTTTTTACCGCTTGCCAACGCAATGGGAAAGTGATTGTATGTAGGCATCAAGTATTTATCCGAAATACTTTTAATTTCATTAAAATCCATTTTATCAGTCCTTAAAACAGAATATTTTATCCGTGAAACATTGTACCGAAGCCCTCGTCCGTAAACAGCTCCATAAGAATTGAATGGGGAATACGTCCGTCGATTATGTTCGTTTGAAGAACGCCTCTGCGGACTGCCTCGACGCAGCAATCAATTTTCGGAATCATACCGCCTGAAATAACACCTTGAGATTTGAGGGAGGGGATTTCGGAAACCTGAACGTCGTGAATTAAGGTCGATTCGTCCTCCTTATCCATCAACAGACCGCTTATGTCGGTCATGAGCAGCAGCTTTTCCGCATGGAGCGCAGCCGCCAAGGATGCTGCGGCGGTATCTGCGTTTATATTGTAAACCTCGCCGTTTTCACCTGTTGCAACAGAGGAAATGACGGGAATGTACTTGTTTTCAAGAGTGTGGTTTATAACATCCGTGTTGATTTCGGTTATCTCGCCGACAAAGCCGATATCTGCTTTTGTGTATTTGCGAGCCTTAATCATATCGCCGTCAAGTCCGCAAAGGCCTATCGCTTTTCCGCCGTGCTTTGAGATGAGCTGAACCAAATGCTTGTTTACCTTGCCTGCCAGCACCATTTGAACAACGTCTATCGTCTCCTTGTCGGTGTAACGCAAGCCGTCAACGAAGCGGCTTTGCTTGCCGATACGGCTGAGCATTTCCGATATTTCAGGTCCGCCGCCGTGAACGAGCACAACGTTTACGCCGACAGAGCGAAGAAGAACTATATCGGTCATTACGGCGTCACGGAGTTCCTCATTTATCATAGCATTTCCGCCGTATTTTATTACGACTGTTTTGTTTTGATATTTTTGAATGTAGGGTAACGCCTGAACAAGAATTTCAGAGCGTTCGGAATTTGATATATTTGATATTTCCATATTTTTCTCCTAAAGCACTAAACTTTTCAGTAAGCATTAGGTGCGGTAATCGCCGTTGATTTTAACGTAATCGTATGTTAAATCACAGCCGTAAGCAGTTGCGCAGGAAGCTCCCGATTTCAAATCAACAAGAATATATACCTCGTCGCAGGACAAGACCTTTTTCGCAAGCTCTTCGGGAAAATCTATTCCCGAGCCGTCCTTGCAAACCTCGATTTCGCCGCCGTCGGAGCTGAATTTAACGTCAACCCTGTGAACATCTATATCTACGCCGCTGTAACCGAGAGCGCAGAGAATTCTGCCCCAGTTTGCGTCCGAGCCGAACATTGCAGCCTTTACAAGTGATGAGCAAATAACCGCTTTCGCACACGCTTTTGCGGTTTTAACATCGGAAGCACCGGACACAACACATTCAACAAGCTTTGTTGCGCCCTCGCCGTCCTTTGCCATCAGCTTTACAAGCTTTTCGCAAATTGACGAAAGTGCCAAAGTAAACGTGCGGTAATCGTCGTTTTTCTCCGTTATTCTTTCATTTTCGCAAAGACCTGACGCCAAAATCGCCACCGTGTCATTTGTGGAGGTGTCGCCGTCCACCGAAAGCATATTAAAGCTGTCCGCAACGACCTCAAGGAGTGAGGTTTTGAGCATTTCCGAGGAAATATTCGCATCCGTGGTTATGAAAGCAAGCATTGTCGCCATATTCGGATGAATCATACCGCTTCCCTTTGAAATTGCGCCTATATGACAGGGTTTACCTCCGAGTGTGAATTCGCAGGCAAACTCTTTTTTTACTGTGTCGGTGGTCATTATAGCGTTTGCCGCCGAGTCCGAGCCGTTTTTATTAAGTCCCGAAACGAGCTTGCCGATACCGTTTTTTACAGGCTCTAAATCAAGGGGCTGTCCGATAACTCCGGTAGATGCGACTATTATGTCGCTTTTTGAAATTCCGAGGGCATTGGCGGTAATTTCGCACATTCCCTCCGCTTTTTCAATTCCGTCTGCGTTGCAGGTGTTTGCAATTCCGCTGTTACAGACAATGCCTCTTGCCTTGCCGTCGCTTATATTGTTCTTTGTGACGGTTATCGGTGCTCCGCAAACAAGATTTTGAGTGTAAACCGCCGCAGTATCACATTCCTTTTCGCAGAAAATAAGTGCGAGGTCCTTTTTATCCTTGCTTTTGCGAATACCGCAATGTATTCCGTTTGCCGTAAAGCCTTTCGGCGCAGTAACGCCGCCGTCTGTGAATTTAATATCCATATATTTTTCCTTTTATTATAAATCTAATTTATATTCGGGCGGTAAACCCATAACTATATTCATACATTCGAGAGCTGCACCCGAAGCGCCCTTTCCGAGATTGTCATAGACGGCTGTCAAAAGTATTCTGTCGTCATTGCCCGCTACGGCAATATCCATACTGTCAAGCTCCGCTTTTGAATTTGAAGCTATAAAGCCGCCGTTGTCCACCGAGTCCTTGTATTTTACTATCGGCGAATTGTATTTTGCACGGTAAACCGATTTTATATCGTCAACGGTTTTTCCGCTGTTGAGCTGCGATTTGAATATCGGCACGGTAACAAGCATACCGCTGTAATAATCGCAGATGTACGGACAAAATATCGGTGTAACGGAAAGACCCGAAATTTTTTTCATTTCCTTTAGGTGCTTATGCTCCTGAGTTAAAGCATATTCCCTCGGAGAACAAAGCTCTAAGGGAATTTCGTCATTTTCATAAAGCGCTATGCCTTTTTTTCCTGCCCCGCTGTAGCCTGACATTGCGTGACAATAAAAATTGCAATCGGGAGAGACAATATTGCTGTCAATCAGCGGCTTTACAAGTGCGATAAATCCGCTTGCGTAGCAGCCGGGGGAGGCGATACGCTTTGATGAGGATATTTTTTCAAAGCCGTTTTCGAATATTTCGGGGAACCCGTAGGTCCAACCGTCGCTTGTTCTGTGTGCGGTCGAGGTGTCGATTATAACCGTGTCGCTGTCAGAAGCAAGATTAGCCGCTTCAATCGCCGCAGCGTCGGGGAGACAAAGGAACGCAATATCCGCATCGCAGATTGCCTGCTTTCTTGCGACTGCGTCCTTTCGAAACTCGTCGGGGACGGTTATAAGCTCAATGTCGTCTCTTTTTTTAAGTCGGTCAAATATTTTTAAGCCCGTAGTGCCTTGGCTTCCGTCAATAAATACTTTTGTCATATTTTTATTCCTTTAACAGCTGTTTGATTCTTTTTGCCTCTTTAAGCACGTTCTGCGGTGCAGGTCCGCCGAGAGAGGTTCTGCCGTTTACGCATTTGTCGAGGTTTATCGCCTCGTAAACGCCGTTATCGAACAGGTTGCAAATTTCCTGATATTCCTCTAACGGGAGCGTTTCGAGAGTTAAGCCCTTTTTGATGCACAGAGCCACGATTTCGCCCGTTGCCTTATATGCGTCACGGAACGGTAAGCCCTTGCCGACAAGATAATCGGCACAATCGGTGGCGTTAATAAATCCGCCTGCCGCAGCCTTACGCATATTTTCGGGCAGAGCCGTCATGGTGTCGAGCATGGGGATAAAGGTTGTAAGGCAGATTTTTACGGTGTCAAAAGCATCAAAGATTGCCTCCTTATCCTCCTGCATATCTTTGTTATATGCAAGCGGCAACCCCTTCATCATTGTAAGAAGTGTTGTCAAATCTCCGAAAACACGACCTGCTTTACCACGGATAAGCTCGGTAATATCGGGATTTTTCTTTTGCGGCATTATTGACGAGCCTGTAGAAAAAGCGTCGTCAAGCTCTACAAATTTGAATTCCCATGAGCACCAGAGAATTATCTCTTCGGAAAAACGTGAGAGGTGCACCATAAGTATCGACAGCACCGACGCAAGCTCCATACAAAAATCTCTGTCCGATACGCCGTCGAGCGAATTTAACATAGGAGCAGTAAAACCGAGTGCCTCCGAGGTCATATTTCTGTCAATGTTATATGTTGTTCCCGCAAGCGCACAAGAGCCGAGAGGACAGTAGTTCATTCTTGCTTTTGCAGCCTGTAAACGGTCACGGTCACGAAGCAACATTTCCGCATACGCCAAAAGATGATGTCCGAAGGTTATCGGCTGAGCACGCTGCATATGCGTATATCCCGGCATAACGGCGTCGGAATATTTTTCGGCTTTTTCGCAAAGAACCTTTATCAAATCCGTTATCAACGCATATACGCTGTCACATTCCTTGCGAAGATAAAGCCTTATATCAAGCGCAACCTGATCGTTCCTGCTGCGTGCGGTGTGAAGTCTTTTTCCTGCCGAGCCGATACGTTTTGTAAGCTCTCCCTCAACAAAGGTGTGAATGTCCTCTGAATTCGGGTCGATTTCCAAAGCGCCGCTTTCAATTTCGGACTTTATGGCATTTAATCCGTCAACGATTTTTGCGAGGTCGTCGGGCGAGATAATTCCTTGAGCACAGAGCATAGAGGAATGTGCTATGCTGCCTTCTATGTCCTCTTTATACATTCTGCTGTCGAATGCGATTGATGAATTAAAGTCGTTTGTTTTGGGATCTAAAGTTTTTTGAAATCTACCCTGCCAAAGCTGCATTTTATTACTCCTGTTACGCCTTTATTTACTGAATTTGCGATTATTTATTTCTTTCGTTATCAAGCAACGCCTTAACCTTAATCGGAAGTCCGAAGAGGTTGATGAAGCCGGTAGCGTCCGTCTGGTCGTATGCGCCGCCGTCATCGCCGAACGAAGCAACGTTTTCGTCATAGAGAGTGTACGGTGAGGTTACGCCTGCGTTGATTATGTTGCCCTTATAAAGCTTGAGCTTTACGTCGCCTGTTACTGTCTGCTGAGTGCTGTCAACAAAAGCCGAAAGAGCTTCACGCAAGGGGGTAAACCATTTTCCGTCATATACAAGCTCGCCGTATTTTTGTGCAACAAGCTTTTTGTAGTGAGCTGTATCACGGTCAAGAGTTATCATCTCAAGAAGCTCGTGAGCCTTATAGAGAATAGCTCCGCCGGGGGTTTCATATACGCCACGTGATTTCATACCGACAAGACGGTTTTCGACAATGTCAAGAAGTCCTATACCGTTTGCGCCGCCGAGTGCGTTGAGCTTTTCAACAAGTGAAACGGCGTCAAGCTCTTTGCCGTCAACCGCTGTGGGAACGCCCTGCTCAAAATGAATTGTGATATATGTAGGCTCGTTCGGTGCTTTTTCGGGGGATACGCCAAGCTCCAAAAAGCCGTCCTTGTTGTACAAGGGCTCATTAGCGGGATTTTCAAGGTCAAGTCCCTCGTGAGAAAGGTGCCAAACGTTTTTATCCTTTGAATAATTGGTTTCACGGTTGACTTTAAGCGGAATGTTATGCGCCTCGGCATAATCGATTTCCTCGTCACGGGATTTAATATTCCATTCACGCCACGGTGCGATTATTTCCATATCGGGGGCTAAGGCTTTAAGCGA
Source organism: Candidatus Fimenecus sp. (assembly GCA_052298855.1). Lineage (GTDB taxonomy): Bacteria > Bacillota > Clostridia > Oscillospirales > Acutalibacteraceae > Fimenecus. Next base: position 149,060 of record DAVZXP010000001.1, on the reverse strand, counting down.
AAGCTCAAAACGAACCTGATCGTTGCCCTTGCCCGTGCAGCCGTGACAAATTGCGTCCGCACCCTCTTTTTTTGCTATGTCTGCAAGTCCCTTTGCTATGCAAGGACGAGCGTGAGACGTGCCGAGAAGATATTCCTCATATTCGGCTCCTGCCTTGAGGCACGGCCAAATATAGTTTTCAATATAATCCTTTTTTAAATCGAGAACGTAAAGCTTTGACGCACCTGTCTTGAGAGCCTTTTCTTCAAGTCCGTCAAGCTCCGTACCCTGTCCCACGTCTCCGGAAACGGCAATAACCTCACAGTTATTGTAATTTTCCTTGAGCCACGGAATGATGATTGAGGTGTCAAGTCCGCCCGAATAAGCAAGTACTACCTTTTTGATTTCCTTTTTGTCTTTTTTCATATTGTTACCTCCAAGCGTCAGTAAAAGAGTCAATTTTTGATTGTGGAGAAATTATACAACGTCAATACATAAAAATCAAGTGTTTTATGCATAATTATTCAAGAATAATGTATATTTGTACAATTTGACAACAGAATTATACGAAAAAAACGACGTTTTATGCATATTTTACGGACGGCTTGTTATATAAAAAATATGCCGAGCTTGAAAATGCGAACGGAGCTTGTTTATCCTGTTCGTTTTGCTGTGTGTGTACTTTTAAGCGACGAAGGCACTGTAAGAGTTAAAGCTTTTACGGTGCTTTTCTTTTAACGGCATACCGATTTAGCCCTTTTTCAACAAATTACGACGTGATACGCTTGCAAATAAAACTATAATATGGTAAAATCACTATTACAAAGTGATGAAAGAGGGATCTATATGTTTTGGTTTATGGGAATTCTTGCAGGAATTCTTTTGAGCGTTGCGGACATTTTTTTGCTTACTCGCAAAAAGACTGCTTCGTCATGCATACTTGCGGTTGTACGTGATGTGATCGTAAGCAATGCGGCTGCGCTCGGACTTATGTCATTTGTGCTTAAAATACCGAATATGTTTGTATTTTCACAGCACAGCGGCTCTTATCCGTTTAAGTATTTTGCTTTTGTTTTGGCTGTCGGACTTGTGTTCCTGTTCGGCCGTGGAATTGCAGAGGGCGTGATCTTCTTTGAACACGCAAAGCCGAAGCACAAGGTCGGCGCTTGGATACTCCGCATTTTCTCGGCACTTTTTGCCGCACTTTCGGCTGCTGCGGTTACGGCTTCGATTTGGGCTTCGGAGACCTTTGCAGGTCTTACACCCGATCAGATGCTTATCAACCTCAACGGCGACACGGGCGGAACAAGCGATGAGGTTATGATTACAATGTTCCAGGGTCCGATTTTAACAACGGCTGTGGTAACGATATTGTTCTGCGTATTCGCTTTCTCGACAAGGAAAATCAAATACAAGCTTCATGAAAAGCAGTTTACTGTTTTTTCGGGACTTGCAAGACGTCTTGTAGCGCTTTTCCTTTCAATTCTTATGCTTGCAAGCGGAATTATGTTCGGCGTTGAAAAGCTTTCGCTTAAAAAGCTCTATACGGCATATATGGACGAATCTCCTTATATTGAGGAAAATTTCGCCGATCCCAATAAGATAAATATGACCTTCCCCGAGAAGAAGCGTAATCTTATTCATATTTACCTTGAGTCCATGGAAAACTCCTATTTCTCAAAGGAGCTTGGCGGATATATGGACGTAAACCTTATGCCCGAGCTTGAAAAGCTCTCAAGAGAAGGCTACAATTTCTCGGATCTTCCCAATGGCTTCGGCGGTAACCCCAACTCAACGGGTGCTAACTGGTCGATAGCGTCAATGGTTAATATGTGCAGCGGCTTGCCTATGAAGGTTCCCGCAAGCCCGAACTCTTACGGCTCTGCCGACAACTTCCTGCCCGGCGCTACCACACTCGGCGATATATTAAAGGAGCAGGGCTATAATCAGACTGTTATGTTCGGTGCAGAGGCTGCTTTCGGCGGACTTGAATATTTGTTCCGTCAGCACGGCGACTATAAAATAATGGACTGGAAATATGCGCACGATAACGGTATGATTCCCGAGGATTACTATGTATGGTGGGGCTATGAGGACGATAAGCTCTACGAATTTGCAAAGGACGAGCTTACCCGTCTTGCAAATGAGGACAAGCCGTTCTACTTCGTAATGGAGACGGCAGACACGCATTTCCCCGACGGTTATCTTTCGGAAAAGGCAAGCACACCGTTTGAGAAACCCTATGCAAACGCAATTTTCTACAGTCAGGCAGAGGCTGCTAAGTTTATCCGTTGGATTCAGAGCCAGCCGTTCTATGAGAACACAACAATCGTTATCAACGGCGACCATTTGAGTATGGATCAGGCGTTCTTTAGAGATTTTGATCCGAATTACAGACGTACCTGCTTTAATCTCATTCTTAATCCGGCTCCGAAATGTGCAGCTGCTCCCGAGAATCGCTTCCACAATCGTGAGTGGGCGACATTTGATATGCTTCCGACAATGCTCGCAAGCATCGGTGTTGAATTTGACGGAGATAAGGTCGGAATCGGTACAAACCTCTTCTCTGACACTCCGACTCTCTTTGAGCGTGACGGAACTGATTTCGTTAATGCCGAGCTTGAAAAGCGCAGCAACTTCTACAATGAAAACATTCTTGTAGACTGGTCGAGCGTATTGGGCAAAAAAGGAAAAGATGATTAAAACTAAAGCAATCTAAATAAAAATAACAACAACCCCCGAATGCAAAAGCGTATCGGGGGTTAAGCTTTTTTATGCGGAGTTATTCCTTAATAATCGAACGTAACGGTTTTGCAAGCCTCGCATATCGAAGCCGGAATTTTGGTGCGGCGGCTTGCTTTAATATCGGTTATTTTAACAAAGCCGTCAGCATTTTTGGCATTTTCAAAAACTCTCGGCACTTCGTTTGCAAAGCTGAACGCACCGTCTTTACTGCAAAACAAATAACCGTCTCGCATTTCTTTTCCGCATTTAGGACATTTCATAATTATCGTCTCCTTTTGTTATTCAAATAATGCCCGTTGACTTAATTTTAACGCTTCTTGCATTTTTTCTTCAAATATCTCTGCCTTAACAAGTGCAATTCCCTCTTTTTCGTCTCCGAGAACGACAACTCTGTCGCCGTCCTTCAGGTTAAAGACGTCTCTTGCCGCCTTCGGAATGACAATTTGCCCTTTGGTGCCGATTGTGACCGTTCCCCAAATGTGCTTGCCTATAGGTGCAGGTGCAATTTTCACGTTTCCGATTTTATCGGATTGATTTACAAGGGAGTCAATCGTAACTCCGTAGAATTTGGCTAATTTGTCGCATTTGTCTACGTCGGGAATTGTTTCGCCTTGCTCCCATTTTGAATAAGATTGACGGGAAATTCCTATGGCTTCGGCGACGTTCTCTTGAGTCAATCCTTTAATATTTCTGAGTATGACCAAATTATCAGCTAACATTTTGTTTGCCTCCTTAACTTTGTTATAATTATAATATCAACAAAAAGGTTTTTCCACCATACAAGCTTGTCAGAAAAGTATTTTTTATGTTAATTTCAACTGCGTGGCATAAAAAAAACAAGCAACAGTCAGTTGCTTGTTTAAGACGGATGATTTGCCAATGCTGCGGTATGCCGCTGGAGGTCAGCATTGTCAGCAGGGAAAATCCCGAGTTTGTGCTATATAAGAAAAGATAACAGGCTCGTTTTAGTCCTCAAACAGTCCGAAACCCTCAACCGAGGTTACGGGGAGTGAGAAAAGGACTGCTCCGGCTTCTGTACCCGGACCTGCTTTTTCAAGAACGGAACGCATTATCTCCGCTTTCTGCTCTTTTTTAGAAACAATAAATATCATTTCCTTTTCACTTGCTATGGAGATGTTGAAAAAGTGTGCCGCTTCTTCGGAAGCGGTGCCTTTTCCGTGTATTACAGTTCCGCCTGCCGCACCCGCCGCACGGGCTGCGTTCATAACCGTATCTGTTCTGCCCTCATTTGCGACGGCTACGATCAATTCATAGTTTGCACTTGTTTTTGGAAGCTCCTTTTTCGGCATTTCGCCTTCACTTAAAATGCTCATGCTTTTACCTCCGCCTATACTTTTTATCGGCACGGAAACCACTATGCCGTGTCCGGGAACGCCTATATAGAGGCGACGTTTAATTTCTTTTATCAATTTCTCCGCTTTTTCGGAATTTGCGACAGCGATTACTATGCGTCGCTCGTTTGAGTCTATGCCCAACAAATCAAGCATACTTTGAACAGCTGTTCCATGACCGAAAACTGTCAGAAAAATCGGAACGTTCATCTGCTTGTGTATTTTGGAAAGTTCTTTCACATCGTCGGGCGAAACTACGGATATAATGTATTCCAAAACTACGCCTCCTCCCAAAACTCGATAATATCAAGGTCGTCGTATTCTTCGGGAACAAAATTATTTTCTTCTTTTCTCTTACGCTCGGAAATAAAGCCGATAGCTTGAATTGTGAGCAGGGGCATCATGGCAACCAATGCCACAAGACCGAATGCGTCACGGAGAATATTTCCGCCGAAAGCACTGCATACGCCGATTATAAACTGAAGCATAAAGGTTGCCGTCATAGGCCCTGAGGCAACACCGCCAGAGTCAAACGCAATTGCCGTGTAAATATCGGGAACGAAGAACGAGAGCAGCAGCGAAATCACATATCCGGGAATTAAAAACCACATAAGCGAAATTCCCGTTATAACACGAAGCGCCGAAATTGCCATTGCCACGGAAATTGCGACAGAAAGCCCGAGCTTGATGCTTTTGCCCGAGATTGCGCCTGCGCTGACCTCTTCGATTTGCTTTTCAAGTACGGCTACGGCAGGCTCTGCGGAAATGACAAACCAGCCGAGTATAGCGGCAATCGGAACAACAAGATATTTAAGCTTGCCGTCTGCGAGTGTAATTCCAAGCACTGCACCGAGCGAGGAGAAGCCAACGTTTACACCTGTTAAGAACAAAACAAGACCGACATAGGTGTAAAGCAAGCCGATTAAAATTTTTGTGAATTTTCTTTTTGAGAGCTTTAGAGAGAAGATTTGAAACAGTAAGAAAATAATAAAAATCGGCATAAGTGCGAGCGAAACCTCGGAAAAGTAATGAGGAATTTCCGAGAGAAACGCCTGACCTATATGAACGGTGCTGTCATATACCGCCGTTGAAAACTCCGCCGTTGCATCCGCACCCGAGCTGAACAGTCCGAGCAACAAAACCGACAAAATGGGACCTATCGAGCAAAGGGCGACAAGACCGAAGCTGTCAGCCTCTGCGTCCTTGTCGCTTCGTGAGTGAGCAACACCCACGCCGAACGCAAGGATAAACGGAACTGTCATAGGACCTGTCGTAACACCGCCCGAATCAAAGGCGATACCGAGAAAATCCTTGTCTGTAAAAGCCGCCAAAGCGAAAACTACCGTATAGCAAGCGATTAAAAACCAACGAAGCTTTGCGCCTGTGAGAATTCTCAGCATACAAAGCGTGAGGAAAAAGCCGACGCCTGCGCCAACGGTAACAATTAAAACCTTGTTCGGAATGTGCGGAACGGTTTGTGCGAGCACCTGCAAATCAGGCTCTGCTACGGTTACGGCAAAGCCCAAAGCAAAGCTGACAATCAGTATCAGCGGTAAATTTTTCGTGGCGGTAAGCGACGTGCCTATTTTACTGCCGATGGGCGTCATAGACATTTCTGCACCGAGAGAAAAAAGACCCATACCGAGAACGAGAAACAATGTGCCGAGAAGAAAACTCAGCATAAGATCTGTCGGTATGGGAGCTATTGTAAGCGAGAGCACAAGGACAACGGCAACAATCGGAATTACGCTTTTTGCCGCCTCCGATAGCTTTTCGCTAATCATAATGTATTTGTTTTTGATGCGGCGATCTGTCATTCGGTCACCTCTTTTATATTGGATTTATATTTTCAATATTATTATAATTATACTGTATAATAATGAACTCGTAATGAACATTTCAAAAATCGTCGGAAAAAGTTCCCAAAGAAAAACGGCAATATTCCGCAAAATATTGCCGTTGTGTTTATTTTAATTTGATTTTTGCAAGTCCGCCCTCTGAGGTTTCTTTGTATTCGGACGACAAGTCAAGTCCCGTTTCCTTCATTGTGCGAATAACGCTGTCGAGTGAGATTTTTCTTGTGTTCCAAAGGAAGCTTGAAAGATTTACGGCGTTTATTGCCCTCATTGCCGCAACTGCGTTACGCTCAATGCACGGAATTTGAACAAGTCCGCAAATCGGGTCGCAGGTAAGACCTAAATGGTGCTCAATTGCAATTTCTGCCGCATATTCAATCTTGTCAATGCTCAATTCAAAAAGCTCCGACAATGCCGCAGCCGCCATAGCGCAGGCACTTCCGATTTCCGCCTGACAACCGCATTCCGCACCCGAAATTGACGCATTTGTCTTGATGAGATTGCCGATAAGCCCTGCTGTCATAAGAGCCTTGATTATCTGTGCGTCGCCAAAGCCGTTTTTTCTCTGCTGATAGTACAAAACCGCAGGCAAAACACCCGCCGCACCGCAGGTCGGAGCTGTAACTATCGTTTCGCCCGAGGCGTTTTGCTCTCCGATTGCAAAGGCATAGGAGCAAACTATTCTGTTCTCCCTTGTTTCGGCTTTTTCGTCTATGTGCTGATTATTGTAAAGCGTTTTAGCTTTTTTCTGAATATTGAGTCCGCCCGGCAAAATTCCCTCGTCATTCAATCCGTTTTGAATGGAGTGCTTCATAGCATCCCATACGGTTTTCATATATTCCTCGAAGCCGTCACCCTCGTTTTCCTCGACATATTCCCAAAGGCGAATTTGCCTTGCCTGACAGTATTGTGCAATTTCATTGAATTTTGTGTGTCGGTAAACCATACTTTTCTGTGAAATAGGCTCGTTTTCGAAAACAATATCGCCGCCGCCGACGCTGAAAACTCTTTTTGAGCTAATCTCTTTCCCGTCTTTATAGGCGGTGAAAAGCATTGTGTTGGGGTGGGGGAGATCGTTTTGCGAAAAATCAAAGCAAACGTCGCATTTCACAGGTGCGAGAGTCTTGCGAATAACGGTATCTGTCCCGTGTCCCTTGCCCGTCTTTGCAAGTGAGCCGTATAAAACAACTTTGATATAATCGGCTTGTTTGTTTCTCTCTTTGATAATTTCGCACGCTCTTTCGGGGCCGATTGTGTGAGAGCTTGACGGACCTCTGCCGATTTTGTAAATATCGGTAACTGAGAGCATACCCGTAGGCTCGGGCTTAACCGTAACGGACTGCGAACGCTCGTAAAAGGCGTCCATAGGCACATTGAAAATCTCCGCAAGTCTGAAAATGTGCGAAGCAGACGGTTGTGAAAGTCCGCTTTCCCACTTTGAAACCGCACGGTTGCTTATGCCGAGCTGTTGGCTCAGCATTTTTTGAGTCATTCCGTTCTTCTGACGAAGCTCTTTAATTATACTGAAATTAAACCTTTCCAAAAAATCAACCCCTTTCCTACTATATTACCACAGTAATCGTCAACTATAAAGTAAAAAAGCAAAAAAAATCCGCACAGAGTCAACTTTTGGTTGATTTTGTACGGATTGTACATATGATTATCTGAAATAAAAGCCGTGTTTCTTGATTTTATTCACATTCGCATATGATTTTTCTTGTGTGTAAAATTGAGGAGGGCGTTACCGAGAATTCGTCAAGTCCCCATTCGCAAAGCTTTTGAATAAGACGTGTGTCGGCTGCCGCTTCTCCGCACATTCCGACGGGTATGCCTGCTTTTTTGGCATTTTTGATTGTCGCTTCGATAAGGCGAAGCACCGCAGGCTGAGTCGGGTCATACAGCTCGGAAACAGCCGCATTCCCTCTGTCAACAGCCATAGTATAGCCGGTAAGGTCGTTTGTTCCTATGGAGAAAAACGCAACCTCTTTTGCAAGCAAATCCGAAATAATCGCCGCCGACGGAGTTTCAATCATAACGCCTACGGGAATGTCGGCAAACCTGAGTCCGTCGTCCTTAAGCTCGTTTTTGCACTCTTCGATAAGACCTTTTGCTTTGCGAACCTCGTCAAGCGTTGTTACAAGCGGAAGCATAACCTTTATATCCCCGAAAACTGCGGCACGGAGAATTGCACGAAGCTGAGTTTTGAAAATTTTAGGATTATCAAGACAGTATCTTACCGCACGGTGTCCGAGGAACGGGTTGTCCTCTTTTTCGATTTTAAGGTAATCTATCGCCTTGTCTCCGCCGATATCGAGCGTGCGGATTATAACCTCTTTGCCGTCCATTGTCTTTGCAACAGTCGAATAGGCTTCATATTGCTCTTGCTCGGTCGGGAGAGAAGTTCTGTCCATAAACAGAAATTCCGTTCTGAAAAGTCCGATACCTTCGCCGCCGTTTTGCAGTACGTTTTGTGCGTCCTCCGCCTTGCCGATATTGCCGTAGACACGCTTTTTGACGCCCGATTTAGTGACGGTTTCCTTTGAGAAGTATTCGTTGAGGCTCTCTTTTTCCTTGAGATATGCCGCTTGCTTATCCCTGTATTCTTTAAGCTCCGCTTCCGTGGGGTCGGTAAATACCTTGCCCTTGAAGCCGTCGGCAATAAGCATTTCGCCGTCTGAAATTTTTTCAACCGCATTTACAACCGACAAGACTGCGGGGATACCCATTGCACGGGCGAGTATTGCGCTGTGGCTCGTAACGCCGCCGACCTCTGTGATAATTGCGGAAACGTTTTCCTTGTTTATCTGCGAGGTCATAGACGGGGTAAAGTCCTTTGCGATGAGAACAGAGCCTTTAGGTACGGCTGAAATATCCACGCTTTTTATACCCAAAAGAATACGCAACAGGCTGTCCCGTATGTCCTTTACGTCCGAGGCACGCTGACGTATAAGCTCGTCGTCAACGCCCGAAAACATATCAATGAACATTGTGCATACGCTGTCTGCCGCCGCTTCGGCAACAGAGCCGTTGTCGATTGCCTCCTCCATCTGCGAGAGCATAAACGGATCCTCAAGCATAACAAGATGTCCTTCGAGTATCTCTGCCTCTTTTTCGCCTGCGTTCTTTTTAAGCTCCGCAGCGAGCGCTTTAGTCTCGTCGGAAAAGTCGGCAACTGCCGAGCGCAGACGCTTTTTCTGATGCTCCGAATCGGTAAATTTTACAAATGAGTAATCGAGGTTTATATCCTTTATAACAACAGCTTTACCTATTCCGAAGCCTTGCGATGCGCCGATTCCTTTAAGCATTAAACTCACCCTTTCTTTAAGCCGCAGCGATATTATTCTTCGCCGAAACCCGATGTGATAAGCTCTTCGGCCTTTTTGAGCATTTCATTTTCGTCTGCGCCGTTGCATTCTACAATAATTTCACTTCCGCATTTGATACAGCCTGCCATTATGTTCATAATGCTCTTGCCGTTGATTTTTTTGCCGCCGAAAACTATATCAACATTCGAAGAAAATTTAGACATTTCTGTAACAAAGGTGTTTGCAGGACGCATATGAAGTCCCATTTTATTAGTAATTGTAAAAGTTTTCTGTACCATGGTAATTCTCCTTGTTTTTATGCTTGCCGAGAGCCTGTTTGACTCTCGGCATTATTTTTGGTTAGTTGTTTACGGCTTCTGTACGGTTCTTTTTGAGAAGTCCGAGCATCAACGCTCCGACTGCCGAGCCTGCGATAAGAGCTACGATATAGAGAAGCGGATGGTCGCAAACTATGAATGTGAAAATTCCGCCGTGAGGTGCAGGGCAAGCAACGTTAAACAATGATGTAAGAGCGCCTGCAACAGCAGAGCCTACCATACAAGAGGGTATAACTCTCAACGGGTCGGAAGCAGCGTAGGGGATAGCGCCTTCCGTAATAAAGCATAATCCCATAAGATAGTTTACAGGACCTGATTTGAGTTCTTCGGATGTCCATTTTTTCTTGTTGAAGGTTGTTGAAAGTGCGATTGCAATCGGGGGAACCATACCGCCGATCATAACAGCCGCCATAATCCAAGTGTTGCCGTCAGCTATTGCCGCCGTGCCGAAGACATAAGCCGCCTTGTTGAACGGGCCGCCCATATCCGTTGCCATCATTGCCGCAAGAACGATTGAAAGAAGTATTCTGCTTGTATCGCCGAGCGAGGAGAGGAATGCGGAAAGACTTGAGTTAATGACACCGATTACGGGGTTTATAAGGCACATAAGCAAGCCCATAACGAGTGTGCCTAAAAGGGGATAGATAAATACGGGTTTAATTCCGTCCATTGATTTCGGAAGCCAGGAAAACGCCTTTTTCAGGAGATTTACTACAATACCTGCGAGGAAGCCTGCAAGCAGAGCACCGAGGAAGCCCGATATTGCTTTGTCATCTCCGACAAGGTTTTGATTTTCAATAAGTGAGCTGAATGTGTAGCCGCTTGACGCAAACACACCGCCGATCATACCTGGTAAAATGCCGGGTCTGTCTGCAATGGAAGAGGCGATATAAGCCGAAAGGATGGGGAGCATAAGCGCAAAGGCTGCCTTACCTATCCAGAATACGACCGCCGCAACGGGGCTTGTGAAGCCAAAGGTGCCGCCGACATCCGCATTGCCTGCAAGAGTGTCAAACAAGAAACCGAGTGCTATGAGAACGCCGCCGCCGACAACGAACGGAAGCATATGCGAAACGCCGTTCATAAGGTGCTTATAAAGCTTGTGCCAGCCGCTTTCCTTTTCGTCGTCATCAACAGCCTGCTTTTCGCTTTCGTCTGCGTGATATACAGATGCTTTACCGTCAACGATTTTTTTGATAAGCTCTTCGGGCTTGTTTATTCCGTTTGAAACCGAGGTTTTTACAACGGGCTTGCCGTCAAAACGAGCCATTTCGACATTTTTGTCTGCGGCAATGATAATTCCGTCACATTCTGCGATTTCTTTTTTTGTGAGTACGTTTTTAGCGCCGCCCGAGCCGTTTGTTTCGGCTTTAAGCGGATAGCCTAATTTTTCACCCGCCTTTTCAAGTGCCTCTGCCGCCATATAGGTATGAGCAATGCCTGTCGGACAAGCTGTAACGGCAAGTATTCTGTAGCCCTCAGGCTTTGATTCGGGCTTTGCCGCTTCTTCGGGATATTTCTCAGCTTCCTTTTTGTCGATTATGTCTAAAAATTCGTCTGCTGATTTTGCGTTGCGGAGAGCCGTGCAAAATTCAGGCTCCATAAGCATTACCATAAGGCGTGAGAGAATTTCAAGATGCAAATCTCCGTCAACGGGAGCAGCAATCATAAATAAGATGTCTGAGGGTTTGGAATCGGGTGCGCCGTAATCAACGCCGTTCGGAACGGTTATCGCCGAAAGACCGGGAGCTTTTACGCTGTCCGATTTTGCGTGCGGAACGGCAATTCCCTCGCCGATAGCTGTTGAGCCCTGAGCCTCTCTTGCAAGGATAGCCTCTTTGTACGCTTCGCTGTCTGCAAGGTTTCCTGCTTTTTCGTGCAGGGAAATCAGCTTGTCGATTGCCTCTTGCTTACTGTCGAGAGAAACATTAAGAGCAATCGCATCCTTTTTTAATAAGTCGATGATTTTCATAAGAATTCCTCCTTATTTATATTCTGCGTTAAAGACGCATTCGATTTCCTCACGTGATGCAAGCTTTTCCGAAAAAGCTGTTGCGTTTCCGCAAGCCGAGCCGAGCCTTAAAGCGTAGGAGTAGTCGGCGGTTCTGATATATCCTGCAACAAAACCTGCTACCATACTGTCACCGCAGCCGACGGAGTTTACAAGCTTGCCCTTTGCGTTGCCTATCTTGTGAACGTTTCCGTTTTCGTCCGTGAGCATTGCGCCGTCCTTTGCCATTGAAACAAGTACGTTTTTAGCACCCATTTCCTGAAGCTTTTTCGAATATTTCACAATGTCGTCATCACTCTTTATTTCGACCGAGAACAAGTCTCCGAGCTCATGATGATTCGGCTTTATCAAAAACGGTCTGTATTTGAGTACGTTTTTGAGCAAATCGCCCGTTGCGTCAACCACGCAGTTTACTTTTCTGTCGCTGACGCTTTCGAGCATACGTTCGTAAATGTCGTCGGGGAGAGTTTTCGGGATAGAGCCTGCAAGTATGAGATAATCTCCGTCCTTTATGCCGTCAAGCTTTTTGAGGATGCTCTGCATATCCTCTTGTGTAATTTCGGGACCGCAGGCGTTGAGGTCGATTTCCTTGTCGGCTTTGATTTTGACGTTTATTCTTGTATCGCCGCTTTTAAGGTAATTGAAATCGCAGCTGATACCGTCTGACTTTAGCATTTCCTCAAGCTTTTTTCCCGTAAATCCGCCGAGAAAGCCGAGAGCTGTGTTGGGGATGTCGAGCTGTGTGAGAATGACGGAAACATTGATACCCTTGCCGCCGTAATAAATCTCTTCGCCGTCCGTGCGGTTTATGTCGTCGGTTCGAAGATTTTTAAGCTTCATCACATAGTCAAGAGCCGGATTGAGAGTTACGGTGTAAACCATTATGCAGTCACCTCTTTCACTACTGTCTTTGATTTAAGCTGTTCGTCGTCGCATTTGTCGCAGACTATACAAGCCGCCGCAACAGGCGAGAATGATACAGCCGAGACCTTGCCGAATTTTGTGTGGTCGCAAAGCACATAGGTTACAAAGCTTCGTTCCATTGCAACCGCCTTTAGCATTGCCTCTTCGGTGTCGGGTGTTGTAAAGCCCTGTTTTTCGCTGACTCCGTTTGTTCCGATAAATGCCTTTGAAAAATTGTATTTTTGAAGATTTGAAGCGGCCACTAAGCCTATGATTGCCTCGGTTGTGCTTTTTAATTCGCCGCCGATAACAAAAACCTTGCAGCCTTTGGCTGTCAGCTCCTTTGCGTGGGCAATTCCGTTGGTTACATAGGTCGCCCTGTAAGCGGTTATATATTTCGTCATAAGAAAGGTTGTCGTGCCTGCATCTATGAAAACAAAATCGTCATCGTTTATCTGCGAAGCGGCATATTTTGCAATCTCTTCCTTTTCGGTTATGTTCAGAAGCGATTTTTCGTTGAAATCCTCCTCGTTGTGGAGATATTCCTGACCGAGAGCAGTTGCTCCGCCGTGAACCTTATTTATTTTTCCGAGTTGAGAAAGAGCCAAAAGGTCACGTCTTATCGTAGATTCGCTTGTTTCAAATTTTTCGGCAAGCCCTGAAACGGTAACCGAGCCGTTTTGACGCAGAATTTCAAGTATCTGCGTTCTCCTGTCGGTTGTAAGCATATTCACACCTCCGATATCTCTCTTTTATGCCTTAATTATACAAAAACGCTCAAATACCGTCAATAGTGTGCAAACAAAATCGGCGATTATACTTATAACTTGCCCTTTTTGTTGTTAAATATGCAATAATATCAAACTGCAAATGCACACTTTTGCACGTTTTAACTTTTTTAATCATAAAAACACGCATAAAATTATGCGATGAAATAAATAAAAATCCACCGTTTAATTCAAAATAAAACGGTGGATTAGAAGAGAAAATGCTAATATACGCTTTTACCGATTATATAATCCGAGAGCAGGGCGGGCTTGCTATCATCGCTATTTTTATATGTAGTTGTCCGAGAAGTTCTACTCCCTGATGATGGAGTGAAAACATATCGCAAAAAGCACTTATAATGTTGAAATTTGTAAAAATTTATGGTAATATTTTAATATATATTGACAAAGGGGTGCAAAAGGATGAAAATGCTGTTAGCAAGCAAGCAAGCAAGCAAGCAAGCAAGCAAGCAAGCAAGCAAGCAAGCAAGCAAGGGCATTTATGCCTTGATTCGTTTTGCATAAAATTCAATAATTGCTATATTTGACCACAGGGCAAGTCTGCCCTGTGGATTTTTTATTATGGGGGAATTGTATATGAACAAAATCGCAGACATCATCAAATATGAAGGTGACAACAGCACATTTATTTGGAAGCACCCGTGTGAGGATTTCAACACTCTCACTCAGCTTATTGTTCACGAAAATCAAGAAGCAATATTTTTTATGAACGGTCAGGCGCTCGACTTGTTCGGTGCAGGTCGATATACGCTTGAAACACAAAATATTCCGCTTATCGGAAAAGCTCTTAATATTCCCACAGGCGGTAAAACTCCGTTTCATTGCGAGGTCTATTTCATTAACAAAACCGAACAGATGGCAATTAAATGGGGAACTGACTCAAAAGTTCAATATGTTGAGCCGACATACGGCTTTCCGATTTCAATCGGTGCAAGCGGCGAAATGAGCTTGCGTGTAGAGGACAGCAGAAAGCTGTTGTTAAAGCTTGTCGGTACGGAAACATATTTAGGCCGTGAAAAGCTTGTGCAGTTCTTCAGAGCTTTCCTTATGACGAGAGTTAAAACCTACATTGCACAGGTTATGAAAACTAATGCGGTAAACATTTTTGAAATTGACGAAAATCTTACCGCATTTTCAGAGAACATCCGCAATCTCCTCGTCCCCGATTTTGCAGATTACGGTATAAGCCTTGAAAGATTTTTCATAACAACGATTGTAAAGCCGGACGGCGACAGACAATATGAAAAATTCAAAGAACTTCACTTTAGACAATATGCAGATATTGCCGAGGCAAAGCTTCGTCAGCAGACAGAAATCATCAATGCCGAAACTGAAGCACAAAAGGTTGTAATTGATTCAAAAGCACAAGCGACAAAGCGTGCGCAAGAGGGCTATACATATCAACAGGAAAGAGGCTTTGAGGTTGCTGAAAAGGTAGCCGAAAATGAGGCTGTCGGACAGTTTACCAATATGGGCGTAGGACTCGGTACAATGGCAGGCGTTGGCGGTGCGGTAGGCTCGGTTGTCGGAAATGCCGTAAACGGAGCAATGAATACCGTAGCGGAGCAGCCTGCACAATCGCAACCGACCGATGATATGGCAGTTTTCAAAGCAAAGGTTGAAAAGCTTAGTATTATGAAAAATTCGGGAATGATTTCCGACGAAGAATTTGAAAATCTTAAAAATCAGTTGCTTTCAACAATTCTTTAATGGGGTGAAAATTATGAAAAAGAATTTTAAGTTTTATGCAGTTTCGTGGGCATTGTTGTTTGCAGTTTACAATGTTTTGGCTTTTGCCGTAGGCTTTAAGAACAACGCAAGCTTTTGGACGGCATATATTACAAGTGTAATCGCTATGTTGCTTCAGCTTGTTTGTGCAAAAATTTCCTTCAAGCCTGAAAAGCTTGACCGTTTGTTCTTGAACATTCCTGTAATCAGCATTACATTTACCGGAATGGTTGCATCAATGATAATCGGTGCTGTTTGTATGGTTATACCGAGCGTTCCCGTTGTTGCTATTATCGTTATCGAGTATTTAATTTTAGCATTTACGTGTATTTCCGTTCTCAAAGCAAATGCGGCAGCGGAGATTGTCGACGAGGTAGGCGAAAAGGTTAAAGAGAAAACGCAGTTTATTAAGCTTACAACAGTTGACGCTCAAAATCTTATGAATTCCGCAAAAAGCGAAAGCGTTAAATCGGCTTGCAAAAAGGTATATGAAGCGCTGCGTTATTCCGACCCGATATCAAGCGAGGCATTGGCTCATGAAGAAGCGGAAATTGCGGACAAAATGGCAGAGCTGTCATCTGCCGTCGCTTCGGACAATGCCGATTTGGCAGAAAGCATTTCAAATGAAATCACGGTGTTTGTAAAGGCAAGAAATAATAAGTGTAAGGTGTTAAAATGAATAGTGTTGAAGATAAAGAAACAAGATTTGAAATGGTTGATATGCACCAGTTCTTTATTGATAAAATTGAAGTTGCAATTTGCGAAAAAAGATATATTGAAGCTTCTTGGCTAATTTATTCTTGTATGGAAAATCGCTTTTTTCGCGTGCTGTGTAAATATAAAAACCAATGCGATTATTGTAAAGGAAAATGCAAAAAAGATAACAACGAATTGTCTATAAGAACTAAAATAGCTTGCGTAAAGCGCCTTTGTGAAAGTGGCGTTTCTTGCATATCTGAGTCATTTTCTATTGGACAATTAGATGAAATCAGTAATTGGATTAATCAACGAAATAAAATGATGCACGATTTGTTGTGCTTGGATACATATAAAAAAATTGATGAAAAATTCAAGTCGTCTGCTTTAGAGGGTAAAGCTCTTCTTGATGGCTTATATAAATCTTGTACCGAATTTAGAAAACTATATTTTGATAGTGAATATATTTTCGAATTTCCCAAAGAAGTTATGTGTAAATGCGCTTGTGCAAAAATAAGAAATAAGTAGTTGCGTTGGGGGGTACGTTAGTTTTCAAATGTAAAATATGCGGCGGAAATCTTGAGGTGGAAAAGGGTCAGACAATCTGAAATTCGGCAATTATAATATGCACTAATTTACTTGTAAAGGTAAGAAATAATAAGTGTAAATTATTGAAAAGAAGGAGGTCTATTATGGCTACTATCGGGACAAAAGAAGCTGCTGAAAGATTGGGGCTAAAGCAAAATACGATTTCAAAATTATGCAGAGAGGGGAAAATAAAAGGTGCAGAACAGGATTCAAAAGGCAGTCCGTGGCATATACCTGAAAGCGCAATTGAAGAAATGTTGAAATTAAAGAAAAACAAATGATTTTGGAGGAGTAATTTTATGAAACAATTAACTTGTGAAATGTGCGGCGGCACAGATTTGATGAAACAGGATGGTGCTTTTGTTTGCCAAAACTGTGGAATGAAGTATTCGGTAGAAGAAGCAAAAAAAATGATGATTGAAATTGATAACACAAAAAAATTAACCAATCTTCATCTTAGAGCTGAAAACGCTATTAAAGTTAACGATTATAAGCTTGCTATAAAATGTTATAACCAAATACTTGAAGAAGATCCTAATGACTGGAAAGCGTATTTTTATTCATATTTCCTTGACTTCGATAATAAAATGGCAACAACATACTACACGCAATTAGGCCAGATACTCCTATTGCATACGAAATGGCAATTAAAAATTGTAGTACTGACGAAGCTAATTCAAGAGTTACGGCAATAACCGAAATATTTTCTTCTAAGCTTATGGCAGACGGTAAATCGAATAAAGCGTGGTTAAGAGAGTTAGACAATATTGAACCGAGGCTTGTTCTAAAGCTTGAAAAAATAAAAGAACGTGAGGAAAGATACCGTAACAGGCGTGAAATTGTTTGTGACAAAACCGTATATATAGATTATGTATTCAGGTCAGCCGAAAACAAACTTGAGGATTTTTTAATAAACAATAAAATCGAAGAAAGTGTTTGTAAAAAGTGTCTACTTATCATCAGGCAAGATAAATATCAAATAACTAGTATGTCTTTCTCTCCTGAATACAGCTCGCCGGATTATTTTTTTAGTGATGTGTATAGAGATGAATGCGCGAAAAAGCTCAATGAACTTGATCCAACTTTTGAAACACCGTCAAATAGCAATACAGATAGCAACTCTAGTGGCGGTTGTTATGTTGCAACCTGTGTATATGGCTCTTATGACTGTCCGCAGGTTTGGACTCTTCGTCGCTATCGTGATTATACACTTGCAGAGACTTGGTATGGCAGAGCATTTATAAGAATGTACTATGCTGTAAGTCCTACTTTTGTAAAATGGTTCGGGCACACAAAGTGGTTTAAGAAAATGTGGAAAGGTAAACTTGACCATATGGTGGAAAATCTAAAGGCTGATGGTGTTGAAGATACACCGTACACAGACAAAAATTGGTAATATAAACATAAAGTACACTGCCCAACCATTCACGCAACACACTATATTACACACAAAAAAGCAACCCTTGTGTAAGGGTTGCTTTTCGTTTATTTTTGTGTCGTTAGGTAACATTTACTTTTGCTTTACAATTTTATGTTTTTCTTTCCCGAAAATTACTTATCCTTCTTCTTATCAAGTATAGCGATTGCTTCTTTTGACATCGGGACGAGGATAATGAGGTTTATAATTGTCATAAGACCGATTCCCACGTCGCCGAGATCCCAAACAACCGTGTACTCCTGCAAGCCGCCGATAAAGAGCATTACAAGTGCGATGATTTTATAAATCGTCTGACTTGTCCAGTTGTTTCCGAAAATATATGCAACGTTTGAACGGGCGTAGAAAAGTATTCCGAGGAAGGTCGAGAAGCTGAACAGGAAAAGAATTACCGCAATGAATATTGTTCCTGCATAGCCTAAATGATACTGCATAGCTGTTTGAAGCAGCTGCATACCCTGTAAGCCGTCCGTCAATTCTCTCGGAACGAGCAGCATAATCATTGCCGTACAGGTGCAGATAACCATAGTGTCGATTATAACACCGAGAGCCTGTACCATACCGACCGTTTCGGGCTTTTTACCCTCTGCCGCAGCCGCCGCACAAGGAGCAGAGCCTGAGCCTGCTTCATTTGAGAACAAGCCTCTTTTGATACCGTTCATAAGAACCGCACCGAAGCCGCCGCCTGCAATTTGCTTTATGCCGAATGCCTCTTGGAATATTCTTGAAAATACCGACGGCATAAGAGTTATGTTTTTACCGATAATGAAAAGCGTGATTACAAAGTAAAGCACAGCCATAATCGGAACAATAATATCGAGGATTTTAACGGTTGCGTTTTTACGAAGAACGATTACAGCCGCAAGGATAACAATGGCGATTGTCGTGTAAAGCGGAGGGATTGAA
The DNA here is from genome assembly GCA_052298855.1 of Candidatus Fimenecus sp. GTDB lineage: Bacteria > Bacillota > Clostridia > Oscillospirales > Acutalibacteraceae > Fimenecus. Next base: position 130,430 of record DAVZXP010000001.1, on the reverse strand, counting down.
AAAGCGTTCTCAAAGGACGACGAAACCGAGTTGCTGATAACCTGACTTATACCGCACCAACAGATAAGACCGAAGATTGCGAATAAAACGGCGAGAACCGATTTGTTGATTTTTTTCTTTCTCTTTTCTTCGACGAAATCGTGTATGTAATAAGCAGGGCCGCCGTGATAGCCGCCGTAAAGCGGATCCTTTTTCTTGTGAAGCTGAGCGAGTGCGCCCTCGACATAAGCGGTCGAAGCACCGAGGAATGCGGAAACCCACATCCAGAAAACAGCACCTGCACCGCCCACGGAAATTGCGGCAACAACGCCTACCAAGTTTCCCATACCTACTCTTGTGGCGGTGGAAACAATCAAAGTCTGAAATGTTGAAAGACTGCTGTTGTCGTCGTTTTTATCACCGAGCGCCCTAATCATCTGAGGGAATTTCCTAATCGGCATAAACTTCGTTCGGACAGTAAAAAATAAGCCTGCCGGAATCAGCAGGACAACAAGTAGGGGAATACCTATTGTTGTATTTGCCAAGTGGATGGTGAACAAATCTCCCCACAGGAATTTGTACACTGCTTCAATAAGTTGTGTCATAACAAATTTGCAAAGGTCGGGTTTTTAAGACCTCTGCTCTCCCTTTTCATAATAATTAACCCTGAATATTATTATATCATAAATTATTTGTGCGACAGCACAAACGGAACGAAGTGACGGCGGCAACAGCCGCAATTTAGTCATTCAATGTTCTCCGAAACGGTCAAAATCTTTGATTTTGCAAGCGTTTCGTGAGGTTATTATATCATAGATTTTCTTGAATTTCAATCAAATAAAATATCGGCGGTCAATATTTCTTCCTTTTCGCCTGCTTTTGCGATAATTTTCCCGCTTTTTCCGCAGAAAAGCGAGCTTCCGCCGTAGACAGTTTCGCCTGCCGTACCGCATGAGTTACAAACCGCATAGTAAACCCCGTATTTTTCGGCGTGTGCCTTTGCGAGAGCTTCGAGCTGATTTACACGAATATTAGGCCATTGCGATACAGTAAAAACAATATCGGAATTTTCCGAAGCGGCTTTTACGGGATTGTCAAAGCGAATGTCAAAGCAGATTATAACAGAGCATTTAATCCCGTCAAGAGTAAAGACACAAGGTGAATTGCCTGCCGTAAAATACTTATCCTCGCTCATCGGATAGAAAAGATTTGTCTTGTCATATTCTAAAATGAGTTTTCCGCTTCTGTCAAAAACGCAAGCGGTGTTATAACATTTCCCGTTTCTTATGTTGGCTACGCTTCCTGCGACAATATTTATATTAGGTTCTTTTGCCAATGAGCCGATTTGCGATTTAACCCGTTTGCAATTTTTGTCGCAGAGGTTTTCAAAATCTTTTTTCGGTAAAAATCCCGTGTTCCACATTTCAGGCAAAACTACAGTGTCGCAACCGCCTTTTGCCGCTTTTCGAATAAGAAAATCAGCCCGATTGAAATTTTCATCGGGCTTTTCATATGTCATATTCATTTGTATAAGACTGATTTTCATAAGCTCACCGTCAAATCGTTTTTTCAGCGTGCCTTGTAACGTGACAGCCGATATTTACCGCCGCAGGCAAGCCTGCAATGTGCGTTGGGGCAACTTCGATATTAACTGCAAGTGCTGTTGTTTTTCCGCCGAAGCCCTGCGGACCTATATCGGTTTCGTTTATTCTTTTGAGAAGCTCTGCTTCCATTTCGCTGTATACGGGATTGGAATTTCTGACGCTGACCTCACGGCAAAGAGCTTCTTTTGCAAGATATGCGCACTGCTCAAAATCTCCGCCGAAGCCTACGCCTACGACCATAGGGGGACAGGGATTACCGCCTGCCGATTTTACCGTGTCAAGCACGAAATTTATCAAATCTTCTTTTGTCGCCGACGGAGTGAACATTTTGAGCTTGCTCATATTTTCACTTCCGAAACCTTTTGGGCAAGCCTTGATTTTAACGCTTTCGCCCGCAACGATTTTTGTATGAATAACGGCAGGGGTGTTGTCCTGTGTATTTACACGGTCAAGCGGATCACGAACAACGGATTTTCTTAAAAGACCGTCCGTATATCCGTCCGCAACGCCTGAATTTATGCTCTCGTAAAGGTCGCCGCCTACAAAATGCACGTCTTGACCGATTTCAATAAAAATAACCGCCATTCCCGTATCCTGACAGATGGGAACATCAAGCTCCTTTGCACAGTCAAGGTTGTTGATAAGCTCTCCCATAATCTTTTTCGGGAGCTCGTCCGTTTCAGCCTTTTGACCGCACTTTATACAATCGCAAAGGTCATCGGGGAGAATTTTATTAGCCTTGATAACAAGCTCTTTTACTGTATCTCTTACCGTTTGAACATTTATCTCTCTCATTATGTCACCTAAAAAATATGCAGGCAAAAATGCCTGCACCGTTATTTTACTTTCTTCTTGAATATGAACTGCGTTTGCCGTCGGTCGCTCTTTTAAGGTCGGTCATTTTCTCGTCGCTGACCTGCTTGAATTTAGCCATCATATCCTCAAAGGACATAGGGCCGTCGTTCTTGGGCTCGGGAGTTCCTTTCCAAACGTTGGAAGCGTTATTCCTCGGCTTGCCGTTTCTTCTCGGCTTATCACGCTGTTGCTCGTCTGACTCCGGATTGTCCGAAGCTTTTTTAATCGAAAGGCTGATTTTGCCCTCCGGCGTGATGTCGATAACCTTAACCTTGACCTGCTGGCCCTCTTTAAGGTGATCGTGGATGTCATTAACATAGCTTGATGACACCTCGGAAATATGTACCATACCGGTTTTATTGTCAGGCAAGCTGACGAAAGCACCGAAATTGGTTAATCCTGTAACTTTTCCCTCAAGTATTGCGCCGATCTCGACCATAAAAAAGATAGTTCCTCCCCGAAAACAAATTCAGTTGTTAGGCGTTATATTGTAATATACCTTTTCACCCGGTTTAACATAGCCCAGCTTTTCACGGGCAACACGCTCGATGTAGCTGTCCTTATCGCTGTTGTCGATAACGTCCTGTAAACGCTCGTTTTCGGCAACCTGCTGCTCGTATTGAGCGTTCAACTCATCGACCTTGTTTTTGCGGTCTTTTATGTCCATTTGAGTATTGATAAGGCTGATTATAAAATAGCCTGCAACAAGAAGTAAACATACGGTAAGGATAAAACTGAATTTCTGCTTTTTAGGAGCTTTTTTCATTTTCTTCGCTTTCATATTTTTTCTTCACTTCCGTCCTCTTTGGTTTATGACATAATTTGTGTATATTATTATTTAAATTATATAACAAAGACTTGTCGTTTTGCAAGAGGATTTTTGCGGTTTTTACTGATTTTTTCGTTGATTTTCGGGTTTTTGCCGTCGCTTTTTTTATAAATGCGGATACTCTTGAGAAAATCTTGCGAAAAGGTGCAAAAATAAAACGAAATATCTTTTTGAAAAACGCTTTGACTTTTTCGACGATTTTTGTCGAAAACTTTACCGCTATTATACCGAAAGAAAGGTAATAAATAAAAAATCCGAGCGCTTCGCCGAACAGAATGTAAAATCTAAGCTGCCCGTCGGTCACGGTGAGGCAAAAAAGAAAGGTTGTCACCGAGGCTGTGAATACAAATATAAAATCGGTTATATATAACGCTCTTTTTGAGGAGGAAACGCTCATCCTTATGACACGTAAAAGGTCATAAAGCACACCGATTAAAACGCCGAAGCCGAGCGAGAAAAGAAAATTTTTCGTCTGTGAGGAAAGGCTTGTTATATACTCCATTATCTGAATACCTTAGAGAAAAAGCCACCGCCCGACTGCCGTTCTTCCTTGTCGGCATAGATGAGAGCGTAAATATCACCCTCAACAAGCAATTCGCCCATTTCGAGACTCAGCCTGTTAATATGTAAATCGTTGCCTTTTACCGTGAGCTCACCCATCTCCGTATATACTACAACCGACTGTTCGTCAAAGCTGTCTATGTCGGAAACTCCCGATACCGTTAAATGATGCCTGTCCTCCATAATTATATTGTGAGGGATTCGCTGATTTGTTATTCCGCTGTTTTCTGCCATATAAAAACCTCCTTTGTCCATATAATATGCCTTGATAACATATAATATGAAAACAAAGGAAATTTAATTACGGTTTGTCTGATTTTTAATGCTTTCTTTCGATAGTAATTTCGTAGTCGTCGGGTTCTTTGTTGTAAAGCGCTTGTTTTATCAAATCGGTGCTCTTGTGCAAGTCTTTGAATTTCTTGAAGTGTGAGAGCTTGCCCACAACACAGTCGATTATTGCGGAAAACGCTTGATATTCGGGTGTGTCGGGGGAGTAAGGCTCGTTTCCGCGGTAAACATTTTGCAAGACCTCAAGAAGAAAATCTCTGATTTTTACATTTTTAACGCTGTCGGGAATTTTCTTTGAAATTAAGAAAAATTTTCCGAGACTTCCAAAAGTCCACTTTTTAAGTCCTTTTCCGACTATTTGAAGCGGTACTTTTAATTTATATACTTGCTCTTTTGTCATACTGAAGCCCGGTGCCAACTCTGCAAGGTGGTCAATGTCATCTGCCGCAGAGTCGAGTATATCATTTAATAAGAAAAGGAAATGGCGTCTTAAATATTCGTCAACGGACAAACCCTTTCTGTCCCAATCGAAGTCGTCTATGGTCTGCGTTTTGATGTCGATTGCTTTATCGTCTATATGTACTTTTCTTATACAGGACGGGTAGCCGACCATTGACGAGGTGTTTATGTCATAATATACATTGCCCTTTTTCGTAACCTTTTTGGCGATATTTTGCATGTGAGTGTGGCCTGTAAACATAACTTCGATGCCCTTGTCGGCAAGGAAGGTGGTTGTTTTGTCCCAATCCCCGAGCATATCACGGGACGAGATAAGCGGATATATTGCAGACGGCGGAAGCGTCGGGTGGTGCGTCATTGCAAATATATAATCGCCTGCCGTGTGCGCCTCGTCAATCTGTTGTTCTATCCATTTTAATTGATTTTCGGAGTATCCGCAGAAAACTCTGTCGCCGTCGTCATTGAGGCATAAAAGCCTGTAACCGTCCTGTAGCTTTACGCAGTAGGAGTGGCTCTCTCTGTCAACGCTCAAGGCCTTACTAAGTCCGTACTCGAAGTACATATCAAAAAGCTCTTCCCTCGAGGTGTTTGTCGCAGGAACGGTCTTGTCGCCGACGCATTTTTTTGCCATACCCGTATTGTTGCCCTCGACGTAATAATCGTGCGTTGCGGTTATAAGGTAAATATCCTTGCCTGCGTCTTTAAGGTGTTGAAATCTCGGAAGCAGGTCGAGATGACTTTCCATTGCGCCGTCATTTGTGAGGTCGCCGTCTATCAAAACTATTTTTGTGTCGGTATCGGCAATCAGCTTGTCGAAATATGCGTCGATAATCGCACCCGTCTCCGCAAGGCACTTTTGCTCTCTTGCGTTGACCCTATCGTAAGCCGTTCCGCTTGTGCCGAGAGCCTCGCCGTAGTGGTGTAAGTCCGTTATCAAATAAAAATCCAAAGGGGAAGCCATATTTTTACCTCCTTAGAGCCTTTTTATTCATTATGAATTACTTGCGCCGAAATGTCAACTAATATAATGCTTCGTATATCACGCCGAGCCTGTCAAAAAGTAGCTCGTCAATGTCGGGAGTGCGGTATTCGGGGAAATTGTCTGCGTTGACTATCGGTATCGAAAATAGGAAAGAGGTTTTTTCTCTGTCTGAATTCATCAGCATACAGCCGTTGTAAAGCCTTGCGGTTCTTGAGATGAAATTCAAGCCGCCCGTGCCGTCAAGGGAACGAAAGTAATCTAAAATCGGAAAATTTCCCGAACTTTCAAAAGAGAATACAGCTCTGCCACCTATCCTTTCAAGACAAATGCCGATATAATCCCCGTGAGAGTATTTGACGGAATTTGAAACGGCATTTAGTATTGCCCTCGTTATGAGCTTCGGGTCGGCAAGTGTAAAAATATCGTCGCTGTCGGTTAGAAAAATAAGACGCTTTTCGCTTTCGCACAGCACCGCATCACAACAAAAAACGAGATTTTCGGCTAACTGCGTAAGATTGCATTTATATTTGCAGGGCTTTTCGGGGAAGTCGAGATTGTTTATTTTGCGAAGCAGAAAGAATGCGTTTTTAAGCAACTTCTCCTTACAGGTGCAATCCGAAAGTATAATTTCATCAAAAACGGCTTGCAGCTTTTCTCTCACACAAGGGAAATCGGCATCGGGGAAAATCATACGGTTTATCTGCTCAAATTCGTGACAAAAGTTCATTATATGCACAACTCCTTTGTGAATAGTATATCCTTTTTGCGTTACATAACGCATATTTTGGTTAGTTTGACAAAAATATGTCAACTGACAATAAAATTGCTTGCATATTTGTACTTTTCGGTATAAAATAATATCGCAATAAAATTTATATTCTATTTTGGAGGTAATATCCATGTCAGTTAAAGTTGCAATTAACGGCTTCGGCCGTATCGGACGTCTTGCTTTCAGACAGATGTTCGGCGCAGAGGGTTACGAAGTAGTTGCTATCAACGATCTTACAAAGCCTTCTATGCTCGCAAACCTTCTTAAGTATGATACCGCACAGGGCGGTTACTGCGGAAAGATCGGCGAAAACCTTCACACAGTTTCTGCTGATGACGAAGCAGGCACACTTACTGTTGACGGAAAGACTCTTAAAATTTACGCTGTTGCTAACGCAGCTGAGCTTCCTTGGGGCGAAATCGGCGTTGACGTAGTTCTTGAGTGCACAGGTTTCTATTGCTCAAAGGACAAGGCTATGGCTCACGTTACCGCAGGTGCTAAGAAAGTTGTTATTTCAGCTCCCGCAGGCAATGACCTTAAAACAATCGTTTACTCGGTAAACGAAAATACTCTTACAGCGGATGACCAGATTATTTCTGCTGCATCATGCACAACAAACTGCCTTGCTCCCATGGCTAAGGCTCTTAACGACTATGCTCCCATTCAGTCGGGCATCATGGCTACAATCCACGCTTACACAGGCGATCAGATGATCCTTGACGGTCCTCACAGAAAGGGCGATTTGAGAAGAGCTCGTGCAGGCGCAGCTAACATCGTTCCCAACTCAACAGGCGCAGCTAAGGCTATCGGTCTTGTTATCCCCGAACTTAACGGCAAGCTTATCGGATCTGCTCAGAGAGTTCCGGTTCCGACAGGTTCAACAACAATTCTTACAGCTGTTGTTAAGGGTGCTGACGTTACAGTTGACGGCATCAACGCTGCAATGAAGGCTGCTGCTTCTCAGTCCTTCGGATACAACGAAGAGCCCATCGTTTCTTCGGATGTTATCGGTATGAGATACGGCTCACTCTTTGATGCTACTCAGACAATGGTTTCTCACATTGCTGACGACCTCTATGAAGTACAGGTTGTTTCTTGGTACGACAACGAGAACTCCTACACATCACAGATGGTTAGAACAATCAAATACTTCGCTGAGCTTTAATTCTTAAAATTCAGTAAAAGCCGTCAGTCGAAAGACAGACGGCTTTGTTTTTATTTGTGAATTTTTTTGTTATGACTTTACAAATATTAAAGTATGTGCTACAATATAGCTAATTCTATGTTGAGTATCATAGCTATCACTGCTCAACGTTGAATAATATTTTTCTAAGGAGAGTTCCTAACATGAAAAAATTGGCATGCCTCATGGTTGTAGCTGTCCTTCTCGCTGTAAGCATGATTCCTTGCTTCGCTGCTTCAGGAATCAATGATTGCGAGCAGAAGATTATCACATATGTTAAAACAGCATATGTAGTTGACGGCAAAACAATTACGGTTCCCGCTGAATACATCACAGCACTTGAGAATGTATTCACAAAGGTTGACGTTACAGAGAGCCAGCACGCTGAAATCACGGCTATCCTTGATGAAGCTCTTGCTTACTGTAAAGCAAACAACCTTACAAAGCTCGAAGACATCACAGCTAAGAATGCAGCAGCTACCCTTATCGGTTACGCTAACCGTGCTTTGGGTGTAGTTGGTTACCACGTTTCAACACAGGGTAGCCTCGCTGATGCTGACCACGGTCTTCTTATCATTGCTGATGCTGAAGGCAACGTAGTTGCTAAGCTTCATCCGGCAATCGTTAAGACCGGTGCTGACTATTCTTCAGCAGCAGTTTGCGGCGTAGCAGCTCTTGCAGTTCTTGCAGCAGCTGGCGTAGCAGCTAAGAAATTCCGTAAGGAAAATGAAGACTAATTCCGATAAAAATCGGAGTAAGAAAGGCTATCGGAAGTATTTTATAATTCTTCCGATAGTTTTTTTAATATGCGGATATATGCTGTTCTTCGCTTGTCTTACCCCGATTATTGACCCCCTGCTTTCGGCTTATAAATTAGCGTTTTCAAACACTAATTTCAATACCATTGACGAATCAGGGACGAGCAGCATTTTCAATGGTTCAACCGGTGTTCACAGCGGTCTTTTGAATTACGACGACTTTGAATTTCCTAATTACGGAAGCATTTTCGGTAAGATTTCCGTCGAGGGAACTGAAATAAATTGTGACTTGATTTACGGAGACGATACGGCTCTTTTGAAAAAAGGTGCTTGTTTATCTCTTTACAGTCATATTCCCGGCTGCGGAAGAGGCGTTATGATAGCGGCGCACAACAACACGTATTTCCACACCTTGCCCAATGCCAAGGAGGGAACTTTAGTGCATCTTGAAACCAATTACGGTTCTTATGTTTACAAAGTTTATCGCTCTGAGGTTATAAAGGAAAGTGAGCGTGCGAAGTATGAAGCCGAGCTTAACGGGGATAAGGAAACTTTAATTCTTTACACCTGCTATCCGATTGATACGCTTGCCTCAACTCCGTACAGATATTTCGTATTTTGCGAATTTGTATCGGGTCCGCAGGTTAATTTGTACGAATAGGAGGGCGGAATATGACAACTAAAACCAAAAAAATCCGTTCTTTTGTTTGCGGACTTGTCTCGTTTATTCTCAGCATTTCATTGACTCTTTTGTTTATGCTTGTAACGCTTCGTTTTACGGTTTTGAACGCAGGCTATGCAAAAATGATAGCGCAGACATCGGACTATTCGACACATATGCAGCAGGAGCTCAAGGAGCAGTTCGGATCATACGGAAGTGCCTGTAATGTTGACGAAAGCTTCTTTGATGACATATTCGAAGAGGTTATAACACCTAAAAGAATTGTAAAGGATACACAGACAAGCCTTGAATTTTTCTATAAGCACGATGCCGAGGGCGAAATTGATACCTCGGAGATTGAGGACAAAATTCAAGAAAAGCTGATTGCTTATGCCGATACAAAGGGCTTTGAGATAAACGACTCGCTTCGTGAAAATCTCAAGGTTATGTGTGAGGAAATGGGCGACCTTTATGTAAAATATGTCGGAATGTTCAACACTTCGTATTTTATGTCCGCTTCCAATATCCTCAAAAGATATATGCCCGTTCTGAACGGCGCAATGATAGCACTTGCCGTATTGGCGATTTTTGCAACGGTGGTTATCAGGCTTTCGTTTGCAAAGGTCAGAAATTACACAAGATTCTATATCTATGCCTGCTCGGGAAGTGCGTTGATGCTTGCCGTTGCACCGATTGCGGCACTTATTATGCGAATTGGCAGTAAAATAAACGTTGCAAACGCCTCTCTTTTCAGCTTTGCTTCAAGCTTTATAAACTATTCGTTTGTGGCAATGCTTGTAGCGGCGTTGATTATGGGCGTTTTGACAGGTTGCATAGCGTATGTCAGAAATAAGGCAAATAAATAATCATGTTAAATATACGGCTTCTGTTCGTTTCGTTCGGGAGCCGTATTTTTTCTTGCACTTTAGCGTGATATAATGTATCATAGTTAGGATATTTGTTTTGAGGTGAGTATATGCTTAACACAAGAGCTTCGGGAGTGCTTATGCACCTGACGTCCATACCGTCAAGGTACGGAGTGGGAGTTATGGGTGATGAAACGAAGCGGTTTATAGATAAAATAAAGGGAATGGGATTTTCGTATTGGCAGGTTTTGCCGTTAAATCCGCCCGATTTTCACGGCTCTCCGTACACCTCGGATGCGGCTTTTGCGATTTCTCATATGTTTGTTTCGCCCGATGAGCTTGTAAAGGACGGCTTGGTGTCCGCAGAGGATATTGAACGTTCTGTTTATTACGGCTCTCCGTATACAGCCGATTACGAGTTTGCATATTCCGCAAGGCTTGAGCTTTTGAGAAAGGCATATTCAAATGCAGGCGAAGCGATAAAAGCAAAGGCGGAAAAATTCGCAGATGAAAATGAATGGTGCAAAAGCTATTCGCTTTTTATGGCGGCAAAAGAAAAATTTGACAATAAGCCGTGGTATGAATGGGGCGAGGACTTCGCACGATATGAAAACTGCTTGAAAAATGCCGACAAGCTTAAAACCGAAGCGGATTTTTATGCATTTGTTCAGTATATCGCTTTTTCGCAATGGAAAGAAATTAAGTTTTACGCAAATGATCGGGGCGTAAAAATTTTGGGCGATATGCCGATATACGTTTCAATGGACAGTGCGGATGTTTGGAGCAACAGGCAGCTTTTTGAAATTGATGAAAATGATTTTTCAAAGAAAAGAGTAGCGGGAGTTCCGCCCGATTATTTCTCGGAAAACGGTCAGCTTTGGGGCAATCCGCTTTATAATTGGAGCAAAATGGAAAAGGACGGCTTCAAGTGGTGGATTGACAGGCTCAAAGCCTCGTTCAAGCTATTTGACACGGTTAGAATTGACCATTTCAGAGCATTTGCTTCTTATTGGGCAGTGCCTGCGGAGTCTGAAACAGCCAAAACAGGCGAGTGGGTTGACGGCCCCGGAATGAAGCTTTTTGACAAAATTAAGCAGGAGATAGGTGAGCCGCCGATTATAGCGGAGGACCTCGGAACGTTCGGCGAGGATGTAATAAGACTGCTTGACGATACTAAATTTCCGGGAATGAGAGTAATACAATTTGGCTTTGATCCGAATTGCGACAGCACGCATTTACCGCATAATTACCCGAAAAATTCGATTGCTTACGTAGGAACGCACGATAACACGACCTTGTTGGCGTGGCTTTGGGAGGCAACGCCCGAGCAGAGAAAATTTGCCCTCGATTATTGCAATTTCAAGGGCGATAATTGGGGCGACGGCGGATATTACAGTCCGTCCTGCCGTGCGATAATTGAAACGGTATGGAGAAGCCCGTCGCTCATTGCAATTATTTCGTTCCAAGACCTGTGCGGCTTCGGCTCGGATGCGAGAATGAATGTGCCGGGCAGGGCGTTCGGAAATTGGCAGTTCAGAACAACCGAGGAAACAATCGGTATGGTTGACGACGATTATTACAGATATATAAATTATTTGTTTAAGAGATAAGCGTTTGAAATTTTGTAGGTTAATATACGGTTGTTATCGGCTGCTATCAAATTAACGATTATATGAGAATAAAGCCTTCCTCTGACGAGGAAGGTGGCACGCCGTAGGCGTGACGGAAGGAGAGATAACGAAAGTTTGATATTTATTGCTTTCTCTCCCTCAGTTTCGCTACGCTCAACAGCTCCCTCGTCAGAGGGAGCCTGAAAGTGCGGCTGTGCGCAAATCGCAAAAGTTGGCACTTCGCACGAATTGAAAAATATATCCAACACGGTAGGGCGGTGGCTTGCTGCCGCCGTTAGATTGTGGTTGATTTATTATGATTCATGGTTAAAATGCCATTAAAATCCATCCACAACCCGTAGGGGCGACCTGCGGTCGCCCGTCAATTCATAGCAATTTAAAAACGGGCGAACACAGTTCGCCCCTACGATATGATGTTCAATTTTATTTGATAATAACCAATAGTTCATATGTGTTTGTTAGTCTGCCCGACACGGCAAGCCACCGCCCTACCACGTCGTCGTTTGCACCGTATCGTTTGCAACAGCCTTTGGCTGTTTCTCACTCGCTATGCAACTCCTCCTCTTCCGCAAAAATCACGCTCGGCTCGCCTGTTCGGTTGTAAACGCCCTCACGACGGCTCGCTGTCGCTACCAACTTTTGCGGATTTGCGGACAGCCGCAAGGGCTGTCCCTACGGCTGTGCGAATATTTTTATATTGTTTTCAGCTGTGAATGTGAATTTAATTGCCTATTTACAAAATAAATAATGTGTGCTACAATGAATATGCAGTGAATAGGTACCTATTCATTGTAACTCTGTTTGAATTACTTAAACGATATTGTTATGGTAATTCTTTTTATCGTGCTTAGTATGTGGCTAAGCACTTTTTTTATTGCCATTTTTCCACCCCCCTTTTGAAGTGGAATATCTATGTAAACACCGCCTATAATCTTCTTAATACAAATATAAAAATCCCACTATGCAAAACATAGTGGGATAAATTTATGTGTAAACTTTTGATTTAGTTTGCCGCAATGTATACTAAAACGCTCTTGGCGTCCGCTATCGAAACAGTGCCGTCACAGTTCATATCGGCTGCCCACGCCTGCTGTTCGTCAAGTGTTGACATTTCCGCAACAGATCTGAGAACAAGCTTTGCATCAAAGAGCGAAATCCTGCCGTCTGCATTGACGTCGCCGTCAGCACCCGAAAGCGGTGAAAGCATGTGAGCGTTCCTGTCATAGTTCATAAACTGAGGATACTTTGCGTTGGAATAAATGTTTGTGTCGGGAGTGGCTGTAAGTATCCACTTGAAAAATTCGCCGTTGTCGTTAGCATCCTTGTTGCTGTATTCAACGTGCTTCATATTTTTGATAAACCACGTGTTATCCGGCAGATAAGCCGTGCGTGCATCGATAACCCTATCAAACGAAACGTGCGGTGCTTTCTTAGCAATGTCAAGCGTTTTTCCATATTCGGCAACGGTTGCAAAGCCGCTTGTGTGTATAGTTTCGATTACCTGATCTCCCATAAGGCTTGCCGCTGAGGTAACGGGAGCGTTTTGCAAATTGTAGTGCGAAACCACCGAAACGCAGATGCCGTCAGCCTGTGCCGACTTGAGAATTGAAGCGATTTTTGATTGAACGTTGTAGTGATAATCGTCAATTCTGTTTTTGAGAGTCTTTTTCTGCTGTACCGTACCGTCGCTCATTCTCATGAACATATATGTCCTTGCGGAATTGTAGCAGGACTCGGGGACGAACGCCCAAAAGCCCGTGGTGTATCCGAAGGCAGGGATTAAGCAATCCTCGTAAATTCGATCCTTATTGTATTTGAACAAGTCACCGAGTATAGGAATGATTTTTTCGACAATGCCTGTTGAAGAGAGAACGGTGCTTACCTTATCTGTTCCCAAAACGTCGCTGAGTATATTGTAAAGCCCCTGAGCGTCGATTGACACGTCACCCATAAAGAGCTTGCCGACCATTTCAAGTCCCGTGTAAGCTGACGAAAGCATTGTTATATTGCTTAAATCGTCATATCCGTATTTTGCAAGGTAAGCGGACATAATAATGCCGCCCATACTGATACCTGAAATTGAAATTTTATCGTGACCTGAGGTCTTTTTGATATTTTCTACATATTCGTGAATTTCATCCGCAAGAATAAGCGGATCGACACGCCAGTCAAGTCCGTACACCCAAACGTGATCCTTGCCGACTGCCTCACAGGCAACGTCAACGATATCGTTGTTGAAAATCTCCTTGACATAGGCATAATCGTAGTTTGAAACGGGCTCCTTAAACTGCTCGATAATCTCGACGTTCCTGTGTTTAGGTGTTCCGTCGGGAGAGCAGGAGATGGGATCAAGCACCTCGTTTACAATCGGGATAAACTCATCGCAGAATTTGTCGAAATCCGCCCTCGTTCTCTTTGAAGTAAGAAGAGTTGTAAGGGGAGGGAGAGCCTTTTCGACAGCCTTTGTAATTGTTTCCGCCTCGGGTGCCCAAACGCTCTTGCCCGTTTTGGTGTCAACAAGCAGATACTGTGAAAAACCCGAGATTACAAGCATGGGATTTTTGCCGCAGTTACACACCCTGTTTGCCGCAAAAGACGGTGCGACGCAGCTGAATATCAGAACTAAGGATAAAATAACACTAAAAGATTTTTTTAAGATTTTCTTTGACATTATACTTCCTCCTCGTATATTGAAATACAAAATTATTGTAGCACAACAAAACGGCAAGTGCAATAATTTATATAAAATTAAAATAATGTTTCAACGATTTTTGTGCAATTACACGGCGAATAGCGCCAAAAATCAATATGACCCGAATCAATAAAATATTTGTAATTTCGGTTTTCACAGGCAAAGCTGTCCGTTCCGACGATTATCAGCTTGATTTTCATTTTTTCGGGATTTATGCTTTTGATAAACACGCTTGCACTCTGTCCGACCTCGACGCCTTCTGCGTATTCCGCAAGCCCCGCAAGGTTTGGAGAAAGTTCTACAAACACGCCGTAAGGCTCTACGGAACGGACAATTCCCGTGACCGTTTCTCCCGAATGGAAAGCATTTGCGTTTTCCTCCCAAGTACCGAGCAATTCTCTGTGTGAAAGAGTTATTCTGCCGTTTTCGTCAATACATCTTATAACCGCTTTTATGTTTTGACCGATAAAAAATCTTGAGTGCGGGTTAGGTATTCTTGAAACAGAAACAGAGTTAATCGGCAAAAGTGCGGTTATGCCTCGTCCGATGTCGCAAAATGCCCCGAACGGTTCTATATGTGTGATTTTTGCGTCTATAATATCTCCCGTGCGAAGTGTTGAGATGTAATTTTTTCGGCAGTCTGCCTGTGATTCGGTTCTGCTTAAAATCGCAACGGGGGCTTCACCCGACAGGTCAATTTCTGTAATATAAAAACCCGTAGGTTTGTTGACTCTCGAAATAATCGCAATATCCTTTACACTCGCATCCTTTACGCCCTCGGCGCATTCATCGTGCGGCATAAAGCCATTTATATTGCCTAATTTGAAATGAAGATTGTGGGCGTTGTCGCACATAAGAGCCCTCGCTTCGAGATAAATCCGTTTTTCACACGCCTCCTTGAGCAAGCCTTCACTTGCAAATATTTTTTCCGTCTCCCTTGAATTGAAAACGGCTCCCTCGGGTAAATATTTTTCCATAATGATTACCGTGCCTTTCAGATTTCTGATATTTTTGCAATTTACTCATAAATTTATATGCCCGAGGAAGTGAAATGAGAATTGCAGTATTTAATTTTTTCGGATATTGTGGTACAATATATAAAAATCATTCGGGAGGTATATTATGGACGTGCGTGTGGGCGACGAGCTTGTGATGAAAAAGGCGCATCCCTGCGGCGAAAACAGGTTTGAGGTTTTGCGTTCGGGAATTGATTTCAGACTGCGTTGTAAGAAGTGCGGACGGGAAGTAATGGTGCCCCGTATAAAGATTGAAAAAAATATTAAGAAAATAATTCGTGAGGAAAGTCCAAATGACCGATAAGTTAAACGGAATAGAAGAAAGATACGAAAAAATCAACGAGATGTTGTGTTCGCCCGATATAATAAGCGATCAGCAGGAATATGCAAAGCTGATGAAGGAGCAGAAGAATTTAACGCCTGTCGTTGAAAAATTCAGAGAATATAAACAATATGAAAGCACGCTTACGGAGTCAAAGGAGTTGCTTGACGCAGGCGGACTTGATAAAGATTTCAGAGAGCTGGTTCAAGAGGAGTTTGAACAGGCTAAAATTGATGTTGAGCGTTGCTCGGAGGAACTTAAGGTTTTACTCTTGCCGAAAGACCCCAATGACGAGCGAAATGTTATTGTCGAAATAAGAGGCGGCGCAGGCGGAGAAGAAGCGGCTCTTTTTGCGGGCGAACTTTTCAGAATGTACTCTATGTATGCACAGTCAAAGGGCTTTAAGGTGGAGATTTTGTCGGAAAATCCCACGGAACTCGGCGGATACAAGGAAATTGTTTTCAGCGTAGAGGGCGAGGGCGCATATTCACGCTTTAAGTTCGAAAGCGGAGTGCACCGTGTTCAGCGTGTTCCCGAAACGGAAAGTCAGGGCAGAATTCAGACCTCAACCGCTACGGTTGCCGTTTTGCCCGAAGCTGAGGATGTAGACGTTGAGCTTGACCCTGCGGATTTGCAGATTGACGTTTTCCGTTCGTCGGGTGCAGGCGGTCAGAAGGTAAACAAGACCTCGTCGGCTATTCGTGTAACGCATCTTCCTACGGGAATGGTTGTTGAGTGTCAGGACGAGCGAAGCCAATATAAAAATAAGGATAAGGCGTTGAAGGTGCTTCGTTCGAGACTGCTTGAAATCGAGCAGGCAAAGCATGACGCTGAAATCGCAGGCGCAAGAAAGGCACAGGTCGGCACGGGCGACAGAAGCGAGAGAATAAGAACCTACAACTTCCCGCAGGGCAGGGTGTCTGACCACAGAATAGGGCTTACTCTTTATAAAATCGAGCAGATAATGAACGGCGACCTTGATGAGATAATCGACGCTCTTATCACAGCCGATACGGCAGAAAAATTAAAGGCAGAGGAAAATTGATGATTACTCGGGTAATTGACATCAGAACAGACGAAAAAGAGGCTTTGAGCGAGGCGGCAAGGCTTATAAAGGACGGCGAGGTTGTGGGAATACCCACCGAAACCGTTTACGGTCTTGCGGCAAACGCACTTGACGGCGAAGCGGTTAAAAAGATATATATCGCAAAGGGCAGACCGTCGGATAATCCGTTGATTGTTCATATCAGCGATATTTCGGAGCTTGCGCCGCTTGTAAGGGAGATACCCGAAAAGGTAAGGCTTATGGCTGAAAAATTTTGGCCCGGTCCTCTTACAATGATAATGAAAAAAAGCGATTTAATTCCCGATGTTACCTCGGGCGGACTCGATACCGTAGCGGTGCGTATGCCGAAATCCGAATACGCAAGGAAGATAATCAAGGATTGCGGCTTACCGCTTGCGGCACCGAGCGCAAATTTATCGGGAAGCCCGAGTCCTACAAACGCAAAATATGTTTTTGACGATATGAACGGCAGGGTACCGCTTATAATTGACGGCGGAGGCTGTGAAATCGGTGTTGAGTCAACGGTTATAACCTTTGCGACGGAAAAGCCCACGCTTTTAAGACCGGGCGGTGTTACGGTTGAGCAAATCGAGGCTCTTATCGGCGAAATCGATATTGCTTCGGCTGTTCTCAATAAGCTAAAGGACGGCGAAACGGCAGCTTCTCCGGGAATGAAGTATAAGCATTACGCACCGAGCGCCGACATAACAATAGTAAAGGGCAACTTTGAAAAATTTGTCGATTTTGTAAAGGATAAAGATTGTTTTGTGCTTTGCTTTGAGGGCGAGGAGCAAAATTTTGAAAATGCCGTTACATACGGTAAAGCCGACGACGGACTTTCTGAGGCTAACAGGCTGTTTGACGCACTTCGTGAGCTTGACGAAAGAGGAGCTGAAACCGTTTATGCAAGATGCCCCGAAATAAACGGCGTGGGACTTGCGGTTTATAACAGGCTTATCCGTTCGGCAGGCTTTAAGATAAAGGAAGTATAGCGTAAAAAATTTCGCCTGTTCAGGCAACGCAGGATGAAACGGCGATTTTCAATAAAATGTTTGTTGTTGAAAGGCTATGGTGATTAGTATGAAAATTATCGGACTCACAGGGCAGACGGGTGCAGGTAAATCCACCGTCGCAAGGGCACTTGAAAAAATCGGATATTATCATATTGATGCAGACCTTGTCGCAAAAGAAGTGATAAATGCCGATGAAAATGTTATCTCCGCACTCGCACAGGAATACGGGGAAGATGTTGTTTTGTCCGATGGCGGTATTGACAGAAAGCTACTTGCTAAAAGGGCTTTTTCGTCAAAAGAAAATACGGACAAGCTAAGCAAGATAACTCATCCTGCCGTTGTAAGGCGAATAAAAATCATAATTTCACAAAAGGAACAGGAAAACGCTTTGGGTGTAACGGTTGATGCGATAGGACTTTTTGAAAGCGGACTGTCAAGCCTTTGCGATATAAACGTTTGCGTTGTCGCACCCGAGGAAATACGCCTTGAGAGGATAATCAACCGAGATAAAATATCGCTTGAAGGTGCAAGACAAAGAATATCGGCACAAAAGGGCGAGGACTTTTTCCTTGCAAACGCCGATAAGGTTATAAAAAATTATCCGCCTTACGGACTTTTCGAGCAGATAAAGGAAATTGTCAATGATGACTGATAAAAAGAAAATCGCATTATCGAAAATAATTGCGTTAATATTGACATTCGTTGCGGTTGTATCGGCTGTAACCGTGCTTTTTGTAAGAGCAGGCTACAAGCATAGATATCCGCAAAAATACACAGAATATATAGTGAAATATTCGGAAGAATATTCCGTTCCGAAAGAATTGCTGTATGCTACGATAAAGGTTGAAAGCGGATTTGACGAAAACGCAAAATCATCCGTCGGCGCAATAGGTCTTACGCAGATTATGCCCGATACTCTTATGTGGCTTCAGACTAAAACGGGCGAAAAATACACCGAAGCGGATTTGACAAATCCCGAAATTTCAATAAAATACTGTGCGTTCTTTTATTCGATATTGCTTGAAAAATTCGAGGACACCGAAGCTGCCGTGGCGGCGTATCACGCAGGTATAAACAGGGTTGACGGCTGGCTTAAAAGCCCCGAATACTCAAAGGACGGCAAAACACTTGATAAAATTCCGTCGAGGGCGACGGCACACTATGTAAGCAAGGTAACAAAAGCCGTAAATATTTACGGTAATCTATATAAAGAGGAGCTATGAAAATGAGTAAGGAAAAATCAAGAGCAGAAGAGCTTAAAGAAAAGCTCTTTTACAATCCGAAGCACGCTTCGGAGGTTATTTCGCAGGAAGAAACCGACAAGGCAGACGCATTTTGCGAGGAGTACAAGAGTTTTCTGAACAAGGCAAAGACAGAGCGAGAAGCTGTTGTTTATGTTCTTGAAAAGGCAAAGAAAAACGGCTTTGTTGAGTTTGACAGAGCGAAAAAATACAACGCAGGCGACAAGGTTTACTATAACAACAGAGGCAAATCGATAATCCTTGCGGTTATCGGTAAAAAAGGTCTTGAAAACGGCGCCCGTCTTTCGGCGGCACACATTGACTCTCCGAGACTTGATATGAAACAAAATCCGCTTTATGAGGATACGGAAATCGCATATTTCAAAACTCATTATTACGGCGGTGTTAAGAAGTATCAATGGACGGCAATTCCCCTTTCGCTTCACGGTGTAGTTGTAAAAAGAGACGGAACAAAGGCTTATGTAAATGTCGGCGAGGATGATAACGACCCGAAATTTGTTGTGACAGACCTTCTTCCGCATCTTGCCGCAGAGCAGATGAAGCGTACCCTTGCAGACGGAATAAGGGGCGAGGAGCTGAATATTTTAATCGGCTCACGTCCGTTTAAGGATGACGAGGCAAGCGAAAAGGTCAAGCTCAATATTATGAACATTCTCTTTGAGAAATACGGCATAATCGAGAGTGATTTTCTTTCGGCGGAGCTTGAGGCTGTCCCGGCTTTCAAATCCTGCGATATAGGCTTTGACCGCAGTATGATAGGCTCTTACGGACACGACGACAGAGTTTGCGCTTATCCTGCGGCAGAGGCTATTTTTAACGTTGAAAATCCCGAATATACCGCAATTACCGTTCTTACCGACAAGGAGGAAATCGGCTCTGACGGCAATACGGGCCTTAATTCCTCATATTTCAAATACTTTGTAGCGGACCTTGCAAATATGCAGGGCGTGAACTATCATACAGTGCTTTCAAACACTCATTGCCTTTCGGCTGATGTAAACGCTGCGTTTGACCCGACCTTCCCCGATGTTTCGGAGAGAAGAAATGCTTCCTATATTAACAAGGGTGTTGTTATCACGAAATACACAGGCTCAAGAGGTAAGGCAGGCACAAGCGACGCTTCGGCTGAATATATGGGCAAAATAAGAAGTATGCTTGACGGTGCGGACATTGTATGGCAGTCAGGCGAGCTCGGTAAGGTTGACGCAGGCGGCGGCGGAACGGTTGCAATGTATCTTGCGGCACTTGATATTGACGTTGTTGACCTCGGTGTTCCGGTGCTTTCAATGCACGCTCCGTTTGAGGTTGTCTCAAAGCTCGATGTTTATATGGCATACAGAGCATTTAAGACTTTCTTTGAGGAGAAATAAGTTGATTTCAGAGCAGATCTATACGGTCTGCTCTTTTGTTTATAAATTCTTTCCGATTTGTTAACAAAGTGTTAAACATTGCATAGTATATTGCATTACAAGATAGTATGTGATATATTGTAATCGTAATAAAGACAGCAATGCGGATAGTGCGGAAAGGAGAGGCACAATGAATACGCAGTTCAAAAAGGGCGTGCTTGAGCTCTGCGTTTTGTCACAGCTGCGGCAGGGTGACAAATACGGCTATGAGCTTGCGGACGCTGTGGGAAAGCAGATAGATGTTTCCGAGGGAACGATTTATCCGTTGCTGAAGCGTTTAAGGAACGAGGGATATTTTGAAGTGTACCTCAAGGAGTCGCCCACGGGACCTGCGAGGAAATATTACAGACTTACCAAAAAGGGTTGCGACACACAGGCGGCACTTGAAAAGGAATGGAACGAATTTACCCTTTGTGTTTCAAATTTGTTAGGAGGCGACGGTAATGACCAAGGTTGAATTTTTACAGGAATTATATAATTATCTCTCAGGCTTTTCGCCTGCGGACCGTGATGAGATAATACAGGACTTTGAGGAGCATTTTTCCGCCGGTCTCGAGCTTGGGAAAAGTGAAGAGCAGATTTGCGAGGAGCTCGGTACTCCGTACAGTTGTGCTATGCAGTATGTAAATTCGCAGCAGGTTTCGCCGTCTGCCGACACAAAGGAACAGCCGAAGCAAAGTCAGGCGACCGCCAATGTCGGCTCGCAAACAGCTCAAAAACCGAATTTCGACAGACGCAACAAAACCTTGTGGATGCTAATGTTCATCTTCCTTGTTTTGTGTGCATTCGGCGTTTATCCTGCCTCGGTGGCTCTTATGCTTTCTCCGATAGCGGTTGCGGTAGGCTCGATTTTTGCCGTTGCACCACCGTTTACGGGAGCGATGATAGGTTTTCTCGTTTCATTTAGCGTGATGCTTTTTTCGGCAGGTTTGCTTGCCTTTGCGGTTATGACCTATCTTTTAAGACTGAGCTTCCGCAAAGCCGGAATATAAGGAGGAACGGATATGAAAAAGCTGATAATTATAACAACGGTTGTCCTTTTAGCTTCGATTATATCAACTCTTTGCTTTACGGCGGCGCTCGGAAATGACTTTATAGCGTTTGCTTCGGGCAATAATATGAGCATAGAGGAAGCACTTGACAGGCTTGAGGATGATTTTGAGGACAGGTTTGAAGCGCCGGATGACGACGATTTCAACGAGCCCGATTTTGATTATGATTACGATATGTATGATTACGATTAAGGCGTTTACGATACAGATATAGAAAATACAAAGTGTATTAACGGATGGGATAATTATGGAGAGAAAAAACAAACTCGATACAGAGGTTGTTTTGACTGAGGGGACGGAAAGTAAGCGGCTCACATACGATAAACTGTTTTGGCTGTTTATTGCAGGCAGTATATTGGGCGTGATTATCGAAGGTGTTTTTTGCCAAATTGCAAAAGGGCATTGGGAAAGCCACGTGGTTTCGGTTTACGGCTCTTTCAACATACTTTACGGTGCGGCGGCGGTTTTGTTTTATGTTGCGGCGGATAAATTAGATTGCAAACCTAAATTTGAGAAATTTTTGGTATTTTCCGTTGTGGCGACAATATTGGAGCTTCTTTGCGGACTGCTGTTAAAAGATGTTCTCGGTATGCGTGCGTGGAGTTATGACGGCAGTTTTATGAATTATCAGGGCATAATATGCTTGGGCTTTTCGATAATGTGGGGACTTGCAGGCACGGCTTTTTGCAAGCTTTGTCCTAAAATCGATATGCTTCTTGAAAGGCTCAAGGGCAAGAAATGGCATATTGCCTGTGTTGCAATGAGCGTGTTTATGGCAGTAAACTTTATAATGACTGCCGCTTCCATATACAGATGGAGTGAAAGACATTACGGACTTGAGGCAAAAACCAAATTTGAAGAATATCTCGACGAAAGAACACCCGACAATTGGATGCAGGCACGATTTGTCGAATGGGAATTCTTGACAGATATCGATTTTTAATTAAAATAATAATCAAAAATAAAAATTAAAAGGAGTAATAAATATGAAGAAAAAGCTTTATAAAAGCAGCAGCGACAAAATGCTCGCAGGTGTACTCGGCGGATTTGCGGAGTATATCGGAGTCGATTCAACCCTTGTAAGACTTGTTTATGTTCTTATTGCAATGTTTTCGGCAGGCTTCCCCGGAATCCTTTTCTATATTATATGCGCTCTTGTAATTCCCGACGAGCCGTTTAATGTTGAGCAGTAATTTCATATTTCGCCCGAAAACGTCTGCGATTTCGTAAAAACAACAGCATAAGGCGACACGGTTTTCACCGTACCGAGGATATAATTTTTTTGTAAAATTATGTATAAGGTACGGTGATTTTTTTGAAGGCTTCACAGACGGCAAGGCGGGTATATCTCGACGCAAACGCCGAAAAAATAGAGAGAATATCAAAGCGGATCATAGCTCAAATGCTGTGCTTTCTGCTCGGACTTTTATGCGGCTCGATAAATGAGCTCAATGCATTTTCGCCGTTTGCGGTTGCGTTTGTTACGGCTGTATCGGGCAAATATACGGTTTCGGCAGGCTTGGGAGCAGCGGCAGGCTATATTTTAACTCAGGACAACCTGTCGGCACTTAGGTACATAGCGGCGATAATCTGCTCGGTGATTTTGATAAGACTCACAAACGAGCTTGAAAGGCTTAAAAAATTCAGGCTGCTGCCGTCGTGTATCAGCTTTATGTCGTTGTTCCTGACAAGTATGGCGGTGCTTTTTGCAGATGAGACTTCCGTAAGGTCGTTTTTTATCTTTTTAAGCGAGGCGACGCTCGGCTTTGCCTTGTCGTTTGTGTTTTCGTCTGCGTTTGATGCCCTGACGGTCTATTCCTCACAGGGCGGATTTACGGCGAGAGATATTGTAAATGTGGGCGCATTACTGTCCGTTGTTCTGCTGTCGCTTTCGGAAATTACCGTGTTTTCTGCTTCGCCGGCGAGGATAATCGGAATTTTTGCGTTGTTGCTTACCTCTTTCGTTTACAAGGAGTCGGCAGGGACAAGCCTCGGGGTGGAACTCGGTCTATCCCTTTCTTTAAGTCAAAGTGTAGGTGCAATGGGCATTTCCTATGCCGTTGTCGGACTTGTCACGGGACTGTTTTCACGCTTTAACAGATTTGCCGGTACGGCGGCAGGGTTTCTTGCTTTTTTGGCGGTGTTTTTATTTGAAAACGGCAATTTAGATAAAATTTATCTAATTGTTGAATTTACCGTTGCCTGCGTAGCGTTTTTGTGTATTCCCGAAAAATATTTGCGTGTCATTACAGGCGGCTTTTATGAGAAAAGAGAGCCTGTAAATATAAATTCTCAACGTCTTGCATTGCTTGAAAGACTTAAAAATGCGTCGATGGCTGTTGAGGAGGTATCGGAGACCGTGAATGCTGCTTCCTCGCTTCTCAAAAGCAATATCCCTGAAACGGAGCTCGATGTTTATTCGAGAGTGAGGGCAAGCGTTTGCACAGGCTGTCGGTTAAATTCGTTTTGCTGGAGCAAGAATTTTGCCGACTGTAAAAAGGCGTTTGACGCTATGAGTGAAGCACTCAAAAATAACGGGGTTGTAAATCCAAATAAGCTTCCGCCGTTTCTCAAGGGCTGCTGCGTGAAATCGGACGAGCTGACGGATAGCTTTAATAAGCTCTACATAGGCTTTGTTTCGTCGAGGGCGGCAAAGGAGAGGGTCGAAAGAATGAGGAGCATATCCTCACGTCAATTCGGCGGTATATGCGATATGCTTACCGAAATATCCGAAGAATTCACAAAGGAAATTGACTTTGCGGATGAGCTTTCGGCTGAAATCGAGGAGCTTCTTATTTCTTCGTTTAATATTATACCGACTGCGCTCGTTTGCAGAAATGCCGAGAACGGCAGGCTGAAAATAGAATTTTCATTTATAAAAGCTAATGAAAAAATAAACGAATATGAGCTTCGCAGGGCGCTTGAAAAGACCTGTCGGGTGCAGCTTGACAGACCGTCAATTACAGCCTCGGGCGATGAGGCGTGCGTTTGCTTTTGCGAAAAGACATTTTTCAAAGTGGAGGCAGCGGCTTCAAGGAGCACGGCAAACAAGGATAAATATTGCGGAGACAGCTTTGAGAGCTTTTATGACGGTAAGGGCAATTTTAATGTTGTTTTAAGTGACGGAATGGGCACGGGAATGAGGGCTGCTGTCGATTCCTCGCTTGCAAGCTCAATGACGGCAAAGCTTTTGCGCTCGGGCTTCTCGCATTCTGCGGCATTTAGGCTCGTAAATTCCGCATTGCTCTTGAAATCCACCGAAGAGTCGCTGGCAACGCTTGACGTGCTTTCGATAGATTTGTATTCGGGCAACGCAACGCTGTGTAAGGCAGGCGCCGTGGCAACGCTTGTACGTAAAAACGAGAGCGTAACGGCTGTAAACCGTGCGTCAATGCCGTTGGGAATTCTCGACGAAGCGGATTTCGTATCAACACAATTCAAGCTTCGCAAGGGCGATACAGTCGTAATGGCAAGCGACGGCGCATTCGAATATTCTCTCGATACGGCAAAAAAGTTACTTTCAACCGAAAAAGACACTTCTGTGGACAGCCTTGCGGAGAAAATAGCCGAGGCTTCAAAACACGAAAGAAGCAAAAAACCGAAAGATGATGTTACGGTGATAGCACTCAAATTAGTGCTAAATGAATAAAAAGTATAGAAAAAAACTGAAATTTTACATAAAAACCAAAGATTTGATTGACAATCGGCGAAATTTATTGTAAATTTTATATGTATCGATTGATAATGTGCAATTATACGCCAAGAAGAATTTGAAAGGGGATATTTTTCAGATGGCAAAAAACAAACCTGTTCTGACTCCCGAGGAGTTGGAAGCTAAAAATGCAAGGAAGGAAGAGAAGAGAAAAATCTTCGGAGAGACCTTCTTTAAATCACTCGCAGTTCTTATGTCTATTGTACTTGTTTATTCAATAGTTTACATAGCATTCGGACAGGGTACGACAATCGAGCAGAAGGTTGTTACACAGGGTAGCTCGAATGCCGGTAACGGCGGTGCGGCTCAGGGCGCCTCAAGCGCAGGCGGTAGCAGTACGGCAGGCGGAGCTTCTTCAAGCGGAAACACATCAAGCGACGCTCCTGCATCCGATGCTTCAGAAGCTAAGACAGTAGCTGAGGCTCTCAACAGCGCAACAAAGGCTGCTGTTGACTCAAAGGCAGGCTACGATTGGGTAAGAAAGTGTGAGTACACAACTCCTATCGACGTTGGTAACGCAACAGGCACACTTAATAAGGTTATTCACATGGTTGACGAAAACGCAGACCTCAACTCTGTTGTCGGCGGCTTCCTCGGAGTAGGCGATAAGAACCTCACAATCAAGAAGGGCGAAGACGCAGCGGCTGCTATCGACTATCACGGCAAAAACTATGCTCTCAAGGCTACATCACTCAAGCCCGAGGACCTTAAGGGCCTCAAGGTTGACGGCAACAGCTTCGAGTTCACACTTGACAACGTAACCACTCCCGCAAAGGACGGTTCAAACTCACTTTCAAGATTTACAAACGACATTATCACAAAGGATGAGGTTGAGGCTGAGATTAAGGCTCAGGTTTCAGTTGTAACAGTTAACTCACTTGACGGCGAATACACAAACATCAAGGTTAAGGGCACAATCACAGACGGTAAGCTTGTTTCTCTTGAGTATGAGACATCAACAAGCGCTAAGCTTGCACTTAAAGCACTCGGTATCGGTATCAACGGTTCAGGTGCTATCCACACTACTGCAAGCTACAAGAACTTTGTATACTAATTTCTTAGGAGGAAACTCAAATGGCAAAGAAAGAGAAAGTTCAGTTAACTCCTGAGGAGATTGCTGACAGAAAAATTCGCAGATCGAACGGTTGGACTCGCTTCTGGGCTATTTTCCTTTCGTTCGCAATCGTTGCAGGCGTATTCGCTTTTGCTCGCTCACAGGGCCTCGGCCCTGCTTCAAGCGACGAGACCACAACTGCCGTAAGCGGCGGTGCTGCTAACGCATCAAACTCAAGCTCATGGGATGACGGCTCATCAAAAGGCGGTTCGTCAAACAACGCATCAACACCTGCAAGCTCAGGCAATGCAGGCTCGGCAAATGCAGGCTCAAGCGACGCTGCTTCCGTTGCAACACTTATCAACAACGCTACAAAGGCTGCTGTTGACGCAAAAGCAGGCTACGATTGGGAAAGACATTGCACAGTTGACAACATTAACGTTGGCTCGGCAACAAACATTCTTAATAAGATTATTCAGGGCGTTGACTCCAATTCAGACTTGAACTCGGTTGTCGGCGGCTTCCTCGGCAGAGGCGATAAGAAGGAAACCTGTCCGAAGGGTATGACTCTTGACACAATCGACGTTAAGAAGGACGACGGCACAACAGAGAAGCTTTATCACGGTTCAAGCTACACTCTTAAAGCTACAACTCTTCAGCCGAACGACATTCAGAACCTTTCGGTAAACGGCGATACATATGAATTCACACTTGCTGATTCATCAAATCCTGACAGAAGCGGTAACACGGCTGTTTCAAGATTTACAAATGATATCGTTGTTCTCGACGAGGTTAACACAGAAATCAAGAACTTTGTATCGGCAGTTACGGTTACAGGACTTAACGCTAATTACAAGAACATCAAGGTTAAAGCTGTTATCACAGACGGCAAGCTTCAGAGCCTTGAATATTCACTTACTGCCGACGCAGAGCTTCAGCTCAAGGCAGGTCTTAGCATTACAGGTACCGGTAACCTTGCAGCAAATGCTAAATATTCTAACTTTGTATACTAATTTTTAGGAGGCAACTAATATGGCAAAGAAAGAGAAAGTTCAGTTAACTCCTGAAGAGCTTGCTGAAAAGAAGCTCAAGACCAGAAAAGGCTGGGCAAGAGTAGGTGCTATTGTTTGTGCACTTGCAATTACTGTTGCGGTTTATGCGGCAGGTTCAAAGGGCGGTCACAAAATAAAGCAGGTTGAGGAAAAGGTTCCGGTAGTAACTCAGATCGTTACTGTTGCAGCTCCGGCAGCTCCCACAACCGAGCCCACAACGCAGGCTCCCACAACACAGGCTCCTGCAACACAGGCTCCCACAACGCAAGCGTCATCTTCAGGCAGCGATTCTGCATTGGGCGGAATTATGGATACGCTTTCAGGTCTTATCGGCGGAATGGGTGATATTGACTTCTCCGGCGCAGGTGATACCATTGAAGGTCTTGGAAATACCGCTAAGGATTTCTTCTATGACATTGCAGACAAAATCGAAAACGGCGGCGACATCGGTGATATCGGCGGCGATATTATCGGCGGCATCGGCAAATAAAATATTCCCGATAAAATAAATCACACCTCGAATGAGTGAAAGCTTGTTCGAGGTGTTTTTATATGCTCCGATATACCGTTTTGCAAGGCGACGGGTGCCGATTAACGGCTTTTTAGCTTTTTTGATACCAAAGCTACATTTCGACAGGTAATTTCAGGCAAATACTATATGTTGTGGCTTTAAAAATAATCGACAAAATACGATAAAATGTTCAGTAAATGCCCGCATTGACTAAAACTTTGTTCAAAAAACGACGAAAACTAAAATGTTCACATTTTGTTCATAATTTTGTGGAAATATTGCCAAAATTCTTTGATTAATTTGCCCAAAAATAACAATTTTATTTGTTCAAATCGGAAAAACGGCACTAAATCGTGAATAATTTATTGACTTTTTTATAATAAAATTCTATAATTTTAATAACCATAGGAATGGTGTAATGGGCGAAGTATCGAATTTTTTAGATACGGTCGTTATGCCCTCGCTATATTCGGCGGGCAAAAGCCTGTTTTGATACACATCCTTTGGTAATAATTTACTCGGGTGTGTATCATCGTCTCCCACCGACTTTAATAAGTGGGAATGGTGGGAGGCTACCGAGTTTAACAAGACAGCGTTTGCGGACTCCTCCCTTAAAGGGGCGGTCAGAGGCAAGAAACAAACTGCAGTCGCAAACAGCCGATGCGGCACCCCCGTCGGCATTCGATTAACGGGGTGCGGACATTAAATTTTTAATGTTAAAACAATTAGGAGGTAAACAAATGAAAAAGTCAACAAAATTGTTGAGTGTAATCTTAGCAATTCTTATGATTTTCTCATCTCTTTCGGTTGCGTCTTTCGCTGCAAAGACAAGGTATGAAAATGTTACAGACCTTGAAGCTTTGGAAGCATACAACCCTAATGGTTCTGTAACAAGACTTACAACCGATGAGAGATTGTCGATTCTTTTCGACCAATTGGAAATGTTGTTGAGTGAGGCAAACATTTCAACGGTAGTTGATCTCTCGATACTTGGTAAGCTGAATATCGACTTAAGATCTATAGATGCACTTTGCAAAACCGTGGATGATGTTTGTGACTTTATCCAGGGTAAATATTGGTTGTTATCGGGAGCTGGTATTGCATACAGCATAGAGAATAAAGCTTGGGAAAGAGGAATGAATCGTGAGAAAGACACTCCCACAAAGATGTTAACCGAGCTTTTTGAACTTGTTAGTGCAAACGAACTTTTCATAAACCGTCTTATCACCAGTGGTTTGGACCTTGGTGTTGCAAATAACTTATTGCCGATTGACAGAAAGGCAATAAGTGCTCTTATTCAGGATGTTCCCGGCACAATTAAGAAGCTTGTTTTCCCGCTTCTTGCAAGACCGGATACAGCGGTTTCTGAGATCGGTACCTTTACCAATACAGCGGGTAACGGCGGTGTTCTTTCAGTACTTGACAAGATTATCCCCGAGCTTCTCTCAAAGCCGATGCTTTGGACATCATACAGAGTTAACGCTAATGGCGACGATCTTAAGTACACTGCAGAGCTTCCGACTGCTGCAGGTCAGACTTTGAGATATTTCGTTGTTGAGAACGGCGGAGAGCAGATTGCTCAGTATGATTATAACTTTGCACCCCTTATGGGTTCAAATAATGAAGCCGGCACATGGACTAAGACTGTTACTTATACAAAGACTCTTGAAACAGAGGGCGGAGACACTTATGTTTACGCTGCTCCCGCAGGTTACTCGGGAGACCAGACTCTTAAATGGTATAAGAACGGTGATGCAGGTTATCTTCTTCCGTCAGTTAGAGACGCTATCAACAATGGTACTCTTACATTCTCAATAAACGGTTCTGACAGCGCTCTCGGACTTCTTTACAAGTTCATTCCTTATGTATTTGCAGAGATGGCACCCGTAGTTCTTAACGGTTCTGTTAAGAAACTTCTTGCAGGTGCTCTCGGTGTAAGCTTTGCAAAAATGACCGCAGCTGAAGTTAATGCAGTTAAAGGCTTGGCAGCAGCAGGCGATTTCTTCACAAAGCCTCAGGAGTTCTATCTTTGGGAATACTCTGATTATAAAGTAATCGACGGTGTTCCTTATTATCGTTTCGAGGATACATACTTCAAGGGTACACTTCCCGAAAAACTTTCAACATATTATTATATGTTCAACTGGGATTGGAAGATCACCGACGATTTCGTTAATGATTTCATCCCGTCAGTTAACGGTTCAACAATCGGTAACTCTGCAAAGGGTTATGATACAATTCTTGGCGGCCTTAACGCTTTTGTTTATAAGGTAATTGACACAGTTCTTGTACCGAGCTTTAATGTAAACGGCAAGGACTATGACCTTAGAAAAACAGGTCTTGGCTGGGAAGACGGCGGCCTTGATAAGGTCATTGACAACGTTCTTCGTGCAGCAAGATATGCATTCAGCATTGCTCCCGAAGAAATCTTCGACGAGTATTACAGCGACGCTAAGCTTTCACCGTACTACAACTTGATGATGAACGGCACAGTTAAGCAGGCTCTTACAGGTCTTGCATGTGCAGGCATCAAACTTCTTATGCCTCAGGCACAGCTTCCCACAGCGGACAAACTTTGCAAGACAGTTGGTACAGACAGCGCTGATGATGTATCGGTTCTTGCACTCGGTTCAGTTGTACTCCGTGAGCTTTGCACACAGTTTATGCCCCAGTACAACTTCGACAAACTTATCTACGCTGATTACAACACCAAGACAATCCTTACAGGCGCTGACTATGACGCTAACTATTGGATTGATACAGCGCTCAATATCGGTATGGACTTCGGTATGTATTACTTGCGCAGCCTTGCCGACCTCGGTGAAGATGATGAAGCAGCAGGCTACTATTCAGTAATGAGCAACCTTAAAGCTATCCCGTCAAATACTCCTACAGCACTTGTTTACAAGGCTGGCGGTACTTATGTTGTTGAAAGCGGTAAGAAGATTCCCGCATGGCAGTACAAACTTGACTGGGTTCTCGACTGGGGACTTAGCACAGCTAAAGACTGGACATGGAACTTTGAGAAGTTCATTGATTGTGGCAGCACCGTTGATCTTGCAACATATCAGGATCCGTGGGCTAAGCTCAACACAATCCTTCTTAAGATTCTTCCTCTTGACCAGTTGCTCGACGGCACAGGCGTTACAACAGCAAGCAACACTTGGCTTGAGAATATCCTCAGAGGCAAGCTTGTAAAGGGTATCGCTGACTTAGATCTCCCGACAGTTGCAAGTGCATTTAAGATTCCGAACGGACTTCTTAGAAACGCAAATGTTCTTACACAGGCAGTTACACTTGTTAAGGGACTTATTAATGTAGTATTCTACAAGCTCACAGGCAACTACGATGTTATCATTTCGGAAATCAAGACAGTTGATGATGTTTTCAATCAGGCTAACCTTAAAAAGATGCTTGCAGGCACTATTAAAGGTAGCGGACTGAATTGGTCTCAAGTGTCACAAGGATTGATAGGAAAACTCCAATATCTTGTACCAAACGGTCTTCTTGCTCCTGCAATGCCGATAGTCGGTATGTTCCTCGGTTGGAAGACAGGCGCTCAGGAATTTAAGGACCCGTCAATTTACTTTACAACAAGTGGCAATGACACATATCTTCATTCTGCAGCTACAAACACCTTGAAGATTACCAACAAGGCTTCGGGTATGCTTGAAAAGCACAGAAATTCTAATGTTCTCGATAATCCTTATGTATTGACAATCAATTCAATCGAAGTTGACGAGGGCGTTACAGTTGCAGGCAATTTCCCGCAGACACTTAACCCCGGCGCAACTGTTGAAATGAATGTTACTGTACCGGCTGACACGGAATCTGTTGCTACATTCAAGGTTAAGTATTCAATTACAGGTAAAGACGGCAAGGCTATAGGTACAGAGCAGACAAAGATTATTTATGCTCGTTTGACAAGTAACTGGGACCAGGAGAATGATATGGTTTCAGATGGTTCGGCAAATAACGGTATACTCTCGAGCCAGCATAAAAAGTATACATTCACAAAAGACCTTTTCACAACTGTAACAACCTTGACCGGTGAAGTTCAAAATAACGAAAAGAGATCAAAGAACTTCGCAAAAATTTATGAATCTGTTGCTCCGGCAAGCGGAGATTTTGCACAGTATTTTGAAGCACAAACCGACCGTGCAGAAGCAGAGTGGCCTGAAACTATCGACGCTAAAGGCCAAGGCGGAAACGGTTCAGCATCAGGTTTGCTTTATAAGGCTAAAGCAGGTGTAACTTCTGCTACAGAAATACCGTACGGTTATTATGATGGCGGCCAGGTTGCTGTTAGATATGAGTGGAAGTACTTTGGCAACAAGGTAGGTACTGCTGTTTTCGAATATGACTTCGTTTACTACAATGACTATGATATAGAAAATGTTGCAAAGTCATATATCGACAAGAACCTTAAGGCTTCTGATTTCGGTGCTGACGCTCAGGCGGATTTCACAGCATATGAAACTGCTCTTAAGCAGGTTAAATTCCTTGCAGACGCTCCGAAGACGGAAACTTATACGGATGACGAAGATGTAATGTCTCAGATTCCGGGAGCAATCGCAGCACTTGACAGCGCTTATAAAAAGCTTATGAAGAATCCGATTGTCGGCGATACAGCAGATGTTAATGACATTTCAGCAGCTATCGACGCAATCGCAGCGGCAAAGGGCTACGAAATTGATTACGAGAACTACGAGCTTTACGAGTTCTTCGCTTATGACAAGGCTGTAAAGGCAGGTTATAAGATGATCGATTCTACTAAGGGTCCTGCTAAGCCCGAAAAATACATTGAGGGCGAGAACCTTTCACAGGCAGTTATCGAGGCTATCGCAGCTGCTAAGGGCGGCAACATTAAGACAGGTATCGACGCTACTGTTTCTGCTCCCTCTGAGGAAGCTATGACCAAGTACAACGATGCATTGGCTAACTTCGTTGCTCCTGTATATTCAACAGTAAATGTTGAAGACGCAATCGCAAGAATCAAATACTACTTCGGCTTTATGGATGCTAACATGAAGACACCTGTTGTTAAGGACTTCCTTAACCAGGAACTTTCAATTGCAGCAGCTAAGGGCTACAAGGAAGCTGATTACAGCGCAGATTCTTGGGCAGCTTATACTAAGGCTCTTGCTGACGCACAGGCAGTTGCAAAAGATGCAAATGCACGTCAGTCACAGATCTTCGACGCTAAGTATGCGCTTATGAAGGCTCAGAACGATCTCCTTCCGAAGAAATATTCAATGAAGGATAACGGTTATCTTGACGGCGAGCTCTCAGCTCTTATCGAGCAGGCTAACACAATCGTTAACCACAGTGATCTCTTCACTGTTAAGGCTAATGTTGATGCTACCGAAGCTTGGAAGCAGCTTGTTCAGGCTCTCGGTGTTGAGTACAACGTAACAGTTGACGGTACAGACTACACAGGTATTCTTTACAACCACTCAGCACTTACATTCAAAGCATATGACAGACTTAACTCCAATAAGGAAAAGGCAAAGGTTGACGCAGCTTGCAACAAACTCCAGGCAGCTCTCAACAACTTCGTATCAAGCGTTACTCTTGATCCGACAGGTTCAGGCGTTGTAAACCAGGTTGCACAGGATGTTAAATACATTCAGGGTATCACACCCGGCACTGTTACAACAGCTGATGCTATTCTTCAGAATATTAAGGCTTCCAATGCAGCAGCTAAACTTGCTGTTACACCTTCTAAGTCAAACGGCTATGGTACAGGTGCTATGGTTAAGGTTTCAATCGACGGTGTTGGCGTTGTTGCATCTTACTATGTTGTTGTTTACGGTGATGTAAACGGTGACGGCGTAGTTGACGCATTCGACGCATTCGCAGTTGATAAGAACGTTAACAGCCTTACAGCTCTTGACGGTGTATATGCAAAGGCAGCAGACGCTGACGCAAGCGGCGAAATCTCAGTTGCAGACTTGACTCCGATCATGAGTGCAGCTGTTGGTAACGCTAATGTAATTTCTCAGACAAGATAATTGACACAGTCAGTTATTGATTAAAAAAATGGGGGTGTCGGGTATGCCACTCGACATCCTCACGGAAATTAAAAAATCGCTTACATTTAATCGGCTTGTTCATATGGCTTCGGCGGTGCCTTTCGGTAACACCACAGCCGACAGGTTTTCCAAAGCAGAGTGATAGCTGTTTTTGAAATTTCCGCTGATTCAAAATATTGAATAACGTAAATGTATTGACATTTATGCTGATTAAGTGTATATTTATTGGGAAAACAGAATAAGGAGGCTAATAATGGTTAAGTCAAAGAAAATCCTTAGCCTTGCTTTAGCTTTTGTAATGGCTTTGAGTGTGTTGACTATGGGCGTATTTGCCGCAAAGACAACTCCCACAGCTACATTTACCGTTTCTTCTTCGGCTTCCGAGGTTGCAAAAGGTGATGAAGTTACAATTACTGTTAAAGCAAACGCTACAGAAAATTTCTATGCCGGACCTATGTCGCTCCCGATTGAGTATGACGCATCATTGTTTGAGTATGTAGCAGATTCAGCTACAGTTGAAAACATTTATGGTGCAGGCACAACCAAATCTGATGTTAAAGCAGAGGCTGGTAAGCTTACAGTTGCACTCATTCCTTCGACAAGCGGTGCGGTAACAGCTCCCAACCTTAACGGAGCAAACCTTACTGTGCTTACATTCAAGCTTAAGGCTATCGGCTCAACAGGCTCAAGCACAGTAGCAATCGCTAATGACCAGAAAACACTTGCTAACATTAACGGTAAATTCTACTGCGGTTCGTTCGACGGCGCAGATCCTAAGACTGCCGAGCTTACAGAAATGGGTCAGACTCTTAACAGAGTTTCTGCAACAATTTCTTACAAAGGCGCAGCAGTAGAACCTGCTGATCTTGCAATTAAGAGCGAGTTCGCTTCAAGCGGTATTATAATTGATACACATAAAACATTCGGCGGTAAATTTGCCGGCGTAGTTTATGGATTTGATTTGGGCGGTGCAGTGCCTAAGGCAGCTTTCTATACAGCGAGACTTGAAGCTACAAATGGTGGCTCAATTGAAGTTGTAAAAGCACCATACGGAGGAAGAGCACCATATGGTACCGGTACTACAATTATAGTTAAAAACGCTGACGGTTCAGTTGCTAAAACATATGTTGTTGTTATTATAGGCGATGTTAATGGTGATGGCGTTATTTCTACAAAGGATTTGCAGATTGTTTTCACCCATATCAATACTACAGACGAAACGAAAAAGTTAACAGATGAAGTTTTGATAATGGCTGCAAATGCGGCACCTGCTAAAGGACGAACTCCGGCGCTAAAAGCCAAATCAATGTATAATATTGCAACTGATGACTTGCAGGTGATTTTTACATCAATAAATGGAACTACTTTAAATCAAATGACTATTGCAGAAACTCATGCAACATATAATAGTTATTACCAATAAAATAGAATTAAGTTAAGGAGGATAAAGTAACATGAAAAAAATAATTAGCGTTGCTTTAGCTCTTGTAATGATCCTTGGCTGTTGTTCGTTAATGGCTTTTGCTGTTACAACAAAAGCGGCGTTGGAGATTTCGGTTGAGCCTAAGGAAGCAACGTATAAAAAAGGCGATATTGTTACTTTTGAGGTCTTCTATGAAGCGTTTAGTAATGAACTTGTATTAAATGCACCTGCTCGTATTTATTTTGGATATGATTCAAGTGTCTTTGAGCCGATAGAAGATCTTAGTGCTGATATAAATGCCTGGTCAACAATTAAAACAGTTGTTTATAAAGATTATATAATTGCTGATTCAGTAAATGCAGAAATGTCATCTAGCTCTGTAAAACACAATCCAGCTATATTAAGTGCAGTAGATAAAGCTAAAGGTTGGGACTCTACTTTGATGTCGACAGTAACTACTGCAATAGGATCGGGTTATGATTTTAGTACCAAAACACCTGTTTTTGCTTTCAAACTTAAAGTAAGAGAAGATGCAAGTGATGTAGGTTCTTACACTGTAGGTGTTACGGATTACTGTAAGAATAGTGAGGATCCGCAGACAAGCCTTGCTGTATGTGAAGTAAATGGTGACCTTATGGGCGGAGTTCCCGATGCTACTGAATGGGGTTTTCCTTATAAGGATATGTTTGCTTTAAATGACGCTACTGTAAAAGTTGCTTCTTCTACTCCTGCAGGTCCCGCAGTATCAAAGGCTAAGAGCCAGGTTAAGATGACCGCTACAGGTAAAACAACAGTTGCTGACGAGTTCAGCTTCAGAGTAATATCCAAGATCAGCGATTCTGATTGGGATACTTACTTCAAGAACACAGGTGTTGAAGGTGCTAAAACTGATTACATCACAGCTGTAGGTATGGTAGCTTACAAGGGCGCTGCTGCTTTCGACGCTGAAACAGCTAAGAAAGTTGTTGCAGGCTCAGCTGCTGAAAATTATACAGCAGCTACAACTGATTACATCAGTAAGGTAAGCGACACAGCCGATGCTGAGTTTGGTGCTATCATTAAGGCTAACCACTCAACACTTAATAACGATGTAACATACATGGGCTTCGTTCAGTATGTTGACGCTTCGGGCAACGCACAGACAATCTTCTACGAGACTGCTGGAACAGCTGCTCTCTCAACGAACTATAACAATATTGTAAGTGCTTATCTTGCAAGATATCCGTTCGCAGCTTAACTGAAACGGTTTGAAAGATAATTATTACAATAACTTGAGAGGAGAAAATTTGATGAAACAAATTTATAGCGCACCTGATTTCGACGTTTCAGTTTATGAAGTAGAAGACGTAATCACCCTTTCAGTAGGCACAGGTCCTGTTGAAGGCGGCGGAGACGGCTGGATTGAGATATAATCTGACGTCAAATCGTGCAAAATAACTAATACAAAAAGCAGGGTAAGCAATTACCCTGCTTTTTTCTTGCGTAAAATTCATAGCCGACACGGTAGGGCGGGGGCTTGCTCCCGCCGAGGTAATTAACGGATATATGATAATTTACGGCTGTTATCAAATTGAATTGAACATCATATCGTAGGGGCGAACTGTGTTCGCCTATTTTAATTG
>DAVZXP010000001.1:0-93664 GCA_052298855.1 Candidatus Fimenecus sp. | reverse complement strand
AAATTGAATTGAACATCATATCGTAGGGGCGAACTGTGTTCGCCTATTTTAATTGTCAGATGAAATTGACAGGCGACCGCAGGTCGCCCCTACGGATTGTGCGTGGATTTTAATTACATTTTAGCCGTAAAATTCATATCCGACATGGTAGGGCGGGGGCTTGCTCCCGCCGAGGTAATTAACGAATATATGATAATTTACGGCTGTTAATAAAGTTGAATTGAACATCATATCGTAGGGGCGAACTGTGTTCGCCTATTTTAATTGTCAGATGAAATTGACAGGCGACCGCAGGTCGCCCCTACGGATTGTGTGAATATTTTAATATGATATTAGCCGTGTATTATGATAAATCAACCGCAATCTAACGGCGGGAGCAAATTCTCCCGAATTCTGGCACCCTTTTGTTTGCTTTGCAAACATTTCCCCTAACAGGGGAATAACCCCCGCCCTACGTTGTGAAATTGAATTTGCGGATATATAAAAGCTAATTTACCAACACAAAAAATTAACTATACAAAACCGCAAAATAATGTTAAAATATATAATAATGCTTAAAAGGCGGTGAGGTTACGGAATTGTTTGATATTGCCGGACTTAAAATTCGTATGGATTGCAAGGACGGGATGCTTTATGAACGCTCAAGGGCATATTTGAGCAAAAACCAAGACGGCAAAGAGGATTTTACCGTCGCAATGCCCGATGAAATATTAAAACAAAAAGCCGAAGCGTTGCCACAGCTCACAGCTGACGAATGTTACTACGTCTATATGGGCGAAGCGTTCTATTATAACCTCTTAAACCATAATGGAATTTTACTTCACGCCTCTTGCATTGAAAAAGACGGCGTTGCGTATTTGTTTTCGGCAAAAAGCGGCGTCGGAAAATCCACTCACACGCATTTATGGTTGGACAAATTCCCCGACGCACGAATGATAAATGACGACAAGCCTGCTATTCGCTTAATCGACGGCGAATATTGTGCTTGCGGAACGCCGTTCAGCGGAAAGAATGACGAGAGTACAAATATTGCAGTTCCGATTAAGGCAATTGTCTTTCTTGAACGAGGCACAAAAAACAGCATTTCAAGAATATCGCCGCAAAGTGCGATACCGTTATTTATGGCGCAGACAATTCGCCCGTCAGCCGCAAGCGTGATGGATAAGCTTTTGACGGTGCTCGACGGTGTGCTTAAAAATGTACCGATTTACCAGCTAAAATGCAATATTTCCGAGGAAGCGGTAATGACCTCATATCTCGGAATACAAAATGACTTATCAAATGGAGAAAAGCAATGAAAATCAAAGACGGATATATAATCAGAGAAGTTGCAGGAAGTAATATTGTTGTTCCGATAGGTGACGAGCAGATGTCGTTCGGCGGAATTATGACACTTAATCCCGTTGGCGCGTTTATTTGGAAACTGCTTGAAAACGGCGCAACAAAGGAAGAATTGGTTGACGCTGTTCTCAATGAATATGAAATTGACCGTGACACAGCTTCAAGTGATATTGACAAATATATTGCAAAACTTCGTGAAAAGAACATAATCGAGGACTGAGCCGTGGAAAAGAAGAAAATACACCTTGCACAGATTATGCCGATAATCGAGGATAAGCTGTCGCAGGGCGGAACGGTTGAAATGCCGATAACGGGTACAAGTATGTTGCCGCTGCTTGTTCAGGGCAGGGATACGGTGATTTTGGAAAAGTGTGACAGGAAGCTTAAAAAATATGATTTACCGCTTTACAGACGTCCCGACGGCGCATTTGTGCTTCACAGGGTCGTGGGCGTGTCGGATGATTCGTACACAATGTGCGGAGATAATCAATGGGTTAAGGAAAACGGCATAACCGACGGTATGATTATCGGGCTTGTTCGCACAATAAAGAGAAACGGGAAAGTGATTTCCGTGAACAGCAAAAAATACAAAGCGTACTGCCGTTTTTGGAGTATGCTTTTTCCCATAAGGAAATACATTGTTAAAATCAGAGGAAAATTGTAGAAATGAAAAACACCGCCGCATTGAATTGGATAAAAAGCAATTCCGTTTCGGAGCTGCCTAAAATGGTGTCGCTGATAATTTGCGACGCTCTTTATTCCGTGTGCGGAGTTTCAATGGCGGTGTTTGCAAAGCTTATTATAGATTCGGCGCAAAAGGGCGATAAAGACGGACTTATTCATAATGCTATAATTTTATTGCTTGTGATAGTCGCTCAAATATCGCTGAAATTGCTGTCAAAGGCTCTCGAGGTGCGTATTTCGGGAAAACTTGAAATGAAATACAAAACCAAACTCTTCGACAGCATATTAAAAAAAGATTACCTCAAAATCACGCAGTATCACTCGGGCGAGCTTATGACAAGGCTCACAAGTGATGTTTCGGTCGTAAGCCAAGCGGTGACAACGATTATACCTGCGATTGTTTCAACGGTTACAAGACTTATCTGCGCATTTGCGGTGCTGTTTGCGCTCGACAAGTGGTTTGCGCTTTTGTTTTTGATTGCAGGACTTGTGCTGTTTGTTTTTACAAGAATTTTCAGAGGCTCAATGAAAAAACTTCACAGGGCGGTGCAGGAAACAGACGGTTCGGTTCGCTCCTTTATGCAAGAGTCGATTGAGAGCGTGCTCGTAATTAAAATATTCAATGTCGGCAAGAAAATTTTAGAAAAATCAGCGGTATTACAGAAAGATAATTTTGACGCTAAAATAAAAAAGAACAGGTGGTCGATTTTTGCCAATTTAGGATTTTCGGCAGCTTTCTCATTAGGTTATTTATTCGGACTTGTGTGGAGTGGCGCAAAGCTTTGTGCAGGCAGTATGACTTTTGGTACGCTTACGGCGATTATGCAGCTTATCAACCAAGTTCAAGCTCCGTTCACCTCGCTTTCGGGCATTGTTCCGCAGTATTATTCAATGATTGCTTCTGCGGAGAGAATCATTGAGATTGAAAATTTGAGCACAAGCAAGAACCTTAACGATAAAAACATCAACACAGAAAAAGTTTATTCAGAAATGCAAGAGATTTGCTTTGACAACGTGTCTTTCGGTTATGGCAGAGATTCGGTAATCGAAAATGCCGATTTCACAATCAAGAAAAACGATTTTACGGTTATTTCAGGAATATCGGGCATAGGAAAGAGTACTTTGTTTAAGTTGCTCGTCGGTGTTGTTCTGCCCGACAAGGGTGAGATTTACATAAAGTGCGGTGAGAAGAAATACGGCATTGACAAATATATGCGGGGACTTTTTGCTTATGTTCCGCAGGGCAATATGCTTTTCAGCGGGACAATAAGAGATAATATACAATTCTTTAACGGCTCGGCAAGTGATGAGGATATTATGCGTGCGGTGAAAATCAGCTGTGCCGAGGAGTTCGTCAACGAGTTGCCCGACGGTCTTGATACGGTGCTTTTGGAAAACGGACACGGTCTTTCCGAGGGACAAATTCAAAGACTTGCAATTGCCCGTGCGGTGTTGACCGACGCACCGATTCTTTTGCTTGACGAAGCTACATCCGCTCTTGACGAAAAGACCGAAAAACAGGTGCTTTCAAACATAAGAGAGCTTAAAAACAAGACCTGTGTTATAATTTCACATAAGACAGCGGCGTTTGAGATTTGCGATACCGAGCTTAGAATTGCGGATAGAAAAATCATTACGCAGAAATTAAGGTGAATTTGTTTTTTGTTGTTGTATAATCAAAATATATCTGCTATAATAATTCAGTATGGTTTTATTATGATTTTAATTAAGGGAGAAATATATGAGTTACAGTTCAGACGATAGAAAAGAATACGAGGACGGGCTTAATTTTGATTCCGTACTTATGTATCTCAAAAAGCTTTTGAATAAATGGTGGTTGATTGTATTGTCGGCTGTCGTTGTTGCTCTTTTGGGATTCGCAGTTGCGAAAGCTACTTATGTTGACAAATATTCTTCACAGATTATGTTTATTGCAAGTAACAGGGATTCTGCAATTACCGTTGCAGGTCAGTCGGCTTCCGATATTAACGCTTCCGTTTCACTTGCAGAGAGCTTTAAATATGTCTTTACAACAACCGAGCTTGCTACTAATGTTGCTAATTCCTGTGGGTATCAGATTACAGCAGAACAGGTCAAAAAATTTATATCTGTAAACTCGATTGAGGATACATCAATTATTTATTTAACGGTTACAACGACCGATCCAAAGGTTTCATATGGCATTGCCAAAGCGTATGTTGAGAATTATCCGTCTGCAATCGAAAAAGCATTTCCGAATACAAGACTTGCGGTTATCGATCCTCCGTTGCTTCTGGAAAAACCGAATGCAAATAATGACACGCTTATTTATACGATTCTTGGATTTGTGCTTGGTGTAATACTCGCATGCGTATTTATTATATTGTCCGTTGTTATTAAAGATACAATCAAAAGCAGCGATGAAATCAGTGAAAAGCTGGATGCTAAGTTGCTCGGCAGTGTCAATAAAGCTAATTCCAAAGCTAAGAATGATTCCAAACAGAGTGTTCTTATTACCGATAAAAAGACAGGTTTCTCATTTATCGAGGCATATAAACTTATCAGAACTAAGATTGAATACGCTTCTGCAAAGAAGGGGTATAAGACGATTGTCGTTTCAAGCACAACCGAGAGTGAAGGTAAGACTACAACAGCAACAAATATTGCTCTTTCACTTGCACAAAACGGAAAGTCGGTTCTTCTTATTGATGCCGATTTGCGTAAACCTTCGGTTGCAAAGACATTGGGCTTTGCCGCTACCGATGACGAGGGTATATGCGGCATAATTTCCGGCGATAAGACCCTCAAGGAGTCAATTAAGTATTCCGAGAAATATCAGTTGTTCGTTCTTGTTTCGGGCAAAGCTGTCGATAACTCTTCTGAAATTCTTTCTTCACCTAAAATGGAAGAGATTATTGAATCCGCAAAGAAAGAATTTGACTTTGTCATTATTGATACAGCGCCGTGCGGAATTCTTGCAGACGCTTCGATTATCGCAGGTTATGCCGATACGAGCATTATGATTGTTAAGCAGGATTGTGCTCCGGCAAGAAAGATTAAGAGAGCAATAGACAATATCGAGAACTCGGGAATAGAAATACTCGGTTGCATTTATAACAATGCCGAGAGAGGTTTTGGCAAACCGTCTTTCTATGGTAAAAAGAGTGGATATGGTTATGGATATGGATACGGATATGGTTACGGCGGCAGTTCTGTTAATTCAAAACATAACGATAAGCAATCAAGGTAAAATTTAATAAACAGATGAAAGCACAAGATATAGTATTTTATCTTGTGCTTTTTTTCTGTGTATGGCATTTTGTATAAAGTTATACAAAAAAATATACGAATTTTGCAAAAAAATTTATATATTTGTTGACGAAAAGCGTATTTAGTTGTACAATAAACTATAAATATGTGTATTATTGCGCCCATTTTTAAAATTCGAGTGGGGGCAAGCGTGAATTTTACTTAAATTCGACTTAAAAGTGCAACGTATCGGAGGGTGCTTTATGGATATGAATATGGACATCAAAGATGTCATAGCCAAACTTAAATCAGGCAAGGGCGGTAAAAAGAATGCGAGGAAAAAGAATGCGTTTAATGCGTTCTTTGAAAAAAATCCTAAAATGAAAATTATTTTGCCGCTTGTATTCGTCGTTATTGCGGCTGTGGTTGCGGCGTTGATAATTATATCGGGCATCAAAACGGACTCAGGGCTCGACGAAACCGTTACCAATCCGGCACAGTCGGTTGACGTTCTTCCGATGATTGAAAGAAACGAGGGAGAAACCGTTGCGGAGGGTGTAGACCCGTTCTCCGAGGACGTTATTGCAAACGCAAAGATAAAAGGTATGGTGTATAACTCTGACGGTTACAGAACGGTAATCGTGGAAACGAAGCTTCGTTCATATGTGCTTCAGGTCGGAGATTACGTGCCCGGCTCAGAGTGGCTCGTTGAATCCATAACAGACAGCTCGGTTACTTTCTCGCTCGGCGAAAAGAAGAGAACTGTCGAAATGAAATAATTCGGTAAAACAATATCTTTTATATAAATAATTGAGTTTCTTAGGGGGAACACACAATGTACAACAGTTCAACAAAAAAATTGAAAGCTGTTTTGGTTGCGATTTTGGCAATCGTATTGCTTGTCAATGCCGTGTTACCTATGACGGTAATGGGTTCAAGCAAGAAGAATTCAGGCGATTACCAATATTATGTAATCAAGTCGGGGGACACCTTGACAAGAATAGCTAAAACTCACGGCGTTACAGTCAGCGACATTATGACTGCTAACAATCTTTCTGACGCTGACAGGATCATTTCGGGAAAGGTAATTAAAATACCGCTTACCGAAGAATCATCTGCTTCCGCATGGTCATCATCAAGACTTTCTCTTAATCTTGTTGATGCAAATGTCAAGGATGTACTTTCGGCGATTGCGAGAAATGCGGGTTATACTATTATTTTTGTCGGTGATGCAAGTTCGACACTTACGGTTAATCTTGAACAGATGTCGGCACTCAAGGCTATTGACTACGTTACAAGACTTGCAGGACTTTCATATCTTAAAGACGGCAACACATTGATGGTCGGTACAACATCAGAACTTAATGAAAAATTTGTTGATAAGGTTGTAATGACTAAGTTCACCCTTAAATACATAACAGTCGGTGTTCTTCAGACACAGGCAAGCGCACTCGGCTTGTCAAACGTTCAGTATGTTTCTACAGAGACTGATGACAGCACGGTATATATCAGTGCAAATCCCAAAGAGCTTGCTAAAATTCAGGAGCTTATAAATCTCCTTGACGTAAGCAGTAACATCAACGCAGGTGCGGCTCTTGTTGCGGCTAATTTCAAGGAAATTAACCTTACAAATATTACGGCTGCCGAGTTCAGCGGACTTCTTTCTAACCTTGGACTTGATCCCGGAATTGTTGTTGCTTCAAGACCTTATACTCTTTACACATTTGTTACGGGTTCGGCTCTTGCGGATATAAAAACAATAAAAGAAGTTATTGATAAACCGCTTTCAGGCGCTAATCTCAATGCATCGAAGAAAGATCAAGTAGTGGAGGGAACTACACCCGATACAAGCACAGGAACAACAGAACCTACTACAAATCCGGGCTCAACTACAGCACCGAGTAATCCTCCCGCAACAACACAGTCAACGAAGATCCTTCGTGAGATTGAACTTGAATTTATTGATAGAACTATGGCTGTTGAAATTATAAACAGCTTCCCCTATGAAGTTACGGTTTACGGTCCCGAAAAGATGACTAAGAAGTTCTGGCTTATGGG
This sequence comes from Candidatus Fimenecus sp., assembly GCA_052298855.1. Taxonomy (GTDB): domain Bacteria; phylum Bacillota; class Clostridia; order Oscillospirales; family Acutalibacteraceae; genus Fimenecus. The sequence continues at coordinate 86,353 of DAVZXP010000001.1, read as the reverse complement.
AACTGAATCGGAAGTAAACAATGCAGAGGGTAAGGTTAGAGAGTTTGATACAGAAAGTTTTGCTAACAGTATGAAACTTGAAAACACATTCTTTATATATGACCTTCAGAATTGCACAGCTCAAGAAATGCTTGACAGACTTGCAAACATAAATCTTGAGAATGTTACATTCAAAACCAATGCATATCCGACAATTTCTAAGGCTCTTATAGTTTATTGCGATTATGCAAAGCAAGAGCAGGTTAAGAACTTGCTCAATGCAATGGATGAAGCAAGCACTGCTGAGGTTATGAACAGAGCAATTGAGGTAACCGCAAGTGAAACGGTTGCCAAAAACAGAATTGCCGGATTGATGAGCGTTCATCCCGAAATTCCGACAATGGATCAATTTACATTTGTAACGGCTGAGTCTAAGACAGGAACCGGAACAGCATGCACCACTTATGTTAAGGCTACACCTGAAATGGTAGATTACATTAAGGGCTTGCTTACAGAGTTGGATTCGGCAGCTTAATTGTTAAAATTGGGTGCAGGAATAATATCTTTTCTTGCACCCTATACGCATATTTTTAGTTAGATGTTAAAATTTTAGGGAGTTGTATTCAGTGGTTTTTACAGGCAAAGAAAGCTCTTATCCGTTCGTGATAGAGGACCTTTTAAGACATACGGCGGAGGTTGGAGGCTCCGACTTGCACTTGGTAGCGGGAATTGAGCCGTGCGTCAGAATAAACGGAGACCTTAAGCGTCAGACCGATTTCCCGAAGCTCGAACCGGAAGATATTGAGAAAATGCTTCTCGATATAATGTCGCCGTTGCAGAAAACAAAGCTTGAAGAGGATTGGGAATTGGACCTTGCGGTAGCGGTACCCGGAGTTGCTCGTTTCAGAGGAAACATCATCATCCAAAGAGGTACGCTTGCGGCGGTATTCAGAGCTATTCCGTTTGAAGTCCCAGAGCTCGAAAAACTCGGACTTCCCTCGGATATTAAAAGACTTTGCAATCTTCCGAGAGGACTTGTACTTGTTACAGGACCTACAGGCAGCGGTAAATCAACAACTCTTGCCGCTATGATTAAGTACATAAATGAAAGATACGAAACAAATATAGTTACGGTTGAGGACCCTATCGAGTTTTTGCATACTCATATGAAATCAACAGTACGTCAGAGAGAGATAGGAAACGATACTCACAGCTTTGCCAATGCGCTTAAAACTGTTTTGAGACACGACCCCGATACAATTATGATCGGCGAGATGCGTGACCCCGAGAGTATTTCGATTGCAGTTACAGCAGCTGAAACGGGACACCTTGTTTTCTCGACTCTCCATACGCAGACCGCACCGATGACAATTTCCCGTATTATCGACTCTTTCCCCGAGGGACAAAAGGGACAGATAAGACAGCAGCTTGCGAACTCTTTGAAGGCTGTTATTTCACAGCAGCTTATTCCTACCATCAACGGCAAGGGAAGATGCGTTGCGGTTGAGTATATGATCGACACCCCCTCTGTTAAAAACCTTATCCGTGAGGAAAAGGAGCATCAGCTCTATGCGGCTATGCAGACAGGACAGATGCAGGGAATGCAGACTATGGACCAAGCTCTTTTAAGACTTTATAAAGAGCAGAAAATTTCAAAGGAATCCGTAATTGAATTTTGCGTTGATGAAAAAGAGGTCAGACGACTTCTTATGACATCGGGTTACTAATATAAAAGGGGGCAAATGCTTTGGCATCCTTTACTTACGACGGTATGAACCGCCAGGGACAGAACGTCCACGGCGAGGTTGTTGCGGACAATTCCTCCGCAGCTATGGATAAGCTCCGTGAAGCCGGAATTATCGTTACCGACATCAAAGAAAAAGTTATCAATGAGAAGAAAAAGTCGGGCGGTAAAAAGGTTTCTATACAAGACGTCGCTGTTTTCGCAAGACAGATGGCAGCTATGATTTCGGCAGGTGTTCCTGTTACAAGAGCGTTAGCGACGCTTGCAAAACAGACAACCAACCCTACACTTGCGGCTGCTATTGTAGATATTTCGGAAAATGTTGAAAGCGGTATGCCTCTTTCGGACGCATTCGCAATGTATCCGAAAATTTTTGACGACCTTTTCGTAGCTATGATTGCCACAGGTGAGGTCGGCGGTATTCTTGAGCAATCCCTTATCAGCCTTGCAAACCAGTTGCAGAAAAATAAGGCGTTGAAGGATAACATTAAATCGGCGGTATCATATCCTAAAAACATCGGTATTTTTGCTATTGTACTTCTTCTTGCAATGCTTGCTTTTATGGTTCCGATTTTCCAGAAAATGATTCCCGCCAAAACCGAGTTGAACGGACTTACTCAGTTTATATTTAACGCTTCTAACAGCTTGAGAACACAATGGTATTTGTGGATTTTGGTTGCGGTTATTATAATTGTGGCTTTGAGATTTATAATCAAGAGCAAGTTTGCACATGATTTTTGGGAAAAGAACAAATTGCATATGCCATTGCTCGGTGACTTTATTACAAAAATGGTTGTTGCACGTTTTTGCAGAACTCTTGCGACGCTTCTTTCGGGCGGTGTTACCGCTGTCGAGGCATTACAGAGTGCAGGCCCCACATCGGGCAGTGACCTTATAAAAAAAGCGGTTGATAATGCCATTACCGATATTGAAGAAGGTAAATCAATTTCGGATTCTCTTGACAAGAGTGGCTTGTTTCCGCCTATGGTTACAGGTATGATTGCAATCGGTGAGGAGGCAGGTACATTGCCCGAACTTCTTGACAAGGTTGCTGAATTCTATGAGGAGGATGTCGAAACGACATCAAGAAACCTCGGTTCTATTATTGAGCCTATCGCACTTATCGGTATAGGCGGACTTGTCGGTGCAATGCTTATTTCGTTGTACTTGCCCATATTCACGGCGACAACTTCTGTCGGCTCATAAACAGGGAGAGAAAACTATGGCTAAAGTTAAAAGTATAATCGGTCTTGAAGTCGATTCAAGAGAAATAAGAGCAGTTGAAATCACTCGTTCAAGCGGTGCATATTCAATTTTAGCGTGCGGAAAAGCACCGTTGGTCGAGGGAACTATTGAAGAAGGTTTCATAAGAGATCCCGACCGCTTTAACGTTGCGTTGACCGAGCTGCTCCAAAGCGGCGGTTTCAAAAGCCTTGACGTTGTTGTCGGCATCAACAATGAAAACGTTATTATGAGATATGCGACTTTCCCGAAGATAGACGATGATAAGCTTCGTAATATGGTTCTCTTGCAAGCTCAGGAGTTCATTCCCATTCCGATACAGGAAATGGAAATTGACTATGTTGTTGCAGGCGACGGCGTAAATGATGAGGATCAGCCCATTACACATGTTATGCTTGTTGCGGCAAGAAGAAATATGATTGAGCAGTACATAAATATTCTCTCGGCTTCAAAGCTTCAGGTAACGGACGTTGATTCCTCGGTGCTTTCGCAGATAAGAGGCCTTAAAGCAGGGCTTGTCGGCGACGAAAAGTTTGCTCTTTTGAATATGACCGACGACCTTCTTAACTTTATAGTTATCAAGGGCGACGAAATTTCAATGGTACGTTCTATAACAACTCCGGACAGAGTTGCCGACAGCGTGAACAATATCTACAAGCTTGAGCCGAACGAGGAAACTCTTGCTTCTGACGTTGAGGAGATCGGTGCAATGCTGGCATCCGAAACTGCTTCGTCCGTAAGTTATTATGCGATGCAGAACGGCGACAGCCCGATTGAAAAGATTTTCTTCACAACGACAGCTGATCAAAGTGCTCGCTTGTGCGATATAATTAAGGATACGGTTATGGAAATGCCCGTAATTGTTCCCGATTTTTATTCAACCTATAATTTCGGACTTGACCGAAACGTATTAAACGAATTCGCAGGCTGTATCGGCCTTGGAATTCAGGCATTGGAGGGTTAAGCAGTGTTCAAAGTTAGTTTGTTACCGGACAGTTACAGACGCAGGCTTGAAAACAGAAAGAAAGTTGACTTGATTTCAAAAATTGCGCTTGTAATTCTTGTTTGCCTCTTTATTGTCTACGGAGGCGTTGCGGTTAAGGGCCAAATCCTTAAATCAAAACTCAAAACAATTCAGCGCAAAAACAGCGCTATTGAGAGCGAATTCCCTGCACTTCAAGAATACCAAAACATATACAATGAGTTGGGCGAAGTAAGAAAAATGATTGAAAGCATCACTCCGCAGGATCCTGATGCAGTCGCATTTTTCACTTTGATTTCAAATCAGACACCTGACTATGTTCAAATCACACAGATAAACCTTGAAAATTGGTTCAAAGAGGGAATTTGCACCCTTACCTGTACAGTTCAAGACTATCAAGATTACAGGGACTATGTTGAACTGTTCAAAACTGAGGAAATGCAAAAAGTTGTCAAGACTGTTGAGACTACAAGTATCACAAGGACTTCAGGCGAAGACGGAAAAAGCGTTACCTTTACACTTGTATTGAGTATGTCGAACGGCGTTAACGTTACGGCAGGAGCTCCCGTATATGAGACAGTTACCGACAAAAAGGGCGAGGCTGTAACAAATGAGAGCGGAGAGGTTCAGACAACACAGGTTACAACTACCGCAGCGGCAACAACGACCGAAACTACTACGGGGGAGGCTAAATAATTATGGCTTTAAGCGATGTTATTAAAAAGAAGCAGGCTACCGGCGATGGCTCGGAAAAGGAAAAAGCCGCTAAGAAAAATCCTCTCGACGACGTCAGATTGGTAATTGCCGTATTGTTTATCGCTTGTATAGGACTTATCGTTCTTACCGTTTTCGGTGCGAAGGGTATCGATGAGACGGAATCGAATATTGAAAAGGCGAAAGCTCAATACAAACAAAATCAGCTTGCTATCGCAAACCTCAAGGCTTTGCAGGCACGCAGCGGCGAATATAAGGAGCAGATAGCCGAATACGATATAATGATTTCAAAGGACCCGCTTGATCAAATGCAGATTATGATTGATCTTGAAAAGGATGTTGAGACACATAATTGCAGTCTTACAGAGCTTACCTTCGGCGAGCCTGAGAAAAACGAGCAGAACGTCAATCAAATAGCAGTTAATCTTACAATTACCGGCTCATACAGGGATATTATAACTTTCTGCCATGACACGGTAAGCGATAAGCAGATTAAGCGTATAGATACAATCAATATGACAGGCTCTGACGAACAGAGAACCGCACAGATTGTACTTATAGAGTTTTCAAGATAATATTCAATGGGCATATTTTCGATTGGAGAGAGATTAGACAATGGCAAATAACAATCTGATAATACCCGGAAGTATGGGTTCAAGACTGGTTGCATCCGGAATTATCACAGAGGAGCAGCTTGCCGAGGCATTGGAAATACAAAAAACGAGCAAGGAACTTATCGGCACAATCCTTACGCAGTTAGGCTACTGCACAGAGGACGATATAGCAAAAACCCTTGCTAAAAAGACAGGCTATAAATATGTTTCAATCAATGAGATAGGCGTCAATGTTTCAGCGGCTAACCTTATCACACCCGAAATGGCGTTGAGGAACCACATTCTTCCGCTTTATCAGGATGAAAAGACCTTGTATGTCGCAATGAAAAATCCGAACGACATCATCACGATAGACAACCTTCATCTTATGACAGGGCTTGAGATTTGCCCCTTGGTTGCTCCCGATATGGAGCTTACCGCTGCAATCGAAAACTTTGCAAATATGAACTCGTCACTTGATAATTATGACGAGGACGAAGCAAACGACGACCAAAATGTATCAGAGGAATTTTCCATTGATGATAAGCCGGCGGTTTTGCTTGTCAACCAAATTATAAACAATGCCATTAAAGCAGGCACATCCGATATTCATATCGAAGCGCTTGAAAAGCATATGAGAGTTCGTTTTAGAATCGACGGTGTTTTGCAGGAGGTAATGCAGAACCAAATCAAGCTTTTCCCATCTGTCGTTTCCCGTGTTAAAGTTCTCGGCGGTATGGACATTGCGGAGAAGCGTATTCCTCAAGACGGCCGTGCTACCGTTAGATTTGAAGACAGAACACTCGATATTCGTATCGCTACAATGCCCACCGTTTACGGCGAGAAAATTGTTATGCGACTTCTTGAAAGATCGCAGGGTGTTGTAAAGCTTCACGACCTGCACTTCTCCGAGAGGCAGTTTGACAGATTTGAAAAAGCAATTCATATGCCCTACGGCTTCCTGCTTGTTACAGGACCCACAGGTAGCGGTAAATCTACAACTCTTTATGCTACACTTGCCGAGATCAGCTCGGATGATAAAAATACAATTACACTCGAGGACCCGGTTGAGCGCCGTATGGCAGGTATCAATCAGGTTCAGATGAATAACAGAGCAGGTATGACCTTTGCAGCGGCTTTGCGTTCGGTATTGCGTTCCGACCCCGATATTGTCATGGTCGGTGAGATTCGTGACGGCGAGACTGCAAAGATTGCCGTCGAAGCGGCTCTTACGGGACATATGGTTCTTTCGACCCTGCATACAAACGACGCACCGGGTGCGGTAACCCGTCTTAATGAGATGGGAGTTGAGCCGTTCCTTGTTACCTCCTCGCTTGTCGGCGTATTGGCACAGCGTCTTGTCAGACGTCTTTGCCCCAAGTGCAAAGAGGCATATCAGATAAAGAGGGATGACCTTCTCAAGATATTCCCCGACCTTCCGCTTGACGAATATCCCGATGAGGAATTTACACTTTATAGACCTAAGGGCTGTATAACCTGCAATAACACAGGCTATAAAGGACGAGAGGCTGTATTTGAATTCCTTACGGTAACAGAAGAAATGAAAGAACTTATCCTTGACCGTGCAAATGCCGCAGAAATTAAAGACCTCGCTGTTAAACAAGGTATGCACACACTTAAGGACGAGGGTATTTATAAAGTAATGCACGGCAACACATCAATAGAGGAAATATTGAGAGTTATCGTTTAATTTATACGGAAAGGTGATTCGTATGAAAACAAGGCTTAAACAGAACAGCGGTTTTGCATTGACGATTGTTATTGCTTTGCTGTTTATACTTTCGCTTATGGGCACGGCTATGTATGCTTATACAATGACGAGCCTTAGATCAGTGCGTTTTTTGTCTGACCGAAAGAAAGCAGAGTATCTTGCACAAGCAGGTGCGGAAGCCACGGCATACGCATATCAACTTGCCGTTAACAATAAGGGCGCAGATGAAGATGTCAATGAATTTATTGTCGAAACCAGTAAAGACGGCGATGTAATTGAAACAAATAAAATATACCTTATTTGGAACAAATCCGTTGATCCCGCAGCGTATCAATATGTTACTGAAGACGGTCTTAATCTGTGCACAGATAAGGATATAATCGGATATTACCAAGTTGAAATAACTAACTCGGTTGAAATTAAAAAAGGTAAATTCTTAAAGACTGAAAAAAACCCCGACGGCTCGGGCGTTGAAGCCGAAGAAGAAGTCGAGATGAAAGACAAGAAGCGCCGTTTTGTCAGTCATGGTTTTGCAGTGGTAGGCAACGATATAAACAATGTTGTTCCCGCAACGGCAACGGCAAGAATTTCCGAACCGGTGCAGGGACTTGGTACATTTTACAATTACGACGGCGATAAGGCGGGGATTATAAATCCTAAAAATGATGCGTTTACCAAACTCGGAATGGTAACCACCCCGTCAAAGCTTGTATATAATACAAAGCATTTAGGAAGTTTTGAGCTTGAAATAGCAGCACGCACTACACCTGCGATGCTTGGTTATTCTTCGGGCAATCTTGTTTTGAATGCACCTACAACAGGAACAATCAAGTTCGCGCAGAATCAGGATAATATAGTTTCCTTTGTAGGAATGAGGGATTTATTTATAAACACCGACATAGATGTCACACCCTCCAGAAAATGCTTTAATGTTATGTTCTTAAAGGGCAACAACATTGTTATAAACGGTGATATTGAAATTTACGCTTACGGTTTTTACAGAAAAACCAAGTTGCAGAGTACCGAAAACTTTAACAAATTTAAGGAAGCTATAAAAGGAAAATATAGGTTCAGTACCGTAGTTATAGGCACTCCGAATCCAAAGGTTGCGACGATAGCCGATCCTATATCCAATAACATATACAATATAGGTCGATGCGGTAAAGTTTTCTTCGGCGGTGATGTGTTTATAAACATAGAAATGCCGAATGTAGGCGTTTACAGATACAAAGCCTTTTCCGCAGGCGATGTCTACTATTTTGACGACGATGCTCCGAGAAATTCAAAAAGTGAAAACGAATACGGTATTGATTTGCTCAAGTATTTCCTTGACTATTCAATCGCAACCAAGAAGTATTCGCAGAATGTACTTAACAGATTTGAGGATTTGATTGAGATTTATTATCAATATTCCGGTGAGTCACCGACGCAGTATGTTGTTGGCGACGGTAATGGCAATATAACCAAAAATCTAATGAGAAAAATCGATGTTGATAAAAATGTCAAGGATACATATAGTTCGATTATTCCGCCCGATCCGTCAGATTCAACGGGACTTATGTGGGAATAAGCATTTTTGTAATAAATTAGGAGGAAAGCTATGAAAAGTATTTTTAAAAAGTTTAAAAGTACAGTGAACAAAAAGCAAGGTATGACACTCGTGGAAACACTTGTGGCTATGGCTATACTTATGCTTATAATCTTTACATTTACACCGCTTTTCCTTCAAAACTTTAAAAATATCCGTACAGCAGGCGAAATCACGGGCTCTTCGTTTGAAAAGGCGAGTTTGCTTGAAAGACTTATTGCGAATAAGGGTGAAAACGCACCCGGATATGAAATTTCAATAAGTGATGTTCCGCTTACAATGACAAAGCAGGACGATACAGATAAATCAATAACTTTTGGTTCGGACAGCTCGGCAGGTCAGGTTAACGGTACGCTTATTGCAAGCAATCCGAATACGGCTAACTCTTATTCAACATTCTACACAAATGATAATACGAGCCGTATGGTTTGTTTCCCGAGCAATCTCACCGACGACTTTTTGACAACGGAAATTACGCTTGTTCCAAAAGGTTTTGTTTTTAACTCTGCGGCAGAGAATAAAAACGCAGACCAAGCAGGCTGGCATTTTAGAGTCAGATATACAAATGACCAGGGTGAAAAGTATGTTGTTGATAAGCAGTACTATGACATTCGTTATAAAAAAGACGGCGATACGACAGTTGCAATCTTCACGCTCAAAGGCGGCAACAATGTAATTTGCTTTGAACATTCGCCGCTTTGGATTGAATACGGACAGGGTGTAGGAGACCTTCAATACACAGCGAAAATTGAAGTCGGCGCTCCCGAAATCATACTTGTCGGCGAAAAGTCTTCTAACGGCAAATACTATTATTATGCCACAAGCGGCGTTAATGAGAACGGCGAAATGGACCTCATTGCAAAAGAAATGACGGGTGCACCGCTTATTTCGGCAATGAATGATGTTGAGTGGGTCGGCATCGGCAGTGGTGATGACGGCAACGGCGGAGATAACAAGTACGGCTACTATGTTATGGGCGGTGACGCAGGACAGGTGCGCCGTTTCTGGAGAAATGAAAAAACAGGAAACTACTACTGGGGCGGAGATAAGCTCTGGCAGTATAACAGATACGCGTACATTAAGCCAAGCGGTGACAAAGAGAGCGACGGTTATGAGAATATAACTCCCGAAATTTCAACTCAAGCTTCGTTTAAAACGATATACCGTTCGCCTTACACTGAAATCACATGGGACGGAAATAAAATAAAGCAAAACTACCTCTTTAAAGCTAAATTGGCAGGAGGTATGGATTATAAGGCTGTTACAGCTAACTATTTCACGGCAAATATTGACGCAAGTGATGCAGGCAAGGCGTTTTTGACGCTTGGCGGCGTTATAAAGCAATCAGACGGAACAGAGTATTACGGAAGCAACTCCTCCGCATCGGAACGCGATAATGACGAGATGCGCACATGGATTACATACAATCCGAGTAGTATGAGATCCAGAAAACTCTCATATCAGGGTTATAAAGAGGCTGTAAACTACGAGTATCCCGATGATAAATCGCTTATAACAATAACCTCCGTAGGTGCAATTAAAATTGATCCTACAAACAAAAACTATTATCCCGTACAGAATAAAACTCAATGGAATGAAGATGTATATCCGACACAGTCATATACGCTTTATTGCGGAAGAATCCCTGCTGTTATGGATATTTGGGGATGGAAGATTAGGCATTTAGGTTCATACTGGCATACATATATTCCGCTTGTGACATTAGGCGTTGCTTATAGCTCCAATGAATCGGTAACTCCGTCGGGAATTGAAACTCCGTTGGGAAATGGTGCGTGGTACCCGACAGGCAAATTCGGCGACACTTATGCGGAAAGTACAACATTGGATAAAAAAATATTCAAGTCGCTCAAATACGAGGACCTTTTAAACTTCTTTACTACGGAAAATAAGCATAAAGATATCGTATATCCAAAGCCTCTCTTGGGAACATTAGTATATAATACCGACAGATTACGTCGTGCCGGACAGGCGATGGCTGAACAGGGTAACAAGTATTATCTTACAGACGGTAAAGAAATCGATGTTACAGTCGGTTATCTTTCATATCCGTTTGCAATAGGCCTTGAAAACCCATCATCATGGGACGCAAAAGGCGTTACTCATTCCGACGCGTATTTCGAGAAATTTGATAAAAATTTAAAAGGTTCGTTTTCACACTCATTCCAATCGGCAGGACTCAGAGAGAATATCACAATGCTTGATATTGACAGCTATTATGATGATATAACGGGAAACAATATCTCGGTTGCAGTCGGCTATACTATGGGTTTTGTATTCTCCGACTATGACTGGGCGTCTCGTTTGAGCGATATTTCAAATATGGGCATTGTATATATCAGAGCTACCGGTGACGGAAGTGACAGTGACGAAACAGGCTCAATGGCATCCGGTAAAGGCTGGTCGCTTAAAAAGGAAACAAACGTATTCCATCAGTTCTATGGAACAGACCAGTATCAAGACAATAGTACAACAGGAACAGCAAAGGGCTGGGATACAGCGTATCACAGGTCGTTTGTAGGAATTTCAACCAAAGACTGGGCACCGCCATCAGTGGGATATTCACCAATAAGAGAGCCGGGATCAGCTAAGTACGGTACAAACACGCATCCTATGGTTCAGACAGAGTGTACAACGGTTCGTTGGGGACTTACCTGGGACGGAAAACCGCAGTTTATGTGGGGCACGGATAACGGTTCGTTGTTTAGCTGGGGCTATAACTATGAAGATCCGACAAAGTCCAAGATTACGGCAGTTACAAAAGAGTTTGAAAGCTATATGTGGGCTGACAGAATCGGTGCAACCATAGGTAAAAAACTCAGTGATTATAAAGACAAAGAAAAATTCTACGATTACACAAGCGTAATCAATAAGGCCTCGGATACATATGGCTTCGTATCAGTGTTGAAAGGAATAACCGACGTTGAATATGCCGACGATTATTGGGTAGCGGTAGGAACTCAAAGCGGTAAAGCTCCCGAAACATATTGTGCTTCAGAGAAGTGCTATTCGGGTAACGGTAAAGCAGGTTCATATATCAATGTTAAATATTGCTATAATGAAGAAAACAACCTTTACGCTTGGAAAGCGATTAAGGTTGCCAATGAAACCAACATCAACTTTATTTCCATTACCTATTCTGAGGGTATGTGGTATCTCACAGGCTATGCAGATACAAACGGTAACGGAAAAAATGATGCAAACGAAAGAGCATATATTTACTATGCTAAGGACCCGTCTGATGAAAAATCGTGGCGTCTTGCAAAGACGCAGGGTGCTGACGGTAAGTACACAGACGATACAACAGCAGTATACTTCGACGCAAGAGGAAACAAGCAAGATGTTGTGCTTACAGGCGTAAACGCAATGGCTTCGCAGGGATAAATTTTTGGAAAGGACGGCAAAACTATGTTCAAGCTATTCAATAGAACTAAACATAATAAAAGGGGCTTTACCCTTGTAGAACTTATTGTGGCAATAGCGGTTATGGCGCTCGTCCTTTCCTTGACAGGTCAGCTTTGGAGTTCTATATACAAAAGATATGAAATGGTTGAAAAGCAGTTCTTGTTGCAGTCGCAGGTTACATTTATTGTTTCGCAGTTCCAAGAGGATGCGACAAAAACTTCGCTTTCGACCGCAACAAATGCCGACATTTTCTATGAAGAGCCTGCAACGGTCGAGGCTGACAAAAAGTTTGCTTCTTGCCCCGAGCTCGGAGCATTTACCGAAAATGCAGACGGCACGCTGACATTTGAAAAACCGACCAATCAGTATACATATTATTTCACTTATAAGGAATATTTCTATTCTCTTGCGCCCATTCATTCCGTTGACGAAAACGGAAAAGTGACGATTGCGTCAAATAATGTTGCAAGGAAATTTTATTATCAGTTTGACGATCCGCTGAAGCTCGATGTTAAATTCAGCGTAGGCGTTGATGCGTTCCAATGGGACACAACCGCAAACAAAGAGGCGGAAAGCCCGACGGACACTTCGGGAAATGCACTCAAGCACAGATACCTTGAAAACGGAATTACGGTGTCTGTAAAGAGTAACCGTGAATATCTGCCCGCAAGGTATGATATAAACTCGTCTTATTCGTTTGACAATATGAAAACTAACGGTCAGCTTATCAACTGCAACAATGAGATGGGCTACTATTTCACAAATGAATACTCGGCAGGTTGGGACGCAGGCACGGACACGGAGGGCTACCCGTCTAACAGGGAAAAAAGCGACACGGCTTATCCGAACGCTAAGAGGTCGGGCAATATCATAAGGTTTATTTCTTACAATGACTCGCTTGCAGGTGCGCTTAACGCTGATTCAAGCGGCGGCGGAGGCTTGGCGTTCGTTTGCGGAACAAGGTGGCTTATGGCAGGCACGAGTATGGAAAGTGCGGTTGTTGACACCTTGCGTAACTTCAGGGACGACACGCTCAAAGGCACATATCTCGGCGATATAATCATTGACAAGTATTATAACGAGTGGTCGCCCGCAATAATCAAAATCGGCTCAAAGAATGAGACGTTAAAGAATATCGGCAGGACGGTTGTTACCGATACGGCTATACTTATTGCAATGGTAAATGGAAATTAAGCGTATTTTTACAAATTTAACGCAAATTGACAAAAATGTTGTAAAAAATTTATAAAAAACACTTTACAAACTGTATTTTTTAGTTTATAATACAGATAAAGGTTACGGAAATTTCCCGTTAACTTTTTAGCTTGGTATTTTGGGCAACCCACCCATTATATAATTATTCTAATATGAAAAAGGGAGAAATTTATCATGAGAAAACTTATGAGTAAAAAAGGTTTCACACTCGTTGAATTGATGATTGTTGTTGTTATCATGGGTATCCTTGTAGCAGTAGCAGTTCCGGTTTACAGTGCTGTAACTAAGAACGCTGAGAAGAAAACTTGTCAGGGAAATCAGAAAATTATTAAGGAAAACCTTACAAACTATCAGATGACCGGCGGTAAAGACGGTACACCGTTGTCAATTGCTGATTTGAAAACACAGATTGAAGCAGGTAAGGAAAACGCGACATTCAAAAACATGTTTGACGGTGGTAATCTTCCGACTTGTCCTACTGACGCAACAGCTAAATATACAATTGACGTTACAGATGAGAATGGCACTATAACTTATAAAGTTGCGTGCACAAGTTCAGCAGCAACTGAACACAACGCAGCAGCAGGCAAATAATCAAACCCATAATCTGTAATTTACTGATTGATGATTTGAAAATTTAATTATAAAAGAGCGAGGTTTATGCCTTGCTCTTTTTATTTTTTTGTTTCTTTTAGTCGGAATATGTGGTAGAATAGAGAAGTAATATATATAACGCTGGGGGCTTTGATTTGAAAAAGGAATTTAAGATAAAGGATTGCTTCCTTTCCGCTTTGTTGGCAGGGGTTGTATTTTGTGTTTTGCTCGCTGTTGCGGGGGTTTATCCGTTCGGAAACGGAATAATTTTAAAATATGACTCGATTTATCAATACGCACCGTTTTTAAATGAGGCGGTTACGAGAATAAAGGACGGTGCTTCACTGCTCTACTCTTATTCAATAGGCGGAGGAAATTTCTATGCGACAATGCTCTATTATCTTGTAAATCCGTTTAATGTTGTCGCTCTGTTTTTTAAAGAGGGCGATATTGCAAACGCTTTTGCCTTGATAATCGGGCTTAACACCTGTGCGATTGCGTTCACTTCGTGCCTATATCTTAAAAAGCATTTCAACAAGGGCGGACTGCCTGTAATTGCGTTCTCCTTGCTCTACACATTCAGCGGATTTTATATGCTTTACCACTATAACACAATGTGGCTTACGGCACTTTGGCTGTTGCCGTTGATTGCCTTGGGCATTGAAAATATTGCAAGCGGAAAGTCTTGGGTGTTATATCTCGTTTCACTGTGTTTTGCGATAATCTGCAATTTCTATCTCGGCTTTATGCTCTGCATTTTCTCGGTGCTCTATTTCTTTACTTGCCTGTTCTCACAGGACATAAACAACAAGAACGACGAGGACAGGGTTTCGCTCACGGGCGTTTTCGTAAAGTTCGGCTTTTCGTCATTGCTTGCGGGCGGTATAGCGTCGATAACACTTTTCCCGATTGTCTACTCTCTGTCAAACGCATTCACAAAAAATGCTTTTGCCGACGAGTCTTGGTACTTCTTCAATCCTTTGGATTTCGTGTCAACGCACTTGACGGGTATTTTCCCGAATACAATAGCGCTTACAAATAAAACTTTGCCCGGTGTTTCCCTCGGAGCACTCGCATTGATTTGTGCGTCAATGTATATCTTCTCAAAAAAGACCTCGAAGAATGAAAAAATCGCTCACCTTGTACTTGTTGCAATCTTTTGGGCTTCATTTGAAATTCCGAAGCTCTATTATATCTGGCACGGTATGAGTGCGCCTGCGGGACTTCCGTACAGATTTTCATTCATATACTGCTTTATCCTTGTAAAACTCGCGTATCAAGTTTTCCTTGAAATTAAAGACATTAGCAAGGCTTCTTTCATTTTACCCGCTTTGATTATTGCGGTAGGCTACATAAGACTTATCACAAAATCATACGAAGCATTTAAAATGCCGATTATTATAGGCGGAATTTCAACCGTTATAATATTTGCGTTGCTCTTGCTTGTAAGATTTACAAAAAAAGAAAAATTCTTCAAAGCAACCGCTTTAATACTCGGTATCGTTCAGCTTGCGCTTTGCGGACAGGGTGTAATTTCCGGCGTCGAAAAAGACAGGTATATGCCGTATCTTGAAAAGGTAAACAAGGCAAAGGAAATTATAAACAGCGACGATTTTTACCGTATGGACTTCTCCGAATACGGCGGTACGACATTAAGCGACGGCACAAGTTATCAAGTCAACAACGGCTCTGTGTACGGATTTAACGGAATTTCGATTTTCTCGTCAATGACCGACTCCTATTGGGCTCCGCTTCAATTCACTCTCGGCAATGCGGGGAATATAGGAAATTCATACGGCTATGCAATGCAGACGCCCGTTTACAACACTCTTTTTGATGTCGACTATGTTATGGACAATGCGAATGCGCTTTCAAACAGCCTGTATTATGAGAAAATCGGCGATGCTGACGGGCTCGGAATATACAAGACTAAAAACACATTGGGCTTAGGCTTTATGGCAAATTCAGACCTTGTGGATTGGGAAGAATACAACACGAACTCCTTTGTTTCACAAGCGTCCCTCTGGCAGACCGTTACAGGTGCGGAAGGTGTATTTGACTATTACGATACCGACTTGACAGATATAAAAACCAACGGTTGCGATATTGTAACGAACTTCGTTTCGCCGGAAGAAAATGAGGACGATGGTCACGATGAACATGACGGTCACAAGCATATCGGCGAAAATGAAATTCACGGAATTCTCAATGCTTTAAAGGGATATTACAGATATAAAATTACCGACAACAACTACTCGATGACCTTTACATTTGTTCCCGAAAAGACGCAAAATATTTTCTTGCTCGTTCAAAGCGGTAGCTTGGACACGGTAAAGGCAAGTTCAAACGCTTCAAGCAAGACATTTACTTTTGACGAAAAGCAGTTTATCGATTTGGGTGTTTGCGAGCAGGGTGTTCCGATTACATTGGAATTTACATCTTCAAACGGCGACAAGGCACTTGAAAATTTCAAGGATAATAAAAACTCCATTGACGACGCTTTGTATATGCTTGTCGCAGGTGTAAATGACAGCGTATATGAGCAGGGCGTACAGGCTATTAAGGATAACGGCACGCTTAAAATTGACGAGTTCAAGGACTCTTACATTAAAGGCACCGTAAACGCTTCAAAAGACGGCGTTATGTATGTTTCAATTCCTCGTGACGAGGGTTGGACGGTTACCGTTGACGGCGAGGCGGTTGAGCTTCTCAAAAACGAAAGCCATATGACGCTGTTCAACATTTCACAGGGCGAGCACACCGTCGAAATGAAGTATTTTCCGCAGGGACTGAAAGAGGGAATTTTCGTTTCCGTCGCTTCGCTTTTGGCACTTGCCCTTGTAATGCTTCTCTCGAAAGTTCGCAAAATGAAAGCGGAAGTTTTGGCTCAGGAAGAAGCGAAAAACACACAAGAAACTCCCGAAAAGGAAGACTGATTATGAATTATGAAACTTATTTACTTGCAATGAAAATATACTTTTCGGTGTGCGTGTTTATCGTCGGAATATGTATCGGCAGTTTTTTGAATGTGCTCATTTACCGTATTCCGCTCGGTATGGACTTCAAAAAAGGCTCGTCGATTTGTACTTCGTGCAAGCATCCGCTTAAATGGTACGATTTGTTTCCGCTTTTCAGCTGGATTTTCCTCGGCGGTAAATGCCGCTACTGCAAGGCGAAAATTTCCCCGATTTATCCGATAGTCGAAAGCGTTACGGGCATATTGTTCGTGATGTCGTTCGTGTTCGGCTGCGGTTGCGATTTCAAACTTCGGCTTTTAGGCTATTTTATGATTTGTTCCGCACTCGTCGTTATATTTTGCATCGACTGGAAGCATATGTTTATCCCCGACTCAATGTGGATTACCATTCTTTTAGGCGGTATTGTAATTTATATCGACTCGATTATCGAAAACGGCTTTGACAAAAATGAGCTTATCGGCAGGATTGTGGGATTTTTCCTTGTAAGCGGTCTGTTCTTGCTCGTTTCGTACATTAAACCCGATTCAATGGGCGGCGGCGATATTAAGCTTATGGCGGCGGCAGGCTTTGCGCTCGGCTGGAAAAATGTCTTGCTTGCATTGATGATTTCGGGCTTTGTCGGTACGCTTTATCTGATTTTTTCAAACACCCTCAAAAAAGAGAATATGAAAAAGGAAGTGCCGTTCGGTCCGCATCTTGCCGTGGGTATTTTCGTTGCGCTGATGTTCGGAAATCAAATGATAAATTGGTACACGGGTTTGTGGAATTAAATTTTAAGGACTGTAAAATTTACAGTCCTTTTTGTTTGCCATATCGTGCGTTATATGTTAAAATTATTTATGAATTGAGGTGAGACTATGCCGAAAAATACAAATGCCTGTCCGCTTTATAAAAAGTGTGGTGGCTGTCAGCTGCAAAATATGCCGTACAGCGAACAGCTGAGCTTTAAGCAGGCAAGGGTTATTAAATTGCTCGGATCATTTTGTCATGTGGACGAGATTATCGGTATGGATAAGCCGTATAATTACAGAAACAAGGTGCAGGCGGCGTTTTCGACAGATCGCAGGGGCAATATAATTTCCGGCGTATATCAGTCGTCAAGCCATAAGGTTGTTGCGGTCGAAAAGTGTATGCTTGAGGACGAGAAAGCCGACGAGATAATCGGAACCGTTCGCAAATTGCTTAAAAGCTTTAAATTAAAAGCCTACAACGAGGACACTCGGCAGGGTTTTTTACGCCATGTGCTTGTAAAACGAGGCTTCAAAAGCGGTCAAATAATGGTCGTGTTGGTTACGGGAACGCCCGAATTTCCTAAAAAGAGGTCATTCGTAAACGCTCTTTTGTCAAGGCATCCCGAAATCACAACGGTAGTTTGGAATTATAATCCGAAAAAGACGAGCCTTGTTCTCGGCGAGCGTGAAGAAATATTGTTCGGCGACGGAAAAATCGAGGAACAGCTCGGGAAATACACCTTTAGAATATCGCCCAAGGCATTTTATCAGATAAACCCCGTGCAGACGGAAATTTTATACAACAAGGCGATTGAATTTGCTGAGCTTACAGGCAAGGAGACGGTTATTGACGCATATTGCGGTACGGGTACGATAGGAATTTTCGCCTCCGATAAGGCGAAGCAGGTTATCGGCGTGGAATTGAATTCCGAGGCGGTCAAGGACGCCCGTGAAAACGCAAGGCTTAACAAGGTCGAAAATATCAGATTTTTCAATGCCGATGCAGGCAGGTTTATGGTCGAAGCGGCAAAAGAGGGCGAAACGGCGGATGTGGTCATAATGGATCCGCCGAGAAGCGGCTCGGACAGGGCATTTTTGTCAAGCGTAGTGACTCTTTCACCGAAAAAAGTTGTGTATATCTCTTGTAACCCCGAAACGCAGAAAAGAGATTTGATGTTCCTTGTCAAAAACGGCTATAAGGTGCGAAAAATCCAGCCTGTCGATATGTTCCCGCATACGCTGCATGTGGAGACGGTTGTGCAGTTGGAAAAAGTGAAATAAGGAGAGAATATATAACGAAAAAATCGATTGGGAAAATCTCTAAAAGCAAGCATACCTCACTTCAAGTGGGGAATAGTTATAAAAAAGGAGAAATGTTATGTTAAAGCATATTGTAATGTGGAAATTTACCGACGGCTGCGGTAACACAAAAGACGAAAACATTGAAATTGCAAGAAGCGGTCTTGAGGCATTGCCCGAGAGCGTTCCCACCCTCAAAAAAATCACATTTATTAAAAATGCGGTTGAGTGTGACAGGAACTTTGATGCGTTGCTTATCGTTGAAACCGAAAACGAAGCGGATTTAGAGGCTTACAAGGTTCATCCCGAGCATCAAAAGGTTGCGAAGTTTATAAAAGAGGTAACCGTCAACAGAGGTGCGGTTGATTTCTACGATTGATTAAATTTTAAGGCAAAAAGAAACGGCAGACTTGTGTCTGCCGTTTTTCTGTGTTTGTGATTATTCAAAGAATTTCTCAAAGAATGATTTTTCTTCAGGCTCTTTCTTTTTAAGAAGCTCCTTTGCGTGCTCGGGATTGGTTTTCAACATCTCGAACAAGGATTCATCTGCTTCGTCATCAGCCTTTTTAGTCTGATAAAGACCTGCGCCTATCCAACCTGCGATACAAATTGCGAGAACAAGGATAGCAGGAAGCGGAAGCGGATTACGTCTTGCAACGTCTGCCGCAAATGACGGAAGTGCGCTTGCAAATGCGAGTGCCGCCGAGAGTGTAGCAGCCTTTAATATTTTGATAGCTTTTTTCATCTTAAATCCCCCAGATTTATTTTAATATGTTAAGCGTTATGCTTGGGCGCGTATTTCTTCCAATTCGTTTGCGATATATTCGTCCATTGTGGGCTGTGAACTCAACTGCTTTTTGAAGCTCTTGCTTGCGGCCACGCTTATTACGACATTCGCAAGGAAAAGTGCAGCTCCTATCGCATAGCCCCACCAAATGACATTGCCCGAGAAAACATCGATGCTGTTTGACATAGCGTTTGTGGCCGATATTGAAAGGAGCACAGCCGAAGCAATCCAGCCTGCCGTTGCGACAATATTAAGGAATATATTAAATCCTGCTTTGAGTGAAACTGCTGCGATAAGTACAACGAAGAAATTGAGAACGCCTGCAACAACCGCAATGAATGCAAAAACGATTGCGAGCATTAAGAACTTGAAGGTTGAGCCGAGAGCCGTTGCGCTCATAAGCTGAAAGCCGCCCATAAAATCGAGCTTTGTTATGTAATTCAAAATGAGCGTCAGGAATGAAACCGTCGAGGTATCCTCGTAGAACGGAAGCGAAAGCGATACCTTCATAAGCGGCACTACAAGACCTACCAACGGAAGAAGCGTTGCTACAAGTCTGACTATCCTAAACGGACTTCCGACTGTTGCACTTTTGAAATTGCTGAGCCTGTAATGAAGCTTTGCGAAGGAGGTTTCAGCCTTGTCGGCGTCCTCCTCAAGTCTTGCCTCCCAATTATAGTTAGGGATATTTGTGCCGCAGCTCTTACACTCGGCACGGAATTCATACCATTTGAGCTTTTTGCCGCAATTAGGACATTTTGCCATATAAAATCCACCTTTGAAAAATTTATTTTTTCTTAAATCTTATTACATTCCATGAAAACGGCTTTATGTGAATATCACAAGCTCTGCCGTCGGTTGTGGGCACGGGAGCGAGCGAGGGCTTAACCGGTGCCGAAACAAAATTATTTCCGTCAAGAGCGCCGAAGCCTGCCATTTCAATGTGCTCAACAGCCTCAAAGCCGTCAAGGTCAAGCATATTTACAGACAAGGTGTAATCCTCACTCTTGCATCTGTTAACCGCAAAGACGGTAAGCTCCGTTTCGTCGTCGCTTACGGTGGCGATACAATCCATATCGGGAACGTCGGTAAACTCTTTGGAGTCGTGCTTATCGCAGGTTACATTTGAAAGAAGCACGGAGCCTCTTGCGTAATTTGAAAGGTGCATAAAGGGGTAGAAGATTGTCTGCTCAAAAATGCCGCCGTTATTTTCCGTCATAATCGGAGCGATAACGTTTACAAGCTGTGCAAGGCAGGCAATTTTAACTCTGTCTGCGTGCTTTAAGAGAGTCATAAGCATAAGAGCGACAAGAAGTGCGTCCTCAAAATTGTAGTAGTCCTCAAGCTGATGCGGTGCAACCGACCATCTTTCAACATAATCGCCGTTGGAATGATACCAAACGTTCCATTCGTCAAAAGAGAGATTGATTTGCTTTTTAGAGTGCTTTTTGCCCTTTACGGTGTCGCAAATGCAAATGACCGTTTTTATAAATTCGTCCATTGCCATACTTTTGGCAAGGAAGCTGTCGGTATCAGCCGTCTTATTGTCGTAGTATTGATGGAGCGAAACGTAGTCAACCTTGTCATATGCAAGGTCAAGGGTTTGAAGCTCCCAATCGCCAAAGGTTTTCATACCGAGGTTTGAGCTTCCGCTTAAAACAAGCTCAATATCGGGATCAACCCATTTCATTACCTTTGCGGACTCCGAGGCAATTCTGCCGTATTCGTATGCGGTCTTGTGACCTATTTGCCAATCGCCGTCCATCTCGTTTCCGAGACACCAAAGCTTTATGTTGTGCGGCTCTTTAACGCCGTGCTTAATTCTTAAATCGCTGTAATATGAACCGCTTTTATGGTTGCAGTATTCAACAAGATTTCTTGCTTCCTCGGGACCTCTCAAGCCGAGATTTACAGCCATCATACAGGTTGTGTCAGCCTTTTTACACCATTTCATAAATTCGTTGGTGCCGAAGCTGTTCGGCTCTGTAACGCCCCAAGCAAGCTCAAGACGTTTGGGCCTTTCCTCGACAGGGCCGACGCCGTCTTCCCAATTATATCCCGAAACAAAATTGCCGCCGGGATAACGAACAATTGGAACATTAAGCTTGCGAACCTCGTCGATAACATCCTTACGGAAGCCGTCCTCGTCGGCGGTTGCGTGCGTGGGTTCGTAAATTCCGCCGTAAACTGCTCTGCCGAGATGCTCAATAAACGAGCCGTAAATTCTCGGGTCGATTTTTCCTACTTTGAATTCGTTTACTACGGACAATTTAGCTTTCTTCATAGTGAGCCACCTTTATTATTTTAGCATATTAAAATGCTGTTTTCAATATTTTTTACTTGCTCTTTGCCGTCGGAGCTTCGGTTGTGGTTTCTGCCTTGTTGTAAATAAAATCGTGAAGAATGTCACGGTTTTTTTCAAGATTTATTACCAAAACGTCCTCGCCGTTTTTCCTTTCGCTCTTGTATGTTTTGTTTGCGGGAATTTGCTGCTGAGCGATCGTGTAGGACATATATTTCGGAGCGTTCATACCAAGCTGCATAAGCTCGTCCGAGGTAAGATTTGTTTTAATCATAGGCATAATATCGTCGAGCATACCGATAACCTCGGCAGGATTTGCCACAGCCTTTTCGAAAATTGCGGTTATTACCTTTCTCTGCCTTTGAGTTCGCATAAGATCGCTGTCAAGGTAACGAATTCTTGAATACCAAAGAGCCTGTGCACCCGTAAGATGAACGGCGTCTCCGCTTTTGATTTCCTCGGGGAACGCACTTGCTTCAACACTTGTCATATGGTCCTTGCTGTTGATGTACTTGGCTTCCTTTTCTGTGATTGCCACGTCGATTCCGCCGAGCGAGTCTATAATCGTTGTAAACATATCAAAGTTTACAAACATATAGTTGTCGATTTTGATTTTATAGTTGTATTCGAGAGTGTCAATAAGCAGCTGTGTTCCGCCTTTACTCTGTGCCGCATTGAGCTTTCTCCACTTGTAGCCGGGGATGTCAGTGTAGGTGTCACGAAGGAAGGAAGTAAGCTTTATCTGATTGTTCCTTGTGTCAATCGAAACAAGCATCATAGTATCCGAACGAGTCTTTTCGGCATCTTCGCCCTCTCTTGCGTCAACTCCGATAAGTAAAATGTTGCGCACTGCGTCGTCGTGCTTTAATTCGGAGGCTGAAACGTACTTGTTTTCCTCAAGCGGAGAATAATCAACCTTTTTGGTAAGCGATTTTGCATAGCCGAGACCTGCGCCTGCCGCACCGCCGACAGCAATAAGTAAAACAAGAAGGATTATAAGAGCGACTTTCCAGCCTGCCATTTTCTTCTTTTTACCGTCACGGTTTTTCTTATCACGGGGTTGCTTGCCCGAAGAAATATCCCCGTCGATTACATCGTCATATATTCTCTGCTGAGAAACACGCCTTGCCTTTTCCTGCGATGCCTTTGAGTAGTTATAGCTGTACGGCTTTTTCTCCACAGGTGCAGCGGGTATTTTCGGTGCGGATTGCTCATCAATAAAATACTCGTCGGTGAAATCTCTGCGAGAGTCAATCTCATCATTATCGTTACCGCTGAATATATCTTCAAATTCATCTTCAAAGGAATTGTTCTTTATATCGTTTTTATCGTCTTCCGAGGAGCTCATAACATCATCGAATGCGTCGTCGTTAAACTTAAAGTCCTTAGGATTCATTTTTATATCTCCCGTCATTAAATTTAATAATTCTTCAATTTACTATTCTAACTTATTTGACCGTTTTTCACAATATATTTTTGTAAAAAAGTTGCAAATTTTTATAAAACATATTATATAAAGAAAAATATCTTGAATCGGCAATGAAAACCATGTATAATTATGATTAGATTTTTCTAAGGAGCATTGTATGCTGGGTAAATATGTCAGAGTAAGGGTCGAAAGACCTATGGGCTGGCACGATGTTGAAACCGGCACTGTTTACAGGCTCAATTACGGAAGCGTGGAAAGCGGGCTTGACCCGAGGTCGCCTGTCAAGGGCGCATATATTATGGGAGTAACGCATCCCGTTCGTAATTTTGAAGGCAGAGTTGTTGCCGTAATTAAATTGCCTGACAGACAGGGTATTTATATTGTCGTGTCGCCGAAAAGTAAGAAGTATATCGTCAACGATATTAAACGTGCCGTCTCGTTTATGTATAAAGACGGCGAGTACACAATAGACTGCTTATATGAGCGTTCCTGCGGAGCGGTTGTTTTCAGATTTATAAACGGAGAACGCAGGTTTTTGCTTATTAAAAACAAGCGGAGCTGCCATTGGGGCTTCCCGAAGGGTCACGTTGAAAATGATGAGACCGACGAGGAAACCGCCAAGCGTGAGGTTTTGGAGGAAACGGGAATACACATCAAAATATTTCCCGGCTTTAAGCATAAATCCGAGTACACGATAAGAGGCAGGATTGAAAAATCCGTGCTTATCTTCCTTGCAACGACCGATGACACACAAACGGTTATTCAGCCCGAGGAAATCGAAGATTATATTTGGCTCGGGTACGATAATGCCATTTCGACGCTTAATTATCCGAACGATAAGGATATTTTGTCGCTCGCAAAAGCGTATATAACCAAGAATAATATTTAAGGAGAGAATTATGGCTGAAACACTCGCTCATTTTTTTGTCGATTTATTTCAGGATAAAATTCCGCCCGAGCTTACGATTTTTGTAATCTCGCTATTGCCTATTCTTGAGCTTCGTGGCGGTATGATTGCCGCAAGACTTCTCGGAGTCAGCTTTCTGAAGGCATTTGCCATTTGCTATGTCGGAAATATGCTCCCGATACCGTTTATTCTTCTTTTCATTAAAAAGATTTTCGAGCTTTTAAGGAAATATCCTTTCTTTGAAAAGATAATAACAAGGCTTGAGGCAAAGACCGAGAAAAACAAGGATAAGGTTTTAAGGTATAAGTCATGGGGCTTGCTTATCTTCGTTGCAATTCCGCTTCCGGGAACGGGAGGCTGGACGGGTGCGCTTATGGCGGCGCTTCTCGATATTGACTTTAAGCGTGCTTTGCCGATAATCTCGCTCGGCGTGTTTATAGCAGGCTTGATTATGTCGCTTGTAACATACGGAATTTTTTAATAAGCTTTATTAAAAAAGAAAACCACCGATACGCTCTTTGTGAGTATATCGGTGGTAATTTTTATTTGCGGATTATTTTCTGATGCCTCTTTTTTCAAGGAAAGCATAGATTCTGTCAGCAGGATCAAGGAGACCGCTGATCGACATATCGTGGTTAAGAGTGTCGATAATGTAAGCAACGTACTTTGACATATCAACTTCACAGTACCAATCACGCTTTAACAATTCGGGAGTTCTGTAAACAAGGTTTGTTGTGAACACCTTGTCGATAAGTCCCTTCTCATAGAATTCGTCAAATCTGTCAAGTCCCTCGCAGAAAAGACCGAATGCCGAGAAGATGAAAATTCTCTTTGCACCAAGTTCTTTAAGTTTAGTAGCAACTTCAAGCATCGACTCGCCCGAGGAAATCATATCGTCAACGATCATAACGTCCTTGCCCTCAACGTTGGTGCCGAGAAATTCGTGTGCTACAATCGGGTTTCTGCCGTTAACAACCTTTGAGTAATCTCTGCGCTTATAGAACATACCGAGGTCAAGACCGAGTACGGTTGAATAATAAATACATCTGCCCATACCGCCCTCGTCGGGAGAGATAACCATCATATGGTCGTTGTCAAGGTTAAGGTCCTCAACGCTGTTAGCAAGAGATTTAATCATCTGATAAACAGGCTGAACGTTCTCAAAGCCTTTAAGCGGAATAGCGTTCTGAACTCTGGGGTCGTGAGCGTCAAAGGTAATGATGTTGTCAACGCCCATTGTGTTGCAAAGCTCCTGAAGAGCAAGTGCGCAGTCAAGGGACTCTCTTGTTGAACGCTTATGCTGTCTGCCCTCATAAAGCATGGGCATAATTACAGTAATTCTGTGAGCCTTACCGCCGATAGCGGAAATTGCTCTTTTAAGGTTTGCGTAGTGCTCGTCGGGGCTCATGGGAACCTCGTGACCGTAGATTTTGTAAGTCAAGCCGTAGTTGAACATATCGGCAACAATGAAAATGTCATAGCCTCTTACCGACTCAAAAAGTGTACCCTTACCTTCGCCTGTTCCGAAACGGGGGAACGAAGCGTTGATGATGTAGGAGTCCTTTTCATAGCCTGCGAAAGCAATGCTGTTCTTGTGCTCCGACTGCTTCTGAGCACGCCATTTAACAATGTAGCGGTCAATTTTGTCTGCGAGCTCCTCACAGCCGGGCAATGCGATTATGCCTAAGGGTCCGTAAGGTATGTTAGTAAATTCTTCTGTGTAATCGGGCATTTTAATATCCTCCTGAAATGCGGCGTTTTTTATCGATTATATTTTACTATATTTCGACAAAATATTAAAGTCTTTTTAACTATTATTTTTTAATTCAGTCAAATGCATAATCAACAGTGATAACACAGAAAAGTCTTTCGTCTATTTTGCTTAACTTTTCACTTATTAAGCGTGTTATTTCTGCCGATGAACGTTTTTCGTCATAGGTTAAAACGACGTCAAAAATCAAATTCGTATGTGTAGTGCCGTCAACAACCCTGAAATCGTGTATCGAGAAATTCGGATTTATCTCCTTGACTGCGTTTTGAGTGATTTCACGAAGCTCGTTTATTCTCTCGTCATCCACCACAATCGGGTCAAGATGAATTGAAATGAGCATACCGTATTTTTTTCGGATTTCGTGCTCAATCAAATCAACGGTGTCGTGGCTCTGCATTATATCGACGTCGGACGGAACCTCGGCGTGAGCAGAGGCAAAAAGCCTTGACGGACCGTAGTCGTGGATTATAAGGTCGTGAACGCCGACAATGCCGTCATAGGACATAATCTCGTTTTTAATTTCTTCATAAAACTCCTTTTCGGGAGGCTGACCGAGAAGCGGAGCGAGCGTTTCCTTGACAAGTGAAATGCCCGACCAAAGAATTAAGACTGATACGGCAGCACCGAAATAGCCGTCGCAGTTGAAGCCTGTTTTATGGGAAATAATCAGCGAAACAAGCGCAACAAAGGTCGAAGCGGTGTCGGAAAGGCTGTCTGTTACAACGGCTTTTGTGGCGGTGGAGTTGATTTTCTTGCCAAGCTTCCAATTGAAAAGAGCGAGCCACAGCTTACCGAGTATCGAAAGCACAAGCACGACGATTGCAACGGTGCTGAATTCAACAGCTTCGGGCGTTCTGATTTTCACAACGGAGCTTTTGAGCAATTCAACACCCATAATTATTACAAAAATCGAAACCGTGAGAGCAGATATGTATTCAATTCTGCCGTGACCGTAAGGGTGCTCCTTGTCGGCAGGCTTTTCCGAAAGCTTGAAGCCGAAAAGAGTTATAATAGACGACCCAGCGTCGGAGAGGTTGTTTACGGCGTCGGCGGTAACGGTAATGCTGCCCGTCATAATGCCTGCCAAAAATTTCGATATACACAGAATAAGGTTTATCGCAATTCCGACCGCACCGCTTAATTTTCCGTATGCGCCTCTGACCTTCGGGTCTTTGGTGTTTTTACTGTCTTTAACAAAAAGTTTGATAAGAAGTTCTGTCATGGTATCCCTTCAAAGAAATTATTTCTCAAAGCCCGAAAAGCCCTTTGTGAACAAAAGGTCGAGCATAAGAGCGACGTCCTCGGGAGTTTTTCTTGTGTCCGAGGTATCGGTAAGCCAATATCTGACTATACCGACTGCGCCTGCCTCAAAATATGAGTATATATAATTGTATTCCTCCTTAAACGTCGACGTTTGGTTGTAGCGTGTGAATTCCTCAAAGCAACGCTCTGCCATAAACCTTTTAAGCTTCATTGAAAAGTCAATATCGCCGTTGCTTCCTAAAAGCGCAGAGCAGATGTCCCTGTTCTTTTCAAGAAATCTGCAGCAGTCAACAAAAATGGGGTATGGGCTTGAATTGTGGGAATTTGCGGAATACTGATTGATAATGCCCTCGAATTCTTCGAAAAGCTCGTTTTCAATTTGCTCAACAAGGTCAAAAATATCCTTGTAATGAAGATAAAAGGTACCCCTGTTTATCTCAACAAGGTCTGACAGCTCACGAACAGAGATTTTTTTAATGCTCTTTTCTTTCATCAGCTTTGTAAGTCCCTCACGCAAGAGCTTTTTTGTGCGTCTGACTCTGCCGTCAATTTTTTGATTATCCATTGATAGCACTCCCTTTTTATTATTATATCAGCAATTATACTATAAAAGTGTACATTATTCAACATATTTCTATAAAATAATAATTGAAATTAACAAATGGTTAATACAGTTTAATCAAAAAAGTATTACAATACATGTAAAGTTGTGCTATACTATAAGAAATATGGCATAAAACAAAAAAGAGGTGAAGCCTATGGCAGCAAAAATGCTTGACGAGGTATTGTCAAAGGAACACGAGACAATGGCTAATGAGCAGGCGGCAAGCGAGCAGGCGGACAGAATTATCGACGAGGCAAAGCAGAAGGCGAAGCAGATTGAGCTTGATGCTCTTGAGGAAATTCAAGAGTATGAGAGCGAGCAGCTGAAGCTTTCCGAGGAACGTCGCCAAACGGCGGTTGCCGAAGCGGAAAAGGACGCCCGTGCTTTTGTAGAGGTGCTCAAGGGAAAGGCTGACGCAAAATTTTCCGAAACGGTCGGAACGGTCAGAAGCATAATTGTTGACTGAGCCGATGATTTTACTGTTATCAATAAATAAGAAATGAGGTGATGACATACGGCAAAGCTTAAAATGCAAAAAATCGAGCTTGTTGCAACCATGCGTGAAAGCAAAAGTGTAATCGACTTTTTGCAGCGCAAGGGAATAGTTGAATTGACAAGCCATGAGCTTCCCGACGGAATGTTAAATCCCGATACCGATTATAATATTTCACAGCTTGAAAAGTTTACTCAAACTGCGAAAAAGGCAAAGGAAACGCTTTCACAATATGTGCCTGAAAAGAAGTCGCTTGTTGACTCCTTTAAGCCGCCACGGGAAATGGAGATGTCAAAATTTCTTGATATGTCCGAGTCGGCGGATAAGACCATGAATATGTGTTATGATATATTGGGCGCTCAAAAGTCTATCGACAACGCTCACGCACAGCAGATAAGGCTCAAAACCTCCAATGAGGCTCTTGAGGTTTGGAAAGACCTTGACATACCGACTAAATTCAAATCGACAAGGTATGTTACGGTGCTTATAGGAACGTTCCCCGACAGTCAGACCGACGCATCAATCAAGGAAGCGTTGGCAGAGCGTATTCCCGAAATCGAGGCTATCGAAACGGAGGTCGTATATACATCCGAAATGCAATCCTGTGCGGTGGTTATGTGTCTTAAAAAGGATGCTAATAACGTTACGGAAGCGTTGAGGTCAATGGGATTTGTGCGACCGACGGAGATTTCCGATAAAACCCCTAAGGAAATGCTCAAGGAAAACCGTATAACCATCAATGAATTGGATAAACAAATTGTCGAAGCGCAAAGTGAAATAGTCGCTATGGCATCTGCACACGAAAATATAAATTTCTTAATTGACTATTTCACAATGAGGGCGGATAAGTACGAGCAGTTCAAAAAGGTCTCGCTTTCGGAAAATGTGCTTTATCTTTCGGGATATATCCCCGTAAAGTACGCCGAAAAAACGGTTGAACAGCTTGAAAATAAATTTACCGTCGCAATTACGCTTTCAGATCCCGAGGAGGACGAGGATATACCCGTCTTGCTCGAAAACAATGCTTTTGCTTCGGGAGTTGAGGGAATAACGGAAATGTATTCTCTTCCCGGAAAGAATGATATTGACCCGAACGCAATAATGTCATTCTTCTATTATTTATTCTTCGGAATGATGTTCTCCGACGCAGGCTACGGACTGTTAATGGTTATCGCAACGGCGTTTATATTGCTTAAATGCAAGCCTGAGGGCAACAAGAAAAAGACGGTTATGATGTACTTTTTCTGCGGAATATCGACAATGTTCTGGGGCATAATGTTCGGCAGCTTCTTCGGAGACTTGATAAATGTTATAAGAACAAATTATCTCGGACTTCCCGAAATGCGACTGTACTTATGGCTCAATCCGCAGGGCGACGACCTTATGACAACAATGCTTTGGTGCTTCCTGTTCGGTATCGTCCATCTTTTTGTCGGACTTGCTATCAAGGGCTACCTTGAATGGAAGCAGGGCGACCGCTTCGGTGCGATATGTGATGTGCTTTCTGTTTATCTCGCAGTCGGCGGCGCAGCTCCGATTTGTGCGGGAATGATAATCGACGTACCCGATATTTATAGGACGGTCGGCAAGTATTGTGCGCTTGTGGGCGTTGTGCTTATAATTCTCACGGCAGGACGTTCGTCAAAGGGCATATTCGGAAAGTTAGGCTCGGGTCTTTATGCGCTTTACAATACAATTTCGGGATATTTAAGCGATGTGCTTTCGTATTCGAGATTGTTGGCGCTCGGACTTGTAACGGGTATTATCGGAAGCGTTGTAAACCTTATGGGTACGCTTCCCGAAAATATGGTTATTAAAACAATACTATTTATAGTTGTGTTCATCTTAGGACACACAATCAACTTCGGCATAAACGTAATCGGTGCTTATGTTCACACAAACCGTTTGCAGTATGTCGAATTCTTCTCAAGATTTTATGAGGGCGGCGGAAGAGCCTTTAACCCTCTTAAAGTAAATTCTTCAACATTCAAACTCAAGGAGGAAAATAATAATGGCTAATTTAGGTTTGGTATTTGCTATCGCAGGCGCAGCTCTCGCAGCATTTTTAAGCGGTATGGGTTCTGCAAAGGGCGTAGGTATGGTCGGTGAGGCTGCCGCAGGTCTTGTTTCGGAGGATCCGTCAAAATTCACGAAGGTACTTATTCTTCAGATTCTTCCCGGTACACAGGGACTTTACGGCTTTATCACAGCAATTATGGTAATGATTAAGATTAAGCTTTTAAGCGGTACTCCCGTTGAGCTTACCGCCGCACAGGGACTTCAGATTTTGGCCGCTTGTCTTCCGATGGCTTTCGTCGGCTATTTCTCGGCAATCGGTCAGGCAAGAGTTGCCGCTTCCGGTGTTTCGGTCGTTGCCAAGAAGCCCGCAGAGCAGAGTAAAGCAATGGTTCTTTCTGCAATGGTTGAGACTTATGCCGTACTTGCTCTTCTTACATCACTTCTCATGATTTTGAGATTAAACTTCTAAGGAGTTATTTCTATGACAGGTCTTGAAAAGATACTTTCTACAATAGAACAGGATTCAAATGACCGCTGCCGTGAAATAACCGAGCAGGCACAAAAGCATGCGCAGGAGATTATCGACGCCGCAAGTGCCAAAGCGCAGGAGGACATCGCTAACGCAAAGGCTTCTGTTGACAAAAAAGTTGCCGAGCATGACGGCGCAATCGAAGCCTCTGTTTCAATGACAAAAAACAGAATAATTCTTGAGGGTAAGCTTGATATTATTTCCTCAACTCTCGACAGAGCGCTTGAGGTTATCAAGGCTCTTCCGAAAAAGGAATATTTTGAAATTCTTAAAGGACTTATTCTTAAAAATGTCAGAAAGGGCGAGGGCGTGCTTCGTCTTTCCAAAGAGGACACGGAGAAATTGCCGTCGAATTTTATCGACAGCATAAACAATGCGCTTAAAAGAGGATATAAAATATCACTCGGACAGAGTGCGGATATTGACAGCGGATTTATTCTTGTCTATGGCGATATAGACATAAACTGTTCCTTTGACGCCGTCGCTTCGGCTAAAAGGGAGGAATTGAGAGATACTCTCAATGAAATGTTATTCAACTGATAAAGGAGGGAAGCGTTATGAAAACACAGGATTATCTTTATGCGGTGTCGGCACTTCGTGTAAGTGAGGAAAACTTGCTTAAAGAGTCTGATTTGGAACAGTTAATAAACGCTCCCGATTATAAAAAGGCGATTGCACTTTTGACTGAAAAAGGCTATGAAAAGCCCGACGGAAACGATTTTTCGAAGATGCTCGACGACAGACTTTCGGAGGTTTGGGACAGAGTTGCGAAAAGTGCGCCCGAGGCAAAAAGCCTTAATATGCTGATAATTAAAAACGATTTCCAAAATCTTAAAGCGATTATTAAATCCGAGGTCATAAATGATGATGCGAGGAAATAT
This sequence comes from Candidatus Fimenecus sp., assembly GCA_052298855.1. GTDB lineage: Bacteria > Bacillota > Clostridia > Oscillospirales > Acutalibacteraceae > Fimenecus. Next base: position 54,554 of record DAVZXP010000001.1, on the reverse strand, counting down.
TTTGTTTCTCCCTGCGTTTATGACCCCGAAAAAATGCTTGAAGCTATAAAGGAAAGACGTTTTGCCGATTTGCCCGAGCTTATGCGAGAAACCGCAAAAAAAGCGTTTGACGCCATAACCAAAACGGGCAACGGTCAGTATTGCGATATAATTACGGACGTCGGAACGCTTGAAGCGATACTTTCGTATGCGGAAAACGAGGAGGATGAAACCCTCAAAAAATACGCTTATGAAATGTGTACGGCATGTGATTTGAAAACCGCTTACCGTTGCATTAAGACAAAGAAAAACGAAAACTTTGTCAAAAATGCCGTCTGCGGAAGTCCTATGCTTTCAAAGGACAGTCTTGTTTCGGCGGTTATGTCGGGAGAGAACGATTTTTCCGAATATCTCACCTCGAACGGACTTTCAAAATACGCTTCGGCTTTTGAAAAAGGCACATCTGCGTTTGAAAAGCTCTGCGACGACGAGCTTATAAAGACGATGAAGCAGGCGAAAATGACCGTGTTCGGTATAAGTCCGCTTGCAGGCTATTATGTTGCAAACGAAACCGAGATAAAGTGCTTGAGGATTATTCTTTCGGCAAAATTGAGCGAGGCTTCGGATGAGGTTATAAGGGAAAGGATGCGTGAGCTGTATGTATAAAATCGGCGCAATGGGCGACAGGGACAGTATTTACGGCTTCGCAAGCATCGGAGTTGATATTTTCCCGACCGACGATGATTTGACCGCAACGGTTAAAACGCTTCGTCGCCTTGCAGACGGCGGATATGCGGTTGTATTTATAACCGAAGCCGTCTATTCGCAGATTGATGCGGAAATCGAAAGATATAAGGACAAACCGTTACCGGCAATTATTCCCATACCCGGCGTTTACGGAAACACGGGTATAGGAATGAAGCAGGTCAGCAGCTTTGTCGAAAGAGCAGTAGGCTCTGATATTGTAAAGTAAACCGAACCTTGAAGGGTGGTAAAAAATAAAATGAGTAAAGGTACAATCTTAAAAGTATCGGGTCCGCTTGTCGTGGCTGAAAATATGAGAGACGCCAATATGTTCGACGTTGTTCGTGTAAGTGAACACAGACTTATCGGCGAAATCATAGAAATGCACGGTGATAAGGCTTCAATTCAGGTATATGAGGACACCGCAGGACTTGGAACGGGCGAGCCTGTCGAATCAACCAACGAGCCCTTGAGCGTTGAATTGGGACCGGGACTTATTAAAGGTATATTCGACGGTATTCAAAGACCGCTTGAAAAGATAATGGAAATTGCAGGCAACAGCCTTACAAGAGGTATCGAGGTTCCGTCGCTTCCAAGAGATGTTAAATGGCATTTCTTCCCGACTGTTTCGGCAGGCGACGAGGTTCGTGCAGGCGACGAGGTCGGATCTGTTCAGGAAACAGATATTGTAAGACATAAAATAATGGTTCCGTTCGGCGTTGATGGCAAAATAAAGTCCATCAAAGAGGGCGACTACACGGTTGAGGAAAAAATCGGTGCAATCGAAACCGAAAACGGCACAACCGTTCCGCTTAAGCTTATGCAGAAATGGCCTGTAAGACGAGGCAGACCGTACAAGAAAAAACTTCCTCCCGATATGCCGCTTATCACGGGACAGAGAGTTATCGATACACTTTTCCCGATAGCAAAGGGCGGTGTTGCGGCTATCCCCGGTCCGTTCGGAAGCGGTAAAACCGTTACACAGCACCAGCTTGCAAAATGGGCGGAAGCTGATATAGTTGTATATATCGGCTGCGGCGAGCGTGGAAACGAAATGACGGACGTTCTTAACGAGTTCCCCGAGCTTATCGATCCGCACACGGGAAAATCTCTTATGGAGAGAACGGTGCTTATCGCAAACACCTCGGATATGCCCGTTGCTGCCCGTGAGGCATCTATTTATACAGGTATCACAATCGCAGAATATTTCAGAGATATGGGATATTCGGTAGCACTTATGGCTGACTCGACCTCACGTTGGGCGGAGGCTCTTCGTGAAATGTCGGGACGACTTGAGGAAATGCCCGGCGAGGAGGGCTATCCCGCATACCTCGGCTCAAGACTTGCGCAGTTCTACGAGCGTGCAGGCAGGGTAGAGGTACTCGGCTCAACCGAGCAGGAGGGCGCACTTTCGGTAATCGGTGCGGTATCACCTCCCGGCGGCGATATTTCAGAGCCTGTTTCGCAGGCAACATTGAGAATTGTCAAGGTGTTCTGGGGACTTGATTCGGCACTTGCTTACAAGCGTCATTTCCCTGCAATAAACTGGCTTACGTCATATTCGCTTTATGCAGATGACCTCGGCGCATGGTTTAACAAGAATGTTAATCCCGAGTGGATGAAGCTCAGAACGAGAATGATGGGCATACTTTCGGACGAGGCTTCGCTTGACGAAATCGTTAAGCTTGTCGGTATGGACGCACTTTCTCCCTCCGACAGACTTAAAATGGAAGCGGCAAGAAGTATTCGTGAGGACTTCCTCCATCAGCTTGCTTTCCACGAGGTTGACACATATTCCTCACTTAAAAAGCAGTATTATATGATGAGCCTTGTGCTTTCGTATTTTGACGCTTCAAACGAGGCTCTTACAAAGGGCGCAGACATTGAAAGACTTGTCGCAATCCCCGTAAGAGAGGCAATAGGCAGATTTAAGTATGTAAAAGAAGAAAATATCGACAGCGAATACAAGCAAATTCTTGAACGCTTGTCAAAGGAAATCGCTGACGTTATCAATGCAAAGGAGGAATTCTGATGCCGAAAGAATACAGAACAGTCGAAGAAGTAACAGGTCCTCTTATGCTTGTTCGTGAGGTTGAAAATGTCAAGTATGACGAGCTCGGCGAAATAGAGCTTGCAAACGGCGAAACAAGGCGTTGTAAGGTGCTTGAAATAAACGGCACAGACGCACTTGTTCAGCTGTTTGAGCCCTCAACAGGTATCAACCTTTCAAACAGTAAGGTTAGATTTTTGGGCAGAATGATGGAGCTCGGCGTATCCGAGGATATGCTCGGCAGAGTCTTTGACGGCTTGGGCAGACCTATTGACGGCGGTCCCGAAATCATCCCCGAAAAGAGAATGAATGTAAACGGACTTCCGATGAACCCCGCTGCGAGAGCTTATCCGCAGGAGTTCATACAGACGGGCGTTTCCGCAATCGACGGACTTAACACACTTGTAAGAGGTCAGAAACTTCCGATTTTCTCAGCTTCGGGACTCCCTCACGCACAGCTTGCCGCACAGATAGCAAGGCAGGCGAAGGTAAGAGGCAAGGACGAGAAATTCGCCGTTGTATTTGCCGCAATGGGCATTACCTTCGAGGAGTCTAACTTCTTTATCCGTTCATTTAAGGAAACGGGTGCAATCGACAGAACAGTTATGTTCTCAAACCTTGCAAACGACCCTGCAATCGAGAGAATTGCCACACCGAGAATGGCGCTTACAGCCGCAGAATACCTTGCATTCGATAAGGGTATGCACGTTCTTGTTATTATGACGGACATCACAAACTATGCAGATGCGTTGCGTGAGGTTTCCGCCGCAAGAAAGGAAGTTCCCGGCAGACGTGGCTATCCCGGTTATATGTACACAGACCTTGCGTCCATCTATGAGCGTGCAGGCAGACAAAAGGGCAAGGACGGCAGTATCACAATGATACCGATTCTCTCAATGCCCGAGGACGATAAAACTCACCCCATTCCCGACCTTACAGGCTATATCACAGAGGGACAGATTATCCTTTCCCGTGACCTCTACCGTCGTGGAATTATGCCGCCGATTGACGTTCTTCCGTCGCTTTCAAGACTTAAAGACAAGGGTATCGGCGAGGGCAAAACGAGAAAAGACCACTCAAACACAATGAACCAGCTTTTCTCGGCTTATGCAAGAGGTAAGGACGCAAAAGAGCTTATGGTAGTCCTCGGCGAAGCGGCTTTGACGGATATGGATAAGCTTTATGCAAAGTTTGCTGACGAATTCGAGAAAGAATATGTAAATCAGAGCTTTGAAACGGACAGAACTATCGAGGAAACACTTGATATAGGCTGGCGTCTTTTGAGAATATTCCCGAGAAGCGAGTTAAAGCGTGTCAGCGACGAGCTTCTTGACGAGTATTACGATAAGAAGTAAGTGTATAAATCTTGAGGATTTGATATTATGGCAGTAATGAATGTAAACCCTACCCGTATGGAGCTTACGAACTTAAAGCGTAAGCTTGTTACGGCAAGAAGGGGTCACAAGCTTCTCAAAGACAAAAGAGACGAGCTTATGCGCCGTTTTCTTGAACTTGTAAGGGAAAACAAGGAATTGAGAAAGCAGGTTGAGGACGGTATCAAGCAGGCAAACGCTCATATGTCGGTTGCACGCTCGGTAATGAGCGACTCGGCATTGAATGTTGCGCTTATGCTTCCTATGCAGGAAATGTCTCCTGAGGTTGACGAGAAAAATGTAATGAGCGTAAGGCTTCCCGTGTTTGATGCGAAATTCAAAACGGCAGACGAAGCGGATATTTATTCTTACGGCTTTGCGTTCACCTCGACAGACCTTGACGAAGCGGTAAAATCACTTTCGGATATTATGCCGCTTATGTTAAGACTTGCAGAGGTTGAAAAATCGTGTCAGCTTATGTCGGCTGAAATCGAGAAAACACGCCGTAGGGTAAATGCCCTTGAGCACGTTATGATTCCGAGATACGAGGACACAATCAAGTATATTACAATGAAGCTTGACGAGAACGAGAGAAGCTCAACGACAAGACTTATGAAGGTCAAGTCAATGATGCTTGAGGAGGCTCGCCAAAAGGCTCTTGCCCACGATAACGAAATGGCAAAAAGAGCGTAAAAGAATAGTAACAAACCACGCCCCGAACAAAGCTGTTCGGGGCGTGAAATTTTATGCGACCGTAGGTATATTTTTATATCATATCAGCCAAAAATTGTCATATATCAGCGACATTCTAACGGTTGTAAACAATTACTATTTTTATATTATATCGTAGGGGCGAACTGTGTTCGCCAGTTTTTTGTTTGTTATGAATTAACGGGCGACCGCAGGTCGCCCCTACGGTTGTGCATTGATTTTATAATTTAATATTAACCGTAATCATCATATATCAACAACAATTCAACGGCAGGAGCAAGCCCCTGCCCTACACCATTGGATATATAATTTAATCTGTGCGAAGTACCGACTTTTACGGATTACGGACAACCCTTGCGGTTGTCCGTGAATTTGAATTTACAACCAACCGCCATACGCTGTAAAATTAAATTTCTGATTTCTTTTTCGGCAATGAAACGAGCATAACGGTTCCGTTTTCGGTGCTTTCTTCGGCTTTGACCGTACCGCCGTGAAGCGAGGCGATTTCCCAAACCAATGCGAGTCCCAAGCCCACTCCGCCGTGTTCTCTACTTCGTGATTTATCGACACGGAAGAACGGCTGAAAGATGCTCTCTCGGTACTGTTCGGGTATGCCGAAGCCGTTGTCTTTAACTCGGATAAGAATATCATCATCCTTTTCGCTAACGGAAATTTGAACCTTTGAGTTTGAACGATTATATCTTATTGCATTTTCGGTAAGGTTGAAAATCATACGGTAAATGAGCGTGTCACTTCCGATTATCGTGGCGTTTCCGTTATGTTCAAGGGTAACTTTTTTGTCCTCGGCAAGCGGAGTGAGGTCTGCAAACACTTCTTCAATCATAGGAGAAAGCTCGATTTTATCTGTGCATTGAACGGTGTTGAGTTCGCTCATTTCAAGCAGAATTTTTGTCATCTGTGACATTCGTTCCGTCTGTTCCTGCAAAAGAGATAAAAACTCGGCTGTTTCGGGCTCCAAATCGCTGTGCTCGACGGGGAAAAGCTCAATTTGCGCCTGCATAAGGGCAAGCGGCGTGCGTAATTCGTGTGCGGCGTTGCCCGTAAATTGCCGTTGTGCCGAAAACCCCTCGTCAAGTCGGTCAATCATACTGTTAAATGATTTGCTGAATTGCTTGAATTCGGGTAAAACGTCTTCGCTGACCTTCATATCGGATAAATTGCTCGGCTGTACGTTTTCGACCTGTGAGGCAAAGCTTTTCAACGGCTTGAGTGCATGACCGCTGACGAAATATGCGAGTATTCCGCCAAACAGCGTGACGGCAACCGTGATATACCAATTCGTTGTGCTGAAGGACTCCTGCGCTCCGTTGACGATTATAGTCAGGTCGGGATCAGCCTTTTTGCTTTCGGGGTCAAAGGAGTCGGGCTCGCCCTTTTCTACATCGGAATAAGAGGATAATCCGTTAACAATCGACTCCATATAATGCTTACCCGAGAAGCTTATCAGGCAATTCATCAACACGCAGGTAATGCACACAAGGGATGCGGTCATCAGGGTAATTCGCCATTGTAAAGAAAGCTTTTTCATTTATTTCCCCTCCATAACATAGCCTTCGCCGATGCGGTTGCTTATCGGGTCGTAGCCAAGAGCCGTGCGCAGCTTTTTTCGAAGCGCCGATATATGCACTCTTATTGAATTGCTGAAATTGTCAACGCTGCTGTCCCATACGTGTTCAATTAACTCCTCTTGGCTTATAGGACGACCTTGATTGAGCATAAGATATTCAAGTATGCCCGTTTCCTTACGGGTTAAAGACAAGGTTTCGCCGTTTACGGACGCTTTTCGTGCCTTTGTGTCAAATGAAAGCTCACGGCAGGTTAAAATAACGTCGTTTTGGGTGAAACGTCTGAGCGTGAGATTGCGTATTCTTGCGGCAAGCTCGTCCAAATGAAACGGCTTTGCAAGATAATCGTTTGCGCCTGCGTCCAAGCCTGCGACCTTGTCGGCAACCTCACAGCGAGCCGATAAAATCAGCACCTTTGTATCAAAATCTGTTTCACGAAGCGTTTTGAGAACACTCATACCGTCCTCACCCGGTAAATTGAGGTCTAATACAACAAGGTCAAATTTTTCAACTGCGAGCAGCTCCGTTGCGGCTTTACCGTCATAGCAAAAATCTACGCTGTAAGCAAGGCTTTTTAAACTGCGGACAATCGTGTCGCAAAGAGCCCTTTCGTCCTCGACAACCAAAATATGCATATAAACACTCCTAACGCTGATTTTTTTAACATATATTATATTGTAGCATACCGAGAAAAAACAAAAAAGTATATTTTGAAAATTTACTGTGAATTCGGTTTGGTATATATAAAAAGGTGGTGTACGCTGCCGGAATACATATTACAGTTACATTTTTAACAATTTCGGGTAAATTTACAGCCGTCGAAATTTGCGAAAAAACACGAAAAAAGTAATTATTGTACAAAACGCCGAAAAGCCGTTCAAAATTTCACAATCTTTTTCTCAAAAATAGCTAAAAAACATTTACTGAATGTCAAATTAGCATATATGCTTTGGTAAAATATATATAATTTTAAGGTGGAAAGCTGTTTTAATCTATTGCTTGATTCATAAAGCGTACATAATCCGTGAATAAACATAGAAAAAGGGAACGGAGGAACTTAAATTGTCTGATTTGAGGTTTATTCAGTCGTCTTTCACGGGCGACGGAGTGTTTCGGGATAAGAAGGCTGATTTCGAAACAACCTATATTCTTAAAAAGCAGATGAAAAGCCTTTATCCTGCCGGCGGCTATACCGTTGTCGGTCAGGTCGGAAAGGGAGACGAGGAAATCGGCGTGCTTGTTTCTAACGAGCAGGAGGAAAAGGTATACAAGCCGAGCAAGCCTGCGTTTTCCTGCGTTAAGGGGTATATCGAGGTTGGCGACGGCAAATATTTAGCCGTTGTCAAGAGCGCACTTCTTATGTGGCTTTTGTATTTGCTGATTGCGGCGGCTGTGATTGTCGGCTTGGCACTTCTCATTAAGAATTTCGTACCGTCGAATGATGATGAGCAGACAACCACAAATCCGATCGGCGTAATCGATCCGAACGCAGTTTTGGGCAACGGCGAAATCTCTGTACCCGTCAAGACGGACACAAAGGGCGCGCAGATTAAAATAAACGGTATCCCCGAAATGAAGCTCAAGGCCGGCACAAAGGAGCAGACCTTTGTTTTCTCAAATCCCGAGGAAAATCCCTGCTACTTCGTTATTGAAATTGAGCTTGCGGACACGGGCGAGATTATATACACCTCGAACCTGCTGCCGCCGGGATATTCAATTTCCGCTTTCACAATGAATAAGGCTCTTGAGGCTGGAACCTATAACGCAATAGTCCATGTTAAGACTTTTAGCTTTGACAGCGAGCAGAGAAAGCTTAACAATATGGATATTAAAACGACGATAATCGCTTCTTAATAAATTTACTATTATATATTGATTTTTTTTGGAAAGGAGTTGCAGTTAATGCAAAGGGATAAGAAAATTAAGCTCGGAAAAAGCATAACTGCTTTGCTGTTGAGTATCGTGCTGTTGATAACAACGGTACCGTTTACTTTGGCGGCAGGTCCGGGCACATACGACCCGATACCGACCTTTAACGACAATGATGCACGTGAGGTGTCGGCGTCAATCAATGCCGATGGGGGAATTTCGGTCAGTTTCCCAGCGGCTACTGTCAGCGTGCTTAAAACGGCGAAAACTATTTCAGGCTATATGTTAGAGCTTGTTGACCTCGGTACATACACCGAAGTTCACACAAGCACGGTTTTGTTACGCAAGATGGTTAATCCCACCGGTGCCTCGCCGTACACGGTTGAGATTACGGCGGACGAAATCAAAACGAAGGTGCCTGCAGGTCTGTCTGATGACCACCGTTACAATGTTACGGTAAGAGCATATGACAGCGAGGGTTGGTTCTCTGAGTCTGTAAACGCTTATGTTTCCGACGTTCCGACTTATGTGTACGATATAAACGCTTATGCACCCGTCACAAACAACGGATTTGCTGTGCGTGAAATCCTTACCTTTGATAAAAAAGGCGGTGCGGACAGCCACGGTTCATTTTCGGACAACGGAACCGAGGAGAGAACTGCTGCTGTCAACAATGCACGCGGTACATCCGGCTCGTTTGACTATATGCAGGAGGGCAATCACTTTTCAGTCGGAGGCCGAACCGAAGGCGTTGGCGTTAAAGACACGGGCAACAGCTACGGCTACTCAATGCGTATCGAGTCTGCCGCAACACCGGAAAGCCCTCAGTCTATTGATACAACATGGAGCCGTCAGACTTGGGACCCGACAGGTGCTTCCGAGGTTTGGTACTATATTGACTTCTCACAGGTCAGCGTAACAGGGCTTTCATTCCGTTTGCGTTCAAACGATAAGTGGTTCGCTCAGGACTTTGATAACAACTATACAGAAGATGAAAACGCTTTCAACAGATACGGCGATATAATTTACTCAACTGTCGGCACTACAAAAGCGGGTTATACGGGTGAAGATCCATATGTATTCCTGCAGCAAACGGACGGCGGCTGGAAAAAGGTTATGTTAAACGACGGTACAGTTGACCTTGACCACTTCAAGGGCTATGTCCGTATACCGCTTCAGTTTATGTGCTCCGAAACCGACTCCGTTGTCACGGATTCCAATGAGGATTTCGGGGTGAATAAGCCGGTATCGGATTTATATGTTTGGAATAATGCAGGGCAAACGTCTGCAAATATTCAAAAGTATTATAATGAAAAGATTAAGCTTTCACAGGAGGTACTTGTCGACCCTGCCGGTACTTCGATATCCGATGCTCTTCTTGTAAGGCATTATGTATTTAGAATTAACAAGTTGTCGTGGTCTAGCGGCTCTTCCTATCACGACGGCGGCATGATGCTCGCACCTTGTGTTAACACGGCTGACGGTAATAAGACAACAGCCGACACACCCAGAAGAGCTTATATCGACAAGACCAAAATCGGTACGGGCGAAGACCCGGTTGTAAACCGTGAAAACGGCTACAAGGCTATTGAGGACATTATGTCGGCAGGCTTTAAGTTTACGGGCTGCACATATGATCCGGCTTCTACGAGTCTTGAAACCAACAACGGCAGCGTAGGTAAAAAGATTTTCCTTGATAATGTATTGTTCTACCGTACAGACGGTCAGAAGTACAGCGAAAACACGCTTAACGGAGCAGTAAATACCGGCTCCCCTGTTAAGAATTACTATGACCAGGAAACTGAAATCCCGCGTGCTATATTCAATGCTTGCCAAAAGTACATTGAAAGCCCCGATTCTTATGATTACCGTGCTGTTAAGTATATAGAGGACTTGATAAACGGTTATAAACAATCTATTGAGGATTATAACAAATCCGAAGAAGCCGCAAAATGCGGTACAATCGACGCTTCGTTCCTTGAGGATTCCGCTCTTGATACCAAAGCGGCAGCTCTCGGTATGACCGAGGCTTGGGAAAAATACAAGACTGCCAAGCAAGCGTGTATAGATGAGGGAACCCATGGCTCGGCTAACTCGGGTGCAGATGATTTTATTCCGATAATTTCAACAAAGCTTGAGCAGCTTCCCGACTTTGACGAAAATACTCTTACGGTAAGCGATGAGGATAAAGCCGTCGTTAAGAGCGTTTATGAGATTTATATCCGCCTCAACCTAAGTCAGCTCACAATGCTCGGCAAAGCGGAGGAGGAGAAGCTCTTAAAGTACTTCAACTTCATTGAGGAAGAGCTTGCCGATAACTCTGTTGTAATAGGTCAGGCGCTTACAAACAACAAGGTTATACCGTTCGGCGACTTCAACTCTTTGGAAAAAGGCACCAGAAGTTGGCAGCTCGAAAACTCGAAATATGCCGGTCAGGTGGGCAAGGATTATTACTATTCTAAGGGATATTTGACATATCAGGTTCCCTTTGCCTCACTTTCGGCGCATAGTGAAGATACCGCAACGCCTACACTTATACCGACCGGCGCTCTCGGTAATGACCCGCAAAGAAACGGTATTACAAGTTATCGCCAAAACGGTACCTCGGCAATCATTACGTCAAACGGCCTTGAGGGCAAAAATGCTGCAACGGTTACCATAAATAACCAGTATGCCGAAGACAGAAAAGGCTGGTACAACTGCATAAGTATTACAAAGGGACTTGTTGACAAAGACCCGAGCAGCAGCGGCGACTACTCTGCGCTGAGAGCCAACAATATGTCGTCTGAGAAGCTCGGCGATTTCGCCAAGTCATATAACAAAAACGAAATAGGCGAAACTGACCGTTTGGCACTTGTATTCTACGCCGATTTCTCTCAGCTTGAAACCTTCACAATGGCGTTTAATATCAGCTCCTACTATGAAGGTGCCGCTGAGGACTACACCCTCGACTTCGGCAGCAACAACGAGGCTTCTTACTTCTACCTCATTAACCCCAAGACGGGCGAGTGGGTTAAGTGTACTCCCAAGGATGAGGGCAAGAGAAGAATTTACGCTTACACTTCGGATTACGGCATAGATACAGGAGACGGCGACTACCTGACTCTTTCTCACTACAAGGGTTATGTTATGGTTCCGCTCTTCCAATTCGCAAGAGGCGTTCAGGGTATTTCGGCAACCTCTAACTATCGTATAGATGAAAAAGCTGAGTCCCTCAACAACATCTTCCGTGTTACAATAGGTATAGCGCCCTTGTCAAATTACGACGATTCGTCCGTAAACGGAAAGAGTGCAACCGCAATGAACGGTAAGAGCTTTACAATAGACTCAGTAGGCTTTACTTACAGACAGGGCACCTCGGCATACGGTGCAAATGTACAAAACAGAACCGGCGACGTCTCATTCGACGATTATGCACAGGTTAAGTCACTCACTTCAATGCAGTTTGAAAACGCGGTAGCGGATATTAATATTTATAAAGTAAACACCCGTACCGAAAAGATAAACACGGCGCTTGCTCTTTATGCACAACTTTCGGATTATCAAAAGGCCATACCTTCTGTTGTAAGAGCATACAGCGTACTTGAAAAGTATAAGAGCATTGACGACGGCATCACTCTTATCGACCCGCCGAAAATTGCGGTTGCCGATTTGAAGGCATTGATTGAGGCTATGCCGATTGCCGCAACCGGCGGTTCCGTAACAGGTAGCAATACCTTACCTTATCCGGGATTTGTTATTGGTACCGATGAGAACGGAGTAAAGAAACCGCTTGTAAACTACGGCGCATATAATCTCACCGCAGCCGACGTACAAAACATAATCGATTGGTATGAGCTTTCTTATAAGCGCTATACCGACGAGGCAATTGCTGAGCTCGGCACGGATAATGTTACAAAAATGGAAAACCTTTATAAGGTTGCAAAACGCTTGAGACTTCTCGAAGAATACCGTGACGGATACAAGAGTGACTCCGGAACAGATATAATCGGTATTAAAGACCTTAACACTTTTGTTGCTTCAATGTACGGCAAGACCGGTAAAGCGACCGACCTTACGACTGACTTAAGGCTTATTCCTACAAATCAGACTGCGGCGCTTGAAAACTACATTGAAAAATATAACGACCTTGATTATTACGCTAAGTATATCTTAACCGATAAGGCAGACAATTTTGCAAGTGCTCCTCAGTATAAGAGTTATGCTAAGTCAGCCGAGGCGGTTAACAAGGTGCTTACCAATATCAAGACCTACACCGACGATATTACCGGTAAGACGGTTAAGGGCGGCATTGTTCAACTTGAAGAGAAGTACACGGAACTTTACAATACCGTTAAGGGAAAAATGGACAGCAACGCTATTCAGAACCTTACCGAAATAATGGAAGCGGTTGAAGAGTACAATTCGTTTAAGAGCTATGTAAGGCAGATTCAAGAGGTTAATGACGGTAACACCGTTAATTCCTCGGACGGCGAAGCTCTTCACGGTATTATAGATATTATCCGTCTTTTCCCGAGATATAACGCCGATACAACAGATAAAACGATATATCTTTCAAAGGATAAGCTGAGTGAGACGGATACATATTCAGTAATCTACTCAGAACAGCTTCCATTGGCAACACCTGTTAATACGCAAATCAATTTGACCTCCGCAAACGGAAAGTTGCAGAACGCACTCGGCGAGAATGCGGCATATAACATTAAGGTTACCGTAAACGGCAGCACAAAGACATACAGTGCGGCTGATTTGACGGCAGGAGTTAAATTGAGCGATGTTGCCAATAATACTCTTACCCAGGGTGCTCCCTTAACTGTAAATGTTGAGGTTTCCGTACCTGCGGAGCTTGCGGTTGCAAATGCAATTTCCGATAAGCTTGTATTCACCTACACTGATGATGCGGGAACGGTGCTCAAGGACAGCACGGGCAAGGATCTTAAAAAGACGCTTGAGGTTATTTATACACCCAACGACGCATACACGGTTACAATTCCTGCGGAATTTAACGTTGCGTGGGACGACTCAACAGACCAAAGCGTAGATTGTAGGGTTTCGACCTCACTTAAAGCAGGTGCAAAATTGAATGTTGCGGTAACCTGTGACGGTACACCCGATTCGGCAGGAGCTTACAAGGGCGCAGGTCAGCTGACCTCTTCAAATCCGTCATTCAATCTTACTTACAACTACAAGGGCTTTGACCCGAGCGACTTTACAGGTATCAATACCGACGTAGGACTCAACACCACACCGTATCTTACAGTAAGCGGTTGGGATGCTGTTCCGGTCGGCGAATATAAAACAACATTAACTTATACGGTTACTTACACAGACGCAACACCGTAATAAAGAAGGGAGTAAACAAAGATGAAGAAATTTTTATCGGTTGTTTTCGCATTGATTTTGGTTAGCGTGTGCGTTTTGCCTGCCTTTGCGGATTCAATGACTATTTCAACCGGCAGCGGCGTAACTGATGATTATCAGCTTACATTCCCGGCAGACACAAACATTCCGTGGGAGTCGTCATCGTACGCTCTCGGCTCGGTTACGGCAACGGTTATGCGTTTGTCACCTGACAAAAAAGTCAAGGTTTCAGTAGCTTCGGCTAATGATTACAACCTTGTAAGTACAGCTTCGGCTTCAAGCAAAATCGCTTATACGCTTACAGGCGCAGACACAATCGCATTCTTCGCAGGCGACTACGGCAAGAGCTTTCCGCTTTCGGTTTCAATAGCGGACGCACAATGGCAACAGGCTGCATCAGGCGAGCATACAGATGTTCTTACTTTTACAGCTGAATATACAAATGCTTAATTTGAAAGGAGAAATCGACATGAAAAAAGTATTGTCAGTAGTTCTCGCAGTAATGATGCTCGCTCTTATCGCAGTTCCGAGCTTTGCTGCAACAGTAACTACCGCAGGTGCAACAGATGTTATTGTTAAGACTTCAACAACTAAAGAAGACGGCACAAGCGGAGAAAACTATTCAATTGAAATTCCTGCAGATACAGTAATTCCGTGGGGCACAGAGGCAACAGATGTCAGCTACACAGTTGAAGCACACCTTGCAAGAAATAAGGGCGTTAAGGTTGTTGTAGCGGGCACAGGCGCAATGAAAACAACAGACGGCGCATATTCACTTGCTTATGCTCTTGAGGGAGCAGTTGAGTACCTTGCAACCTCACCCGTTGTTTATGACGAAACAACAGATTCAGGCATTAAGCAGGACCTTAAGGTTAAAATCGACAGCGTAAACTGGAAAAAGGCAGTAGTTGAGGAGTATTCGGATACACTCACATACACCGTTTCAGTTGAGGCTATATAACAGGCGAAGGGAGATAAACTGAAATGAAAAAGATAGTTTCTATTATTCTTGCAGTTCTTATGCTTGCAAGCATTTGCGTTCCCTCATTCGCAGCTGACATCACAACCAACGGTGGAACAGGCGATGCAATCGTTAAGACAAAGACCGTTGACGAAGCAGGCGAAAATGCTGAAAAGTTCATCGTTTCAATCCCTGCAACAACTGAAATTCCGTGGGGCAAAGCTTCTCAGGATTTGACTTACAGCGTTGAGTCACATCTTGGCTACGGCAAGAAGCTCACAGTTAACGTTTCGGGACACGGCGTTATGACCTACACAGTAGGCGCTGATTCAATGACACTCGATTACACATTGGGCGGCACAACAGCTTTCACAGCAGCAGGTCCCGTTGTTTATCCGGCAGCTGACCAGACAATCAACGTAAATGTTGCCGACAGAGCTTGGAAATCGGCAGTTGTAGGCGAATATCAGGACACACTTACATTCACAGTTGCAATAGCAGAAGTTTAATGAGAGGTGCTTAAAATGAAAAAAATTCTTTCAATTGCAGTAGCAGTTCTTATGATAGCTGCTATTTGTGTACCTTGCTTTGCGGCAACAATCGACAAGACAACACCCGACGGCAAGGGCACAGCACAGGTTAAAACCGATATTTCAGCTGTTACGGACAACGGCACTTTCGTAGTAACAATTCCTGCAGAGATGCCTATTCCGTGGAACACAGCAAACACAGACAGCGCAAAAGATTTCACATATTCTGTTGAAAGTCAGCTTAAAACAGGTAAGCTTGTTCAGGTTGACGTAGCACAGAATAACGCTAATATGACATCGGCAAGCGGCGCAACACTCGCTTACACAATCACAGGCGACATTACAGCTGTTAAGACAGCAGGCCCCGTTGTAGCAGCAGGCACATTCGTTAAGACTGTAACCGTTAATGTTGCAGGCACAGCATGGGCTAACGCAGCTATCGACGAGTACAGCGATACGCTTACCTTCACAGCACAGGTTGTTAACGCTTAATTTATAAGGAGAGTTTACAATGAAAAAAGTAATTTCTATAATTCTTGCAGTTATGATGCTCGCAAGCATTTGTGTTCCTGTATTTGCGACCGACATCACCAAGGACACACCTGCTCCGCAGACAGCAACACCCGACGTTAAGACAAAGCTTACAAAGACTGACGGTTCTGACGCATACACATACACAGTAACTATCCCTGCTTCTGTTGAGGTTGCTTGGGGCGATACAACAGCACAGAACGCTAAATACACAGTAACATCACAGCTTAAGCTCGGCGACACACTTAAAGTTAAGGCTGAAGCTAATGATGGCGGTAAGATGACAAACGCAGGCACTGCTTCTACTCTTACATTCACAGTTGCTAACGGTGAAGAGGTTGTATATAATGAAGTAAACAACGCTGTTGATTCAGCTACTACAGTTACAATCGCAGACTTCTCCGGAGTACCGATTGCAGAGTATACCGGCACAATGACTTATACAGTAACATACACAGCAGCTTAATTGCAATTTGGTATTATAAGGAGGTGGTTTCATGAAAAAGGCTTGCAGCGTGATAATGTGTCTTATTTTAGTTTTGACCATGCAGTTTGCAGTATTTGCCGAAAACGTGAACCTTAGCACAATAGTACCTGATTCGCATGAAATTACCGTAACCTTTAACGAGGGAGGCTATGTTCTCCACTCGGGACGGAGAATGACCAGCGGAGACAAAATAATCGTCAACCGTTTTGACGGAGTAACGCTTGATATTATTGCTAAACCCGACGCACACCTTAAAGCTGTTTTTGTTAACGGCGAGGATGTAACCGCACAGGTTGTGAACGGACAGCTCAAGCTCGAAAATGTTGCAACGGATATCGATGTTAACTTTGTTTTCATTGAATGTAACGACCCGTCTGTTACCGATGACCCATGCGTAAGAATGAGTCTTAAAGGTAAGGTCTATAAAGGTGAAGATTTAATGCCCTCGGCAAAGCTCGAATTTGACTTCGGTGAATTCGACACAACTGCCGATAAAAAAGGTGCATACAAGCTTGATGAAATAAAGGACGGCAGACATACCGTTTCAATTTATGACAAAGACGAAAACCTTGCAGGTAAACAAGAGTTTGTTATCAGCGTAAGCGATACGGCTACCGAAGTTTCGGTTGTTACGCTTGACGACGGAACAAGGATTGTTACCGTGCCGAAGGACACCTCGGAGCTTTGGCTCAATTTTGTTGTAAATGCAGACGGAAGCGTTGATATTATCCCGTCGGGACCCGATGGCGAAGAGCCTACTCCCACGCCTACGCCCGATCCCACACCGACACCCGAACCCGATAAGGATAAGGGCGGTATTATCAAGGACCATCCGATCATCTCAAAAACAGGTGCTCTTATAAAGGAAAACCTTGTGGCAACCTTTGTTCTTGCACTTGACGGCTTGTTCATTTTGTTCTTTATCCTTTGGCGTAAAAAGCGCAAGGACAAAGAAGATGAAGGTGCGAAAGTTAATTAAAAGCTAAAGCATATTAAAACCCCTGACCACGTGTCAGGGGTTTATTATTGAAAAAATATTGCTTGAAAAAATTTTGTGTGATAGAATGGTTGTAGAAATAATTTAGGAGTTTTGATATGGAAAAAGGTAAAATTCTCAATTCAAATCAGCTCAAATTGATAGCGATACTCGCAATGACGGTTGACCATATAGCGTGGGCGGCTTATTCGGGCTATCCGACGGAAATTTTACCGCTTGTAATGCATATAATCGGCAGACTTACCTGTCCGATAATGTGCTATTTTATCGCAGAGGGTTATCATTACACCAAAAACATAAACAAATACACCGCAAGGCTTTTTGCGTTCTCGATTGTCTCGCATTTTGCTTATATTTTCTTTTCGGAAAGCTTTGTTGACGCAAAATCGTTCATTCCGTTTTACTACGGCGACTTCCTAAATCAAACAAGCGTTATGTGGTCGCTTGCGTGGGGGCTTGTAATGCTCCGAGTGGCAGATTCAAAGAAAATAAAAATGCCCGTAAAAGTTCTTGCGATTATTTTAATCTGCGTTGTGACCTTGCCGAGCGATTGGAGCTGTATTGCCGCACTTTGCATTATGGCGATTGGCACGAACAGAGGAAATTTCAAAAAGCAAATGACCTGGATGATGTTCTATGTGTGCCTTTATGTCGTGGTGTATTTCTTCGCAATAGATGCGGTGTACGGCGTTTTACAGCTCGGCGTTGCACTTTCAATCCCCGTGCTTTCAATGTATAACGGCAAAAGGGGAAGCAATCCGAAAATCAACAGGTTTATGAAATGGTTTTTCTATATCTATTATCCGTTGCATTTAGTTATAATAGGCTTTTCAAAGCAGTATTTTAACAGTCTGTAAACTTTACGTATTGACATTGTTAAAATGTTGACATATACACTTTTTTAGTTTTATAATAAAATTGTTGAGAGGATTTCTCACGATATATAAAAACATATAAATAAGTGTAAAAGGAGTCAAAATTATGGCTAACAGATTTGTACTTAATGAAACAAGCTATCACGGAAAGGGCGCAATTAACGAAATTGCAACCGAGGTTAAGGGCGGAGGCTTCAAAAAATGCTTCGTTTGCTCAGATCCCGACCTTTTGAAGTTCGGCGTTACCAAAAAGGTTACCGATGTTTTGGAAAATGCGTCGATTGACTACGAAATATACTCACAGATTAAGCCTAACCCCACAATTGAGAATGTTCAGACAGGTGTTGCCGCTTTCAAGGCTTCGGGTGCTGACTGCATCGTCGCAATCGGCGGCGGCTCGTCAATGGACACAGCAAAGGCTATCGGTATTATAATTGAAAACCCCGAATTTGAAGACGTTGTATCGCTTGAAGGCGTTGCTCCGACAAAGAATAAGTGCGTACCGATTATCGCCGTTCCGACAACAGCAGGTACAGCGGCTGAGGTTACAATAAACTATGTAATCACAGACGTTGCAAAGAACAGAAAAATGGTTTGCGTTGACCCGAAGGATATTCCCGTTGTCGCAGTTGTTGACCCCGATATGATGTCCTCAATGCCTAAGGGACTTACCGCAGCAACAGGTATGGACGCTTTAACTCACGCTATCGAGGGTTATATCACAAAGGCCGCTTGGGAACTTTCGGATATGTTCCACCTCAAGGCTATTGAAATTATTTCAAGATCGCTTCGTGGAGCAGTTGAAAACACCGCAGAGGGCAGAGAGGGTATGGCTCTCGGTCAGTATGTTGCAGGTATGGGCTTCTCAAATGTCGGCTTGGGAATTGTTCACTCAATGGCTCATCCGCTCGGTGCAGTTTATGACACACCTCACGGCGTTGCAAACGCTATAATTCTCCCGACCGTTATGGAATATAACGCTCCCGCAACAGGCGAAAAGTACAGAGATATTGCAAAGGCAATGGGAGTTGAGGGCGTTGACGCAATGTCGCTTGATGAGGCTCGTAAGGCTGCCGTTGACGCAGTTAAACAGCTTTCAAAGGATGTAGGAATTCCTGCCGACCTCAAGGATATTGTTAAACCCGAAGATGTTGACTTCCTTGCTCAATCGGCTTATGACGACGCTTGCCGTCCGGGTAACCCGAGAGACACAAGCGTTGAAGAAATCAAACAGCTTTACCTTTCACTTATGTAATTTATTAAAATAAAACAAAGCACCGAACATGAAGCATTTGCCTCGATGTTCGGTGCTTTGTTTATATCGTTACCCTAAATTATGCTTGTCGGTAATTGATATGGTCGGCTTTGAATAACCGCCCATATTGAAAACAATGATTTCGTTTTCGTCCTTTAAGAGTGTGCCCGGTATGTAGAGTGATTTTTGAGGTCCTACCTTCCAAAATCTACCGAGATTGAAGCCGTTTATGTAAACACAGCCTCTGTTGAAGCCGTCAAGATGAACAAAGCAATCTGCTTTTGAATCGGTCTTGAAGCTGCCCTTTAAGAATACAGGCTCATCTTTTTTTACGCTTGATGAATATTTAAGCTTGTCGAGATTATCAAGCGGAAGAGTCCATACGTCATAGCTCATAAGGCGTTGAATACCGAGGTAAATATCGGAAATACCCTTGCGGTCAAGCATATTTTCTCCGTAGTTTACTCTGCCCATTGTATCGACAAGAACGCCGATTTTCCTCTCGCCCGAAAGAGCAGGCATAAGGAACGGGGAGCTTTCGCCCTTCTTTTTCTTGAAGATAACGTCTTTTAATGTTGTCTTGCCCTCAACGGAATAAACTGTACGGTCAATGCCCGTCTTTTTCTCCCCGTCAAAGTAAACCTCGGCGAAGTCGTGAACATTTTTAACATACATAGGCGAAGCATTGTACTTGCCTTTTAAGGTCGTTTCGTAATAAATAAGACCGAAATTCTGACCGAAATATTCCATTCCCTCGGGAACGGGAACATGGTGTTTTTCGCCGATATTGTCGAGGTTTTCAAACAATGAAGCGGCTTCGGTAAGCTCTACCTTGCCGATTGACTGAAGCTTCGGGCTTTCGGGAAGCTCGGTAAGCTCAATGCCCTGCTTTTCGCACAAAAGCTTTCTCACAGCGTGATAGGCGGGTGTGTAGTCGCCCCATTCCGTGAGCATAGCGCAGTAGTCATAGCTTGTAACCGTCGGCTCGTATCCGTGACCTTGGTTTTGGTTAGCACCTGCGGTGAAGCCGAAGTTTGTGCCGCCATGGAACATATACATATTAAAGCTTGCGCCGTTATCGACAAAACCCTTGATTTCATTTACGATTTCAAGTGAATTCCTTGTATGGTGCTTGTCTCTCCAATGGTCAAACCAACCGCACCAAAATTCACCGCACATATTCGGACCGTCATTTTCAAAGCCTTTCATAACATTAAAGGCTGTTCTTGAGCGTGAGCCGAAGTTCAAAACCTTGTAAATGTCGGGCAACGAACCGCCGGAAATCATATTATTCGTGTTTCCGTCGGAGGTAAAGAGCAAGCAGTCAATTCCGCAATCTCTTGTGAGTTTTTCTACGTAGCGGAGATAGTCTTTGTCGTTACCGTATGAGCCGTATTCGTTCTCAACCTGTATTGCGATTATGTTACCGCCGTGCGACTCAAGATGCGGCACAAGCCTCGGTAAAAGTTCCTTGTAAAAGCGGTCAACGCATTTGAGATAATCGGGATACATACAGCGGATTTGCATATTTTTATCCTTGAGAAGCCAAGCGGGTAAACCGCCGAAATCCCATTCGGCACAGATGTAAGGACCCGGACGGACTATTGCGTAAAGACCGACCTTTTGTGCAATTTCAAGGTACTTTTCAATGTCGAGAATACCCGAAAAGTCAAATTCACCCGGCTTTTTCTCGTGCAAATTCCAACAAACGTAAGTTTCAACCGTGTTGAAGCCTGCCGCCTTGAGTTTGGTCAGGCGGTCTTCCCAATACTCGGGGACGGTGCGGAAATAGTGTATAGCACCCGAATATATGTCAAAAGGCTTTGAGTCCATATAGAATTTCTTGTTCTTTATTTCAAGCATATTTTAATCCTCATTCACAGCGTTTTGAGTTACTTCCTGCATTTGTTCATATTTCTTTTCAATGTCGGCAACGAGTGCAAACTGATCCCTGCAACGGACAAGGTTATGCTCGGGATATTCCGTTTTGAAATAAACGTCGCCGTCAAGATAGTCAGTCAAAAATCTCATACCGCATTCAAGTGTCATAAGCTTTGCCGAGAACGGAAGATAGAATATTTCCTTTTCGGTAAGGCTGTCTTTTGCAGTTGAGAGATAGCCTCTTGTGTAAGCCTTATAAAGTTCAAGACTCAAGGAAACTTTTGAAAGGTCCTTTTCGTCCTCGCTTGCGGTGTTTGCACCGAAGCGGATGCTGTCTCCGAAGTCATAAAGCGAAAGGCCGGGCATTACCGTATCAAGGTCGATAATGCAAATGCCCTCGTTGGTTTCGCTGTCGAACAAAATATTGTTGAGCTTTGTGTCATTGTGTGTAACACGAAGCGGAAGCGCATTTTTTTCAAGCTCTGCAAGGAGCACCTTTGTATCCGCCTCTCTGTCGAGAACAAATTGAATTTCATCCTTAACGCTTGAAGCTCTGCCCGAAGCATCTCTTTCAACAGCCTTCAGGAAATCATTAAATCTTGAATATGTGTTGTGGAACTTGGGAATAGTCTCAAAAAGCTCATCAATCGGATAATCCGAGAGAAGCTTTTGAAAATTGCCGAAGGATTTACCTGCGTTGTAGAAAACATCAGCCGACTCAATGATATTGCAGGTGTATGCGTTGTCAATGTAGTCATAACATCTCCAGCAATCGCCGTTTGAATCAACGGCATAGTATTTTCCGTCCTTTGCAGGCAGGAAATTAAGCGTGCGGCGTTCATAGTCACCGAGCTTATTTTTTATGTGTGAGGTAACGCCGACGATATTTGACATAAGCTTGTCGGTGTCCTTAAATACATAAGTGTTTATTTTCTGAAGCGTATACCTTTTCGGGCAACCGTCTCCGTCCTCAAAGTTGATAACATAAGTAGAGTTTATATGACCGTCGTTTTTGACCTTGTAGCCGACATAACTGCCGTCAAGGTTGAACGAATCGGCAATAAACTCTATATCAAAAGGAGTTTCCATATATTTACCTTTCCCCAATAACATAGTATTGTTACAATTATATTACCTTTTCAATAATAAGTCAACAAAGTTTGTGCATAGTGTCAAGAGGATTACCCTTAAATAATTTTTATTAACAAAATAGCTCTTTACACAACGGAATATTTACTGTAAAATATATGTGTAAATTTATGTAATCCGCACGGCGAAAATCCGTGGCGGAGGTACGGAGGAATTTGAATGGAACCGGTTTATAAGAGAATACTTTTAAAGTTAAGCGGAGAGGTGCTTGCCGGTGAGCAGGGACACGGCTTTGACTTTGACGTTATAAGCTCCGTTTGCGATTGGGTCAAGAAATGCGCCGATACAGGCGTGCAGATAGGACTTGTTGTCGGCGGCGGAAATTTTTGGAGAGGCCGTTCAAGCGGAAGCATGGACAGAACAAGAGCAGACCATATCGGTATGCTTGCAACTGTAATGAACTCGCTTGCACTTGCGGACACACTCGAGCAAAAGGGCGTGCCGACAAGGGTTATGACCGCTATCGATATGCGTCGTATCGCAGAGCCGTTTGTAAGAGATGAGGCTGTCAGACACCTCGAAGACGGTAAGGTTGTTATCTTCGGCTGCGGAACAGGCAGTCCGTTCTTCTCAACCGATACAACAGCGGCTTTGAGGGCAGCTGAAATCGGTGCCGATGTAATTCTTAAAGCGACAAATGTTGACGGCGTTTATGACAAGGACCCCAACAAGTATTCGGACGCTGTGAAGTACGATACGCTTTCACATTCTGAGGTTTTGAACAAGGGACTTGCGGTTATGGACAGCACGGCGGCTTCGCTTTGCAGAGATAATAACATTCCGATTCTCGTTTTCAACCTTGAAGACCCCGAGAATATTCTCAGAGCCGTAAGCGGTGAGAATGTCGGAACTTTAGTAAAATAATAATTTCAGGAGGGCAATAATAATGCAAGAGGTATTTGATTTCGCAACAGAAAAAATGGAGAAGTCCATAAAGGCACTTCACAATGAATTTGTTACAATGAGAGTGGGCAGAGCATCTCCCGCTGTTCTTGATAAAATCGTAGTTGACTATTACGGTGTACCCACCCCCATTCAGCAGATGGCTGCCGTTTCGGTTCAGGAGGGTGTAAACCTTATCATTCAGCCGTGGGATATTTCAACACTCAAGCCCATTGAAAAGGCTATTCAGACCTCGGATTTGGGAATTAACCCGACAAATGACGGCAGAGTAATCAGACTTGCTTTCCCGCCTCTTACCGAGGAGAAGAGAAAGCTTCTCTGCAAAGACGTAAGCAAGTATGCCGAGGAGTGCAAGGTTGCTATCCGTTCTATCAGAAGAGACGCTATCGAAAAGCTCAAAAAGATGAAGAAGGACAGCGTTATCACAGAGGATGACCTTCACAACGGCGAGGATAAAATTCAGAAGATTACAGACAAGTTTGTAAAGGAAGCTGACGAACTCGCTGCCAAAAAAGAAAAAGACATTATGGAAATATAATCTGCCAAAAGCCCCTCTTTTGAGGGGTGTTGTGCGATTATCGGATTTTTATGAAAGGCGGTTAATATGGACTTAAATAATTTACCGACCTTTGAGGTGTTGCCGAAGCATATCGGTTTCATTATGGACGGCAACGGAAGATGGGCAAAGGAAAGAGGCTTGCCACGCTACAAAGGACATATCGAGGGTGCTAAAACTTTCAGAAAAATAGGTGAGTTTGCAGGCGACCTCGGAATTAAATATCTTACCTTTTATGCGTTTTCGACTGAGAATTGGAAACGCCCGAAGGAAGAAGTATCCGCAATAATGGATCTTTTCAGAGAGTACCTCAAAGAGCTTGACGAACGCAAGGCGGAGAATGAGGAAAAGGGTATTCAGGTGAATTTCATCGGCGACAAGTCGGGACTTCCCAAGGATATACTTGCAATGATGAAATACAGCGAGAGGATAACTAAGGATAAAACAAAGGTTTACCTCAATATTGCGGTAAATTACGGAGGACGGCAGGAAATTGTACATTCGGTGCAGGAGCTTGCAAAGCAGGTTAAAAAGGGCAAGCTGAAGCCCGACGACATAACCGAGGAAATGATTTCCGACAATCTTTACACGGCAGGTATGCCCGACCCCGATTTGATAATCCGCCCGAGCGGCGAGAAGCGACTTTCAAACTTCTTGCTTTGGCAGGCGGCTTATGCGGAGTTCTGGTCGTCGGATGTGCTTTGGCCTGATTTTTCGGAAGATAATCTTGTTGAGGCTCTTCGTAATTTTGAAAAAAGAAACCGCAGATTCGGCGGAATATAATTTGTGTGGATTGAGGGATTTTTATGCTTAAAAGAACGATAACCGGCATTGTGGCGGCGTTGTTCGCAGTAGGTGTGCTCGCATTTAGAGATACGCCCGCACTTTCGATTGTTGTGGCGATTTTTACAGTTATCGCCGCAAGGGAGATAGAAAAAGTAATAGGAATCAAGAACAAGGCAATATACTATATAAGCCTTGTGTTTTCGGGGCTTGTTCCGTTGTTTTATGAGTTCAGACCCGAGCTTGAGCAAAGGGGAATTGTCATTCCCGTAACGGCAATAGTTGTTATTTATTGCGTTGTTTTGTTTATGCTTATGCTCACGGACTTTGAAAACACAAAGTTCGAGGAGGTTGCTTCGGTCATTATTTCGACAACCTTTGTACCGTGGAGCTTTTCGACACTCATTTTCTTAAACGATATGAGCGAAACATATCCCGACAAGTTCGATTTCCACTACGATTTGTTCTTTATATTGCTCGGACTGTTTGCCGCTTGGCTTTCGGACTCGTTTGCATATTTTTCGGGAAGATTTTTCGGAAAGCACAAGCTCTGCCCGAAGATTAGCCCGAAAAAGACTGTTGAGGGTGCAATAGGCGGTATTGTCGGTGCGGTTGTAAGCAATGTTGTGTTGTTTACCGTCTTTGACAGATGCTTCTTTACGGTACATACAATCGGTTACGGTTGGGTTATATTGGTTTCGCTTGCACTTTCCGTTATCGGAATATGCGGCGACCTTACAGCTTCGGTTATAAAGAGAAATTTCGGAGTAAAGGACTACGGAAATCTTTTCCCCGGTCACGGCGGAGTTATGGACAGATTTGACTCTGCCCTGTTTGTACTTACAATGCTTTATGCATTCATTACTTTATATGGAGTCGTATGCTGATGACTGAAAATTTATCAATTTTAGGCTCAACGGGTTCAATAGGTAAGCAAAGTCTTGATGTCTGTCGCAAATGCGGTTACGGCGTCAAGGCTTTAACTGCTTTTTCGAGTGTTGATGAAATCGAAAAGCAAGCCCGTGAATTCAAGCCCGAAAAGGTTGCGCTTATTGACGAAAAGGCGGCAGCCGACCTTAAAATTAAGCTTGCCGATACCGATATAAAGGTGTTAGGCGGTATGGACGGCGTATGCGAATGTGCTGAAATTCAGAGCGCCGATACCGTGCTTAACTCCGTTGTGGGAATGGCAGGACTTAAACCTACGCTTACCGCAATTTATGCAGGAAAGAAAATTGCCCTTGCGAACAAAGAAACGCTCGTAGCGGGCGGTCAGCTTGTAATGAGCGAGGCTAAAAAGCATGGAGTTGAAATTTTGCCCGTCGATTCCGAACATTCGGCAATATTTCAATGCTTGCAGGGTAAACCTACTAACAAGGCTTTGAAAAAAATAATACTCACAGCATCGGGCGGACCGTTTTTCGGTAAAACCGCAGAGGAGCTTCGTGATGTTACGGTTGAAAAAGCGTTGAAGCATCCGAATTGGTCCATGGGTGCAAAAATAACCATTGATTCCGCTACAATGATGAACAAGGGCCTTGAACTTATCGAAGCGGTTTGGCTGTTTTCCGTTAAGCCCGATGACGTCGATATTGTTGTCCACAGGGAGAGCATTGTTCACTCGGCGGTTGAGTATGACGACAACTCTGTAATAGCTCAATTGGGACTTCCCGATATGAGAATACCGATTCAGTACGCCTTGACTTATCCCGAGCGCTTTGAATCTCCCGTCGGAGAACTGAGCCTTTCACAGATAGGCAAGCTCACGTTTTTTGAGCCTGATTATGAAACTTTCCGTTGCATAAACCTTTGCAGAAAGGCTATAAATATGGGCGGACTTTATCCTGCGGCGGTAAACTCTGCAAATGAGCAGGCTAATCTTATGTTCCGTCAGGGCAAAATCGGATTTTTGGATATTGCCGACAGGGTCGAAGCGGTGCTTGAAAAAACTCCGCATTATGATAATTATACTTTCGAGGATATACTCGAAATTGACAAATTTGCAAGAGAAATAGGTGGTTAAAATATTACTTGAAATTACGGCTTCGGGTGTTTGGTCAAAGGTGTGGACTATTGCGGTTGCACTGTTGTTCTTCGGCGTTATTATTATGATTCACGAATTCGGACACTTTATCTGTGCAAAGCTTTGCAAGGTAAAGATAAACGAATTTTCAATCGGTATGGGCCCCGCTGTTTTCAAAAAGAAAAAAGGGGAAACAACCTATGCCGTTCGTTGCCTTCCGATAGGCGGATATGTCAGTATGGAGGGCGAGGACGAAAACAGTACAGACGAGCGTGCGTTTAACAACAGACCTCTTATTCAGAGAATTCTCATTGTTGTCGCAGGTGCGGTAATGAACCTTATACTCGGCGTAATCATTATGGCGGTATTGTTATCAACCACAAAGGATTTGATAGGCACAAATACCATTCACAGCTTCTATGACGGCGCAACAAGCGTTAATTACGGCTTGCAGGCAGGCGATAAAATCGTCAAAATCGACGGTCATAAGGTCTTTTCCGAAAGGGATTTGAGCTTCCTTATGGGCAGAAGTCAGGACGGTGTTATCGACTTTACAGTTGAGAGAAACGGCGAAAAAGTCGAGCTCAATGACGTTAAGTTTCAGACAACCGAGCAAAACGGCGTAACGCTGATAACCTATGATTTTATTATCGTCGGCGAAAAGCCAACCTTTAAGAGCGTTTTGAAAAACTCGTTCACACAGTCGGCTTCAATCGCAAGACTTGTATGGTTGAGTCTTTTTGATATTGTAACGGGAAGATACGGTGCTTCCGAGCTTGCAGGGCCTGTCGGTACTGTCGATATTATCGCTGATGTCACAGCTTCGGCGGCGACGAACAGAAATATGGACGATTTGCTGTTTATAATGGCGCTTATCACGATAAATCTCGGTGTAGCAAACCTTTTACCGTTACCGGCTCTTGACGGCGGCAGACTTTTCTTCCTTATAATCGAGGCGATAAGAAGAAAGCCGATAAATCCGAAATACGAGGGCTATGTTCATGCGGCAGGCTTGGCATTGCTTATGCTTTTGATGGTGTTTGTAACCTATAATGATATTGTAAGAATTATTCGTTCTTAAAAGGGGTGCAGGATATGGAACGCAGAATTACAAGAACTGTTAAAGCGGGAAATGTTGAAATCGGCTCGGGCAGTAAAATTACCGTTCAGTCAATGCTCAACGTTCTTGCTCACGATATAGAGGGAAATGTTGCGCAGGCTGTTGAGCTCGAAAAGGCAGGTTGCGAAATCGTCCGCCTTACAGTGCCGGATATTGAGGCGGTTAAAACGCTTTATGCCGTAAAAAATGCGGTTAAAATACCCGTTGTTGCGGATATCCATTTTGACTATAAATGTGCGCTTGAAAGCGTGGCGGCAGGCGTTGACAAGATCAGAATAAACCCCGGTAATATCGGCTCTGACGATAGAATTAAGGCGGTTGCCGACGCTTGCAGGCAGAAAAATATTCCGATAAGAATCGGCGTGAATTCAGGCTCTCTCGAAAAGGATTTGCTTAAAAAGTACGGTCACGTTACACCCGAGGCATTGTGTGAGAGTGCGTTGCGGCACGCTTCTTTGCTTGAAAAATTCGACTTTAACGATATAGTGATTTCGATTAAATCATCCGATGTGCCGACTATGGTTGCGGCTTACAGGCTTGTTGCACAGCAATGCGATTATCCGCTTCATCTCGGAGTTACCGAGGCAGGCACCCGTCATATGGGTATGCTTAAATCCGCCGCAGGTATCGGTGCGCTTTTGCTCGACGGCATAGGCGACACGATAAGAGTTTCGCTTACGGCTGATCCCGTTTCGGAGGTTGCGGCAGGCTTCGACATATTAAAGGCGGTCGGCATTAAAAAGGATTGTCCGCAGATAGTTTCCTGTCCGACTTGCGGAAGAACTAAAATCGATTTGATTTCTCTTGCCGAAAAGGTTGAAAAGGAACTTGCAAATGTTCATAATCCGATAAAAGTTGCTGTTATGGGCTGTGCGGTAAACGGTCCGGGCGAAGCAAAAGAAGCTGATATAGGCGTTGCGGGCGGTGACGGCTACGGGCTTATCTTTAAGCATGGTGAGATACTCAAAAAAGTTCCCGAAAACAAAATTGTTGAGGAGCTCTTAAAGGAAATAGACAATTTATAACTAAAGACGTTTACATTAAGGATTTACATATAATATGAATGGATTTTACGATTTGTTTGCAGACTTTGCAGATGAGCTTACGAAATATGACAGAGCACTTAAAAACGCAAAAGTTTTGAGATTGCTCAAAAGCAGTGATGAAGCAGGCGACAGCGTTACGGCGGTCGTCTTTTTCCCTATACTTATGTCGGAGAGAACAGTTGATACGATAGGCAGGATTATTGCAAACGGACTCGGCATTTCCGAGTTTTCAATCGAGCCTGTTTTTGACGGCTCACTTTTGACGAATAAATATGACGGCGAATTGCGTGAGATTATAAAACGCAGAGTTGTTGTCGCAAACGGCTTTTTGGAGGATTGTGTTTTCTCTTATGAAACAGATGGCGAACTTCACATAGAACTTGCTCACGGCGGTAAGGACGTGCTTTGCACGGCAGGTTGCGACAAGGCGGTTGAGAGGCTCCTCAAGGAACGCTTTAATGCCGATTTGAAAGTGTTTATCGAGCAGGAAGGGGAAACGGAGGACTCGGCGCAGACGCTTATACAGAAACAACAGAAAATTGACGAGCAGATGCGTGAAAAGCAGATTAAAGCAAAGCCTGTCAAGAAGGACGAGCCTTTGAAAGCTGAAGTTATCGAAGAGGGTTATCCCTACTACACCGACAGCTTAAAGGTTATTTACGGCAACAAAATCAAGGGTGCACCTATGAAAATGGCGGATATTACTTCTGCCGATGACAGAGTTACCGTTTGGGGACGTGTATTCGGCTTTGAGTCACGTCTTACAAGAAACGGCGACAAGTATATAATTTCATTTAATATTACAGACAATACATATTCGTATTCGGTAGTTATTTTTGAAAAGAAAGACTACTGTGACGATTTGCTTGAATATATTTCAGACGGTAAATATGTTGTTTTGGCAGGCTCAATGTCATTTGACAAGTACAGAGGCGAAAATGTTATCAATCCGAGAAGCATTTGCCTTGTCGCACCGATTGAAAAGAAGGACAACGCTCCCGAAAAGAGAGTCGAATTGCATTTGCATACAAATATGTCCTCAATGGACGGAATGACCCCTCCCGCCGAACTCGTTAAAAGAGCGATAAGCTGGGGGCATAAGGCTATTGCAATTACAGACCACGGCTGTGTGCAGGGTTTCCCCGACGCAGCGAACGCCGCAAAGGGTAAGATAAAAATTATCTACGGCGTTGAGGCTTACTTTGTTGACGATATGAAAAATCCCGAAGCGGAGATTAAAGATTTGCCCACATATCATATGATAATTCTTGTTAAGAACTCGGTGGGACTTAAAAATCTTTATAAGCTCGTTTCGATGTCAAATATAAAGTATTTCTACAAGAAACCGAGAATGCCAAAGTCCGAAATCTTAAAGCACCGTGAGGGCTTGATAATCGGCTCGGCGTGCGAGGCAGGCAATCTTTACAGAGCGATACTTGACGAGCTTCCCGACGAGGAAATTGCCGAGATAGCTTCGTTCTATGATTACATTGAAATTCAGCCGACGGGCAACAACAGATTTATGCTTGCGGCTCATTCCGACCCGAACGCAAAAAATCCCGAGAGAAATAAGAGATACGATAAAATTACCTGCGTTGAGGATATTGAAAACATAAACCGCCGTCTTATATCCATTGCAGACGGTTTGGGCAAGCCTGTTGTGGCTACGGGCGACGTGCATTTCCTTGACCCTGTTGACGCACAGTACAGAGCTATCCTTATGGCAGGACAGGGCTTTGAGGATGCGGACAACCAAGCGCCGCTTTATTTCAAAACCACAGAGGAAATGATGTCCGACCTTGCCTATCTCGGCGAGGAGACGGCGAAAGAGGTCGTTATAACAAACCCGAATAAAATCGCAGATATGATAGAAACGCTTCGTCCGTTCCCCGACGGTACATATCAGCCGTCGATTGAGGGAAGTGAGGAGCAGCTTCGTGAAATCTGCTGGGCAAAGGCGAGGGATTGGTATGAAAAAGACGGAGTTGTTCCCGAAATTGTAACCAATCGACTTAACAGAGAGCTTGATTCTATCATTGAACACGGATTTGCCGTGCTTTACATAATTGCACAAAAGCTCGTTTGGGACTCGGAGGATCACGGCTATCATGTAGGTTCGAGAGGATCTGTCGGCTCGTCATTCGTTGCGACAATGGCGGGAATTTCCGAGGTAAACCCGTTAGTTCCGCATTACAGATGTCCGAAGTGTAAATATACACAGTTCTTTGAACACGGAGAATACGGCTCGGGCTTCGATATGCCGCCTGCAAAATGTCCCGAATGCGGCACCGATTTAATAAGAGACGGTCACGAAATCCCGTTCGAAACCTTCCTTGGTTTCCACGGCGATAAAGCACCCGATATCGACCTTAACTTCTCGGGCGAATATCAGGGTAAGGCACACAGATACACCGAAGAATTGTTCGGTTCAAGCCATGTGTTCAAAGCGGGAACAACTGCATCGGTTGCCGATAAAACCGCTTATGGCTTTGTAAAAAAATATCTTGAGGCAAAGGGTAAAACCGTTTCAAGAGCAGAAGAGGACAGGCTCACAGTCGGTTGTACAGGAGTTAAGAGAACGACAGGACAGCACCCCGGCGGAATGGTCGTTGTGCCGAATGCGTATGATGTTTATGATTTCACCCCTGTTCAGTATCCTGCCGACGATACAACGAGTGATATGGAAACCACGCACTTTGACTTCCATTCGCTTCATGATACTATTCTTAAGCTTGATATTCTCGGACATGATGTTCCGACGCTTTATAAACACCTTGAGGACTTGACAGGCATACCCGTAATGGATGTTGATGTTTGCGATCCGAAGATAATCGGACTTTGCACAAGCCCCGAGCCGCTTGGCTTGAAGCCCGAGGATATTGACTGCGAAACAGGAACGCTTTCAATACCTGAGATGGGAACACCGTTTGTTCGTCAAATGCTTATCGAGGCTCAACCGCACACGTTCTCCGACTTGTTGCAGATTTCTGGACTTTCACACGGTACGGATGTTTGGAACGGTAACGCACAAGACCTTATCAACAACGGCACTTGCACGATTTCAGAGGTTATCGGTTGCCGTGACGGCATTATGACATATCTTATCCACGCAGGACTTGAATCGAGTATGGCGTTCAACATAATGGAGAAAACAAGAAAGGGTATTGTCGCAAAGATAGGCTTTCCCGAGGGCGCAGAGGAGGCAATGCGAGCTTGCAACGTACCTGAGTGGTATATGGAGTCCTGCCGTAAAATCAAGTATATGTTCCCCAAGGCTCATGCGGCGGCGTATGTAATTGCGGCGCTTAGACTCGGTTGGTATAAAATATATAAACCGCTTGAATATTACACGGCGTTTTTGACCGTGCGTGGCGGTGACTTGGACGCTTCAACCGTCATAAAGGGCAGAGATGCAGTCCGCCAAAAGATGAAAGAAATTGACCAAAAGGTCAGAGAAAAAACAGCTTCGGCAAAGGATAAAGACCAATACACAGCCTTGCAGGTTGTAAACGAGATGATGGCGAGAAATATCGAGCTTCTTCCCGTTGACATTTACAAATCAAAGGCAAAGGATTATATAATCGAGGACGGAAAAATCCGTATGCCGTTCGGCGCACTTTCGGGTGTAGGCGACAGTGCCGCAATTCCGCTTGCTGCGGCAAGGGATGACGGAGGCGGAGAATTCGTGTCCATTGAAGACTTCGCCGCAAGAGCAAAGGCAGGCAAATCCACAATAGAATTGCTAAGAGACTGCGGTGCGTTCGGAGATTTGCCCGAGTCCTCACAGTTGACCTTGTTCTAATGCAAAAACTTGTTTGAAAGGCAGATTTGTATGAAAGAAAAACTGATAAAATATCTTGATAAGGCATTTATAACGCTTATGGTAATCAATCTTGTGTTGATTATTCTCGGCAGTGCGTTTATATTGTCCGACAAGGCATTTGTAAAGAATGCACAAAGAACAAAAGGATATATTTCACATATTGAAAAGCAGGATGACGGAAAAGAAAAATATATCTTCACTTACTTTTTAAACGGTGAAACGTATGAAACGGAATATAAATTTGTCGACAAAGACACCTATATCGGTGATGAAATGTATTTCTATTACAATCCCGAAAATGCAGTGGATATTTATATTAAGACAAAAACCGTTTGGTATGTGCTTGTTTATCTCGGATTAGGACTTGCCGCAGCAGAAACAATCGCTTACTTGCCCTTAAAAAAACGAGAGGTGCTTTATAAAAATAATGTCAAAGCGGTTTGCCGTGTGATTGAAATCAAACCGGCTTGGTTTACAGGCAAGGTTATTGTCTGCGACAGTTCAAGCGTTCCCGGAAGAAAGGGTAAGCCGTTTTCAAGCGGTTCTGTCAATAAAAAATACGCAAAGAGCGTTAAAAACAAGTCGCTGACTGTATATTATCATCCGAAAAATCCGAATATATATATTGTTGATACAAAATAATATATAAATTATTTCTTACGAAAGGGGAAGTATTATGACAGCATTATGGATAATTCTCGGCATTATTGCGGTGCTTATCGTCTACACGCTTATAAAAGCGGCGTTTTGGAAATCAAAGCCTGCAGAAAATGCGGAGAAGCAAGAACCCGAAAAAGTTGATTGCGAGCGCTACTGCAAAAATTTGAGCGACGCTATCAAAATCAAAACAATTTCTAATTATGACACGAGTTTGGTTGATTGGAATGAGTTTGATAAGTTCCACAAGTTCTTGGAGGAACGCTATCCGCTTATTCACAAGACAATGACAAAGACCAAAATCGGTGATGCAAGTCTTGTCTTTAAGTGGGAGGGTAAAAATCCGTCTCTTGACGGCATTGCTCTTTTGGCGCATCAGGACGTTGTACCGATAAACGAGGGTACTTGGGACGATTGGGAACACGATCCTTTTGAGGGCTACAATGACGGCGAGTTTATCTGGGGCAGAGGCGCTCTCGATATGAAAAACCACCTTATTGCGGTTATGGAGAGCATAGAGCAGCTTATTGCCGACGGATATGTTCCCGAAAGAAGCATATATATCTGCCTCGGACACAACGAGGAAGTTGTTGCCGCACCCGATAACGGCGCAAAGCAGATTGCTAATTATCTCAAAGAGCAGGGCGTTCATCTTGAAGCGGTTATCGACGAGGGCGGTGCTATTCTTCCCGTAAATATAAACGGTGTTCTCGATTGTAATCTTGCAGGCGTCGGAATTGCCGAAAAAGGAAGCATAAACTACGAGATAAGCGTCAACGCAAAGGGCGGACACTCCTCACAGCCACCCGAGCACACGGCTATCGGTCATCTTGCCGACGTTATCAAGGACTTAGAGGGTCATCAGTTCAAGGCGAGTATGTCAAAGGTCGTTTATGACCTGTTTACTCAAATCGGCAAGCGCTGCACATATCCTGTAAGACTTGTTGCGTGCAACCTCAATATATTAAAGCCGATAGTTCTTGCTGTAATGAAAAAAATACCGCCTGCGGCTTCGCTTATTCGTACCTGCACGGCTGTTACAATGGCTTCGGGAAGTCCGCAGTTTAACATTTTGCCGCAAAAGGCTACAATTACCGTAAACTTCCGCACAATGCCCGGTGTTACATTTAACGATGTAGAGGAGCATATCAGAAAGTCGGTCAAAAATAAGGATATTGATATTAAATTCCTTGTCGGTAAAGAGGCCTCAAAGGTATCACCCACAGACTCAAAGGCTTATTTGACAATCAAAGAGCTTTGCGAGAGTGCAGACAGCAAAAACCTTGTTGCGCCGTTCCTTGTAATGGGCGGCACAGACTCTTGCAACTATGAGTGCGTATGCGATAATATTTACAGATTTTCACCGTTTGTTTCGGATACAAAGCTCTTGCTTTGCACTCACGGAACAAATGAGAGATTCCCTGTTTCGTCTGTCGAGGGTGCGGTTGCATTCTTTAAGCGTTATATTAAAAAAATGACTCAAGATTAAAGAATTATAACAATAAACGGACATTTCTATTTGAAGTGTCCGTTATTTTTTACAATAATTGCGTTTATGCGTAAAAAAATTGAAAAAACAGTAGCATTATATATTTTTTTCTGTTATAATATCAACGGTTAATTCTGTCAATGGGCATTTTATGCTCTTTTGACAACCATATTTAATTAGTTAATAATTTTTGGAGGTATGTAAAATGGCAAACAAATGGGTTTACATGTTCAGCGAAGGCGACATGACCATGCGTAACCTTCTCGGTGGTAAAGGTGCTAACCTTGCTGAGATGACTGCTATCGGTCTTCCTGTTCCCCAGGGCTTCACAATCACAACTGAAGCTTGCACACAGTACTATGAAGACGGCAGAAAAATAAACGACGAAATCATGGCTCAGGCTATGGAAGGCGTTAAGAAGATGGAAGAGATCAACGGCAAAAAGTTCGGCGATCTTAACAATCCGCTTCTCGTATCAGTTCGTTCAGGTGCTCGTGCTTCAATGCCCGGTATGATGGACACAATCCTTAACCTTGGTCTTAACGACGAGGTTGTTGCTGCTATGATCGCAGGCAACCCCGATCCTAAGTTCGAGAGATTCGTTTATGACTCATACAGAAGATTTATCCAGATGTTCTCAGACGTAGTTATGGAAGTTGGTAAGAAGTACTTTGAACAGCTTATCGACGCTATGAAGGAAAAGAAGGGCGTTGAGTATGACATCGAGCTTACTGCTGCTGACCTTAAAGAGCTCGCTGAGCAGTTCAAGGCTGAATACAAGAAGCAGCTCGGCGAGGACTTCCCGTCAGATCCGGTTACTCAGTTGAAGCTCGCTATCGAGGCTGTTTTCCGTTCATGGGACAACCCCCGTGCAAACGTTTACCGTCGTGATAACGACATTCCTTACTCATGGGGTACTGCAGTAAACGTAATGCCCATGGTATTCGGTAACCTTAACAACGAATCAGGTACAGGCGTTGCATTTACACGTGATCCCGCTACAGGTGAGAACAAGCTTATGGGTGAGTTCCTCATCAACGCACAGGGCGAGGACGTTGTTGCAGGCGTTCGTACTCCCATGCCGATTGCTCAGATGGAAAAAGAGTTCCCCGAAGCATATGCAGAATTCCTTAAGGTTTGCGATACACTCGAAAACCACTATCATGATATGCAGGATATGGAGTTCACTGTTGAGAACAAGAAGCTCTATATGCTCCAGTGCCGTAACGGTAAGAGAACTGCACAGGCTGCTCTCAAGATTGCTTGCGACCTCGTTGACGAGGGACACAAGACAGAGGCTGAGGCTGTTGCAATGATCGATCCCCGTAACCTTGACACACTTCTCCACCCGCAGTTCGACGCTGCTGCTTTGAAGGCTGCTACTCCTATGGGTAAGGGCCTTGGCGCATCTCCCGGTGCTGCTTGCGGTAAGGTTGTATTCACAGCTGACGACGCAGAGACTTGGAATGCAAAGGGCGAGAAGGTTGTTCTTGTTCGTCTTGAGACTTCTCCCGAAGACATCACAGGTATGAAGGCTGCTCAGGGTATCCTTACAGTTCGTGGCGGTATGACCTCTCACGCAGCAGTTGTTGCTCGTGGTATGGGTACTTGCTGTGTATCAGGCTGCGGCGACATCGTTATGGATGAAGAAAACAAGAAGTTCACTCTCGGCGGTAAAGAGTTCCACGAGGGAGATTATATTTCAATCGACGGTTCAACAGGTAACATCTATGACGGCGTTATCCCGACTGTTGACGCTCAGATCGCAGGCGAGTTCGGCAGAATTATGGCTTGGGCTGACAAGTACAGAAAGCTCAAAGTTCGTACAAACGCTGATACTCCCGCTGATGCTAAGAAGGCAAGAGAGCTCGGTGCTGAAGGTATCGGTCTTTGCCGTACAGAGCATATGTTCTTTGAGGCTGACAGAATTGCTGCTTTCCGTGAGATGATTTGCTCGGATACAGTTGAGGAGAGAGAAGCTGCTCTTGATAAGATTCTTCCTTATCAGCAGTCAGACTTTGAGAAGCTCTATGAAGCTCTTGAGGGCTGCCCCGTAACAATCCGTTTCCTTGATCCGCCTCTCCACGAGTTCGTTCCCACAGAGGAAGAGGACATCAAGAAGCTTGCTGACGCACAGGGCAAGACAGTTGAGCAGATTAAGGCTATCATTGCTTCTCTTCACGAGTTCAACCCGATGATGGGTCACCGTGGTCTTCGTCTTGCAGTTACTTATCCTGAAATTGCAAAGATGCAGACAAGAGCAGTTATCCGTGCTGCTATCAACGTTCAGAAGGCTCATCCCGAGTGGACAGTAAGCCCCGAGATTATGATTCCGCTTTCATGCGACTCTAAGGAGCTTAAGTTCGTTAAGGATATAGTTGTTGCTACCGCTGACGCTGAAATCGCTGCTGCTGGCTCTTCAATGAAGTACGAAGTTGGTACTATGATTGAGATCCCGAGAGCTGCTCTTACAGCAGGCGACATTGCTAAGGAAGCTGAGTTCTTCTGCTTCGGCACAAACGACCTTACTCAGATGACTTACGGCTTCAGCCGTGACGACGCAGGTAAGTTCCTCAACGCTTACTATGATAACAAGATTTTCGAGAACGATCCCTTTGCTAAGCTCGACCAGACAGGTGTTGGTCAGCTTATGGAAATGGCAGTTAAGAACGGCAAGGCTGTTCGTCCGTCACTCCACTGCGGTATCTGCGGTGAGCACGGCGGCGATCCGTCATCTGTTGAGTTCTGCCACAAGATCGGTCTTGACTATGTTTCATGCTCACCGTTCCGTGTTCCGATCGCTCGTCTTGCTGCTGCTCAGGCTGCAATCGCTGAGATGTAATTCGGATTTACGAATTAAAGCGTAAAGCATAACTTATAAGTTAAACCCCGTATCTCGCAAGAGGTACGGGGTTTTGTTTGGTATTGACAAGGAATAATTTTGTTGATATAATAAAATTAGCTTTGAGGCATAATAAATTAAATTTTAGACATTGTATTTTAGTGTTTATTCCTGTTTATGCAAGTGAACCCGAGTAAACGAAAGAAAACAAAGAATTAAATTTAACTTATTTGGTCTGACAAGGCTTCTTTGCGTACGGAAGAAGTGCATCGTCGGGCTATTATTATGCCTTTTAGTAAATTATTTACTGAAAGGATTTTTTATTATGGATAAAAAATTAGGTTTTGAAATGGTACAAGGACAAATTGGTTATAGGTTTAAGAATATCAAGTTGCTCAATCAAGCGTTCACTCGTCGCTCTTACACGGAGGAAAACGGGGGCGAAAACAACGAAATTCTCGAATTTATTGGAGATAAAGCGTTGGATTTGGCGGTGGTAAAAGTGTTGGTTTCCAAATTCGGCAACATTGATGATGCCTATATGGGCAAGCCTCAATCGCTGAATTTCAAGTTGCGTGAAATGCTGGAAATGGATAGGGTGGACGATGGCTCAAAGGAGTTCTCCTGCGAATGTACGGAGAATGAGCTTACAAAGATTAAAAGCCGTATGGTAGAGAAAAGAACTCTTGCCAACAGAATCGACGAACTCGGCTTTGCAGAATTATTGCTTATGGGTAAAGGCGACATAAAAAATAATGTTGCAAAAGAAATGTCTGTAATGGAGGATTTATTTGAGGCAATTTTAGGTGCGGTAACGATAGATTGCGGCTGGGATTTTCCCGTTATCGAATCGGTTGTCGAAGCAATGTTGGTACCGGAGGATTTTATTGAATCATATACCGACGAAAATTATGTGCGTATGATTTACGATTGGGAAAGGAAAGTCAACGGTACCATTCCATGGTTTTGGTTTAAGGAAAACGGACGTACGGAGAGTTGGTATTTAAGAGAGCCTAATGTCATTTATCATGAAAAGCCAATTACGGTAGGCATGCCTGTTTACGACGGATTAAAATACAGTTGTAAGTTAAAGCTTTTAGATAATTTGCCTGTGTTTTGTGGTTATGGCAAGTCAAAAAGCGAGGCGAGAATGGATGTTTGCCAATTTGCTTATGAGTATTTGGTAAAAGACGGAACTATCAAGTATATTACAATGAGAGATGAAATTGATGAGCCGTCAAAAAACAAGGCTATAAATCAGCTTGAAATCCTTGCACGCAGAGATTATTTTTCTATTCCTACTTACGAATTTGAAGAATCGCATGATGATAATGGCAATCCAATATGGAGAAGTCGTTGCAGGATAAAAGAATATGACAAGTCGTTTACCGATGTTTCATCGTCAAAAAAAGAGGCAAAAAAGCTATCTGCATTGAAAATGCTGCGGTATGTAATAGCAGAGGATGAAAAAGAATAAAACGGCGAAAGCTAATAAATAAAAGCTTTGCTATCCCTTATGGCTTATGTGCTATAAGGGTTTTTCTTTGTATTGAAGTGTAAATAATAGTGTGCTATAATCAAAAAGAAATAACTCTTTAGGAGGTTATACGATATGAAAATGTTAGAAATCGGAAGCAGGGCAAATGCTTCGGCGGTGGCTCTCGGTTGTATGAGAATGGCAAGTCTTGACGAGAAGCAGGTTGACGGCATAATTGATTGTGCGTTGGAGAACGGAATTAACTTTTTTGACCACGCAGACATTTACGGAAAAGGCGAGTCGGAAAGAAAGTTTGGAGAGTATCTCAAAAGACATTCGGGCGTTCGTGAAAAGATTTTTATTCAGACAAAATGTGCAATTCACGACGGTCAGTACGATTTCTCAAAAGAGCATATTGTATCCTCGGTCGAGGGCAGTCTTGAGCGTCTCGGCGTCGATTATGTTGACTTCTTGCTGCTTCACCGCCCCGATACACTTATGGAGCCCGAAGAGGTTGCAGAGGCTTTTTACATTTTGAGAAGCTCGGGAAAAGTGCGTGATTTTGGCGTTTCAAATCATAATCTTATGCAGATTGAACTGCTTAAAACCGCAGTTAAAAGACCGCTTTGCATAAATCAGCTTCAGT
Organism: Candidatus Fimenecus sp.; assembly: GCA_052298855.1. Lineage (GTDB taxonomy): Bacteria > Bacillota > Clostridia > Oscillospirales > Acutalibacteraceae > Fimenecus. Next base: position 14,850 of record DAVZXP010000001.1, on the reverse strand, counting down.
TTTCGATAACAGAGGCGGGAATGATTACTTCGGGTTTGAATGTTAATATGAAAAACGAAGAATCTCAAATGCACGACGGCGGAATTTTGGAATACAGCCGTATTAAAAAGATGACAATTCAGACCTGGTCGCCGTTCCAACAGGGATTTTTCAAGGGCTCGTTTATCGACAATGACGATTATCCCGAATTGAACGAAAAGCTTGCCGAGATAGGCGAAAAATACGGCTTGACGAAAACGGGCGTTGCGGCGGCGTGGATATTAAGACACCCTGCGAATATGCAGTTGATTGCAGGCACAATGACTCCCGACAGGCTTTCGCAGATTTGCAAGGCGGCGGACGTCTCCTTGACACGCTCGGAATGGTACGAAATTTACAGGGCGGCAGGTCATTGCTTGCCGTAAGAGGTAATTATGGTAAAAGAATTGGTTCATGACCCGATTTTGTTGGCTATGAAATCGGAACCGGCAACAAAGGACGATTTACAGACGGCACAGGATTTGGCGGACACATTATCGGCGCATAAGGACTCGTGCGTGGGAATGGCGGCAAATATGATTGGCGTGCACAAAAGAATTATCGTGTTCGATAACAGCGGAGAGTATATGACAATGCTCAATCCCGAAATATTAAAAAAGTCCGAGCCGTATGAAACACAGGAAGGCTGTCTTTCTTTGCTCGGCGGACCGAGAAAATGCAAAAGATATAAGTCCGTCAAGGTTAAATGGCAGACGGCTGATTTTCAAACACGGATCAAGACCTTTACAGGCTTTACCGCACAGATAATTCAGCACGAAATTGACCATTGCGACGGCATATTGATATAATTGATTGGGTGTTATAAATGAAAGAACGTATAATTCAATTCGGCGGCGGGAATTTTTTAAGAGGGTTTGTCGACGATTTTGTAGACAGCTTGAACAAGCAAGGACTTTTTGACGGCTCTGTTGTCGTTGTGCAGTCAACTGCGTCCAAAACAGGCGAGATAATCAATTCGCAGAGCGGAAAATATCATCTGCTTGTGCGTGGAATTGAAAACGGCGAGAAAACGGACAGCATAAGAGAAATTGACTGTATAAGCCGCTGTATAAATGCAAACACGGAGTTTGAGGAGCTTTTAAGCCTTGCTCATAACCCCGATATGAAAATTATAATTTCAAACACTACCGAGGCAGGCATTGAGTACGACAGTGCGTGCAAGTTTTCGGACACGCCGCAAAGGTCGTTTCCGGGTAAACTTACAAGGCTTTTATACGAACGCTTTAAGGCGGGTCTTGACGGACTTTTAATTTTGCCGTGCGAGCTGATAGACAACAACGCCGACAAGCTTAAGGAATGCGTGGTAAAATATGCGGAGCAATGGGCTCTTGGGGAAGCTTTTGTATATTGGCTGTCAAGTGAAAATCGGTTTTGCAACACCCTTGTCGACCGTATTGTGTCGGGCTTTCCGAAAGCGGAGAGCGAAAATATTTTTCGGCGCATAGGTACACGGGATATGCTTTTGGACGTTGCAGAGCCGTATCATCTTTGGGTTATCGAGGGCGATTTTGAAAAGAAAATTCCCCTTAAAAGCGTCGGCGTAAACGCTGTGTGGACGGACAGCGTCGAAATGTATAAAAAGCGTAAGGTCAGAGTTCTAAACGGCTCACATACTCTGCTTGTTTTTCCTGCGCTGCTCTGTGGAATTGAAACTGTAAGCGAAGCGGTTGACGATAAGCAATTATCCGAGTTTTTAAGCACCTGTCTCAACAGGTATATTTTGCGTGCGTTAGGAGAAAACGAAAGCAATATAAAATTTGCAAATGCCGTGTTTGAACGCTTTCGCAATCCGTATCTTGCACACCGTTGGGAGTCGATTTCATTAAATTCCGTCAGCAAGTTTTCGGCGAGAGTTTTGCCGACGGTTGATGACATAATCGAAAGGGGCGAGGAAGCACCGCTTTTGATGTGCTTTTCGCTTGCAAGTCTTATTTATTACTATAAGCATTATGAGCCTAAGGACGTCGAGTCGGCAGTAAGCTTCATAAAATCGAACAGCATTTCCGATATTCTTTCAAACACAAAGCTGTGGGGCAAGGATATAGCTTTTCTTTTGCCTGCAACCGAGCAATGCTATGAAAAAATCGAAGAGTCGGGAATAAGGGAGGCGCTCGGATGGGCTTTGTCGTTATAAACGAAATGGATAATGTCAAGGTGAGCTTGGATAACGGGCACAAATACGCCCGACGGGATATTAAATGCGGAGAGCAGATAATAAAATACGGCTATCCGATAGGTGTGGCAACCGTGTTTATTAAAGAGGGCGACAGAGTTCATACCGAAAATATGAAAACTGCTTTGTCAGGCGTCGGCGAATACACTTATGACAAAAGCAGTACGGAGCTTGAAAAAACACCTCCCGTTACCGTTTTCGCTTATGTTCGTAAAAACGGCGAAATCGGTATAAGAAACGATATTTTTATAATAAACACCGTTGGCTGTGTGAATAAGACGGCGGAAATCCTGTCGAAAAAAACAGGAGCTTTTTCGTTCTCTCATCCATACGGCTGCAGTCAGCTCGGCGGAGATTTTGAAAATACGCAAAAGCTTATTTCGGCATTGATAACGCATCCGAACGCAGGCGGTGTGCTTGTGCTGGGCTTGGGCTGTGAGAATAATAATATCGAAAGCCTCAAGGGTGCTCTCGGAGAGTACGACGAGGAACGGGTGCGGTTCTTAAATGTTCAGGACTGCGAGGATGAAATTTCCGAGGGCGTAAGGCTCATAGAAGAATTAAAAAAGAAAGCGAAAACGGACATAAGGCAGGAGGTGCCTGCTTCAAAGCTTAAAATCGGACTTAAATGCGGCGGAAGCGACGGACTTTCGGGAATAACCGCAAATCCCATGATAGGCAGAATTGCCGACAGATTTGTTTCAACGGGTGCTTGTACGGTGCTTACAGAGGCGCCCGAAATGTTCGGCGCAGAGCAAATTCTTTTGTCCCGCTGTGTCGATAAAGCCACATTTGACAGGGCTGTTGATATGATTAACGGCTTTAAGAGGTATTTTATTTCCCACGGTCAGCCGATAAGCGAAAATCCGTCGCCCGGCAACAAGGAGGGCGGAATAACAACGCTTGAGGAGAAATCGCTCGGTTGCGTTCAAAAGGGCGGACGTTCGCCTGTAACGGACGTTTTAGGCTACGCCGAAAAAGCTGAAAGGTCGGGACTTTCGCTGCTTTGGGGACCGGGTAATGATATGGTTGCCGTTACCGATTTGGCGGCTTCGGGCTGTCATATGATTTTGTTTTCAACGGGCAGGGGAACACCGCTTGGCTCTATCGTGCCGACGGTTAAAATTTCTACCAATACCGCACTTTATAATAAAAAGCCGCATTGGATAGATTTTGACGCACAGTCGGGAACGGATGATGCTTTGTTCTCGCTTTTAATCGACACGGTAAACGGTAAGCACACGAAAAATGAGGAAAACGGCTACCGTGAAATTGCGATTTTCAAGGACGGAGTAACTTTATAAAGCATATACAACTAAAAACGCCTCTCATCAGAGAGGCGTTTTTAGTTGCGAATTTAATTTTTAATGACATGGCTTTTTATTGCCGAAAAGGTTTCATCGGATATATCGTGCTCGATTTTACAAGCGTCCTCGGCAGCCGTTTCCTCGCTGACGCCGAGGGCAATAAGGCATTTTGTGAGGATTGTGTGTCGCTCGTATATCTTTTCCGCAATTTCACGCCCCAAAGCCGTAAGCGTTATATATCCTTCTTTTGAAATGAGAATATATCCGCCGTCTTTGAGCAAATTAACGGCTCTGCTGACGCTCGGCTTTGAAAAAGACATATACTCGCTTATATCTATTGAGCGCACGCTGTCGCTTTTTTTTGAAAGAATAAGTATCGTTTCAAGATACATCTGTCCTGATTCTTGAAGCTGCATTTGAGACACCTCGCTTATATAACAATGATAACATAAGTTGGGGGAAGTTTCAACAACAATCGGTTTTTTGCGGTGGAAATAATTGCGAATATATGATAGAATTTACTCGGTGATTATATGAAACATATATGTTTATTGATAAAACCGTCGTCGGACAGCTGCAATATGCGATGTAAATATTGCTTCTATGAGGATATTGCGCAGAAGCATTGCGAAAAGCTCGGCTTTATGAGTGAAAATACGGCGGAGAATTTAATTAAAAAGGCTTTGTCGTTTGCCGAAAGAGAAATTACCTTTATGTTTCAAGGTGGCGAGCCTACGCTTATCGGTCTTGATTTCTACAATTTCTTTGTCGGTTGTGTGAATGAAAATAATAAAAATTCCCTGAAAATTCATTACGCCATACAGACGAACGGCTATGCGATTGATGAAAAGTGGGCGGAATTTTTCAAGAAAAATGAATTTTTGGTCGGCTTGTCGATTGACGGAAATAAAGAGCTTCACGATTTGAACAGGGTTGACGCTTCGGGAAAGGGTACGTTTAACCGTGTTACCGATGCGGCGAAAATACTCGAAAAGCACAAGGTGGATTTTAATATCTTGACCGTCGTTACCAATGCGCTTGCCCGTTATCCGCAGGCTGTTTACAATGAGTATAAAAAGCGTGGATATAAATATTTGCAGTTCATTCCTTGCCTTAATCCTATCGATTCGCCGAACGAAAAGCTTGATTTCACCCTTACGCCCGAAAGATACGGAAATTTCTTGAACACGATTTTTGATTTGTGGGTAAGGGATATCAGGGCAAATGACCCTGTCAGCATAAGGCAGTTTGAAAACTATGTTATGCTGCTGAGAGGTCAGCCGCCCGAGAGCTGCGGATTTTCGGGCATATGCTCGTTTCAGTATGTTGTCGAGGCGGACGGCGGAGTGTACCCGTGCGATTTCTATGTGCTTGATGAATTAAAGCTCGGAAATGTCAACGAAAACACCTTTGAGGATTTCGACAGACGGCGTGAGGAGACGGGCTTCGTCGAGCTTTCAAAGGAAAAGCCGGAGGAATGTAAAAAATGCGAATTTTTTCCCATTTGCCGCAACGGCTGCAAGAGATATTGCGAGCCGCTTGTTGACGGAATACCGCAAAAAAACAATTTCTGTGAGAGCTATAAGGCATTTTTCAAGCACTCTCTCGGAACGCTTTTCAGACTTTCGCAATATTAAAAATAACCGCAAGCTTGGCTGAGCCTTTTGCTTGCGGTTTTCGTTTTTGTCGCTTCGGATTATTTTAATTCTCTCAAATAAACGCCGTTGTATTTGAGCCTTTCGATTCTGTCGCCCGTGACGAAATACACGTCCCGTGCAATATCCATAAACGGCTTGTCATTGATTGAGTCTGTGTAGAATTCGTCAATTTCAATATCGCCGTAAATCTCTTTGAACATCTTAATCTTGCCCTCACGGTAGCAAATGCTGTGAATGTCGCCTGTTTCAATGTCAATCTCGGTGCCGATATAATTTTTAATGCCTACACGTCTGCATATTTCTTTTAGAATTACAGTAGGACAGGCGGAGAGAATAACGTCATCGTCCTTGCGGATTTTGTCGTAAAAGCTCTTGATTTTATTTTCGTGCTCATCCCAAAAAATAGAAATTTCTTCCTCGATATTGTCAAACTTGGCGCAACATTCCTTGAGAATATAGCCGTAATCGTTTATAACCTCAGATATTGCGAGCTTGCCCGTTTTGTATTTGAAAAATGCTTCGGCAAATTTAGGCGTGTACTTTGCAACCTCTTTCGGATATTTTTTAAGATAGTATAAAAAGAAGTCAAACCCGCTTTCGCCGTCGTATATTGTATTGTCGAAGTCAAAGACTGTCATTGTATCGCCTCCGTATTATATTATAATACCCTTTTTTTAGGCGCTCTGTCAATAAAAAACCGATTATTTTTGTAAGGCCTCAAAAAAGTCGATAAGGCGAATAAAAAAGGCGCACTCCGTAAGGAAGTGCACCTCTCTCGGCGATTAGATTTCCGATGTGTTGCGTTAACAGCCGCAGTCGGGCTTTTTCTCGCAGGAACAGTCATTGTTACATTCGTTTTTCGGCGGGAAAAATTCGTCAACGGGGAATCTGATTTTTCTGAATGTTTCGCAAGGGTCATCCGTATTGCAGTTGCACTCTTTGCGAGGTATGCAGAAATCGTATGCCGGAATGAGCATCTGAACGTCTCTTTCAAGCTGAACGATTGTGAAAATACCAAGCGTGACGGCAACTGCCTTGTCGTGTTGGCGGCTGAAAAGGTCCTCGGGGAATTCCTCGGTGAACGCTCTTTTAATGCATTTTGGCAACGTTACGTTGGAATTGCTGAAGGTGCAGCAGCAGTCGCACGGGCGGCAGAGCTTTGCGTCAAGGGCGATAGGCTCGGCAACCTGTACCTTTGCACGTGGATTTGTGTTTGTGGAAATAAGCTGGTCGTCGTTCGCATCTGCGGTGTATTCCGAAGAATAGACTTTAACGGCACCGTCGCTGCCGTAGAGTACGCATTTCTTCGAGAACGTCGTAAGACCGTGTACTGTAATCGGCGCAAGGCAGCCTGCCGTGTAAGCTTCAATGGCAACCTTGAAGAAAAATGTAATGTCAACCGTGTAGCAGCCCTTGTTAAACGGCACCTTTTCAACGTCGATAAGACAGTTGATTATGTGTGCGCTTCTCAATTTTACATTTACGCAGTTGTTTATTACATTTTGCGCCTCATCGGGGAAGTAAACTCTGAGGTCGGCAAGGCAATCCTTGTCTGCGCAAGAGTCGTAAACACGGTTTGTGTCAATGCAAATTGCTTCTCTGATTTTGCCGGGAATATTGTTACCGCAACAAGCCTTATTCTCTGACATAAGTAATTCCTCCTGTGATAAGTTTTAAGTTTGAAAACTTCATTAACAGTTTATGAGGCGTTTGATAATGTGTTACAAAATTTTTTGTTGAAAACAGACTCTTTTGCAAGTATAATTATCATATTAATATATGGCGGTATTTTTAATGAAATATGTTTACAGAGAATTTAAGGTTATATGGAAGCGATTTTTTGACATTTTCAAAATCGCTTTTGTCGGTATGGACGTAAAGCTTGACTCCGTGTACAGAGAGGTCGAAAGTCAAAGAATTAAATCGAATTTTGTGAACATTATACCGTTTTCTGTTTTTGTAATAATTTTTGAGCTGTCAAGCGCCGTTTTTAACATTGCCGCAGGCGATATTTGGTATTGCAGAGTCGGAACGGGCGTCGCCTGCCTTTCGTTTTTACTTTTTAACATATTGGCATATGTATTCTTGGAAAGAACGCTTGCAAGCGGAGACGCAACCGACAAGAGCAAGGAATATTTTACATATCTTTATTGGGGCGTATATGTGGTTACGGCGAGCCTTATAAATAGCTTTGAGACGATAAGCTCAGGCAGTATAAGCAGCTTTTTTCTGACGGTATTCTCGCTGACAAGCTTCGCAATGCTTGAGCCGAAGATCATATTTATATATTATTTCGTAATAGCGGCAGAGCAGACAGCGGTAACGATTATCACAAAAAGTTCTTTTGAGGTGCTTGTGTTCAGCCTGTTCACGGTTGCGGTCGGTCTGTTTTTGTCAATTTTCAAATATTGTACATATATGAACAGGTCGATTGAAACAAAACGCTTTGAGCGTATTTCGGAGATTGATCCGCTTACGGGCTTGCTTAACCGCCGTGGTATGCAGCGTTCGGTTGACGGAATTTGGAGCTACTGCAAAAAGCACTCTATTCCGATTACCTTTGCGATGCTCGATATTGACTATTTCAAAAAATACAACGATAAGTACGGTCATTCGCAGGGTGACGAGTGTATCAAAATGATTGCCGAGTGCATCAAGCAGACCTTTTCACGCAGGACGGATATTACCTGTCGCTTCGGCGGAGAGGAATTTATCATAATCGTCGCAGGCGAGAGTGGAGAAAAAGCACTTGAACATCTCAAATCCCTAAAGCGTGAAATCGAGAATTTGAAAATCAAATCGGGCTGCCCCGAGTTCAATGAAAACATCACTGTAAGTATGGGCGTACATTCGGTTGACATTGACGCAACGACTATGTTCAGGGACGCAGTTTTGGGGGTTGACGCTCAGCTTTACAACGCAAAAGAACACGGGCGCAACTGCATTTCCCGTAAAAATGAAATAATAAGATAAAGCTCAAATTGAAGTCTTGGATAATTTATCCGAGACTTTTTTATTTTTTTCTTGCTTTTATGCCCTATTTATGTTACAATAAGTAACATTGTTACTATAAGAAACAATTTTAGGGAAGTTAGGGAAATGTTTTATGGGGTATTTGTTGAGAGAAAATTTGACGGAAAGGAATACGTAAACAGCTATGGGATAACATATGAAAACAATTTGATAAGGGATATTTCGGACAGCCTCGATGATATTTGCGAGCTTACGCAACGCTTAAACGATTATGAGGTTGAGCCGACGCATATATTTTGCGTGATAGACGACTTCTTGTGTGAGAGGTACACCGTTTTGTCAAAGCCGATAGAATTGCGATAGATTTGTTGTGCAGTTTGTATAATACGAGCCTCGATAATTTGTTAAACGATACAAACATTGTCTAAAAACGTTACTTTTTCCGTGGAATGTGATATACTTATAAATATTTTTTAGGTACCGTAAGGCGTTTCAACACACTACGGCACAGCGAAACGGAGTGACTAAAGTGGAATTTACCGCTAATGAATTTACATTTCCGTCAGCCTCGGGACTTTGCGACATCTACGCACAGAGCGCTGCACCCGCAGACTTTTCACAGGTCAAGGGTATAGTGCAGATTTCTCACGGTATGGCAGAACATTCTAACAGATATGCACGCTTTGCTATGGAGCTTTGCAAGCAAGGCTATGCTGTATATATCAGCGACCATCTCGGACACGGCAAATCCGTTGCCAATGCGGACGAATTGGGCTTTTTCGGCGACAACGGCGTTGAAAGCGTTGTCGAGGACTTGAAGCAGCTTACAGATATTGCAAGGCAGGAGTATCCCGATTTACCGTTCTTTATTTTCGGTCACAGTATGGGCTCGTTTATGGCAAGAGCGTATATTGCAAAGTACGGTCATTTGATTGACGGCGCAATTATATGCGGCACAAGCGGAACAAATCCTGCGGCAGGTATGGGAATTGCCCTTGCAAAGCAGCTTGAAAAGACAAAGGGCAAGCTTCACCGTTCGGGAATGTTGAACTCAATCGCTTTCGGCACATATAACAAAAAGACTGAAAAGAGAACTGAATTTGATTGGCTTTCAAGAGATCAAAAGGAAGTTGATAAGTATATTAACGACGACCTTTGCGGTTTTTGCTTTACAACAAACGGCTTTGAAACCCTGTTCACCGCACTCAAGCAGGTGTCGGCGAAGCTTTGGTACAAAACCGTTCCGTCGGAGTTGCCTATTTTGCTCATTTCGGGCGACAACGACCCCGTAGGCGAATACGGCAAGGGCGTAAAGCAGGTGTTTGAGGACCTTAAAAAGACAGGTCATCAGAACGTTATTATGAAGCTTTATCCCGAAGCAAGACACGAGCTTCTCAACGAGTTAAACCGTGATGAGGTTATGTCGGATATTGTCGGCTGGATGGATAAAATAATCGCTAAGCAAGAGTAAGAAAAATGGCAGGCTTTTCTCGGTCTGCCGTATTTTTGATAAACGGAGGGATTTTATGGGAGATTTCAAAACGGGACCGCTTATGTATGCGCTTGCAGGCTTTATAGTTGTTTTTGTAATCGCACAAAGTGTATTTTTCATTGTAAAATCGTGGAAACGGGCAAAGGAAATAGGCGTTGAAACGGAGAAACTCAAGCAAACTATGATTTCGAGTATGCTTTTCACAATAGCACCTGCAATTTCAATTCTTGCAACGGTGTTGGCGCTTGCTTCCGCACTCGGAATTGTTTTGCCGTGGATAAGACTCTCGGTTATCGGCAATTTGGCATATGAAACGGTTGCCGCCGAAGCGGCTTTGAACGTGCTCGGAACCTCCGTGTCAAATGAGGTAACGGACGTTACGCAGTTTTCAACGATAGCGTGGACTATGACAATCGGCTCTTGCTTTCCGCTTGTGCTTTTGCCGATACTCTGCAAGAAAATCCACAAGGCAATGGGCAAGGTCACGCAGAAAAGTGCAAGTGCAGGCAGGCTCGGGGATATTCTCGGTGCGGCGGCGTTTATTGGAATAATTGCGGCATTTATTTCAAGGGCAATCGCAGGCGTTCCCTCGGACGGTCCGTCGGCAGGCGTTATGTCAGTTGCAACGCTTATTTCGGCAATGATATTCACGATTGCACTCGACTATCTTTGCAGAAAAAAAGAACTCAAAAAATTAGAGCCGTTTGTTCTGCCGATAGCAATGTTCGGTGCAATGGGAATTGCCGTACTTTTAACGCAGGTTTTACCGCCCGAAATTGCGGCGCTTACTTGGAGATAAGGAGGGAACGGCAATGAAAAAAGAAAGAACCTATATCGACAAGGTGCATACTTGGGGAAGCATATGGTCGGTCAGCGCATTGGCGGCGTTGTTCTTCGTTCCGCTTATGTTCTCAATCAGATATAATGCGTTTCCGCAGTTTTCAACGCTGTTGAAGGCACTTGCGGCTGTCGTTCCGATTTATTGGTCAACGGCGATTGTTGAGGTAATTACATATACACCTATGCTCGGTGCAGGCGGTACATATCTTTCGTTTGTTACGGGCAACATCACAAACTTAAAGCTTCCGTGTGCTATGAACGCTCTTGAAAGGGCGGAGGTCAAGGCATCAAGCGAGGAGGGCGAGCTAATTTCAACCGTCGCAATAGCGGCTTCGGCGATTACCACAACAATAGTTATCGCAGTCGGCGTGTTGCTTTTCGCTCCCGTTCTTCCGCATATAACGGCGGACGACTCCGTTGTAAAGCCGGCGTTTGAATATGTAATACCGGCACTTTTCGGTGCACTCGGCGCATCATATTTTGCAAAGTATTGGCGACTTGCGATTTTGCCGATTTTGGCAGGAGTTGCAGTTTATATCTTCTCTCCGTCAATGCCCGTCGGCACAATGATATTCATAACAATCGTAGCGAGCATCCTCGGCGCATTGGGTATGTATAAGCTGAAATGGGTTAAATAACAAATAAGATAAAAAACACGGGTGGCATTTTATAATGTCGCCCGTGTTTTTGCGTGTGCTCTGTTTATTTTAGGAATGCTTTGCCTTGTTCTATATATATTTGACGGTATTCCTTTTTCATTGAACGGTAAACCCTCAGCAATTCCTCTTCGTCCTGATCGACGGTGTTTTTTGAAAGTCTGTTCAGCAGATAATCAGTAGAAACATTGAAATACTCGGCAATTCTGATAAGCGTGTCAAAATCGGGCTCACTGCTTCCCTGCACATATCCGCCCATCGTTGACGCCGCAACATTTAAGTCGATAGCAACCTGCTTTTGAGTAAGATTGCGTTCTTCTATTAACATTCGCAATTTATCGCTGAATTTCATATGCTTCACCTCTTGTATATTTTAATCTAAAAGACCGTAAAACGCTTGTAAAAACGAGAATACAGTTGACAAAACGAGTACGTCGTTGTATGATTAAAATATATATAACCTTTGGAGGGAAGATTATGCATAAAACAAAGCAAAACAAGGATTTATTGAAAAAAATAGCTGTGGCAATACTTATAATTGCCGCAATGATAGGAATTTCCTATGCCGTCGCAAGATTGGTGCATAAAAACGGCAGCGTGCACGCTTCGACAAACGTTAAGAACGGCTTGTCGGCATATGAGCTTGCGGTGCAGCAGGGCTACACGGGAAGCTTGGACGAGTGGCTTATTTCACTTGAGGGCAAATCGGCATATCAAATAGCGGTAGATAACGGCTATTCCGGTAGCGAAAAGGATTGGTCAAAGACTCTTTCTGCAATGTCGAAAAAAGACAAGTCCGACATAAGCTCTGCTTCTTTCACGAAAGACGGAGATCTTGTAATCGTTCTTTCGGACGGAACGAAAATAAACGTAGGTAAGGCTGTCGGCGCAAAGGGCGAGGACGGCAAAGACGGCGTTGGTATAACGGCGGCGAAGATAAACGAAAAAGGCGAGCTTGTAATTACATATTCCGACGGCAGAAGTGTAAATCTTGACAGGGTTGTCGGCGAAACCGTAAATAACGGCGTAGGAGTTGCGTCCTCTGTTATAAACGAAAACGGAGAGCTTGTTTTGACCTACACAAACGGCGAGGTCGCAAATCTCGGCAAGATTATCGGTACGAACGGCACCGACGGTAAAGACGGTAAAGACGGTGTTGACGGTGCGAACGGTATCGGCGTTGCTTCGGCTGTTATAAACGACTCGGGCGAGTTGGTTCTTTCATACACAGACGGAGCGACGGCAAATCTCGGCAAAATAGTAGGCTCTGACGGTATAAACGGCACAAACGGTGTTGACGGTGTTAGCGTAACTTCGGCGGAAATCAATTCGTTGGGCGAGCTTGTGCTCTCATTCTCTAACGGTCAGCGTGCCAATGTCGGAGCAGTTGTCGGCGCAAAAGGCGATAAGGGCGATAAAGGCGAGCAAGGCTTGCAGGGCATTAAAGGCGATAAGGGCGACGCAGGACTTAACGGCGCTGACGGTATCGGAGTTAAAAAGTCTGAAATTAACAGCCTCGGCGAGCTTGTAATCACGTATACAAATAACCTTACAGAAAATCTCGGAGCAGTTGTCGGCGCAAAGGGCGACAAGGGAGATAAAGGCGACAAGGGCGAGCAAGGCTTGCAGGGTGCTAAAGGCGACAAAGGTGCCACAGGACTTAACGGCGCTGACGGCGTGGGAATAAATGATATTGAAATTTCAACAGGCGGAAATCTTGTTATAACCCTTACAAACGGAACATCGCTTAACCTCGGAAACATTAAGGGCGCCGACGGCTTGGGTATAACAAAGTCGGAGATAAACGCTTCGGGCGAGCTTGTTTTGACCTATTCAAACGGCGACGTCAAAAATCTCGGCAAGGTAACGGGCGAAAACGGTGCGAATGGCGCAAACGGAGCTGACGGACGAGGAATTAAGTCGCTCACACTCTCCCCGGACGGCGAGCTTGTGGTCATAATGTCGGATAATTCAATATCTAACCTCGGCAATATCAAGGGCGAAAAAGGCGACAAGGGCTTGCAGGGCGAAAAGGGCGCTGACGGACGAGGAATAGCCGATACGGCTATTGTCAATGGCGAGTTAGTCATTTATTATACCGACGGCACGGAAAAGAACCTTGGCATAATCGGTTCAACAACCGTTGACTCTTTGCAAATGCTGAAATTCACAAAGCTTGATGACGGAACATTATCTGTCGCAATAAAGAATGATTACAGAACGGTGGCAACTGATATAGTTATTCCGTCATCGTTTAACGGTATGACGGTTACCGCTATAGCTGACGGTGGTTTTACGGACTGTACATCACTTGAAAGAATAAAACTGCCTGACAGTATTGTTTCGATTGGCTTCGATGCATTCGACAGTTGTGCTTTTGAATATATTGATCTTCCCGATACGGTTAACAGTATAGGTATACGGTGCTTTGATCGTTGCATAAATCTAAAATCAATAATTATTCCGGAAGGGGTAACAAAAATAAGTAATTCTTGTTTTACAGGATGCGTTAAATTGTCAAATGTTACTCTTCCGCAATCTTTAACAACAATAAGCAATTATGTTTTCGAGAATTGTAAAAGTTTAACGGAAATAACAATTCCTGAAAATGTTAATTATATCGGACTGGGAGCATTTAGAAATTCAGGATTAACAAAAGCTTATTTTGAAGATTCGACAAATACATGGAGTAGTTATACAGGAGGTGGTACTAATACTTATATCAGCGAAATTCCAAAAGATGTAATATCAAACCCGACTGAAGCAGCGAAGCTCCTTAAGAAATATATAAATAACAATACAGATTTTAGATATGTATATAAAAAAGCACAATAGAAATAAAACATAATTTAGCTTAAAAATAAATTTATAAATGATAGGTGATTATTATGAAAAAGCAAACAGTTATTGTTCTTCAAGGTAAAGGCGAAATGGGTAAAAGCACCACACTTTATTATCTTATTCAAGCATTGAAAAATAAAAAACCATATGATGATTTTGATAGATATGATAAATGTGATGTCATTTACTATAAAGACAAAAAAATAGGAGTTACAACTTCGGGAGACAATAAAGATAAATTAAAACGGGATATTGAAAAGAATCTACCGGAAAACTGCGATATTATTGTCTGTGCGGCAAGAACAAAGGGTAGCTCGGTAGATTACATAAACGATCATTTCAAAAAAGATTTGATTATTTGGTTGGGCAGATTCAGCGCATCGTCAGATAATAAAGATTTCGATATGGAAGAACTCCAGAAAAACACTAATGAATGGCAGGCTGAAAAAATCAAGGATATTATCGATAATTTATAATCAAATGAGGGCTCAAATCGAGCCCTCATTTTCTTGAAAGAATATATAATGTTATCGGCTGTCAGCAAATTAAATTTAATATCCTACACGGTAGGGCGGTGGCTTGCTGCCGCCGTGGGAATTGACGTATTTATAATAACTTTCAGGATATAACAAATTGAAAATTTAGCACAAACGTAGGCTCCCTCTGACGAGGGAGCTGTCGTTTTTCGAAGAAAAATGACTGAGGGAGAGATAACGAAAATTTGCTGTTTATTGCTTTCTCTCCCTCAGTTTCGCTTCGCTCAACAGCTCCCTCGTCAGAGGGAGCCTCGTTTTATCAAAACTGAAAATATATGCGACCGTAGGGACAGCCCTTGCGGCTGTCCGTTGCCCTGATTTTATATGTAATTTGT